>NZ_JCAKRW010000001.1:0-678986 GCF_059515185.1 Chryseobacterium sp. CS2K3 | reverse complement strand
GAGAACATGGGAGTATGAAAATTTAGAAAGTTTAAGGAGAAATTGGATTATACTATAAAACAGAATAGCTATTCTTATATAATATATAAAGATAACAAGTGGAAAGCTTTGTTGAGATCCCTACGGGATGACAAAGATTGTAATAATGAAGACAAGTTCAAAAAGTGGCGCAAACTATTACCTATAGCAACCTCTTCCCTAGCCCCGATAGAAACGTTACCCCACAGCATGTACTGGGAAAGTTCGAGGGATTGAGCGTTGGAGAGTAAAGGTGCGAGGAGTATGAGTGGATAGCGGGATAAAGCTTCCTATATATATGATTATATATGATGAGTAAAAAGTATCATACTGAAACACGAGGAATAATTCTGTAATGAAAATAATTAATCAAATAATCTTAATTGCTGATCTTTGCTTCCTGTAAATGCTTTTGCAGATAGTTTAGGAAAGTCTTTTCCTTCGAAAAACTTTTTTCTGCCTATTTTAAAAGTCGTATGAATCATCTCTGCAATGTTTCCTTCTCCTTTTTGTCTTTCGAAATATCTTTTATCTCCAAGCTTTCCGCCTCGCATAGAACGAATCAAATTGAGTACTTTTTGTGCTCTGTCCGGAAAATGGGTTTCAATCCAATTGACAAAAACAGGTTCAACGGTATCATTGAGTCTTACTAATGTATATCCAAAGCCTAAAGCTCCGGCATCAGAGATTGATTTTAGAATATTTAGAGGTTCGTCACTATTCAATCCCGGAATAATAGGTGCTACCATTACGTGTACGGGAATTTTATTTTCGGACAGCACTTCAATTGCCTTCAGTTTATTCATTGCTGAGCTTGTTCTCGGTTCCATCTTTCTCCTCAAATCTTCATTAATTGTGGGGATACTTAACGAAACAGAAACAAGATTCTGCTCCGCCATAGGCTTTAAAATATCCAAATCCCTCAATACTAAAGCATTTTTTGTGAGAATATTGACCGGATGTCTATAATCGAGACAAACCTGCAATAGTTTTCTGGTAATCTCAAACTGTCTTTCTGCCGGTTGGTAGCAATCTGTGTTTCCAGAGAGCAAAATAGGTGCGGCTTTGTATCCTCTTTTCTGAAAAAATTTCTCCAGAAGTTCAGGGGCATTTTTCTTTACCATGATTTTTCTTTCAAAATCGATTCCGGCACTGTAGCCCCAATATTCATGAGTAGGTCTTGCAAAACAATAGGAACATCCATGCTCACATCCCTGATAAGGATTCATGGAATATTCCATCGGAAGATCTTCGCTTTTAACCTGATTAACAATAGTTTTCGGAAAGACTTCTGTAAAAGTAGTCTTCATCATTTCGAAATCTTCATCATCAGGCTCATAAGTATATCTGTCGAAACGATTGATAACGTTCCGCTGAGCTCCTTGACCTTTTATGAATTTTTCGTTTTGCATCCGGATGTAAAATTAGAATGGAATTTTTATAAAATAATGAACTTTAACATTAAAGTTTTCCACAAAAAAAATCCAACACCTAAGATAAGTGTTGGATAAACATAATTAAATATATTTTTTTACTACTTCAGCGCGTAAAATTCCACTCCGTGTGTTTCATCGTCGTGGTTCTTTTCATCAAAGTGTCTGTGATAATCCGAATAGGCATCACTATATTTTTTATCTTTTTTAGTCAAAATTTTCTTTATGCTTATTAAACTTAATACTGCCAAAAGTCCAACTCCCCCTGCCAGTAAAACTCCAACTTCTTTTTTCATATTTTCTCTGATTTATTAGTCTAACCATTGCAAAAAGTGTACCTATTTTATTTTTTCAAATTATAAATTTTGTTAACATTAAACTTTATTTTTAAGGAAAGTATAATTGCTTATTTTTCTTATATTTAAGAAAGCAATGGTTTAATTATTGTACTTGTAAACAAAAATATTATTATGGAAAATCCAGAAAACATCGATAGAATGACCACATTAAGTCAAGTCATGCAAAAGCTCTCGGAAAGAGGTATCCAAAGGGAATTCAGGATGAATGAGAATTGCGAGATGAAGTTTGAGAATTCAGAAAAGGTGTACCAGCCTAATGAATTGATTATTTTAAAAACATATCGTTTTGAGGGAGACAGCAACCCTGACGACAATGCTGTTTTGTATGTATTAAAAGATGATGCTGGAAACCGAGGAATGATTATTGATTCTTACGGAGCAGACAGCAACTATCCTGGTGAAAAATTTGATGAATTCCTAAGAAACATTCCTGTTTTGGAAAGTGATGAATTCAATTTTTAAATCGATACCTATCAATAGTAATCTTTTAAACCATCAGGAATTCTATTCATATAATCAAAGGAGCAACATCTTCTTCCTGATGGTTTAAAAGTTATTTTTGTTCAGAATCTTCCTTCTTTTTAAAGATTTTTTTGAAGAACCCTTTCTTTTCCTTACGTTCTTCTTCCGTCGTTGGTGTTGATTTTTTATTTTTTATTTCCTGTTTAATTTCTTTTACAGATTCCTTCATATCTTTTACAGTGGAAACTGCATTTTTCACCTTCGCTTCTGTTTTTTCTACATTTTTTCCAATCAAAGTTTTCTTTAACCCTTGTTCAATACCTTTCCAAAAGAGGTTAAAAAAGGATTTCGTAGGATCTCTTTCTACATTTTCTACCATCACGGATTCAGGGAATTTTCCTGAATCTGATTTAATAAAGATGTTTGCCACTGCTGTTAGTAAGCCTTTCTTTTCATGATTATGCTTGTTGAGAACAGCAATTTTCAGATCTTTATGTTTTAAATTAAATGCTCCGTGTAAACCAACAGGATTTCCTTTAAAATTGAACAGCATTTCCTGAATAGTTCCGGCTGTAGCTGTCACATGAAGATAAGGTCTTATAAAAGGGTTAATTCCGCTTGCAGGAAGATTCGAGGTTTTTCCTGAAATTGCAAAGGCATCATTCTGGTCTGCCACATCAAAACTCCAGTTTACGGAAAGCGGAGACAGATTCATGAATGAACAATTGATATTAATATCGACTTTAGTAGGTTTTCCTTTTGCTTTTGCCGAGTTCAGATTTTTAACATTCATATTAAAATTACTGAAAGTCAGTTTTCCTGGTCCCATGCTTTCCGGGGTATCTTCTTCATACACTAAAATGGAATTTTTAAGATCCAGATTATTAATATTCATCGGAATTTTAATGGAACGCAGCATTTTTGAATAAAGAGCTTTTATTTTAGGATCATCTTTTGGGATTTTACTTCTAAAGATATTAGCATCCGCAGATTGGATCGTTACATGAGAAGCGTTGATAAATTTATTTTGAGAAAAAAGATCCCACTCTCCTTCTGCTGATATTTGCCCCGCTTTTAAATCATAAAGATCACGTTCTACCGGTATCATTTTGATAAACTGCGCTCTCGAAACAAGAGGTTTCATACCAAAATTATTGATCTGAATTTTATTTTTGTTTAGCTTTAAAAGTCCTACATTGATATTATAGAACTGGGTTTTGTAAGCAAAGTTTCGCGTAGTTAAAAAGTAGTTTTTTATTTTAAATGAAAGTCCCTGATTGTTGGGTTTAGGTCCCAGCTCAATATCGTTTACAGTGGCATTCAAATCGTGAAAAGCCAATGGTTCATTTCCTTTATCATAAATAATATTTGAATTTTTTAAGGAAGCTTTTCTTACAATAACAGATTGTATAATTCCAGGACCAGCATTTTTCTTTGGTTTATTTTCGCCAGCCTTAATGGTTCCATGTAGATTTTCAATGATAATATCTTTAATATCCAGATTAAGTTTTTTATCAACGAATTCCAGCTTATTGATATTGAAAGCAATATGGTTAGATGTTAAATCCATTGCCGTAGTTCTGCTTTCAGGAGAACCTGGTGTAAAAGATACATTATTGATTTCCCCATTCGTAGGTTTCAAGGCAATACTTCCGATATTGATATTTTGGTGATCGAAATAGGTAATATCTTTACCTGAGAATGTAAAATCATTATACCCCACCGGGATAATTTGTTCTGATGTATCTTTATTAAAAATCAGTTTATGGATATTCAAATTTAGATTTCCGGCAGATAAAAGTTTGTTTCCGTCTGGTTTATTGATCTTAACAATAGCATTTTTAAGCTTTATATTTTCCAGATTAACTTCAAGATTTGATTTTTTCTCTGTTTTCTTTTCTTTTTTTACTCCGGTATTATAAACAGTTAAAAGAGGGTTTTGAAATTCTGCATCTGCCAGAGCAACATTATTCTTTTTTAAAACTACATCTTTAAAGTCCATCTTCGGGATTGAAAACTCAAATAGCTGTGTTTTTTTAGGATAATATTTTTTAAACTGATCAAAAGAAAGAAGCGGAATCAGTTTAAAATTTTCAACAGACATTTGACCATTAGCTGTATTAATTGTATTAATTGTAATGGCATATATATTATCGGGTCTGAAAAAGAATTTCTGCCCTTTAATACTATATCTATCAAATACTACAGGTAATTTATTCTCTACGGACTCTTCTGTCATCTGTAGATTTTCTACAAACAGATCAAGTTTTTGTACGGATACAAATTTTTGTTTGGTGTGCCTAAAAACAGCAATTTTGCCATCATTGATCCTTATATTTTCAAACAAGAACGGATTTCTTTTTTTGCCTGTTTTCTGATCTATAGGTTTTGCAAGAATAATATTAAGGTTCGGTTTTGCCAATAATAAATCTGATGAGCTTATTATTTTATTGAAAATCGCATCATAAATCCCAAAACGACTGATCTTTAAAGTATCAATTGTTCCCTGAAGCCCTATGACATTGGTATTTTGCGGATCTTTACTGTTGACGGAAATTCCAGTAGCTAATATATTTCCTGTACTTAAATCTACATCCAAATGTTTATAAGAAACTTTATAATCTGTATTATTTTTTATATACTCCGGAAGCTGGGTTTTAAGCCAAAAATTCAATCCGAAATTCGCAACCAGAAGAAATACTGCCAGAATTCCAAAACTTATTAATAGTCTTTTTACCCATTTTTTCATATTTGTGATTTGGTTTGTTTTTTTGTTAAGATCAGTTTTTTACATTGAATTCAATGACATATCCTTCATGCCCTCTTACATTCATAAAATTTCCGCCTTCAAATCCAAGATATTGTCCTTTAATTCCAGTTAGCTTACCTGTAAATTCCGGTTTTTTATCTAATGTAAATGAGGTTACTTTCTCCGGTTTTTCAAAAGGATAATCAAACATCCACAGCTCTTCCCCGTCACTGTAGAATTTCTGAAAGTCCTCAGGGAAGTATTCTTTTATTTTCTGTCTGAAATCGGCAAGATCTATTTCTCCTTCAAAATCATCCTGAAGCATTTTTCTCCAATTGGTTTTATCAGGTAAATGATCCTTTAAAGCAACTTCTATCATTCCTGCTTCATAGCGGTTTTCCGTTCTGGCAATCGGCAAAGCAAAAGTTGCTCCCTGATCAATCCATCTTGTAGGAATTTGTGTATTTCTTGTTACTCCTACTTTTACATCTCCGGTATAGGCAAGATAAACTGTGTGAGGCTGAAGTTGAATTTGTTTTTCTACTTCCAGATCACGTTCTGCTACCCCTAAATGCGCAGTAGAGAGCTCTGGGCGGATAATAGTATCACTGGCATATGGACTTTCAAAAAAACAGTTTTTACAGAAACCCATTCTGTAGATAGGCTTATCTTCTCCGCAGTTTACACATTGAAATCCGATATGTTTTATGCTTAACTCTTTTCCAAATAACTCATTCATATGGATCAGATCTCCTGAAAGATTGAGATAGTATTGGATGGGTTTAGCATCGTAGCTTGTCATTTTTAATATTTGCCCTTGAAACTGCATATTATATTTATATTACTTTTTTACGTAAATTTAATGATTATATTTTTCAAAAAGTAAAATTTATATTTTTGTGTCAATAAAAAACCACAGATGATTTATCTTGTAACAGGAGGCAGCGGGTTCATCGGTTCCCATTTAATTGAACGATTATTAAGAAATGGACATTCTGTCATAAACATTGACAATTTTGATGATTTCTACAGCTATCAGATCAAAATTAAAAATACTTTAGAGTCTATTGACGAAATTTCGGATTTTGAGTTCACCAATAAAGAAGATGATATTAAGCGACTGATTTCCCTCTCCCAGTCAGACAAATACATTCTTTACTACCAAGATATCAGAGACAGGAAAGGTCTTGAAAATATTTTTAGAAATCATTCTATTGATATAGTTATTCACCTAGCGGCATTAGCTGGTGTTCGTCCTTCTATTGAAAGACCTTTAGAATATGAAGAAGTAAATGTTCGCGGAAGCATGAATCTTTGGGAATTATGTAAAGAGTTTAATATCAAAAAATTTATTTGCGCATCTTCTTCAAGTGTTTATGGAAATAATGAAAAAATTCCTTTTTCTGAAACAGATAATGTAGACAATCCTATTTCACCTTATGCCGCAACCAAAAAGAGCGGAGAAATTTTGGGACATGTTTATCATACCTTATATAATATAGATATGATCCAACTAAGATTTTTTACGGTATATGGTCCCAGACAACGCCCGGATCTTGCCATACATAAATTCACAAAGCTTATTTCTGAAGGTTCTGAGATTCCTTTCTATGGTGACGGCAATACAGCAAGAGATTATACTTATATAGAAGATATTATTGACGGAATTGTTAAGTCTATAATTTATCTGGAAAATAATTCCGGCGTCTATGAAATTATTAATTTAGGAGAAAATCAGGTTGTCACTTTAACGGAGATGGTAGCCACTATAGAAGATGCCCTAAAAATGACAGCTGTTAAAAAAAATCTGCCAATGCAACCCGGAGATGTCACAAAAACGAATGCCGATATTACAAAAGCAAAGGATTTATTAGGCTATAAACCTGACACAGACTTCCAAAATGGCATAAAAAAATTTGTGGAATGGTTTTTGAGAAAACGACATTAAGTAAATTTCTGACATGGCTGCCATGCAGTTGGTGACAGACATTTATAAGAAAAAATTATAAAAAGAATTGAAAATCAAGTATAAAAAAGTTTATTATACAACCTATTTTTATACTTTTGCAAAAAATTAGAAAATTATGTACTGGACATTAGAATTAGCTTCATATTTAAGTGACGCACCTTGGCCAATGACAAAAGCAGAGCTTATTGACTACGCGATCAGAACTGGTGCACCGATGGAAGTAGTGGAAAACCTTCAAGCGATTGAGGATGAAGGAGAGATTTATGAATCTATTGAGGAGGTTTGGAGCGACTATCCAACGGACGAGGATTTCCTTTGGAACGAGGACGAATATTAATAAAGCGATAAGCTTTAGGCTGCGTGCTTAGAGCTTTTTTGCCCTTTTTATATATTAACTTACACGATAAGCGTGTCATTTACAACGCTTAAAGCATCTGCATTAAGCATAAAGCAAAAAATTTATGAGTTTTTTAAACAAAGTTCTTAAAGGGTTTTTGGGAGACAAAAAAGCGCAGGACCTAAAAGAAGTAAAAAAAGTTGTAACAAAAATCAAGGCTGTAGAACCTAACATCCAACAATTGTCGGATGATGGTTTGAGACAAAAAACTGCTGAGTTTAAAGAGACAATAAAATCTGCAACCAGCAATATCACAGCTCAAATAGAACAGATTAAAGAGCAGATAAAAAATTCAACAAACGTTGACGAGAAAGAAGCTCTTTTCTCAAAGATTGAGTCTTTAAAGAAAGAATCATACGAAATTGAAGAAAAAGTTTTGGTTCAGATTCTTCCGGAAGCTTTTGCATTGATCAAAGAAACTTCCAGAAGATGGGCTCAGAATAAAGAGATCCGTGTAACTGCGAGTGACTGGGACAGAGAACTTGTGGCTGCAGGGAAAGATTTCGTGGAAATTCAGGGAGACCAAGCTGTTTGGAAAAACTCATGGGACGCTGCCGGAACTCCTGTAGTTTGGGATATGGTCCACTATGATGTTCAGTTTATCGGAGGTATTATTCTTCACAGCGGTAAAATTGCTGAGATGGCAACCGGTGAAGGTAAAACTTTGGTAGGAACATTACCTATTTATTTAAATTCACTTCCGGAAAGAGGGGTTCACGTTGTAACAGTGAATGACTATCTTGCAAAAAGAGACTCCGCTTGGATGGGTCCTCTTTATCAGTTTCACGGAATGTCTATCGATTGTATCGATAACCACCAGCCGAACTCAGACGGAAGAAGAAAAGCATACAACTCAGATATTACTTACGGAACAAACAACGAATTTGGTTTCGATTATCTGAGAGATAACATGGTAACTTCGCCTTCAGAATTGGTACAAAGAGAATTAAACTTTGCTATCGTGGATGAGGTGGATTCTGTATTGGTAGATGATGCAAGAACGCCATTGATTATTTCCGGTCCGGTTCCTCAGGGAGACAGACAGGAGTTCGATGTTCTGAAGCCTTCTATCGACAGAATTGTTGAAGTTCAGAAGAAAACAGTTTCTGTAATTTTCAATGAAGCGAAAAAACTAATCGCAGCAGGAAAAACTAAGGAAGGAGGATTCAAATTGCTTCAGGCATACAGAGGTCTTCCTAAAAACAGACAATTAATCAAATTCTTATCGGAAAGCGGAAACAGAGCATTGCTTCAGAAAGTTGAGGCACAATACATGCAGGATAACAACCGTGATATGCCGATTGTAGATAAAGATCTTTACTTTGTAATTGAAGAAAAGAACAATCAGGTAGACCTTACAGACAAAGGTGTAGAATACATGTCTCAGGGGAACTCTGATCCAAACTTCTTCGTGCTTCCTGATATCGGGACTGAAATTGCTGAAGTAGAGGCTAAAAATTTATCTAAGGAAGAGGAATTCGAAGCTAAAGAAAGACTTTTCAGTGATTTTGCTGAAAAATCTGAAAGAGTTCACACGATGAGCCAGCTATTGAAAGCGTATACATTATTTGAAAAAGATGATGAGTACGTGGTAATTGATGGTGAAGTAAAAATCGTTGATGAGCAGACAGGTCGTATCATGGAGGGACGTCGTTATTCAGACGGTCTTCACCAGGCGATTGAAGCTAAAGAAAACGTAAAAATTGAAGCGGCAACCCAAACTTTTGCAACAGTTACCCTTCAGAACTATTTCCGTATGTACAACAAGCTTGCGGGGATGACGGGTACTGCTGAAACAGAAGCTGGTGAGCTTTGGGAAATCTACAAATTAGATGTAGTAGTAATCCCTACCAACCGTCCGATTTTAAGACATGACAGACAGGATTTGGTTTTCAAAACCAATAGAGAAAAATATAATGCTGTAATTGAAGAAATAGAAAAATTAACTGCTGCAAAAAGACCTGTACTTGTAGGTACTACTTCAGTAGAAATTTCTCAGTTGCTTTCAAAAGCATTACAGCTAAGAAAGATTCCACACCAGGTATTGAACGCGAAGCTTCACAAGAAAGAAGCAGAGATTGTAGCTGGAGCAGGACAGCCGGGAGTTGTAACAATTGCAACCAACATGGCAGGTCGTGGAACGGATATTAAATTATCTAAAGAAGTAAAAGAAGCTGGTGGTTTAGCAATTATCGGTACTGAAAGACACGATTCAAGACGTGTTGACAGACAGTTAAGAGGTAGAGCTGGACGTCAGGGAGATCCGGGAAGTTCTCAGTTCTATGTCTCTCTTGAAGATAACCTGATGCGTCTATTCGGTTCTGAAAGAATAGCTAAGATGATGGACAGAATGGGTCATAAGGAAGGTGAAGTTATTCAGCACTCCATGATCAGTAAGTCTATTGAAAGAGCTCAGAAAAAAGTAGAAGAGAATAACTTCGGAACAAGAAAGAGACTCCTTGAATATGATGACGTAATGAACAAACAACGTGACGTTATCTATAAGAGAAGAAAGAACGCTTTATTCGGAGATCACCTGAAATATGATATCACCAATATGATTTTTGATGTGGCTAATTCTATCGTTGCGAAAGGAAAAGCTACAGGAAATTATAAGGATTTTGAATATGACATCATTAAAACATTCACGATGGAATCTCCGGTTTCTCAGAGTGATTTTAATAACAAGAACATTCAGGATCTTACCAATATCCTATTCAAAGCAGCTCAGGAAGATTACCAGATGAAACTGAACCTATTGAAAGAAAAATCATTCCCAATCATTGAGAATGTTTACCAAAATCAGGGTTCAATGTTTAAAATGATCCAGGTTCCTTTCACAGACGGGCACAAAACAATGACTATTGTTGCTGATCTGAAGGAAGCTTACGACACTAAGTGTGAAAGTTTAGTCAATGATTTTGAAAAGAATATTACTTTATCAATTATCGATGAAAACTGGAAGCTTCACCTTCGTGAAATGGATGATTTAAGAAGATCTTCTCAGGGTGCTGTTTATGAGCAGAAAGATCCGCTTGTAATCTACAAACAGGAATCTTTCCACTTATTCAGTGAAATGATCGACAAATTAAACAAAGAAATTATTTCTTTCTTATACAAAGGAGAAATCCCATCGTAAGAATAATTAAATAATAATATAAAAACCGCTCTGGCATTGACCTGAGCGGTTTTTTGTTATTGATTGTATACTTTTTTATGACAAATATCAATATTATTCTTTATTTAGAATAGTTAAAAACAATATATTTGCATAAAATTTGACTTTCATGAAAAATGTACTGATCTGTGCTTTCCTATTGGGTACCATTATGGTAACAGCGCAGGAGAAAGATTCTATTAAATCTAATGATATTGAAGAAGTAATTGTCAACGGAAAATATTATAAGAAATATGTAGAAAAACAAGGATCTTCTTCTCTTCGCCTCGATGAAGCCCTTATTAAAATTCCTCAGAACATTTCAATCATTACCAATAAAGCTTTAGAAGACCAACAGGTTACCACTTTAAGTGACGGAGTACTAAGAAACGTTGCCGGAGCTCAAAGACTTGAACATTGGGGAGATATGTATACAAGGGTAAATATGAGAGGAGCCAGAGCCGCAGCTTTCATGAATGGAGTAAACGTTACGTCAAACTGGGGTCCTTTAAGTGAGGATATGAGCTACGTAGATCATATTGAATTTATTAAAGGTCCATCAGGATTCCTGATGTCTAACGGTGAACCAAGCGGAATTTATAATATTGTAACGAAAAAGCCTACAGGAAATGCTTTAAACGGAACTGCAAGAGTAACGCTTGGCAGCTTCAATATGTACAGAGGTGAAGCGGATATTGATTCTAAAATCACTGATAAGGTAGCATTCAGATTGAATTTAATGGCTCAGAACAAAAACAGTTTCAGAGATTATGAATTCAATGACCGATATATCATCAATCCGTCATTAAAAGTAGATTTAAGTGATAAAACAACCTTAACAGCGGAATATATCTACCAAAAAGCAAGAATGTCTGAAGTAGGTTCTGCTTATGTCTTCAGTGCTGACGGCTACAAAACTAAGCCTGTAAGCTATACCATTACAGATCCAAATCTTGATCCTACAAAGGTTACGAATAACACCGTTAATTTAAACTTACAGCATAAATTTAACGAAAACTGGAAATTAACTTCTCAACTTACTTATGTAAATGAATATACATTGGGAAGTGATATCTGGCCCACAAAATTTGAAGGTCAGTACATGCTTCGAGGATTAAACTATTGGGAAGCTAGTAATGAAATGAAGTTTGGTCAGTTATTCTTAAACGGATATGTAAAAACGGGAGCTGTTTCACATAAAATACTTGCAGGGCTGGATTTAGGAAGCAAAAAATATATTGCAGACTGGAATCAAAGGTATAATCTGGATATGTTTAATGAATTCGGTGATGAGACTGCTCTTAATAATGTCAAAGATTATAGATATTGGTTTAATACCAATACGCTTAACTATGATATTAATACAAGTAACAATAACCCCTATTCAGGACCTAATAATACTGCAGGATACAAACCTTTTGACAGAAGCAGATCTTTATCCGAAAGAGCAGGAACAGGAGGTACAATTGATCAAAATTATACAGGATTATATTTACAGGATGAGCTAGGTTTTCTGGATGATGCATTAAGACTTACCGTTGCGGCTCGTTATACAACGGTAAAGGAAAATAATTATGGAACTAAATCTGAAGCCAACAGAATTACACCCCGTGTGGGACTGAGCTATTCAATCGATGAAAATATGTCTGCTTATGCGTTATATGATCAGTCATTTAATCCTCAGGTTGGTTTATTCCGAGATGGAACTACAGCAAAACCATTGACAGGAACAAATGTGGAACTAGGTTTCAAAAAGGACTGGTTTGCAGGAAAATGGAACACTACTCTATCTCTTTACAACATCACAAAGGATAACGAAATTACTTCGGATCCATTTGATAATCTAAGTGGAAAATATTCTATTCTATTAGGAAAAACACGAGTACAAGGAGTGGAGTTTGACCTTAAAGGTGAGATCGTAAAAGGTTTCAATGCTATTTTTAATTACGCATTCACAGAAAATAAATATACAGAAACTACTGCTAAAGCACAAAAAGGCGACAGAGTTCCGGGATATGCAAAACATACTGCAAACGGATGGCTGAATTATACTTTCAGTAATAATATTCTTCAGGGATTTGGATTAAGCTTTGGGGGAACTTATATGGCGGACAGAAGCAGCTGGGACTGGGGAAGCACCAATACTCTACAGATGGCAGATTATGTAAAATTCGATGCCGGAGCTTCTTGGGAAAATTCAAAATTCAGAGTGAATTTGAACGTCTTCAATATCTTTAACAGATATCTTTATTCAGGAACACCATATCTAGGGTATTACTATTACCAGGCAGATGCTCCAAGAAATTTCAGAATATCAATCGGATATAAATTTTAAAAAACAAAGGTTAGCCCTTACAGGGTTAACTTTTTTCTATGAAAAAGAAACATCACCATAAAAAGAAAGTTTCACCAACAAAGAAATGGTCTGCCAAACTACATCTGTGGTTTGGTTTATCCGTTGGTATCATTGTATTTATTGTCTCTCTTACAGGGACTTTATATGTTTTTAAGGATGAGGTACAGAATATCCTGCGTAAAGAGGCTATTTATGTAAAACAGGAGGATTTTTCAAAACAACCATTGGCAATTAATCTTCTACGCGAAAAAGTAAGTCTGGAACTAAATGAAAAATACCAGATCAATTCTGTTGAAATTCCGATTGATAAAGGAAAGTCTTACCGCTTTTTATATTATGAAAAAAACAAAAAGGGGTGGAATTACTTTCAGGAAGTTCTTATCAACAAACAGGTTTATGTAAACCAGTATACAGGAGAAATTCTGGCAGTTTACAATGAAAAGTATGATTTCTTCAATATTTTAAAATACATACACTGGGGGCTTCTTTTAAATTCTGATTGGGGAAAATATGTAGTGGGTATTCCTACTGTTCTTTTTATCATCATGCTCATAACAGGGATTATATTATGGTGGCCAAAAAACAAAAATACCAGAAAAGGGCGCTTCTCGTTCAACTGGGAAAATGTAAAAACCTGGAAGCGTAAAAACTATGATCTTCATAATGTTCTTGGATTTTATGCCTCATTCATTGCTTTACTAATGAGTGTTACCGGAATTTATTTTGCCTATCCGTATGTAAAAAACACCTTTAACCTTGCATTATCCGGTTCTATGGAGCTTCCAAAAGAAAAGGAAATCAAATCTCCTGATTCATTAATGGCAAAGAACCCTAATATTTTTGATTTTGCAGCACAGCAAACAGAAAAATTATACTCCGGGGCTTCCAGCTACAGGATCTCATTGAGTGGAAAAAATAAAAAAGGAAAAGAGCTCAAAAATCTTCCGATTACCATTTATGGACAAGAAGGAAGATTCAGCGAGAGAAACACGCTTACATTTGATAAATATACAGGAAAACTACTAGCCAACAAACCTCATCACAAACTGAATTACGCCGAAAAATATGCCAATGCCAATTATGATATACATACAGGATCATACTTTGGGTTATTTGGAAAGATCATCTGGTTTATTGCCGGTCTTATATGCACATCACTTCCCGTTACCGGATTTCTGATCTGGTGGGGAAAAAGAAAGAAACAAGGAAAGAAAATATAATGAAAAAAGTGCTTTTATCAGCTGCCTGTCTGGGAACTACTATGGCTTTTGCCCAGAGTAAGGATACATTAAATACCAAAAATGTTGAGGAAATCGTTATGACCGCTTCTAGAAAGAAGGAAAATATCAAAGAAGTTCCAAGTTCCATTACCATTGTTGGCGAAAAACAAATTCAGTCCCAACTTACTGTTAATTCAGATATTACAAGCATTTTGCAATATACCGTTCCGAGTTTGGGGACTAATTCGGGACAAACGTCTAATACCGGACAAACTTTAAGAGGTCGCCAGGTATTGGTTTTAATTGACGGTATTCCACAGTCTACTCCACTAAGAAACGGAGCAAGAGATTTAAGAGTCATTGATCCTTCTGCCATTGAAAGAGTGGAAGTTATCAAAGGAGCGTCTTCCATCTACGGAAACGGTGCAGATGGCGGAATCATCAATTATATTACAAAAAGAAACAAAACAGATCAGAAGATTTCCGGAATTTCTCAAATAGGGTTTACAGGACAACAATCTGGTGGAACCCTCGGAGTAAGAGCAAGCCAGCTTTTATCTGGAAAAATCAAACGATTTGACTATACTCTTTCCTTAGCCTATGAGAGAACGGGCTATATGAAAGATGCAGATAAAGTTTATTTAAGCCCTACTTACAGTACAGCAAAGATGGATAACTATAACGGAATGCTGAAATTAGGTTATGACATCAATGATAATCAAAGAATTGAAGCATCATATATCGGTTATTCATCAAAGTCCAACCTGAATTTAGGATTAAGAACCGGCATCTACGGCATTTCTCCAACCATTGGTGAAGGAGAAGGAAAAAGTCTTGAAACAACACCCCAGGGAACTCCAAGAAACCACAATATCCGCGTAAGCTACGATAATAAAAACTTGTTTGCCGGAACTTCATTAAATGTAAATCTTTATTATCAGGATTTTAAAACAGTATATGGATATAGTGATACTTTTTTTAACGGAGGACAGTCTAATGTTCTTTCACAAAAAGCTGGTGCCAGATTCAATTTTGACACTCAACTTTGGAAGTCTCAAAATTCACAGGGGGAAATCATGTACGGCGCCGACATCCTGAATGACCAGACTGTACAAAAACTGGAAGACGGACGTTTCTGGACTCCCAATATGAGCATGACCAATATAGCTCCTTTTGTATTGGCAAAAATAGATCTTTTCAAAAAACTAACGATTAAAGGAGGACTTCGTTATGAAAATATTAAAGTAGATGTTGATGATTTCAACACTCTTTCTGTGATTAAAAACGATGGAACTTTTACCAAAAGTATTTTTGTAGACGGAGGAAAATTAAGTTATAATGCATTAGTAGGAAATATTGGTCTTCGTTATAATATCGAACCTTATATTAATCTTTTCGGGAGCTTTTCGCAGGCATATTCTATCAATGAATTAGGAAGAATCCTGAGAACCTCAACTTCGGAAACGATTAAAAGTCTTGAAACCAAACCAATTATTGTCAACAATTACGAATTAGGGGCTACCGGACAGATTTCCAACTGGCTAAACTACGAATTAACCTCGTATGTAAGCACCTCAAAATTAGGAGCAACATTTGTTCAGAGTGCAGACAGAGCATTAATGATCAAGAGAGCTCCGGAAATTGTATATGGCGTGGAAGGATTCTTACATTTCACTCCTGTTAAATGGCTTCAGTTCGGTGGAAGCTATAGCTGGATGGAAGGCATCACCTCTCCTGAAGATAACGGAAACTATTCTTCAAAGATCAACAACAGCCGAATTTCAGCACCGAAAGTTATTGCCTATTTACAGGTAAAACCAATACCTGAACTTTTCATTGGCGTTGACATGCTTCATTCTTTCAGACAAAACAGATTTGAACCGAATGCAAAAACCGGGTTCTATGCTTACGGAGAAGGCTTTGTTCCGGATTATACAGTATTCAATCTTAAGGTGAGCTGTGAAGTTTACAAAAACTGGAAGGTATCACTGGGAGTTGAAAACCTCTTCAACAGATTGTATCAGCCATCTATTGCGTGGTGGTCTGCAAGAGACAGCGAGTTCGTGAATTCTTTAGGGAAAAGAGGAACTCTGGTTCTTGAATATAAATTTTAATTAAACTAATCTACCTTGTTATATGAAGAAAAATCATCACCATAAAAAAAAGCCGGGATTCTTTAAAAAATGCTCCGCCAAACTTCACTTATGGTTTGGACTTGGCATTGGGTTTTTAATCTTTATTATCTCCATTACCGGAGCATTATATGTATTTAAGGATGAGGTAGAGAACTTTACCCGCAAAGAAGTTATTTACCATAATGAACAGAATATAGAGCAAAAGCAGATCCTACCGATCAGGGTGATGGAAAAAGCCGTTGCAGAACAGGTAAAAGAAAAGTATCCTATCCATTGGGTTAACATTCCTATGGATAAGAAAATGTCATACATGTTCTTCTGGTATGAACATAATACGGATGCCTGGAACTATTTTGATGAATTTCCTATTTACAAACAGGCTTATGTAAACCCTTATACCGGAAAAGTACTGAGAGTTTATGATGAGAAAAACGGATTCTTCAATATCGTAAAAATGATCCACTGGAGCTACCTTCTGAAACAGGACTGGGGAACCTATGTAGTGGGAATCCCGGTAATTATCTTTATCATCATGCTGATCTCCGGAATCATTCTATGGTGGCCAAAGAATAAGGCAGCCAGAAAACAACGTTTTGCTTTTAAATGGAAAAATATCAAAAGCTGGAAAAGAAAGAACTATGATCTACACAACGTCTTAGGTTTTTATGCATCAATTTTTGCTCTTATTTTTTCTATTACAGGCTTATTCTACGCATTTTTCGTAGTTCAGGCGATGATCTATGTAATATTCTCAGGAGGAGAAACAAAATATCCGGATTTTTCTCATATCAAAACTAAAGCACCGATAGAATTGAGAACGGAAAATACGCTTGATAAAATTATCAATACTGTCAAAAATAAGTATCCGGATTCTTACGGATTTGCAATAGACCTGGGACACGAGCATATGGATGATCACGAACATCCCAACTTTGAAGTATATGTAAAACACCTTACTTATTCTTACCACAAGAGCAGCAGTCTTATTTTCGATGAAAACTCCGGGGAATTGCTTCATACCCATGATCCGAAGGACAAAAACTTCGGCGAAAAGGTAGTGGGAGCCAATTATGACATTCACGTAGGAGCTATTCTTGGACTTCCTACGAAGATTATTGCTTTCATTGTAAGCCTTATCTGTGCTTCTCTTCCGGTAACAGGATTTATGATCTGGTGGGGAAGAAAAAAGAAAAAACCTGTTAAAACTGCGTAAACTTGTAAATAATACTGAGTTAATAATCCATTAATACAATCTTTTTTATAATTTTAGCCCTAAGAATTTAAGAATAGAAATGTCATTAATAGATTTATCAAAACAAGTTGCCCTGGGAGTTGACATCGGTGGTACCAATACCAAGTTCGGAATTGTAAACCATCGTGGAGAGGTTCTGGACAAGGGAAACCTGAGAACTGATGCCTATGAAAAGGTAGAAGATTTCATAGATGCTTTATATGAACAAGTATATCCTTTAATGGAAAAACATGGTACAGAAAAGCACTTTGACGGAATCGGAGTAGGAGCTCCTAATGCAAACTACTATAAAGGAACCATAGAACTTGCCCCTAATTTACCCTGGAAAGGTGTAATCCCTTTCGCGGAATTGATGACGGCAAAGTTTGGTCTTCCATGTACTGTAACCAATGATGCTAATGCAGCCGCCTTGGGAGAAATGCTTTTCGGAGCAGCACGCGGGATGAAAGATTTTATTATGATTACCCTTGGAACAGGAGTAGGAAGTGGAATCATTGCTAATGGAAACCTAATCTACGGGCATGATGGTTTTGCCGGAGAATTGGGACATACTATTGTAAAACCAGGTGGAAGAAAACACTGGAGCACTGGTTCTGAAGGAAGTCTTGAAGCCTATGCATCAGCAACAGGAATCACGATCACTGCAAAAAAGATGAGAGCAGAATTCCCTGAATCCATACTGAACCAATATCCTGAGGATGAAATCAATTCTAAAACAGTATACGAATGTGCAATGAAAGAAGACCCAATTGCAATTGAGGTTTTCAGGTATACAGGACAGAAATTGGGTGAGGCATTAGCCAATTTTGTAATGTTTTCTTCACCACAGGCAATTCTTTTATTCGGAGGAGTGATCAAGGCGGGTGATTTTATCTTAAAGCCGGCTAAACTTCATATGGAAAGAAACCTTCTTCCAATCTTCAGAAATAAAGTAAAACTGGTATTCAGTGAGCTGGACGAGGCAGATGCAGCCATTCTTGGTGCAAGTGCTCTGGTTTGGGAAAAATAACTGATACACTTATCATATATAAAGCGATCTCTAGTGAGATCGCTTTTTTATTTGCCACGAATTCACAAATGAAATTATTAGTGCATTTGAGCATAAAAAACATCTATACAAAACAGTATCATGAGATCGCTATTTATTTGCCACGAATTCACAAATGAAATTATTCGTGCATTCGTGGCATAAAAAAACGTCTATACAAAACAGATCATGAGATCGCTATTTATTTGCCACGAATTCACAAATGAGATTATTAATGCATTTGAGCATAAAAAACGTCTATACAAAACAGTATCATGAAATCTCTTTTAAGTTTTGCCTCGAATTCACAGATGAAATTATTAGTGCATTCGTGGCATAAAAAAACGTCTATACAAAACAGTATCATTAGCAATATCTATGAAAACAATTCACCAGAACCATATCAAAATCCCTGAACTTTTTCTTACTTTTGATTAGCATTTTCCATAACCTTTGTGAATCAGGAGAAATGTGATAAAACAATATAATTACCAAAAAATGGATAACAATAATTTAGAAAAGATCGTTTTCGGTGGCGGATGCTTTTGGTGTGTAGAAAGCTGTTTTAATATGTTGAAAGGGGTAAAATCTGCAATTTCAGGATACTCTGGCGGACATAAGGATAATCCGACGTATCAGGAAGTATGTACAGGAGAAACAGGTCATGCAGAAGTGGTGGAAATCACTTATGATCCTGCTGTCATTTCTTATGAGCAACTTATGGATGTTTTCTTCTTCTTACACGATCCTACCCAACTGAACAGACAAGGCAATGATATCGGAACTCAATATCGTTCTGTAATTTACTATAAAGATGAAGCAGAGAAACAGAAAGCTGAACAGGCATTAAAAACCTCTGAAGAATCTGGAAGATGGGCAGGAGAATACGTTACTGAATTGGCACCATTCGAGAAGTTCTGGGCAGCTGAGCAATATCATCAGGGATACTATAATGAAAACCCTACACAGCCTTATTGTAGCGCAGTTGTAGGTCCTAAAATTCAAAAATTTAAAAAGCATTTTGGAGAACTTGGAATGCTGAATGCAGACTAAGATACTCAAGAAGTCTTTATCATAATAAGCGGAATATATTGTATTTCGCTTTTTTTATTCTTCAAATTCTACAGAATCCTTCTGTTTCCCTGCATATTTATAGATAATGAAGGATGAGGTTCTTCTTAATTCCCGTCCGTTATCGGGATCTATTCCATCATCTGTAAAAAATTCTACTTCATTGTTATACTTTGAATACCAGGTTTTCCCCAAAGCATTTACATCCGTAAGTGTATCTTTTCTCATTATCTTTCGGAAATGCAGTAATTTATGGGCATTCATCGCCACAATATCTATTCCCGGATTAATATAACTGCTGTCTGTTCCAATATACCTTTCTCCATTCCAATACATATATTTTTTTTCTGTCATCGGAATTACTCCAGACATAAAACCGAAAGAATATGCAGGTGTATTACTTATTTTTTTACTATTAGAAAAAAGAACATTTCCCGTTACTAAACACAGAATAAAAGTAATTTCTAAAATACCTAAGCCATTTTGCTTTATAAAATCAGGCATTTTAAAATGCTGCTCATTGGTAATATTGATATTTAATTTGGAAAACTTTTCCGAAATAGATTGTTCATCCTCATCAACCGTTATTTTAACCGTTGTCTTATTGGCTTCTTCATCTTTTTTAACAAATGTGTTGGAAAAATCTAAAAAGTCCTTATATCCAACATATTGACTCATTCTATTCAATCTATCAATATGAATTCCTTTCTCTTCTCCTTTATTGCTTATATAAGTGTCATAATATCTACTAAAGGTCTTATCATTAATTTCAAAACCTAAATCTTCTTTAAAATAAACCCATAAATAGGCTGCAAGTCCATTTTTGGTATCTTTTCCAGATTCCTCTCCTGCTTTTCTGAACACTTCATGAATTAGTAGTTTTTTCTTGGACATATATCGTTTTTTCAGTCTTTACAAAATAGATGATAATCAATCATACCACATTACGGATTCCCATAAAGCCCACATTGTCCAATTCGTGTCCATTGATGTCTAAAACGTGACTAACACATGCGTCACCCTTTGTCGCATCTTTGCTTCAGGAAATCAGTGAAAAACAAAACATTAAAAACAAATTTACAAAACTGATTTCAAAATCACCAGATAAAACGGAGGTAAAACTCCGGGTTGGGAAGCAGATGTTTCTCCTCCGTTTTTGAAGGTTCACTTCCCAAAAAATTTAGAAGCGCTTCAATTTTTTTAACCGTGTAAAACTATCTGCGATCTGTTTCGCAGGGAAGAACACGAATGCTTTAACAATAAATTTTTTGAAAATGATCCAATTTATTTTAATGCTATTAGGTTTAGCATTCCCAAATAATAACGCAAACACGTCAACAACATCAGATAATAACCCAACAGCAGTACAGGTTCAAAATGGTCCGACAAAACCGGGTTCAGGAACGGGGACCAACAGTGATGGAGGAGCAACAACCGGAGACACGGGGCAAACTCCTCCTCCTTATTCTCAACCTTAACAAAATACAAGGCACTAATCATGTAGAGCAGATTGCATAAATCTGCTCTTTTTGCTATTTTGCAATTGAAAAACAAAACCATGAAAAAGCTCCTCTTCCTACTTATATTAATCAGTATTATCTCTTGCTCTGAGAAAAAAGTAGCTGTCACAGATAATAATGAAGAAAATTCTTATCATAAAAAGGCAAGAGCGTTTAGAAATGCATCAATTACTGATTCAGCATTTTATTATTATACTATTGCCAAAGACGAATATGCAAGAATAAATGATTCTCTAAGAGCTGGTCAGGCACTTGTTAATATGGCAATTTTAGAAACGGGAAAAGGAGATTTTTATGGCAGTATAGAAACATCTTTAGAAGCAAACGATTTTCTTAAAAATATTAAAGACTCAATTGTAAGAAGAGATTTAGCTTCAAGCTATAATAATATGGGAATAGCTTCTTCTTTTATGTATAATTATGATGATGCCATTCATTTCTATAAAAATGCAATAAAATATTCAGCTAATAATGAGAACCGCCTTACCTACTATAATAATATTGCAGTGTCTTTATTAGCAAAAAGAGAAGCAAAGGAGGCAAAAAAATATTTACAACAAGCTATACTTGCAAAAGATATAAAGACTTATTCTAAAGCTTTAAATAATTTAGCAAAAGCAAACCTTATTGAAGATGCAAATTATAATCCTTTACCGGAATACTATAAAGCTCTGGAAATAAGGCAAAATAATAACGACTTAGAAGGTTTAAATTCCAGCTATTCCGCTTTATCAGATTATTTCAAGCAAAGAGATCCAAACAGGGCTTTCTTTTTTGCCAATAAAATGCTTGAAACGGCAACAAAAGTTAACAATCCTGAAGACAAAATGCAGGCTTTACAAAAGCTGATGGTAGTTGATCCTCAAAACACTTCGAAATACTTCAAAAGTTTTAAACATCTCAATGACAGTCTTATAATTGCAAGAAGCAGAGCTAAAAATCAGTTTGCATATGTCAGATATGGAATTGAAAAAGAAAAAGCTGAAAATCAATCTTTAAAAATTCAAAAAGCTGAAAAAGAAATTCAGTTATTATATCGGAATATTGGGATAAGCGCCTTAATCTTAACATTAGTCGCAGGCTTTTTCTGGATTAGAAGAAGAAAAAAACTCTTGGAACAAGAGAAAGAACTGGAAATAAAAAACACTCAGCTTAAAATATCCAAAAAAGTTCACGATGTAGTAGCCAATGGTATTTACCAGGTAATGACCAAAATTGAAAATCAGGAACATTTTGATAAAGATATGGCACTTGATGAACTTGAGTTTGTATATGAAAAGTCGAGAGATATTTCCTATGAAAAGATTGAATCCAATGATACTCTTGAGTTTTATAAGAAAATTTCAAACCTCATCGCATCATTTAAAAATGAAAAAGTAAATACTTTTCTTGCCGGAAACGGAGCCAATATTTGGATCGATCTTAGCCATTCATTACAGGACGAGGTTTATCAGGTCATGCGTGAGCTTTTAGTGAACATGAAGAAGCATAGCCAGGCAAATCTTGTTGCTTTTAAATTTGAAAGAAATAATAACCTTATACATATTCAATATACAGACAACGGAATAGGGATTCCCGGAGAAATTATTCATGGAAATGGGTTAATAAATACGGTTTCCCGTATTGAAAAAATTAAAGGGACCATTATTTTTGACAATACAATCAAAAAAGGATTGAAGGTTTATATCTCATTTCCTATATCTTAAAAAACAAAAGAATGTTCAAAAAAATTTTAATAGCCGAAGACCACGAAAGCAGTAGTATTTCTGTACAAAAAACATTAGAAGACCTCAATATTACTAATACAGACTATGTTTATTATTGCGATGATGCCTTTGCCAAGGTTCAAAAATCCATAAGAGAAAATGACCTTTATGATTTATTGATCACGGATCTGTCTTTTGAGGAAGATCACCATGAGCAAAAGATCAAAGACGGCAAAGAATTAATTAAAGCCGTTAGAGAACTACAACCTTCGTTGAAGGCAATTGTCTTTTCCGCAGAACATAAGTCTGGCGTCATAGATTCACTTTTTAAAGAATATGAAATCAATGGATTTGTTCGTAAGGCAAGAAATGACTCTAAAGATCTGAAAAAGGCAATAGCTTCAGTATATGAAAATAAAAACTATCTGTCTCTTGATATGAAACAGGAAGTAAAAAAACTAAACAGCTATGAATTCACAGACTACGATATTATTCTCGTTTCTCTTCTCTCACAAGGTGTTCTACAGAAAAATATTCCTGTGTATCTTCAAAATAATAATATAAAGCCCAACAGCTTAAGCAGTGTAGAGAAAAAACTAAATAACCTGAAAGAAGAACTTCAGATTTCCAGCAATGAGCAGCTTATTGCTTTTTGTAAAGATTTAGGATTAATTTAACCTATTAAGAAGATATTTATATATTTTTGTTAAGTTCAAAAAACTAATATCTTTTTAAAACACAAGGAAATGTCACGTGAAGATTCTTTACTCAACAATAATCTTAAGGGAATTAATAACAATATCAATCACCTTAATAATAATCTTAATTCTTTTAATTCCCAATTAGGAAACATCAACTCTGAAATGGGTAACATTACCGACAAGCAGCAGGCTTTGGATGGCAGAATGGACGCTATGTCCGGTATTATTGACGATTTTATAAAAGCAGATAAAGAGAAAAGGGATCTTCAGTTTGTCGAAAACATGCAAGAAAGCCTAAAGCAGGATTTAAAAAATAAATTTGGTTATTATGAAGAGATCCGAAGAACTGTTTTAGGAATTCTCCAAGCTGTAGACAGTGGAATTGTAAGACATGAGATCATGCAGGATGCAGCGGAAGGCTTAATGATCAAAACGCCTAATTATTGGCTGGCTCCCGCAATGGTAGCAATTGTTGCATGGGTACGTAATGACCGTGAGGATACAGAAAGAGCACTGAACGAAGCATTAAGAAGAGATGACTATAAAACCACTCTATTTTTTATGCTTCTCATGAGAAGACTGGGAAGAGATGAAGCATGCCATCAATGGGTACAAAGATATCTGATGCATCAGGATCCTTACAATCTTGACCGTGAATTTGTAATGGTATTAGAGGCTGCTGCAACCGGATCATTCCCACAATCTTCCCGAGAGCTTATTATTTCTACAGTAGATGAGTGGCTTAATCTGTTGACGCAGACCGATCAATATATTAATGAACAAAAAAACGAATGGATAAAATTCTTTCAGTATAAAGGTCGCCTGGATAACAAAGAATATCCTTTTCTCGAAAAGTATTGTACCAACTGGGCAGAACTTAAATCTTCTATGAAGAAAGTAAAATTACATAAATTTCTATCTTCCTATATCAAGAATATTCTTGAAGCACCTGTTGACTATTCAAAAACATCCAAAAACCAGTTAGATGAAATCCTTTCCTTACTGATCACTAATTTTGATGATGAAGAATTTGAGCTACAAAAGAAAATAAAGCTCAATCAGCAGCTTATCGATCAAAAAAGAAATCAAAGATCCGGAACATCTGAATATTCTCAGGAAAAAGCATTCGCCGAGAAAACAAATTTTCTTCAAATGCTGACTAATGTTGCTTTTATCCCTGAATTAACAGGAGCAACCCATGTTACACAACCTTTAGCTGTGGCAATAAGCAGCCCATGGATTATAGATGCTCACGAAACTTATACAAAAGAATATAGAGCCAATAACATTATCATTGCAAACTTAGCCATCGATAATTATAAGATTTCTTCAAATGGTTCTGATCAGGAGGAACAACTGAAAGCCCATGGTGAACATTGGGACAAGACTTTTACAGATGAGGTAAAAAAGGCTTCTTCAGGTAAAGGCTGCCTCATTGCGTTTACAATACCATTCATTGCACTTGGTTTTGTCTCCTATCTAGCCGGTGCTCATATTCTCAGTTATATCATTTTAGGAGTATCTTTTGGTTTCCTTGCATTAGGATTATCAGGATATTCATCTAAGAAAGATAACGCCAAAAAACAAGTTAGCGGATTACGTCTAAACTCAACTGAAGCATTAGCAGGATCTCTGGCAGAGCTTGAAGATTTCAAAGCCGAATACGATATGGAAGATGCAAAAGCTGAGGAAGTAAAAACAATGCTTCAATCTGTGCGTGCTGAAGAGTTTTTAGCCAATTCCAGAGATTCAAAAACTATATTATAATACTATAAACACCAGAAGATGAACAATCAGGAAGACAAACCAGAAATAAAGCAGGAAGATAAACAACCTGAAAACCCTCCTAAAAAAGAAAATGCAAAGTTTCCGGACTGGGATATTATCCCTCCCAACCAACCTATAAAGCCAAGATAGAGTATACTTTTTTACGATCACTATACAAACCTTTCAGTTTTGAAAGGTTTTTTCGTTTTACGGGTTCCCGTAAGGATTGATTTTTAAAGTGTTATATTTTTGAAGTGTTAAAAATACAATTATGGAATACAAAGTAATACCATTTGTTGCCACTGCCAATCAACAAAATATGAGTTCAAAAAACATTGCAGAGCAATTAGACAATTTAATAAAAGTACATACCCATGATGGCTGGGAATATATAAGACTGGAAAGTGTATCCACTTATATACAACCTGTTGAAGGCTGTTTTGGAAATATTCAAAAGCCGGGTTATATGACTTCTTATCAAATGGTTGTTTTCAGTAAAAAAGAAAATGAAAAATCTATTAATTCTTCTTATTAAAATTTATTGGTTCGTAATTCCACCTGCAAAAAGAAGACAATGTATTTTCAGAACCAGTTGCTCAAAGCATGTTCATGAAAAAACAACAAATGAAGGTTTCATTTCAGGATTAAAAGCTTTTATGTACCGTTTTAAAAACTGTAGATCTGGTGCCTATATTGTGGAAAGCCCTTCAGGAGAAACCCAAATCATTTTACCTAATAGACAAATTCTTAACGAAACAGAAATTTCGGAAAGATTTATTAAAACTAAAAGACATTAAAAACCATGAAAACCTTTTTATAATTAAAAACAAAACTATGAAAAAACTATTTTTTACCAGCCTTTTAGGACTTGGACTTTTATTACCGGTAAACTTTTCCGCGTCCACAAACAACACTTCTTCCACAAAAGAAGTACTCACTAAAAAACCAAAAAAAGGAAAATCAAAAACAAGCAGAAAAAGTAAATCTACAAGATCAAATTATTCATCTTCCGGATCTTATTCCAGAAGTAGAGGATGTACTTATAATGGAAACCAATTGTATGTAGGCTCAAGAGGAGGCTGTTATTACTATGCAGGAAGTAGTAAACAGTATGTAGACAGATCGTATTGCTCAGGTTGTAACTAATCAAAAAGAAAAAAACTAAAAAACACTCAACATATAATCAACATTCAAAAGAGGCTGTCCTTTTAAGACAGCCTCTTCTCTTTATTTTCTAATCATTTCCGTATGCGGAATATCATCTTCAAGATATTTTTTCCCTGTATCCACAAAACCAAAATTTCCGTAGAATTTCAACAGATAATCCTGCGCTGAAATCCTGATTTCAGAAGTATGAAAACGGTTTTCTATAGTCTCAACAGCATATTGAATAAGTAATTTTCCTAAACTCTTTCCTCTCGCCTTCTCGGTAGTCAAAACTCTGCCAATGGAAGTCTCATCATATTTTATTCCCTTATCAAAAACACGACAGTATGCAAGAACCTCTCCGCTTTCTTCTGCCCAGATATGAACCGCTTTTTGATCATAATTATCAAGATCAGGATAAGGACAGTTTTGCTCAATAACGAAAACATCTATACGTGCCTTTAACACAGCATATAATTCAGGAACAGTAAACTCATCAAAAGTTTTAATTTTCCAGACAATATTACTCATCGAAGTTTACATTGTTTAGAGTTAAAAAGTCATTCGTCTTTTCAATAAAATCTAAAATAAGATCTCCACCTTCCTTTTTCTCAGCTGAAGTCACATATAATTCCGGAAGATCCTCCCAGGTTTTATGCATTTCTATCTTATAGTCTTCTACATTTTTAATAACAGCATTAGGCTTTAATTTATCTGCTTTCGTAAATACAATAGAAAACGGAACACCACTTTCACCACACCATTGCATAAAATCAAGATCTATTGGCTGAGGTTTATGTCTTACATCTACCAATACAAAAAGATTCACAAGGTTTCTTCTGTTCAGAATATAATTCGTGATCAGTTTTTCAAAATCTTTACGCTGTACCTTCGATACTTTTGCATATCCATATCCAGGCAAATCGGTAAGATACCAGTTTTCATTCACCAGGAAATGATTGATCAGCTGAGTTTTTCCCGGAGTTTGAGAGGTTTTAGCCAAATCCTTATGATTCATCATCGCATTGATTAATGATGACTTACCTACATTAGATCTTCCGATAAAAGCATATTCGGGTATATTAGGCTCGGGACATTCCTGCCATTTTCCACTACTCTTTACAAACTCTGCTGTCTTAATAATCATTTTGAATATATTTTAGAAAAATAAACCACTAAGAAAAGCTCTTAATGGTTATTTATTATGTTTTTAAACTTTATCTTTTATCCAGTTGTACAGGATTTCATTGAATTCATCCGGTTTTTCCATCATAGCAGCATGACCGCAGTGATCTATCCAGAATAAATCCGAATTAGGAATAAACTTATGCATATCTTCTGCCACTTCCGGAGGAGTTACATTATCCTGTTTTCCCCAGATCAGACAGGTTGGTGTCGTAATCTTAGGAAGATCGTTCAGCATATTGTGTTTGATGGCACTTCTTGCCAGCATTACTGTTTTAATTCCTTTCATTCTATCATTTACCACCCCGAAAACCTCATCTACAAGATCTTCCGTTGCAACTTTAGGATCATAGAAAACCTCTTCAGTCTTCTTTCTGATATAAGATCTGTCGTTTTTTCGTGGGAAACTGTCCCCAAAAGTTCTTTCATACAATCCTGAACTTCCCGTTAAAACAAGATTCTTTACCAAATCCGGTCTTGCCAAGGTTAAAATAAGCCCCACATGACCTCCCATTGAGTTTCCTACAATCGTTACAGGTTCTGAAATATGACTCTCTATAAACTTGATAATATATTTTGCTAATGTGGTAAGATTCGTATTGAGTACCGGTAAATCATAGATTGGTAACTGAGGAACATATACTTTATATCCTCTGTCCGAAAAAAAATCTACCATTTTATCGAAATTACTCAATCCACCCATTAACCCGTGCAACAGCACTAATGGATGACCTTCCCCAGCCTCTATATAGGAATATTTCTTTTCTTTTTTTGTACTAAATATCATAAGTCGCTCTAATAAAGCCCTGCAAAAATACAAATTAAACCTCAAAAATATTTTGATTATCCTAATTTAAGATAAAAATAATACAATATTCTCCTTTTTAACTTTTTTTTTCAAAATCCCTTTATTATGGCTTAAATAACAGTTTTAACAAACACTTACATATCAACCAATTACATTCTTAGAACTCAATCTTTAATAAAACTTATTAACATTGAGTCAAAAAGTGGGGAAAAGTGGGAAATTTTGGAAATTATTATATAAATTTGTCCCAAATGAAAAATTTCATTGGAACATATGAGTGTAAAATTGACGACAAAGGCCGCTTAAAAGTTCCTTCCTCTCTGATCAAACAGATGGAGAACTTCGACGATAAGGCGTTTGTAGTCAAAAGATCTGTGTTCCAACCTTGTCTGGAAGTTTACCCGATGAATGCATGGGATAAACTGATGGGCAAAATTAATAAACTGAACAGGTTCATAAAAAAGAATGCTGATTTCATACGAATGTTTACGGCAGGAGTAAAAACAGTAGAATTGGATAACGCAGGAAGATTACAGATTTCCAAAGACTTGATGACTTTTTCAAATCTTCAGAAAGATGTCGTCATTACAAGTGCAGGAGAACTTTTTGAAATTTGGGACAAAGACGCCTACGAAAAAGTAATTTCCACCAATGAAACAGATTTTGCCAGCCTTGCCGAAGATGTGATGGGCTCTTTCGATGAAGAATAGCTGTAGAGGTTATTAAGGATTATATTAAATAAAAAACACAATTAAGCATGTATCATAACCCCGTTTTGTTGAAGCAGAGTGTAGATGATTTGGTGACGAATCCTGACGGAATATATGTAGACTGCACCTTTGGAGGTGGCGGACACTCAAGGGAGATTTTGAGCAGACTTTCCGAAAAAGGAAAACTGTTTAGCTTCGATCAGGATCTGGATGCGCTTAAAAATACAATTGATGATCCCCGATTTACATTGGTTAATCAGAATTTCAGATTCCTTGAAAACTCATTACTGATGTACGGAATTTCTCAGGTAGACGGTGTTCTGGCTGATTTAGGTGTTTCATCACACCAGTTCGATGAAGCAGAGAGAGGTTTCTCCACAAGAAGCAATGCTCCGTTGGACATGAGAATGAATGTAATGCAAAATCTTGATGCCAAAAGAGTGATCAATGAATATGGAGAAGAAGAACTGGCTGATATCTTTTATCACTATGGTGAGCTAAGAGAAGCAAGAAAGCTGGCTAGAGATATTGTTCATCACAGAAAAACAAAAAGCATAGAAACTACTGAGGATCTGAAAAAGCTATTCAGCTATCTTCCTCCTCATAAAGTTAATAAATTCTATGCACAGCTATTTCAGGCAGTAAGAATAGAAGTAAACCAGGAACTTGAAGTATTAAAAGAAATGCTTGTTCAGGCTTACAGTATTTTAAAACCGGAAGGAAGATTAGTAGTGATCTCTTATCATTCTTTAGAAGACCGATTGGTAAAAAGGTTCCTGAAAAACGGAATGTTCGAAGGAGAACCGGAAAGAGATATCTACGGAAATTATAAAAAGGCATTCGAATTGCTAAAGAGTAAAGCCATCATCCCAGATGATAAGGAGATTGAAGAAAACTCAAGAGCAAGAAGTGCAAAAATGAGAACAGGAATAAAAGTTTAATAGTGAATCGTCAATAGTGAATCATTTAGCAAAATAAAATTGACTATTGACACGAAGTAAATTCACTGCGAAGCAAATTGACATAATACATTGGCAAAAAGAACAACAAATCGCCCACAGAAAAGACTCACTTTTATAGATATTATAAAAGGAAACTTTCTGAATCGTGATGAGATCAAAATACATTATAAGTATTTCCTCCTGTTGTTTATCTTGATGATGGCAATGATTTACAGTAATCATCTCGTCAACAAGAAAATTAAAATTGTAAATGCCTTAAAAGAAGAAACGGAAGAATACAAATCGAGAAATGCTTACGCCCAGAGTAAGCTGATCAAGGTAAAAATGGAATCAGAGCTGGGGAAAGAGGTTGCGCGGGACTCTTTAATGACCCTCGAAAACCATCCTCATAAATTGCTAATAAAACTGGACAGTACAGATGCAAAAGCAAAATGAATACGATAACAAACGTAAAAAAACGTTACGATGGGGCTACCTCTTTGCAGTGGTAGCTTTGTGCGTGTTTGTAATGTTCTTGGCAAGAATTATAATTCTTCAGAATACCAATGTTCAGGAAATTAAAGATGATTACATTAATAAAAACTATCGTGAAGCCACTTTAAAAGCTGCCCGCGGTAACTTATTTGCCTCCGATGGATCTATTCTCGCTACAACGGTAATGCGCTATGATATCTATCTTGACTTCAAAACGATGAAAGATACAATCTACAGCAACAATATCGGAGCACTAACCGATTCTCTGAGCAAAATGTTCGGAAAATCAAGAGGAGAGTTCAGACAAAAATTCGACGAGCAAAAGAAAAAGAAAAACCAATACTATACTTTAGTAAAAGGACTTGATTTTGACCAATACGACAGAATCAGAAAGTTCCCGATCTTCAAAAGAGGTAAAAACAAAGGAGGTTTCATTGTAGACAGAAATTACAAAAGAGAACTTGCTACCTCAGAAATTGGAGCCGGAACCATCGGTATAGACAACGGAGAGCTTAGATCCGGGCTTGAAGGAGCATTTTCAAAGTACTTAACAGGTACAGACGGAAAAAGATTAGAGCAAAGAATCAATTCTTCACAATGGAAGCCTATTGACTTCTGGAAAGTTCAGGAACCTGTAGACGGAGAAGATGTTTACACAACCCTGGACCTTAGAATTCAGGACATTGCACACTCTGCACTGGAAAAACAGCTTACACATTACGAAGCGAAACACGGAACCGTAATCGTAATGGAAGTGGAAACAGGAAAAGTACGTGCTCTGGTTAATTTAAGAAGAACAGAATCAGGAGATTATGAAGACTCTTACAACTATGCATTAAAAGATAACATCGAACCGGGATCCACCTTCAAAACCATATCTCTTTTAGCAGCAATGGATGATGGGTTCATCGATGAAAATACAACCGTAAATGTCGGAAACGGAGTCTGGACCTATGCCAAGCAGAGAATTTCTGACGGTCACGGTGGAGGAACTTATGATATCAGTGATGTATTAGCAAAATCCAGTAACGTAGGAACAGCTAAACTTATCACAAAATATTACGCTGAAAAGCCACAGATCTTCCTTGACCATTTGAAACGTTGGAAATTATTCGACAAAATGGACATCGAACTTCCGGGAATCACAAAACCGAAGATCGTAACTCCTGAAAATAAAAGATGGAACGCAGCAACACTCGCTTCTATCTCTTACGGATACTCTTCAAACATTAACCTGTTGCAGCTTGCCACCTTCTACAACGGAGTTGCTAACGGCGGAAAAATGCTTAAGCCATTATTCATTGATAAAATCATGAAAGATGGAAAAGTAATGTATAGCTCAAAACCCGAAGTAATGGTTAATAAAATGGCATCAGAAAAAGCCATTAGAATGATGACCAGCGCTTTAACTAAAGCTGTAGAAAAAGGAACAGGACGAAGCATCTTTACCCCGAACCTTAAAATGGCTGGGAAAACAGGAACAGCAAGATTTGAGTACTGGCTGCCCGGACCGATGAAATATAGAGCTTCATTTGCCGGATTTTACCCCGCAGATGCACCAAAATATACGTGTTATGTAATGGTAAGTGAGCCTAATACTTCTATCGGATTTTATGGTGGACCCGTAGCCGCGCCGGTGTTTAAAGAAATCGCAGGAAAAACATTCCTGAAAACACCACAAAATATTGAAAAAGAAATGCTGGTAGACAAAAAGGTAAACCTGAGCAAAATGGTGGAACCTAATGTAAAAGTAGCAGTCACAGATAAGCAAATGCCAAATGTAGTTGGATTGATTGGTAAAAACGTCATCCCACAATTGGAAAACTTAGGATACCGTGTAGATTATAAAGGAGTTGGAAGAATTAAAGAACAATTTCCTTTAGAAGGTACCACAATCAGTAAGAATCAGAGAATATATTTATCTCTACAAAATTAAAAAAACAGAGTCCCAAAAGGACGATTTAAGCCCAGATAGGATAAAGTCCTATTGATAAAAAATGATAATAACAGAATTAGTAAACAGAATCCCAGTAATAGAAATCCACGGAGATAACAACCGTGAAGTATCAGAACTGGTTTTCGACAGCAGAAAAGTTACAGAAAACTCTCTTTACATCGCAATGAGAGGAACAGTGGTGGATGGACATTCATTCATTGAATCTTCTATTGAAAAAGGAGCAAAAGCAATTGTTTGCGAAGAGCTTCCTGAAACACTGGCAGAAAATGTAACTTATGTAAAAGTAAAAGATTCTGCTAAAGCCTTAGGACACCTTGCTTCCAATTTCTATGGAAACCCTTCTCAGAAACTAAAACTGATCGGCGTTACCGGAACTAACGGAAAAACATCTGTTTCTACCCTACTTTTTGATGTTTTCAGGAACTTAGGATATGATTCTGCATTATTATCAACAGTTGAAATTAGAATTGGGGAAGAAATTATTCCAGCTACTCATACCACTCCGGATGTAATTACCATCAATAAAATCTTAGCTGAAGCCGTGGAGAAAGGATGCGAATTCGCTTTTATGGAAGTAAGCTCCCACGGAATTGCTCAAAACAGAATTGAAGGATTACATTTCAAAGTAGCAGGATTTACCAATCTTACCCATGATCATTTAGATTATCACAAAACATTCGAAGAATACTTAAAAACGAAAAAAAGATTCTTTGATGAACTAGAAGATACAGCCATTGCCATCACCAATGTAGATGACAAAAATGGTAATGTAATGCTTCAGAATACTAAGGCAAAAAAGAAGTCTTATGCTCTGAAAACAATGGCAGACTACCACGGGAAACTTTTAGAAGTTGATTTCAATGGAATGTTGCTGAACTTTAATGGAAAGGAATTCTGGACAACACTAACAGGAAAATTCAATGTTTACAACTTACTGTTGGTTTTCGGGATTGCAGAAGAGCTTGGTTTTGAGCAGGATGAAATTCTTCAGGCAATTAGTAAATTAAAAAGAGTTTCCGGCAGATTTGAAACCTTCAAGTCAGATGGCGGAATCTTCTTTATAGTAGATTATGCACACACTCCGGATGCTTTAGAAAACATTCTGGACAGCATTAACGATATCAGAACGAAAAACGAAAGATTAATCACCGTTTTCGGCTGCGGAGGCGACAGAGATCACTCAAAAAGACCTGAAATGGGAAATATTGCCACCAAAAAATCAACATTGGCAATTATCACTTCAGATAACCCGAGAACAGAAGAACCAGGACAGATTATCAAAGAAATTGAAGCAGGCGTTGAACCACAAAACTTCAGCAAATACACTTCAATTCCTGATAGAAAAGAAGCCATAAAAATGGCAATAAAATTTGCAGAACCTAAGGATATCGTTCTCGTAGCCGGAAAAGGACACGAAACATATCAGGAGATTAATGGTGTGAAACATCATTTTGATGACAAAGAAGTAATTAATGAGCTTTGGAAATTAATGAGCAAGTAAATTGAACGATTAAATTCATTAAAAGAAATTTGAATTTAATAACCAGATAAAAAGAGCGAGTTTTTCAATTAGTAACAATATTGCAGAAGGCTCAGAATATAACAATAACAGACAATTTATTAGATATTTAAAAATTGCAAAAGGCAGCTGTGCTGAAGTAAGAAGCATGCTGATTGTAAGTAAAAGATTAAAATTAGGTGACGAAAATAAAGCAGAAGAAATCATTACTCTCTCAAGAAAAATTTCTTTAAACATATAAAGCTTTATTAAGTATTTAAGTGAAAATATTGAGAAACCCAATCTTTAAATCTTTAAATAAATTAAATTTTTAAATAATAAAAAAACAGAAACATGCTATACTACCTATACGAATATCTAACCGACCATGGAATCCACATCCCCGGATTAGGAATGTTGAAATACATCTCCTTCCGTGCCGGAATGGCTGTGCTGTTCTCCCTGATTATTGCTCTTGTCTACGGAAAAAGAGTAATCAATTACCTGAGAACAAAACAAATGGGTGAATTGGTACGTGATTTAGGGTTAGACGGACAGAAACAAAAAGAAGGAACTCCTACTATGGGAGGGCTTATTATTATTTTGGCAACCATTATTCCGGTATTACTTTTTACAAGAATTACCAATGTATACATTGTGTTGCTGCTCGTTTCAATGTTTTGGATGGGAGCTATAGGGTTTCTGGATGATTATTTAAAGAAAATCAAGAAAAACAAAGACGGCTTAAGCGGGAAATTCAAAATTGTAGGACAAGTTGGATTAGGATTAATTGTAGGAGTTACAATGTATTTCCACCCAGACATTACCGTTAAAAGAAAATATGCCGATGCAAAGGTGGTAAATAGAAACAACGTAGAGCAGAACTTTATGCCTACCGAAAAAATCACCGTTTCTACAGTACCATTCGCAAAGAACAATGAGTTCGATTACAGCGGAATCCTGTTTTGGATGAATGAAAAAGATGCCCACGAATGGGCATGGATTGTCTTTATACCTATTGTGATCTTCATTGTAACAGCTGTCTCAAACGGAGCCAATATTACTGACGGAATTGATGGTCTCGCAGCAGGAACAAGTGCCATTATATTACTTACTCTTGCCCTCTTCGCCTACCTTTCCGGGAACATCATTTTTGCAGATTATCTGAATATCATGTTCCTCCCGAATATGGGTGAAACCACCATTTTTGCCGTCGCGATGGTAGGAGCAGTTATCGGATTTTTCTGGTACAATACCTATCCTGCTCAGGTTTTCATGGGAGACACAGGAAGTTTGATGCTGGGAGGAGTAATCGCCGTTCTAGCTATTATTTTAAGAAAAGAATTATTGATTCCTGTTTTATGCGGAATTTTCCTGATCGAAAACCTTTCTGTAATGCTTCAGGTAATCGTTTTCAAATACAGAAAGAAAAAATATGGGTTAGAATATGCCCAAAACAATAGACTCTTCAAAATGTCACCATTACACCACCATTATCAGAAAGATGGATTTCACGAAAGTAAAATCGTAAACAGAATGATTATCATCGGAGTAATACTGGCAATTGTATGTCTGATCACACTAAAAATGAGATAACCAGTCATTTAAAACATTGAACGATGTAAGCATTTAAAAATTTTTAAATCTTAAAATCTTTCAATCATTAAATTAAAAATAAATATGAAAATAGTTGTTTTAGGAGGAGGAGAAAGCGGATGTGGAGCTGCTTATTTGGCTAAAAAGAAAGGTCTGGAAGTATTTCTTTCAGATAAAGGAGCCATTAAAGATAACTATAAGCAGTTTCTTACCGAAAATCAAATTGAATTTGAAGAAGGAAACCACGATGAAGAAAGGATTTTAAATGCCGATTGGATCGTAAAAAGCCCTGGAATTCCGAAAAAGGCAGAGATTATCCACAAAATTCATGAAAAAGAAATAAGACTTTCTTCTGAAATTGAATTCGCTTCTGAATTTACAGATGCAAAGATCATCGCCATTACAGGAAGCAACGGAAAAACAACCACAACTTCCCTGATCTACTATATCCTAAAAAATGACGGATTAAATGTAGGGCTGGGTGGAAACATAGGATATAGCTTTGCAAAGCAGGTTGCAGATGAAAATCATGAATATTATGTATTGGAAGTAAGCTCTTTCCAACTGGATGATATTCAGAATTTCAGACCATATATTTCTTTATTGTTGAATCTGTCTCAGGATCACCTGGATCAGTACAACTACAACTATGAAGAATATGCTTTGGCAAAATTCAGGATCACTGAAAATCAGGAAAATGATAATTTCTTCATCTACAATAAAGATGACGAAATGAGTAAGAACCTTCTTGAAAAGCTTGAAATAAAAGCTAAGATGATCCCATTTTCTACAAAAGAGAAACTGGAAGAAGGAGGTTTTGTAAATGATGATCAGATTGTGGTTAAATTGAAAGACGATTTCACAATGAAAGTTGAAGAATTGTCTCTGTTAGGAAATCACAACGTAGCCAATAGCTTAGCCGCTTCCATTGCCGGTAAAATATTAAAGATCAACAATGAAAGCATAAGACATTCATTAATGACCTTCCAGGCAGTAGAACACAGATTGGAATTTGTATCTGAAATTGAAGGAGTAAAATACATCAATGACAGTAAAGCAACCAATGTAAATGCCACTTACTACGCATTGGAAAGTATGAAGACGCCAACTGTATGGATTGTTGGAGGACTAGACAAAGGAAATGACTATACCGAAATTGAAGATTTAGTCAAAAAGAAAGTAAAGGCAATTGTTTGCCTTGGAATTGATAACAAGAAGATCATTGATTTCTTTAAGGATAAAAAAGAGTTCATCTATGATACTTCAAGCATGGAAGAAGCCGTGAAAATATCAAAATCACTGGCTAAAAACGGAGACACCGTTCTTCTGTCACCATGTTGTGCAAGCTTTGATTTATTCAAAAGCTATGAAGACAGAGGACGTCAGTTTAAAGAACAAGTATTAAAATAAAGGTAAGTATTAATGTAGTAAGTATCATCAACAATACATTTACATCAATACATGAACACAAATATTATGGACGAGCAGAATACAGAAAGCAGATTTGAATTTCTAAAGGGCGATAAAGTACTTTGGATGGTCATTCTTGTGATCTCCATTTTCTCTATTTTCCCTGTTTACTCTGCTAGTTCAAACCTGGAATATATTGTTAATAACGGAACCACTACAGGTCACGTTATCAAACATATGTTCTTTGTAGTCTTAGGTTTAGTAATTATGAGACTCGTTGGAACTATAAAATATGAATACATCGGAAAACTCAGCAGCATTCTGCTCGGTCTGATGATTGTTCTATTGATCGTTACCATGTTTACCGGACAAACCATTGACGGAGCCAGTGCTTCCCGATGGCTGAAAATTCCGGGAACACCCATCTCGTTCCAGCCTTCATCATTTGCATTCCTGATGCTAATTATCTACCTGTGTAGATATTTAACAAAAAAAATAACTCGAGAAAGGCTTCCCATTGAGAATATCATGTATATTTTCGGTCCTATCCTTCTTGTTTTTGTATTAGTAGCAAAAGATAACGGTTCTACAGCATTAATGATTCTGATGGTTTCCGTGATTGTTCTGGTGATAGGACAGCTTCACTGGAAATATATCGCAGGATTCATTTCCGCATCATTTGTAGCCATTGTATTCTTCTTGTTGATTGCATTGAATACAAACATGATCGGTGGAAACCGTGTTCATACATGGATGAGCCGTATCGAAACCTTTACATCAAGTAAAGCAAAATCAGCAGACACTGATGATGAAAGCGTAAAAGCCAAAAATTATCAGGTAATGCAGGCAAAAGCAGCTATCGTACACGGCGGAATTACCGGAATGGGACCTGGAAAAAGTGCATTAAAGCAAATGCTTCCTCAGTCTGCCTCCGACTTTATCTTCGCAGTTATCGTAGAAGAATACGGAGTAATAGGAGCCGCTTTTCTGGTCAGTCTCTATCTCATTATGATGATACGGATTGTAATGATAGCCAGTAAAATGCCAGCTTTCTTCGGATCGTTGCTCGTGCTCAGTCTCGGGGTAATGATCTTTATACAGCTTTCGGTAAATATAGCCGTTGCAGTCAATCTGATCCCGGTAACAGGGCAACCTCTGCCATTGATCAGTTACGGGGGGACCTCCATGCTGGTAACCTATTTACAGCTAGGAATTATCCTGAATATAAGCTCAAGAATTCAGATTTACGATGAAGAAGGAATGGGCAAAAAGCAAAGCATAGCAGAAATAAACGATATCGCATAAACCAAAGAGTCCCGAAGGGACGATTTAACAAAAAATCGGACGCAGTCCTATTAATTAAAATGAACAAAAAATTAAGAGTAATACTATCAGGCGGAGGAACAGGAGGACATATCTTTCCTGCAATCGCCATCGCAGACGAAATCAAAAAAAGATTTCCTGATACAGAATTTTTGTTCATCGGAGCCAATGGAAAAATGGAAATGGAAAAAGTTCCACAAGCAGGCTATAAAATAGAAGGAATTGATATCGCAGGAATCGACAGAGGAAACCTATTATCCAATTTAGGACTTCCTTTCAAGATTATCAAAAGTTTAAGCAGATCAAAAGCCATTATCAAAGAATTTAAGCCAGACGTTGCTATTGGAACAGGAGGTTTTGCAAGCGGTCCCGCTTTATATGAAGCGACTAAGCAGGGAGTTCCGGTTTTTATTCAGGAACAGAATGCCCACGCAGGAGTTACCAATAAAATTCTGAGTAAAGCAGCTAAAGCTATATTTACAGCATATCCGAAAGTAGCAGGCTTTCCCGCTGAAAAGATCAAATTTCTGGGGAACCCTATTCGTTCGACGATTATTTCAGGAATGCTGGAAACCGCTCAGGCAAAACAAAAAATGGGGCTTAATAAAGACAAGCTTACCATTCTATCAGTAGGAGGATCTTTAGGTTCCAGAACATTAAATAATGCATGGAAAACGCATTTAAAAGAAATTGTAAACAAAGATTATCAGCTGATCTGGCAAACAGGAAAACTTGATTATAAAGATATCATAGAAGAAACAAAAGATATTGACTCAAGAAATATTCAGATCCTTGAATTTATCAAAGACATGGAACTTGCATATTCCGCAGCAGATATCATCGTTTCTAGAGCCGGAGCCATTGCCATTTCAGAGCTGGCAGTAGCACAAAAGCCTGTATTATTGGTTCCCTTCCCTTTTGCAGCGGAAGATCACCAAACTAAAAATGCCATGAATTTAGTTGAAAAGAATGCTGCAAGAATGGTAAAAGACTCTGAAATGCAGGAAAAATTCTGGAATACACTTTCGGAAATCTGCGAAAACAAAAATGTAAGAAAAGAAATGTCCGACAATCTGAAATATTTCGCAAAACCAGATGCAGCAAAAGAGATTGTAGATGAGATATTTAAAGTGATTAATAGATAAAGAAAAATGAATAATTTAGAAACATATCAGAACTTTTACTTCGTTGGAATCGGAGGTATAGGAATGAGTGCATTGGCACGCTATTTCAATGCGTCCGGAAAAAAAGTATTGGGTTACGATAAAACCAATACCAAGCTTACTCAAAATCTGATGAAAGAAGGAATCGATATTGTTTTCGAAGATCTTATTGATGAAAGGATCACCTCCCTTCAAAAAGAAAACACATTAGTAATTTATACCCCGGCAATTAAAACGCTCGGCATCTTAGATTACTTCAATCAAAATCAGTTTGAGGTTTTAAAACGTGCAAAAGTTTTAGGATTAATTACAGAAAATACAGATTGTATCGCTGTAGCAGGAACCCATGGAAAAACTACAACGTCTACTCTGGTTTCACATCTTTGCAAAGAAGCAGATCTACCATTTTCTTGTTTTTTAGGAGGTATTTCTGAAAATTTTAAGTCTAACTTTCTGTACAATGGCTCTACTTACTCGGTGGTAGAAGCAGATGAATATGACAGAAGCTTCCTGAACCTTTCTCCAGATTGGGCAGTAGTAACATCAACAGACGCAGACCACCTGGATATTTACGGTGATAAAAGCCATATTGAAGAAGGTTTCAGACAATTTGCAGCGCTGGTGCCGGAAGACAAACAACTATTTGTAAGGAAAGGAGTAGAAATCGGAAGAGGACATATCACGTATGCTGTAAATGAAAAAGCAGATTATTACTCAGACAACCTGAGAATGGATCATGATAAAATTTATTTTGACTTCCATACTCCTACAGAAACCATAAAAGATTTCGTCTGGGAGATTCCGGGAATACATAATGTAGAAAATGCTACGGTAGCACTGGCTATTTTACACAATTTGGGCGCAGATTTTGATACGCTGAAAAAAGCAATTGCCAATTTTAAAGGAATTAAAAGAAGATATACCAAACATATTTATGAAAACGGTAAGATTTATATAGACGACTATGCTCATCACCCAACAGAAATCAATGCGGTAATGAGCTCTATTAAAACATTTTACCCGGATAAAAAGTTATTGGTTGTTTTCCAGCCACACCTTTTCAGCAGAACAAGAGATTTTGCCGATGGGTTTGCTGAAAGTTTAAGTAATGCTGATGAACTTATCTTATTAGACATCTATCCTGCAAGAGAACTCCAGGAGAACTTTGAAGGAGTTACCTCAAAATGGCTATTGGAAAAAGTAACATTAGATAAAAAACAAGTGTCCGATTTATCCGATGCTTTTGAAAAAATAAAAGAAAAAGATTTTGATATCCTCCTCACCGTAGGAGCCGGAAATATAGATACCCTGTATGACCCGATCTGCGAATGGATAAATAAATTGTAAACAGTAATAATGTATTTACGTATTCATGAATACATTTTACATAAATACATGAATACAAAAAATGTATGAAAAATAAGTACAGAATATTAAAAATTGTTGTCACCGTAATCATCTTGGGATTGTTACTGAGTTTCTCGTTGAAGAGATTCAGCAGCCAGAAGATTACAGATAATAATATTTCTGTAAAGATGAATGAAAAAACTCCGGTTTACTTTGTTGATGAGAAAGACATCAGAAATATTGTAAAAAATGAAAATCCATCAGGAACTGTAGGAGATCTTAATATCCCTGCCTTAGAAAAGAAGATCAATTTACTTCCTGCCGTAGACAGTGCCAATGTCTATTTAAATCTAAACGGGAAATTAAATCTGGATATCAAACAGAGAGTCCCGATTTTTAGGCTTAATAAAGATGGAAAAGACTTTTATGTAGATGAAAAAGGTGTTGAATTCCCGATCTCAAGAACCTATTCTCATCCCTGTATGCTGGTAACAGGAAATGTAAAACCGGATGAATATGAAAAACTGGCAGAATTAGTGGGTAAAATCGACAAAGATGATTTTAGCAAAAAATTCTTCATCGGAATTTCAAAAAACAAAGACAGCTATAATCTTCTGACAAGTGAAGGAAATTACAGAGTAGAAATAGGAGATCTGGATAATATTGACTTTAAGGTAAAGGGATTTAAAACTTTTGTGGAAAAATACCTAGTTTATCAGGACCCGGAAAAATACAGCATGGTATCTGTTAAATATCAGAATCAGATTGTAACAACCTTAAATCCTTATTTTAAAGAGAATGACAGTATCCTGAAAGCTGGTAAGTTAGAATTGGCAAAAGCTCCTGCATTAGCAGCTACTGCAAAAAAAGCAGAAGTAAAACCAAAAACAACAGAAGTAAAAAAAACAAACTCAGCATCCGTAAAACCGAAAGAGAGTACAAAACCAAAAACACAACAAAAGGAAGCTAAAAAACCGGAAAAAAAATCAACGGTCCCGGCACAGTCTAAACCTAAGCCGAAACCCAAGGTAAAAATAGAGTAAAAGACAAGAAAAAAGGACAAATTAACACAAAACCAGGAGATTATCCTGATTGTAGAAAAAGTAGAAAAAAATCAAATCGATATAAAAATGGAAAATCAAGAGTATTCAGTAGGTCTGGACATCGGGACAACAAAGATAGTCGCGATTGTCGGAAGAAGGAATGCACACGGGAAAATAGAAGTTCTCGGTGTAGGAAAAGCTAAAAGTCTTGGTGTTCATAAAGGTATTGTGAATAATATTTCACAAACAATTAATTCAATCAAGGCTGCAGTATCCGAAGCACAATCCAGTGCTGGGGTTCCTATCCGTAAAGTAACGGTAGGTATTGCAGGAAAACACATCCGTTCTCTGCAGCACTCCGATTATATTATGCGTGAACATCCGGATAAATTCATCACAGATGATGACATTGAAGCATTAAAAGATCAGGTCAAGAAGCTTGTTATGCTTCCTGGAGAAGAAATTATCCATGTACTTCCACAAGAATATAAAGTAGATTCCGAAGGGGAAATTCAAGAACCCGTAGGAATGCACGGTAAGCGTTTAGAAGCTAATTTCCACGTGGTAGTGGGGCAGATGGGAAGCATCCGAAACATCGCAAGATGTGTACGTGAAGCCGGATTAGAAATGGAAGCCCTTACATTGGAACCATTAGCCTCTTCAGAAGCCGTACTTACCAAAGAAGAAAAAGAAGCCGGAGTAGCAATCGTTGATATTGGTGGGGGAACCACAGATATTGCTATATTTAAAGATAATATCATCCGTCATACCTGCGTAATCCCTTACGGAGGCGGAATTATTACCGAAGATATTAAAGAAGGATGCTCTATTATAGAAAAACATGCAGAACAATTGAAAGTAAAATTCGGTTCGGCTGTTCCAGAATTGGAAAAAGACAGTACTTTTGTAACAATTCCTGGGCTGCATGGGCGACCAGATAAAGAAATCTCCTTAAAAACCCTTGCTCAGATCATTAATGCAAGAGTAGAAGAAATCTTGGAAATGGTAAACACAGAACTGAAGGCATACGGAGCTTTTGAACAAAAGAAAAAACTTATTGCCGGAATTGTTTTGACCGGTGGTGGTTCAAACTTAAAGCACCTTCGTCAGCTTGCCAATTATACAACAGGTTTTGATAGTAGAATCGGTTTTGCAAACGAATACATTGCCAACGATAAAAATCAGTATCTGAAAGGTCCTGAATTTGCTACATCTATTGGGTTGCTGATGGAAAGTTTAAAGATCAGAGACAAAAAACAGACTGTAGATGACATCGAAGAAGTTGTAAAAGAGCAAACTAAGCCCGAAGCAGCTCCTGTACAGGCAGAAACTATTCAGCCGGTTCAGCAGACAGTTCCCGTTCAGGAACAACCTGCTGCAGATGAAAAGCAGCAAATTAGAAAAGCGAAATTGACCTTTGGACAGTCGCTTATGGAAAAAGTAAAAAAATTCTTTGAAGAAGTAGAGTAAATTATAAATGATGAATGATAAGCGATAAACGATCTTTTCCTTATCAATTATCAGTAATCAATTATCATTATTAAAAGTATAGTTATGGAAAATATAGGTACACAAGGATTTTCATTTGACCTACCAAAAGGAAATTCATCCATCATAAAAGTAATCGGTGTAGGAGGCGGAGGAAACAACGCGCTAAAACACATGTACGAAAAAGGGATCCACGGGGTTGACTTCGTTATCTGTAATACGGATGCTCAGACTCTGGATAATAACCCTGTTGCCAATAAAGTTCAGTTGGGAACTTCCATTACGGAAGGGCTTGGTGCTGGAGCTGATCCTGAAGTAGGAGAAAAATCCGCAATTGAAAGTATTGAAGATATCAAAGCCGCTATGGGACAGAACACGAAAATGGTGTTCATCACTGCCGGAATGGGTGGTGGTACAGGTACCGGAGCAGCTCCCGTTATTGCTAAAGTAGCAAAAGACATGGGAATCTTAACAGTAGGTATCGTTACCGTACCTTTCAGCTTTGAAGGAAAAAGAAGATTAGAACAAGCCGAAAACGGACTTGATAAATTAAAAAATAATGTTGACTCATTAATTGTTATTAATAATGACAAACTGAGACAGCAATTCGGGAACCTTGGATTCAAACAGGGATTCTCTAAAGCAGATGAAGTATTAGCGAATGCTGCTAAAGGAATGGCAGAAGTAATTACAGGTTACTTTGATGTAAACATTGACTTTAGAGATGCTAAATCTGTACTTCAGAATTCCGGTACTGCCCTAATGTCTACAGGTACTGCTTCTGGCGAAAATAAAGCTGAAGAAGCCGTAAGAAAAGCATTAGACTCCCCGCTATTGAATGACAACAAAATTACAGGTGCTAAAAATGTACTATTGTTGATCAGAAGTGGTGCGGAAGAAGTTACCATGGATGAAATCGGTATCATTATGGACCACATCCAGAAAGAAGCCGGAAATACAGCTGATATCATTTTTGGGGTGGGTGCTGATGAAGAATTAGGAGATGCAGTAAGCGTACTTGTTATTGCTACAGGATTCTCTAATGACAATAAGAAATTTGCAGGTCCTACAGAGAAAATCAGAATCAGTCTTAATGACAATTTAGAGACCCCAAAATCCTCTCCTTTTAAAACAAGAGAAGAGAGAGAGTCTGCTCCTGAAATAACTCATGATTTCGGTGGAAAAAGCCTTTTCAGACTGGATGACGAAGACCACGACACTCCGTTCAATGTAGCTTCTACTGAAAAAAAGATGATTATTGAGGAAGAAGAAATCAAGACCGAGATAAAATTCTTTGATAAAGAACAAAATACAGTTAATACTCCTGAACAAGGGTGGAGAAATCAGGATGAGCAGGAAGAATACAGCCTTTCTATTGAAGGAGAGGACGAAGATCCAAACGATTTGGAAATTCAGTCTTTTTCATTTGATTTCGACAATAAAAAAGAAGATCCTCAGTCTGGAAATGTATTCAACAACAATTCTTCACAGGAGAAACCGGTTGAATTCAACTTCTTCGTTAATGAACCTATCAGAAACGAACCTAAAACAGATTACGGACAGCCTAAAGCAGAATTTAATGCTCCAACAAGTGCTGTAGCAGAACCTGAACAAAAAATTGAAACTTTCTACCAAAAACAGGAAGAAGTAAAGCCTGCTTATGAAAGCAGAACTGAAATTGAAACTCCAAAAACTGAAGAATCCGGTTTTACCTTTGTGAATAAAACCATCGATCAGGAAAGAGTAATTGAAAGAAGAAACAAATTAAAAGAATTCAACTCACGCTATCAAAGCTTTGACAGCACAAGCGAATTTGAATCTATTCCTGCTTTCAAAAGAAAAAATATCTCGATTGACGGAACCAATGCATCAGATCAGAATATTAACACCTATCTGTCTGACAACAATGGCTCTATGCAGATCAGAGAAAACAGATTTTTGAATAAAGACGTAGACTAATTAATATAACAATGTAAAAATGTACCAATGTAACAACATGTACTAATAATCATTGGTAAACTGTTACATTGATACATTGTTAAATTTAAAACTATGAGTTTAGAAAATACAATAAGTGAAGCTATAAAAACAGCTATGAGAGAAAAGGACAGAGTTGCCTTGGATTCTCTACGTGCTGTAAAATCTCAGATTCTTCTTTTAAAAACAGAAGCTAGAGGAGCAGAAGTTTCCGAAGAACAGGAGATTGCTATTCTTCAAAGAATGATCAAGCAACGTAAAGATTCTTTTGAGCAGTTTGCAGCTCAGGGAAGACAAGACCTTGCAGATGTAGAAGAAGCTCAGATGAAAGTCATTGAGCAGTTTTTACCTAAGCAGCTTTCTGCTGACGAATTGGAAACCGAAATTAAAAATATTATTTCAGAAACTGGAGCTGAATCTATTAAGGATTTAGGAAAGGTAATGGGAGCTGCTTCAAAAGCATTAGCCGGAAAATCTGACGGAAAAAGTATTTCCGAGATGGCTAAAAAACTCCTTTCATAATGTGATACGGATGTAGAGTTCAGGTGGATTACTGATCTCGAATGCGTATCTCATTCCATAACTAAGGATATACAACCTTTGCATATCGATTTGATTAAAGAAGCCCGGGACTTTGAGTCTCGGGCTTCATTTTTTCGTTGGGTTTAAGTTTTTGATTCAGATTTTGAATTAAAAACTAAAGAAAGAGTCTAACTACTACCATATTTCAGACAGTATTTAAGTGGTTGATTGCTTGAGGGAAAGCCGTAAATGTTTTTTTCATGGTCGTCTGTTTTTCAGAATCATTTCAAATTTAATAATTATATTTTATTATTCCTAATCTTAATTCACTTTTTTATGAATATTGTTATATTATTAATATTCAATTAATTTTATATTGACTAACGTATTGATAGTTATTATGTATTGAACAAACGTAAAGAAATGTTTAACTTTGTACTGATAAAAAAACAAAATATATGTATCCAACAGATTTAGTAATGCCTATGAAGGCTGAACTTACAGATAAAGGTTTTCAGGATTTAACAACTCCATCTCAGGTAGAAGATGCTTTAAAGCAGTCAGGAACTACATTATTAGTAATCAACTCCGTGTGTGGATGTGCTGCTGGTGCTGCAAGACCCGGAGTAGTATACTCTTTAACAGGAGATAAAAAACCTGATCATTTAACAACTGTATTTGCAGGTTTTGATACGGAAGCTGTAGTAGAAGCAAGAAAACACCTTGCTCCATTCCCTCCAAGCTCACCATGTGTGGCACTTTTCAAAGATGGAGAATTAGTTCACATGCTGGAAAGACATCACATTGAAGGAAATCCTGCAGGAGCTATTGCGGCAAATCTTCAGGCTGCTTATGACGAGTATTGCTAACAAATAATACACTCAATCATAAACCGTTACAAATTTTGTAACGGTTTTTTTATTTATCCCGATAAAAAATTTCCTAAACATTCAAATATCATTATATTTGTTGGAATGGCAACAAAAGCACTTTTCAATACTGTGGTCAACTGGTTCATCCGTCAGAGGATAGATCAGATTCAAAATTTCATGGATCATCCCATTGAAACACAGAAAGGTATATTGTTTTCTCAACTGTTTCATGCAGAAGATACGGAATATGGTAAACTTCATGGCTTCAATTCTATTTCCAGTTACCAGGACTTTAAAAATAAGGTTCCTATTGTAACGTATGAGGATTTTGAACCTTTTATTGAAAAAGCAAGACAGGGGCATAAGGATGTAAGCTGGCCCGGGCTTATTAAGCATTTTGCAAAGTCCTCCGGAACAACGAATGCCAAGAGCAAATTCATCCCGATTTCAACAGAAAGTCTTGAATATTGTCATATGAAGGCTGGAAAAGATATGGTGTCTATTTACGCCAATAATCATCCGGAAAACCAACTTTTTAATTACAAAAATCTACGTTTAGGCGGAAGTTCCGAACTCTATGCTGATTTTAACACAAAATTTGGTGATTTATCAGCTATTCTCATCGATAATCTTCCGTTTTGGGTTGAAATAACAACAACTCCGAGCAAGAAAGTTTCTTTGATGGGCGAATGGGAAAGTAAACTTAGAGCTATTACTTCTGAAGTAAAAAATGAAGATGTAGGAAGTATCCTTGGGGTACCTAGCTGGATGATGGTTTTACTTCAAAGAGTCTTAAAGGAAACCAATATAGGCAGTATTTCCGAGCTATGGCCTAATTTAGAGGTCTTTTTTCACGGTGGAATCAGTTTTAAGCCCTATAGAGAGCAATACAAGCAGATCATCGGAAAAAACATCAATTACTACGAAATTTACAACGCATCTGAAGGTTTTTTCGGAATTCAGGACAGATCGAACAGTGATGAAATGCTTCTCATGCTTGATTATGGTATTTTCTATGAATTCATTCCAATGGATCAGTTCCATTTTTCAAATCCGAAAGTAGTAAGCCTTGAAGATGTCGAAATAGGTAAGAACTACGCAATGGTAATTACAACCAATGGAGGACTTTGGAGATATCTTATTGGAGATACAGTTGTATTTACATCAACCAACCCTTTCAGAATAAAGATAACAGGCAGAACAAAGCACTATATCAATGCTTTTGGGGAAGAATTAATGATCACCAATGTAGAATCTGCTCTTTCAAAAGCTTGTGAGGTAACGGGAGCACAAATTACAGATTTTACAGGAGCTCCGGTCTTTATGAAAGAAAATGAAGGCGGTGCCCATGAGTGGATTTTTGAATTCAGCCAGTATCCCGATAATCTTGATCATTTTATTGATGCATTTGATCAACACCTGAAAAAAATAAATTCAGATTACGAAGCAAAAAGATATAATAATATGACCCTGAGAAGACCAATTGTCCATATTGCAAAAGACAATCTTTTCTATCACTGGTTAGAATCCAAAGGTAAGCTTGGTGGTCAGAATAAGGTTCCCAGATTAAGTAATGACAGGGAATATATAGACCCGTTATTGGAAATGAACAAAGTTATGATGGAGAAAACTTAATCTATGTTTTTGAGCTCATCATTAAAAATAAAAACCGCAATCTCAATTGCGGTTTTCTTTATTATTTACTTAAATCTTCTTTTAGTTTCTTAGCAGCGTCTTCTACTTTTGCTGCTCCTTTTCTTGCTGCTTCTTTGGCATCCTTTCCAGCCTCCTGAGCTCCGGTTTTAATATCTTTTCCTACTTTGTCTGCCTCAGTTTTAATATCCTTCCCTGCTTTATTAAGATCTTGTTTTGTCTTATCTGCAGTGGCATCAATCTTATCTTTAGCTTTTTGAGCGGCATTATCAATCTTTTCTCCGGCTTGATCTAGCTTTTTGTCAACATTTTCTTTTGCCTGATTCACCTTTGCGGTGTCAACTCCTGGTGTTTCTGTAACAGTGGTTGTAGTGGTTGTAACTGATCCGTCCGGATTTTCTACCTGTTCTGACTTTGTTGTAGATTTTGTACAGGCAACAGTGAATACTGAAATCACTAATGCTGTAAGAATTTGCTTTTTCATATTGTATATTTTTAAAATGATGATTTCTTATTCTGCTTTCACTTCAGTGGCAGATGAAGATAGTGAAGCTTTAGACTTTTTTTCAGCATCTGCTTTTTTCTTTTCTTCGTCGGCTTTAAGTTTATTTTCTTTTTCAAGCTCTGCCTTTAATTTTTTCTCTTCTTCCAAAGCCTTTTGAACCTGTTTTATAGAGTCACGATACTGAGGAGAAGACATTCTTATTTTACGGGCAATATCCACGGTAACAGCTCCTGTTGAAAAAGAATCAATAGCAGTTGTATCATATTGTACCTTTACTTCCTGTTCAGCACCAAATCCGGGAGTTTCTTTCTTGGAACAGGCTGTAAATAAAATGGTAACAATAAAAATCGCAGACAGTAAATTTTTCATGGAACTAATTTAGTAGAAATTCTGCAATTACAGGATAATGATCTGATAATTTCACAGACTGATCTACTTTATAGCTTAGTGGAATAATTGATTTTGAACTGAAAATATAATCAAGTCTTAAAGGTATTTTATAATCATGAAAACTGCTGGCACTTCCCTTTCCTGTCTTCACAAAAGCGTCCTGAAGGTCTTTTCCAAGGTTGTAGTATTCATACGAATTCGGAACAGAATTAAAATCTCCGGCAACAATTACGGGATATGGTGAAGAGTCAATCGTTCTTCTGATTTTTTTAATCTGATCTTCATGAGCCTGAAACGTAGGAATCATATGAGAAAGAAGTGTTGAAACATTTCCAAATCCAAAAGCATCCAACTTTGTAAACATTGTTTTATGAAGCCTGAAAGGTTCAAGATAAACATTTACAATTCTGATGATTTTACCATTAATATTAACATCTGCATAGAAAGAATTTCCTCTAGAGTTATCTTCAATGATCTCAGCTTGTCTAATGATCTTATGTTTTGTTTTAAGGATTACTGAAGGGTACTTTACTAGATCTTGTCTTACAGCGCGGTTGGTATCTTTTTCCTGAACTAAAATGATATCCGGATCCTGTGATTTGATATAGTCTTTCACTTTATCCCATCCATATTCACCGTATTTAACATTGAAGGTTAAGACTTTGATATCACGTACTGTTTTTAAATTATCTACTTTAGGTGAGTAATTAACCCATCTTCTTATGGGATTGAAAAAAAGTAAAGTTCCAAAAGCAAAAGCAATGGCAATTTTTTGTTTTTTGAAAGCCCAAACCATTGTAAGAAGAAGGTGTGCCAATATCATATATGGAAAACCTAGAGAAAGAAGATTAAGGTTTCCTAAAAGATTAGGCGGAACCCATGCATTTCCCAGCGTGCATAACAGCAAAACGACAACGGCAATATGTATAAATAGTAATATCTGATTCGACTTCATGTAAAAAAACGGTCTTGGTACTCAGTTTTGCAAGCAAAAATCTGACCAAGCAACGAAATTTTAACTATTTTTATGATTATTTTTCACTTAATGACACCTCAGAAATTACAGGATAATGATCTGAAATACTGACAGAACGGTCAACAACGTAGGAAATAGGCATTAAAGATTTTGATAAAAAAACATAATCGATCCTAATTGGAAATTTATAATCATGAAAACTTGTTGCGCTTCCTTTTCCTGTAAGTAAAAATGCATCGTTCAAATTTTCAGAAACATGGTAATATTCATAAGAATTCGGAACAGAATTGAAATCTCCGGCAACAATAACGGGATATGGTGAAGTATCAATAGCATGACGAATTTGTTTTACCTGCCCCTGATGTTTCTTAAAAGTTGGAATTAATTTTTTTACAATACCTTTTAATTTTTGTTCATCTTCATCAGTATTCCCATTGAGCTTTATCATCTTTTTTTCAAACTGAAACGGGTAAAGATATACATCAATAAATCTATAAGTTTTTCCTTTTATCTCAATATCTGCCTGTACCCCTGCAGGTAAATCAACACTTTCATCTTCAGAATAAATTATTTTTTCATTAGACAATTTATGTTTTGATAATATTGTTAAAAGTCCGTTTGAAGTTGTTCTGTTATAGTTTTTTAATGTAGGATATTCCATACCATGATCTTCCTGAATAAGAATGACATCAGCATTCTGAGCCTTTAAATAATTAAAGACCGCTTCTTTTCCCATTGCTCCTGCTTTAATATTAAATGATAAAATTTTTACAGAAGTAAGATCTTGTTTTTTTTCTGAAGAAAAATTAATCCACCTTTTTACCGGATTAATAAATATTAATGCAGCAAACATAAATACAAATGCCCGTTTTTTCCAGCTGAATATCCAGAAAAAAATAAGAACAATATAAAGAGACATTAGAATAGGAAAACCTAGTGAAATCAGGTTAAACCACGGAAATATCTTAGGCGGGATATAAGCATTTAGCAATGATCCCAGCAATAGAAACAGAATTCCTAAATGCAGGACCAGGATGATGAGTCGGAAAATTTTCACAAAAATTTATTAATTGAATCTATACAAATGTTTTTTCCAAATTCGTGCCAATATCCATCCTACTAAAGCTCCTCCAACGTGCGCAAGGTGAGCAATTCCTCCTCCGTTACCAGAAATCCCAAGATAAACAGAAACAACGATAACGATAGGTAATAGGTACTTTACTTTAATAGGAACAGGAATAAACATAATTCCAATTTTTGAATCCGGATATAATGTTGCAAAGGCAGCAACTACACCGAAAATTGCTCCGGAAGCACCTACCATAGGTGTTGCAACAATACCTTTCAAGCTTTCTAATAATTCTTTCTGCTTAAGAACAGCATCTGCATTTCCTGCAAATTCAACACTGGCACCGGAAAGATAAGCTCCAACATTAAATCCTAATTGTTGTAATTCACTTGAAAGTTGCTGAGCTTCAACGAAATTCCACAAATTGAATAAAAAGAAAGCACCTAAACCACTTAAGAAATAAAGAATTAAATATTTCTTTTCTCCTAAAACCTGTTCCAAAATAGGACCGAAGCTAAAGAGCGTCATCATATTAAACAAAATATGCATAATACTTCCATGCATAAACATATGGGTAATAATCTGCCAGGAATGAAAAAATGGTGAGAATGGGTAGAAACCGGCAAGGTATCCAATCACCTGATTCCCCATTAAAGATGTAACAATAAATACGATAACATTAATAATGATAATATTCCTTGTAATTGGCGGTATATTGTTAAACATATTTTCTAGAATTTGTTTTTAAAATCATTAAACGGTACTTCATAGAAGCATCTTTTTCCATCTGGCAAAAATTCAGGGAATCCTAAAGCTGTAAAATCTTTGATCACCTGTTCTGCATCTTTTTTATAAATAAAATCAAACCTTGACTTGGATTGCATTTTATTCCATTGGTTATGGTAGTAATGCAAGAATTCGTCTTCGGTCTTATAATCCAGGATCTCAAAAAGGTTTTCAAGGAACTGCATTGCCTGCGTTTCTTTTAAGCCTTCAGGAAGTGAATCTATTCTCAATACACTTTCATGAGCAATTTTCATGTCAAACCCTAGTTCCGGAAGATATTTTTTGAAAGATTCATACTTACTTTTCTCAATCTCATTCATATGATATTCTAAGGAGAACAAAAGAGCATGACTGTTTGTACTTGATTTTCTGGTAGATTTATTGTTTTCAGATACCAATAATCTGTGCATTCTTCCAAGATCCAGCATCAGGGTTACATCTCCTTTATTGAACAGCCAGTAGCCGTTGGGAAGTCTCATCAGGTCTTCATCAAAATCTTCATCTTCAAATAAATTAATTTTTGAAGGTTCTGCGGTGATATTCTGATGATACATTTCTGTAAGATTCTGAATTTCTTCGGGATGTACTACATTTTTTTCTTCCAAAAACGGGTTGTAATCTCTGTCTACAATAATTTCTGGCATCTTTATAACACTGCTTCCGCCTCCGTTTCCTTTGCTTGGAATAGGTTTATTCATCATTTCATCCAACTCCGGATCTCTGTCAAAATCGAGACTTGGGGAAACATTATAAATTCCAAGAGATCTCTTAATTGTAGAACGAAGTAAAGCGAAAATAAGATGTTCATCTTCAAATTTTACTTCTGTTTTTTGTGGATGAATATTCACATCAATTTTCTCAGGATCAAGCTCCAGATAAAGGAAAAATGACGGAACATATCCTGGCTGAAGAAGACCTTCAAAGGCTTCCTGAACCGCTTTATTGAAGTATGGGCTTTTAAAATATCTGCCATTTACAAAAAGGAATTGCTCCCCTCTTGCTTTTTTTGCGCCTTCGGGTTTCGCTACGAATCCATGAAGTTTACACCAGATAATATCTTCTTTAATGGGAATCAAAAGAGGTTGCAGCTTTCTTCCGAAAACATCTACAATACGCTGCATTTGACTTCCTTTTCTTAATCTGAATACGGCTTCGTCGTCATGGAACAGAGAAAACTCAAGTCCTTCATGTGCTAGTGCAACACGTTGAAATTCATCGATTACGTGTCTGAATTCAATATTATTGTTCTTCAGAAACTTTCTGCGTGCCGGAACATTATAAAATAAATTCTTTACCAGAAAGTTCGATCCTTCAGCTGTTTGTACAGGATCCTGAAATTGAAAAACACCACCTTCGATATAAATATTGGTTCCGATAGCAGTTCCTTTCTGTTTTGTTCTCAGCTCCACTTGTGAAACGGCAGCAATAGACGCTAAAGCTTCTCCACGGAAACCTTTAGTAGCAATCTTAAATATATCTTCCGTTCCTTTGATTTTGGAAGTGGCATGTCTTTCAAACGCCATTCTAGCATCTGTTTCGGACATTCCTTTTCCGTCGTCTACCACTTGGATAAGATTTTTTCCGGCATCTCTGATGATCAGTTCAATTTTCGTTGCATCTGCATCTATAGCATTTTCCAAAAGTTCCTTCACGATGGATGCAGGTCTCTGCACCACCTCTCCCGCTGCAATTTGGTTCGCTACATGATCCGGTAAAAGCTGAATAATATCTGACATAAAAACGTAAATCAACTTACAAAAATAGTCAATGAAAACGGGAATAAAAATATTAAAACGGTGAATTAATATTTAATTATCAACATTTTTACCACATTTATCCCCACTCTCTTTTTTAATGATTTTAACCACAGGCATTAGCAGAGATCCGGATTTAATTTGGTAACATTCGATTTTATGACATCATAAACATGATCGTTGTTTTTGCATACAGACAATTAATAGTATTCAGGATTTAAAAAACGCCCCCTTTCCATAGAGAAAAAGAGGGCATTCACAGCTAGTTTATACAAAAAATTAATAGTGATATTTACTTTCACCTAATATTTCAATCTTCAAAAACAAGTTTTCTTTCCTTCTTGTTTTTAGGGATACCATGGATCTTTTCATACAGATAAGCTAAAAGATTAGGTTTCTTATAGATCCTGTTGTATCTGTATTTGGTATTAAAGTGTCTTACATGAATTTTATAAGCATCATATCCGATGACAGCAAGAAGACATATGCTGATGATATAAAATACTCTAAATTCTAAATAATAATACGTTAATCCTGAAAAAACGGCTCCCAATACATACGCAAGCATAATACTTGACAGCAGTTTAGCTCTTCCAATTAATTCCCCGTTTTTCCTATATTTCTTTTGGGTAAACATGGAAACTAAAATCCCTAAATCGGTAGTAGTTCCTGTAAGGTGAGTAGTTTTCACAGAGAAGTTGGAAATACTTGCCGTTAAACCATTCTGTAATCCTGTTGCAAAAAGCATTATCGCTACCAACACTTCTGTTTCTTCTAATGTTTTCCGGTAATAGAGCTGTCCGTATACTCCTACACCCAATAAACATATTATTTCCAATACAAGAGGCATTGCGTGAGCAAAATATTTACTTTTTTTATTGAAGTTAATTACAATAAAGTTGGATAAAAAACTTCCGAAGAAGAATAGAAAGATCCAGCTTGCCATTACTGCAACCTGAGACCAGTTACCTTTACTGATTTCTGCTGCCAGGATAGCGTAATGTCCTGTTACATTGGATGTAAAAGAGAGAAAGATAAGTAGGGATGCTATATTTATAGTACCTGCCGTGAAGGCAGTCAGCGTCCCCAATCTGATATTGTCTCCCAGTGTCCTGCTGTTACTATAATTTCTTAACATTTTCTATATTTTTAAATTGTGTTTTATTTTTAAGCTTCCACAAAGATCTCTGCAAGCCTTCCTCTTTCCGGAAGCTTTTCTCTGATCTCAATGGCTATATCCTGAGATGTCAGTTCTTTGCATTTTTTAATGTAAGGAGTAATATCAAACTTACCTTTGCCCTTGCTTTTAATGGATGAAGAATAATAGGCTTCTTCAATATTTTCTGCTTTTATATACTGATTAAAAGTTCTTTGAAAGCTTCCGGTAAATACATCACAGATGATCTTATTAACCAAATGAGGATATTTATTCTTAATAATTCCATAACCATCACAAAATTCTTCAGGTCTGATTTTGTTGAAAACCGTAGTTTTTGTATTGAACAAAAGATCTCTGATAGAATCTCCGGAATCATATCCAGAAGTTAGAATGATATTATATTGGTTCTGATCTTCTGAGGCGTCCTTCTCTTTTAAAACTTTTTTCAATATGTTTAATGACTCGAGAGAATAATCTGTAGCAATTAAAATTGTTTTAGCCATGTTCTTATTATTTTGTTTTGTGTTGATCTTTTTTGATGATACAAAAATAGAACGGTCAGATTAGAAGATCTTTGGAACGGAATTAAAATGTCATTAAAGAGATTAAAATGAGATTAGAAAATTGTTAACAGGTATTAATATGGAGAAAACAGCAGTAAGCAAAATCATATAAAATCGTAGGTTGTCAAGTATTATATTAAGATTTTAAGCTACTATACACGAATGATTTATTCGTGTATTAGTGGCTAATCTAAAAACGGTATATAATTCTATCTTCGATAAAATCTTCGCCTCAGAAAATATACTATAATATATTCTTGCACCTCTTCAATTTTCCAACGAAATACGCTTTCATTTCAAAACAGAAATTGTTTGGCTGATATGTGTGTTTTCCGATTGTTGTTTGGAGATCACAAAGGCGCAAGAAAATTAAAGAATTTCAAAAATGGTTATTTAAGAAAAGGATTTATGTTCAGATTTACACGGTTTCTTTTTGTGTACTGTAAAAGTTTGGAAAACGCATTTGTACGGTTGTCCCATGATTTTCATTAGAAGTGACAATCAATTCACCATGATGCATTCTTACGATGTTTCGTGCTAAAGGAAGCCCTATTCCGTAGCCTTCGTAATTATTGGTATTGGAAGCTCTGAAAAACGGATCATAGATTTTATTCATTTCTTCCTGAGGTATTCCGATACCGTTATCTTTTATAATGATGTAAACATCTGTATCTGTAGCTCCAAGAGAAACTTTTACCTGCTGAAAATTAGAATATTTACAGCCATTACTGATAATATTGGCAACTGCAAGATGAAGTAACTGTTCATTCCCTTGTACTTTCAGTTTTTTGGGATTATCAGGAAGCATATTGATATCCAGGTAGATATTATTTCTGGTATCAATTCTTCTAAGTGTCTCGATTACATCCCAAAGCAGCTGATCAATTCTTACTTTATCCATTTTCTGGATTTTCCCATCGAATCCGGTTTGGGCAATCATGAGCAATGCCTTAATCTTTTTATCAAGTTTCTCAGCTTCATCCAAAATGATTTCTAATGTTTCTTTATATTCTTCAGGGGTTCTGCTTATAGAAAGTGCAACATCCGCCTCTCCCATGATGGACGTCAAAGGTGTTCTCAGCTCATGAGAAACATTTCCGATCAGATGATTTTGGGTTTCAAAAGAGGTTTCAATCCTGTTGAGCATATCATTGAAGGTATCTACCAGCTCGTTTAGTTCTTTATTATCAGGTTGAGATTCCAGCCGGAGATGAAGGTTCTCTGAACTTATTTCTTTTACTTTTCCTGTAATTTTAAGAATGGGTCTAAAAAGTGTTTTAGAGAGGTAAAAGGAAAATATCATACTGAAGAACAACGACAATACGATACAGGTAAGCAATGTTCTTTTCAGAAATCCAAGGTAATAGATTACATAATGGTTTTTGGCAGAAGCAATGGCAATATAATCTTTGTCATCATATTTAAAGCTCTGACCTATATAGTAGAACTCCTTATCATTAAAGTTATCTTCTCCTTTTTTAAGTATATTTTTAAAAAAGTAATCCGGGATATGAACTTCTTTGGAAATTTTTTTGAAATTAGAGTCTGCAGGAACAGCAAAAACATAGTCTTTTTCCATCGGAAGCTCTTCATCATTCAGACTGCTGAGAATATAATTTTCCGGCAGATCCAAATGATCTTTACTTTTTTCAATCTGAACAATAGTTGCTGTACGGATCTTCAGAAGCTCATAAAATCTTTGGTGTGAAAAATTAACGATAGAAAAGTAAACCAAACCACTGAACAACAGAATAATGGCGGTAAAAACCAACATTAAAAGCACCATTGTTTTGGTCTGATTTGTAATCACTTTATTAAACATCCATTAATTTTTTTTCAAAACGTACCCCATACCTATCACCGTATGAATCAATTTATTATCATCCTGATTATCTAATTTTTTCCTTAAATAATTTACATAAACATCTACCACATTGGTTCCGAGTTCATAATTTACTCCCCAGACAGCATCCAGTATTTCTGCTCTGGAGATGACCTTTTCTGGGTTATTGAGGAAATAAAGCAGCAATTTGTATTCTGTTGAAGTAAGTGTTATTTCTTCACCTCCACGGGTAACCTTTTTGGTATAATCATTTACGATAAGATCAGAAAACTGAAAGACATGTTCATTATCCGGTTCCGGCTCTGCTGTTTCCTGAGGTCCGCTGTTGTTGCTTCTTCGTAAAAGAGATTTTACGCGGGCTACCAGCTCAATAAATTTGAAAGGTTTCACCAGATAATCGTCTCCCCCGCTTTCCAGACCGAGCACTATATTTTCAGAAGTTCCCAATGCTGTTAAGAACAAAATCGGAACACTTTGGTTAGTTTTTCTTATCTCCTTACAGACATCTAATCCGTTCATTTCCGGAAGCATAATATCTAAAATCACCAAATCAAAGTCGTTGGCTTGCACAAGTTGTACACCAGTTCGCCCATCAAAAGCTACGGAAATTTCGTATCCGTTTTCCTGAAGTCCCTTTTTAATAAAAGATACAACGCTTGTTTCGTCTTCAATAAGAATAATTTTTTTCATAAATGAAATAAGGAGTTTTACAAAAATAAGGAATTTTTATTGGGATGGAAGTGTTAGGGAAAAAGCTTTTTAAGTTGGAAGCGGAATGTTTTTTGAAGACTATGCAGAACTGACGGGTATTTTTAACGCCATGTACGCAAAGAATTTAAAAACAATACTCATAAACGTGCGCAAAGGCGTTTCACTTTACGACGGCAGCATCCTTAGCTGAACGAAGTGCCACAGATCAAAAAATAATACACCATCATTAATCGGCTTGCGATCCTTGCGTTTATATTTTCTTTTCATCATTTTACCTTTTCGTGAATTCCTCGTTTTGCCATACAACCTATATAGAATAATATTACCTTTGCCTTTCATTGAATACACATGAATGATTTTTTAATAGGCATCGGAAAGAGATTAAAGGATATCAGAAAAAAGAACAATCTTACCATTAACGAACTGGCTTTCAGAGCCAATGTGAGCAATGGTCTTGTTTCCCGTATTGAAAATGGAAGAACAATTCCTTCTCTTCCTGTTTTATTGGACCTGATCCAGTCTCTGGATATTGATGCCAGCTACTTCTTTGAAGGTGTAGAGAAAAAATCCAATGCAAAATTTATTTATGTTCCTAAGGAGAGCCAGCAGATTATCGAGAAAGAAGTTGAAGCTGAAGGCTTTAAATATATGCATATCTTCAGCAAGAGTCTGCATTCTTTAGGTTTTGAAGCCGTTTTGCTTACTCTTGAGCCCAATTCCAAAAGGGAAAAAGTAATTACAGATGCCTGGGAATTCAAATATATTCTGAAAGGCGAAGTAAAATACATCATTGATAATGAGGAAGTCATTATGAAAGAAGGTGATTCTTTATATTTTAATGGAAAGTTTCCACACGTTCCGGTAAGCATCAGTAATGAAAGCTGTGTGATGCTTGTTCTTTATTTTTATACTGCTTAGATTTTATCAGATACAAAGTTTATTGTTTTTTAGCCACTAATGCGAGAATGATTTCTATGTGCTTATGTAGCTATACTTAATTTTTAAAATGTTGGCTTATTATATTCGTGAATCCTTGGCAAAAAATTTATTTTTATCTGTAGCAACAACATTCTTTTCTCCCAAAAGTTTACTATTTGTAAACTTTTAGTTTTTTCATTTTTGGTTAAAATGAACGATATGTTAATCAGAAATCATAATCAAACGGAAAATTCCAAGTCAGAAAACCAAGATCCAATCAATTTACAACATCCTATAAATAAGCTTTTTATTTAAAAATCATTCTACTTATTTTTCACATCAGTTAAAATTCAGAAAGTAAAATTTGGGTAATAAACAGCCTTGATTTGTTAAACAATACTTAACACCAAATATTTATATATATTAAAATTATTAGCGTGATTTGCATAAAAAATTTAATATATGTAAAAATGAAAACAAAATTAGAGAAATTACTTACCCTTGTTTTTGTCTGTTTCATCGTTTTTGTTTCAGCGCAAAAGCAGTTAATTATAGGAACTGTTCTTGACGACAGCCAGCCACTTCCCGGCGCAACAGTCAAAATAAAAGGCTTATCCAGGAATATAACCACTGATATTGACGGAAAATTTACTGTCAATGATATTAAAGAGGGAGAATACAATCTACAAATCAGCTATATCGGGTACGAAACCACTGATATTAATGTCATTTTAAAATCTGATGAAACGGTAGATCTTGGAACGATAAAATTATCTCAACCGAGAAAGAATATCGATGAAATTGTAGTTACCGGAACTTTAAAGAATACTGAGGCAAGAGCTTTAAATATCCAGAAAAATGCTATCAATATTACTAATGTCATTGCTTCTGACGGAATTGGAAAACTACCGGACCGAAATGCAGCAGAAACCGTACAGCGTGTACAGGGTGTCTCTATCGAAAGAGATCAGGGAGAAGGAAGATTCGTTTCTTTACGAGGACTTCCACCGTTCTGGGCATCTACAACCATCAATGGAAATAGGCTGCCAACCGCGGAAGAAGAAACCACCTCCAGAGCTACAGCCTTCGACTTTTTCCCTACGGAATTAATTTCCTATGTTCATGTCAACAAATCTTTTACCCCTGATCTTGAAGCTGATGGAATTGGTGGCGGGGTGAATTTTATTACCAAAACACCTCCTATGAAAACGGAGTTTAAAGCCACATTAGGAAGCGGTTACAATGCTAAAGCTGATAAAGGTGTATATAACTTGGGGTTATTGTATGGTGGCAGAACAAAGGATAAAAGATTTGGATATTTATTCAATTTTGCACATTTCATCAGAAACTGGTCTACGGATAATTTTGAGGCAAGAAGAAGCGGCGATGAAGGGGTTTTCAGAATGGAACTTCGTGATTATAACGGAGTAAGAAAAACAACCGGAATCAATGCAGCATTTGAATATGTACTTTCTCCTAAAAATACATTGTATTTAAAAGGAATGTATGGAACGTTATCCGATGATGAAACGCATTATAAGCACAGAGTAAGATTTGATAAATTCAGTTCTGCTAATAATACAGCGAGAGTAGAGCTTCAGAATATTCATAATTTATTGATTACACAGCTTACTTCAGTTTCATTAGGTGGAATTCACAATCTAAATAAAGGTAAAATCGACTGGGATTTATCTTATTATGATAATCAGTTTAAATATGGAAATATTCCGGACAAGCAGAACAATTCTTATTATGTGATTAAATATACTCAATCGGGAGTAGGCATCAATCCGGATTATATGTCTGATCGTGGAAATGGTCCGAGAGCTTACTGGAAGGCAGATGGTGGAAAGTTAGATTATAAAAATCCTGAAGCTTTATTTGGTTTCTACAGCAATCCGGATTTTAAAATGGATGCTGCACAAATGAGGTTTACCGATCTTGAATTTTACAAGGTTTTTGTACAGGAAAAGGATAAAATTGTAGCAGGTTTCAATCATGAGATCAATGCATCTGATAAGCTGATCTTAAAATACGGTTTCAAATACAGAGATAAAGAACGTAATGCAAAGTTCTCTGATATTTTCTACAATTGGAGTAACGGAACAGCACCTCTTCTTTCAGATTATTCTCAATTTATTGCTACTCAGCCAAACGGAAGGAAGTATTTAAGCGAAATGAACGCTCATATCGGGAATACTTTTGGTCCCGTGCTTTCTACCGGAGGGATGAACCAATTCTGGTACGACAATAACGGAAATTTAAAAATCAACACTGCTGATTCTGAAGCATTAGAATATAATAAGGCATTAGGAAGGAATTTTGATGTTTTTGAAAAGCATGCGGATGCTTATGGAATGGGAACTTATAAATTAAATGATAAGATCACTATTTTAGGAGGAATCAGGTTGTCTAATACCCATACAAAAGTAAAAGGATATAATGTAATTGATGATGTTTTGACACCTGTTGAACATACCAAAAATTACCTTGCTGTTCTTCCAATGCTTCATGTAAAATATACTTTAAATGATAAAACCAATCTTCGTTTTGCTGCAACAAGAACTTTTTCAAGACCTAATTTTGGAGATTTAACACCAGGAGGAACTTATATTGAAGCGGATAATGAATTCAAAGGTGGAAATCCTGATCTTAATCCAACCTATTCATTGAATTTTGACCTGATGGGAGAATACTATTTCTCAAATGTAGGGATTCTGAGTGGCGGCGTTTTCTATAAATCCATTACAGATCCGATCTTTCAGGATTCTTTTATCGGGAATTATAACGGAATGGACGGGGTACAGTTTTCAGCTCCTAACAACGGAAATGCGGCATGGCTAGGAGGTATTGAATTAGGAATCAATAAAAGATTTGACTTCTTACCAGGTTTCTTACAATATTTCGGTGCTCAGGTGAATGCAACTTTTATGACTTCCGAAATGGAAAAACCAAGCGGAAGAAAGGTAGCCCTTCCCTATCAGGCTAAAGAATTGTACAATGTACAGCTGTTCTTTGAGAAAAAAGGATTCAATGCAAGAATTGCCTACAACTATAAAGGAAAATATGCGGTGGAATATGCAGAAACCGATATTAATGATTCTTATTACGGAAAATACAGCAGCTTAGACTTTGGAGGTTCTTATCAGTTTACCAAAAATTTGGGATTGTATATGGATATCAATAACATTCTGAACAAACCTCTTATCTACCACTTCGGAAAAAGCGAAGACCGCCCTGAGCAGGTAGAATATTACGGAGTAAGATGTAACCTTGGAATAAAACTGAATTTCTAACCCATCATCATGGACAGAACTATCAATAAAAAAACATTAGTAACACTAAAGGCTGCCTTTGCCGCCTTTGGGGTCTACTTCTGCATGTACGGCTTCAGAAAACCTTTTACCGTTGCTTCTTTTGAAGGACTTTCTTATTTTGGGGTTGATTATAAGATACTCATCATCATTGCACAGGCTGTAGGCTATTTTATTTCAAAGTTTATAGGAATTAAATTTATTTCTGAATTAAAACCAGCAAAAAGACTGACCTATTTATTCTGTTTTATAGCCATTGCAGAGCTTTCATTACTAGGATTTGCAATAGTTCCTGCTCCTTACAACATTCTTTTTATGTTTCTGAACGGAATTCCGTTGGGAATGATCTGGGGCATCGTATTCTCATATATTGAAGGGCGAAAAACTACGGAAATCATCGGTCTTTTTCTTTGCTCAAGCTTTGTGGTTTCTTCAGGATTTACCAAATCTGTAGGAAAGTTTTTGATGGATACTTTTGCTGTTTCAGAATTTTGGATGCCTTTTTCCGCGGGATTAATTTTTATTATTCCGTTACTTTTATTCGGACTTCTTTTGGAGAGAATTCCCAAGCCTAGTGAAGAAGATGTGATGCTTAAAAGTAAAAGACAGCCTCTAAATGGTAAAGAAAGAAAAGCACTTGTTCAGCAGTTCTTTGTCCCGATTGTCTGCATTATCTTCTTATATATCTGTCTAACTGTTTTAAGGGATTTCAGGGATAATTTCAATCGTGAAATCTGGGATGGGCTTCATTTTAATTTTGACAGTTCTATTTTTACCCTTACTGAAATTCCGATTGCCATCATGGTTCTTCTGATCCTTAGCTTTATGGTTAAAGTAAAAAATAATAAAAAGGCTTTTACTTACTATCATTATATTCTTTTTGCAGGGATTCTAACCGTAGGACTTTCTACCTATTTATTTCAGCAGAATGCATTATCTCCCTTTTTATGGATGACCATTTCCGGATTTGGGATGTACATCTGTTATATTCCGTTCAATGGAATTTATTTTGACAGGATGATCGCCGCCTTTGATATTAAAGGAAATGTAGGTTTTCTGATCTATATTGTAGATTCATTCGGATATCTGGGAAGTGTGTTGATTCTGCTTTATAAAAACTTCGGCTCGGCTCAGACTTCGTGGCTAAATTTCTACATCAGCCTGAATTATATTATCACAATTAGTGTTTTAATCCTTTCTATCACTGCATTTTTAGCTTTCAGGAAGAAGGCAAAACCTAATTCAAATTCTAATCAATATATCAATTTCGATACTTCGAAAATCTAATAAATTATAGTACAATGACAACAAAATTTGATTTACTCGTTGTAGGCGGCGGAATTCTAGGAACATTCCACGCTTATCATGCACTGAAGAGAAATCTTAAAGTAGCTTTACTGGAAAGAAATTCTTTACCTCAGGGCGCCACCGTACGAAATTTCGGACAGGTAGTTCCTTCCGGAATGGATCTTAAATGGCAAAATTTCGGAAGAGAAAGTCTTGCAATATATAATGAACTTCATACTCAGGCAGATCTTACCATCAGACAAAACGGATCTGTTTACATCGCTTCCAATGATGAGGAACTTCAGCTGATTGAAGAGCTGTATGAAATCAACAGGAATAATGATTACGAATCTGTACTATTATCCAAAAACGACTGTATCAAGAAGTATGACGGTCTCCGTTCTGATTATTGCAAAGGTGGATTATTCTTTCCTCAGGAACTTTCTGTAGATTCAGCAGATATGATTGTAAAGCTTCATAAGCTTTTGCAGGAAAAAATGGGCTTACAGATCATTTATAATACAACTGTTGTGGAAACTCATGAAGATGATCAGAAATGTACAGCGGTCACTGCAAATGGAGAGGAATTTACAGCTTCAAAAATCATTATCTGTGGCGGGCATGAATTCAAAACATTATACCCTAATGTGTTCAATAAAAGCGACCTTGAAGTGAGCAAACTTCAGATGCTTCAAACCAAACCTCAGGGAATTTATTCTCTTCAGGGAAATATTCTTACAGGACTTTCTATCAGAAGATATGAATCATTCAGTGAATGTCCTTCTTTCCAGAAAATCAAATCATTAGAAGATCCGAATTCTTTTGAGAAAAAGTTTGGAGTTCATATATTGTTCAAACAGGCACTGGATGGTTCCATCATTCTTGGAGATTCCCACGAATATGCCGATGCTAAAAATGCTGATGATCTGGGTTTTGATTTAAATATGGAAATTGATGAATTCATGATTCATGAAGCGAAGAAAATCATCGATCTTCCAACCTATGAGATCCAGAGAAGGTGGTTTGGAATATATTCTCAATGTAAAACGAAAGATATTTTTGAACATAACCCATCACTGAATATTCATATTGTAACGGGAATCGGTGGAAAAGGAATGACAGGAAGCGGGGGCTTCTCAAAGTTTAATATAGAAAAAATTTACGCATAAATTTCAATGAAAAATATAGAATTATTGGTTCTGGATATGGCTGGAACTACGGTGAATGAAGATAATGTGGTTTATAAAACATTAACCGAAGCAGTGAATGAACATGGCTATCAGGTGAATCTTGAACAGGTCCTTATCACTTGTGCCGGAATGGAAAAGCTGGAGGCAATCGCCAGTTTATTAAAGGAAATCAATGGAAATGAAGAAGATGCTGTAGTTATTTTTAAAAAATTTTCTATCAAATTAAAAGATGCTTACCGGAATCTTGATGTAAAACCGATTAACGGAACTGAAAACTTTCTCCTTACAATGAAAGCTCAGCATAAAAAAGTGGTGCTTAACACTGGTTATACTTCTGAAATCGCCCAACAGCTTTTGGATAAGCTACAATGGAAGGAAAGTATACATTTTGATGCGTTGATCACCGCGGATGATGTTTCAGAAAGCAGACCAAGCCCGGAAATGATCAATCTGGCAATGAAAAAGTTCAATATTACTGAGCCTGAAAAAGTATTGAAAGCCGGAGATTCCGTGATTGATATTGAAGAGGGAAAGAATGCTGGCTGCGGATTGACTATCGCTGTGTTGTCAGGTGCTCAGAGCAGAGCAGAACTGGAAAAAGCTGAACCAGATTATATTTTTAATACTATTTCCGAAGCGGAAAATATTCTTTAAATACTTGCTTTATACTTATGGCACAAATGTTTTTATCAGGCATTTGTGTCTTTTTTACTACTCTAACCATCCCGTCAAATCTACGATTTGCCCCCCTCCGGAGGAGGGGAATTATCACTCTCTCGATTGAAATATTTGCCTTTGCATAGTTTAGATACTTTCATTTTGAACTATAATCTTTTTTACTATTTGTCAATTTTAAAAATCTCTTACTTCTTAAGTATATTTCTATATGCAAAGTATCTCATTTAATACAATTAAAATGTTAAACAATTAATAAACTTATAGTTATAAATAATATTAGGTTATTCGCATTTCAATCTCAAGACATCTTTTTAATTATCAATTAATTAATTTTCAGTTCACACTTGTTTACAAATAGTAAATTAATTTTACAATTATTAAAAATAAATTACTATTTGTAAACTTTTACTTTCAAACCCTTTATCCCATGAAAACAAAACTATTCTCAATGGCTGTTGTAATGAGCTGTTTCCTTGGAGCTCAGACCAAAAAAGTCCTTTTTATCGGTATCGACGGTTGTCGTGCAGATGTGATGATGACTACAAATACGCCTAATATTCAAAACCTCATCTCCCAGTCCATTTATTCTCTTGATGGATTATGCGCAGCTACGACCTGGAGCGGAAACGGCTGGAGCACCATGCTTACCGGTGTATGGCATACCAAACACAATGTGCAGGACAATAATTTTACCAATCCGAATTATATTAATTATCCTGATTTTTTAACCAGAGCTGAAAGCTACAATCCTAATCTGAGAACGATTTCCCTTGCTCACTGGGCTCCGGTGAATGATAAAATCGTACAGAATGCCGATGTAAAAACTAATCTTGCTACCGATCTTGCGGTGAAAAATGCAGCTGTAAATGCTTTACAGAATGATAATCCGGATATTCTGTTTGTAGATTTTGATGATGTGGATCACGCAGGACATTCGTATGGATTTTCGGCAGCGGTACCTCAATATATTTCTTCTATTCAAACCACGGATACTTATATTGGCGAAATTGTGAATGCCATGAAAAACAGAGCTAATTACAATAATGAGGATTGGCTGGTGGTTTTAACAACAGATCATGGGGCTGTAGACAGCTCGCATGGTGGCGGAAATCTTTCTGAGCGAAATATTTTTACGATCTATTCCAATCCGGGGTTTACACCTCAGCAGATCAGTAAGACAGTCCTTGAATCCAATACAACATTTAATCAATTAACCCTTCCTGCAACAACTTTTGCAAAACCTGCGAACCAAAGCTCTTTCAATTTTGGAGCAAATCAGGATTTTACGATTGAATTTTGGGTAAAACCGAATGCTGCATATTCAGGCGATCCTGTATTTATCGGAAATAAAAACTGGGCGAACGGAAAAAACAAAGGAATTATATTCTCCGGATATTCAGGACAAACCTTTAAAATGAATATTGGGGATGGTACCAACCGAATTGATCTTGTAGGCGGAAAGCTGGAAACAAACAAGTGGAAACATATTGCGGCAAGCTTTGACAGAGATGGTCTTGTTACCTTATACGAGGACGGCGCTCCGGTTACTTTTGCGAAAATGAATACCATCGGAAATATTGATTCTTTACTGCCTTTAACATTGAATCAGGATGGAACGAATATTTATAACGTTACACTTGCTGCTTCTTACAAAGATATCAGAATCTGGAAATCTGCACTTCCAAATGATGTTATTGTCAACTGGGCAAACCAGGATATTACGCCATCACATCCTTATTATTCTCAGTTATTGGCAAATTGGAAATGCAATGAAACTGCTGGAAATACTTTATCTGATTCAAGCCCTAATGCGAATAATATGAATATTACAGGAACTCCAACTTATACCGCAAATACTACGAATATCTTCAAAATTTATGATTATACTTCCACAACAAGAGAAACAGATCATTTTCCAACGGTATTGAACTGGCTTTGCATTCCGGTACAATCTTCATGGGGAATTGATGGTGTTAACAGAATTCCGGTATGCTCAAATGGTGTTCTGGCAACGAAAGAAACAAGAACAAATGATAAAGATTTTAAAATATATCCGAATCCGGCTTCCACACAGATTGATATCAGTTTTCAATCAGGAGACAGAGAGGTAAAAGCTGAAATTATAGACGCTAAAGGATCACTTGTATTTTCAAAAAACTTAAGATCATCCAATGGTCAATATGACGAGAAAATCAATATTGAAAGTCTTCCGGCAGGTATGTACTTTATTAAACTGAACGGAATTAAAAAGTCTCAAACGAAGGCTTTTATCAAGAAATAAAACAGTAAAACAATTAGATTTAATTTGATATTGGAACAAGGATATGATCATCCGAGTTCCAATATTTTTTTATACTAAGAGATAAGATCCAGTTCCATTTGTACGTCTACGCGATCATATCCCGGATTGGTAATCGGAGTGTGCTTAAATCCTAGTTTTTCATATAATTTTATGGCAGGAACCAATATGGAATTGGTTTCCAGAAACACTTTCTCTGCTTTCAATGCTCTGGCTTTTTCAATAAGAGCATTACCAAGCAAATATCCTATTTTCTTTCCCTGTGCTTTAGGACTTACCGCCATTTTTGACAGTTCAAAAGCAAGAGGTTCTTCATGGGCTTTTACTAAAGCACATGTTCCTACCGGTTCGCCATTCAGTAATGCAAAGACAATATGCCCACCATTATTCAGAATATGTTCTTCGGGATTATCCAAGAGTTTATAATCGCTGGATTCCATCACAAAGAACGTTTTAATCCATTCTTCGTTTAAGATTTTGAAGGCTTCTTTATATTGAGGCTCATAGGCTATTATTTTGACTTCATTATTGATATCATTCATCACTTTAGATTTATATTCTGTTTTTTATCATTTTCCCTAGTTTCTCCAGGTCGCTTTCTACACGGTCTGTCCATTCTAAGGCATAGTTTAATCGCATACAGTTTTGATACTGATTGTATTGTGAAAACATTCTTCCGGGAGCAAAATTCACTTTCTGACTGACAGCTTCATCATACAGATCTTCGGTGCATATTTTTTTATCAAGTTCCAGCCATAGCATAAATCCTCCTTTGGGTTCTGAAATTTTAGTATTATCAGGGAAATATTGCGTCACCGATTTTTGAATCTGAAGATAATTGGCATAAAGCTTCTTTCTGAACATTCTCAAATGGTGATCATAACGCCCATGTTCCAGGAAGTCTGCAATCACATCTGAAAATAAAGACGGACTGGAAACAGTTTGCACCAATTTTTGTCTGATAATTTTCTCTTTAAATTTTCCCGGAGCCACCCAACCTACACGATACCCCGGAGCTAAAGTTTTTGATACCGAACCTACCCACATTACAATTCCAGCTTCATCATAAAATTTGCAAGGTTTTGGTCTTCCTGCTCCGAAATAAATATTTCCATAAACATCATCTTCTACTAACGGAACATTATGCTCAGTAAGCATTTTTACGAGCTCCTTCTTATTCTCATCCGGCATCTGAAAACCCAATGGATTGTTATAATTCACAACAAAGCAACATGCTGAAAGCTTGGGAAGTACTTTTTTCAAAGCATCCAGATCTACTCCGGTAATAGGATGTGTCGGAATTTCCACCGCTTTTAATCCTAATAACTGAATAGCCTGAAGAATTCCAAAGTAAACCGGGCTTTCTACTGCTACACTGTCGCCAGGCTTAGTAACAGCCATCAGACAGTTATAAACTCCGTTCATCGCCCCGGAAGTAATTACCAGATCATCTTCTGCAATTTTTCCTTCCATCACTATAGACCACTTGGCTATTTCACGACGGAGTTTTTCGCTTCCCTGTACAGGTTCATAATTGGTTCCACTATCATGCTTCCCTTTCATTACATTAATCATGCATTTCTTCATCTGAGCAACAGGAAGAAGGCTTTTTCCAGGGATCCCCAGGGCAAATTGAGTCATATCTGTCCCTGCAATGGTTCCAAATACTTTCCCAATAAGATCTTCAGGGGTATTTTCTCCTTCCGAAACCTTCATTTTTGCAACGGAAGGTAAGGCAAGCTTTCGCTGAGAGGTCTGACTTACATAGTATCCGTATTTAGGACGCGATTCTACAAGAGAACGGCTCTCAAGCTCCATATACGCCTGCTTAACAGTATTTAAGCTTACATTATATAGCTTTTGTGCACTCCTCAGCGAAGGCAGTCTGTCTCCGAATTGCAATGTTTCACTTTTGATCTGCTCTGTAACTGCATTGGCTATTTTAAGGTAAAGTACATCTTTCGACATGGATCACTGTTTTAAGTAAAAGTACGATTTTATCCCTGTTTGATTATTGATTCAGCCAATGAATCATCTTCTGAATACTGCTTTTCAACTGCTCAGAATTTCGGAAATTGGATGCTGTACTTTTTTTGAAATAACTGTCTGCTCGGGACACAAAATTTTTCTTTTCGGATTCGGACATTCCGGGTTTTTCATAAATTTTAAAAGCAATTCTATCTTTTTCTTTTATAATGAGACTTGCAAATCCAGACACTTCATTTTTCTTTTTTGCTAAAAGAAAAGGAATACCAAACTCTGGATTGATCTTTTTGATATTCTGTGTCTGTAGAAATAAATTTTTGAGCACTGACATATCTGAAATATAGACTTCTGCATACTGAAGCTGTTCCTGATATTGAATGTTGGTTTCCATAGTATTCTGCTTTACAAAACAAAATTATGGAGTCTTTAACCCTGGATACAGATACAGAAGTATTGAATATTATGGGTACAGATTTAATACTTTGGAATGAAGGGATTTTGTTGGATATCGCGAAGGCGCAAAAGATTTATCTCCCATACTGCTTTTAAGGCGCAAAGATTTTATCTACGATAAAATGGAATACTGCTAAAGCTATGTTTACAGGTAACCCATTCACTATCAAAATAATTTTATACTAGCACACAAGCTTATATTTTTTTATTTTTTACCACATAAATAAATATTGCAACTAAAATATGCCCTTGCTAAAGATCTTCGATCTTTTTGCGTCTTAAAAGCAGCATATTATTTAAAAGCTTTGCGCCTTAGCGTTTTTCCAACAGAAATATTAATTTTCCCATCACCGATTAAGGCAAAAATCAGAATTATCTTCATAATCAGCGAGAATAAAAAAACGGTAACTTCAAAGAAATAACCGTTTTTATCTTTAGAAACAGAAAATATAAAGAACTATTCTACTTTTTTCAAAGCTTCTTTAATACCTTCTAATCCATCTCCGAACTGGGAAAGTAATGCTACAATCTGAGACATTCTATCATTTTCACCTAATCCTTTGAGTGTTTTATTTTTAACAAAAGTTTTCTTGATTTCATCCCAGCGTTCGGTTTCTTCTTTGGAAATTGTTCCAATCAGTTCTTTTAGTTTCAGCATATTTGCTTCAGCACCTGTTGTTAATGTTTGGGATTCATTCTGATAATGCTCCAATACAATCTGAATGACTTCATTTTTCTTTAAAATAGGCTGAATCTGTGTAATAAGCTTATTCATATTACGATAAGATCCCTGAAGTTTGAATGATGGTTCATTTCTGTAATCATCAGACATTGCAGCGGAGGCAATATATTCTTTATTGACCTTTAAAATCATATTTCTAACCATAATCGTATTTTTCAGGACTGATCTGAAGTCGGATATCTCATTAGAACTGAAGTTTCCTTTCAGGTTATCTGCAGGGTTATCAGTTACTACACAATTATACAATTCGTAAAGATTTTCCATTCCTGGCTGAGTCAGTCTGGTCAGATATTCGTTGGACATCAGAGCATTTTCAATAAGACTCAGATCAAACAGGTCTGTTTTTGATCCTGATATTTCTCCAAGGTTATAGGTATCCGAACGGTTGGCAAGCATATCAGGAATTTTGAATTTCTCACCACTTTCCGTGTATGGATTTCCTGCCATTACCAGACAAAATCTTTTTGAACGAAGGTCATAGGTTTTACTTTCTCCATTGTAAATTCCTTCAATCTTTCTTTGTCCATCGGCAAGGGAAATAAATTTCTGTAAGAATTCCGGATTACAATGCTGGATATCATCAAGGTAAAGCATCACGTTATCTCCCATTTCCAAGGCAAGATTCAGTTTCTCAAGCTCCTGTCTTGCCCCTGCGTTTTTAGCTTCATTCGGATCTGTAGAAACAATATCATATCCCAGGGAAGGTCCGTTGATCTTCATAAAAACGAGCCCCATACGTTCCGCCATATATTCCATCAGCGTTGTTTTTCCATATCCCGGAGGTGATACCAGAAGTAACATCCCCATTCTGTCTGTTCTTTTATCTGAGCCTGCTGTTCCCAGTTGTTTCGCAAGATTGGCACCGATTAAAGGGAAATAAACGTCATTGATCAGCTTGTTTCTTACGAATGAACTCAATATCTGCGGTTGGAAAGTCTCTAGTTTCAACGCTTTTTTCTTCTCATCCACCCAAGTGTATTTCAATTCCTGAAGTTTCTTGTACTTTGGAACGGTAACAGTATTGAAATGATTCAATCTGGATACAAATTCAAAGTAATTAAGAGCGTATTCTGTATCTTTCTCAAGTGATTTCAGTTCTTTTATGGCGATTTCATAAGAAACATGTCTGATATTTTTCGGATCAAATTTTTGAGTAATGATAAATGCAATCACTTCCTGGATAATATCATTCTCAGCGTTTGCATCAAAAGCTTTTAGGGCTCCTTCCGCAATATAATAACATGCCGAAGGATACTGATACATAGCTTGTAACTGAGTAATAAACTCAAGATCTTTGCCTTTTTCTTTAAGCTCTTTTAAAAACAAACTGTATAAAGCACCTCCTTTTTCAGAGATCAGAAAGTTTTCTTTATCCTCTTGTTTCAGGTATATGGCAGCATTGATACAATCTGTTTCTGTAAAGATATTATTTGCTGATGCAAAAGATCTCATCTCTTCGGCAAGTTCCCTACTTAAGTATTCAAATCCTTGTTGTACAGCAAAAGACTGGGAAATAATAGCAGTAGCCTCAAACTGTTTTGTATAATATTCTTTTCTTCCGGGAGCTAACAAGAACCAGAAAAGTTGTGCCAATGCTCTTTCCTGAGTTGTAAACCTCATCAGCCCCAATTCATTGTACATTTGCTGAAGTTTAGATACGATAATCTGTGCATCCTTATCGTGAATTCCTTTTACCAATCCATCTCCGAAATGATCTGCTGTAAACTGCTGAACAGCCTGCTCATTCTGTTCCTCCGTCGCAATTTCTTTATGGTTTGAAAATACATTCCAGGCTAAGTACTCAAATCTTTTAACCTTTGTATTTTCTGAAATAAATTCCTGATTCCAAACTTCTTTGAACTCATCTGCGGTATTGAAATGTAAAGGTTCATAAAAGCTTGTTCCGGTAAGGTGATAGTAATATTGCGCATTTTTCAGAACCAGTGTAAGATCAAGTTTCTGCTGATTGACAGCAAATTTATAATTACCAAGTGCTATAACGCTTTCTCCGTCTACATAAATTTCTTTTTTATCTTTAAGCTTTCTTACTGATTCCTGCTGACAGGTTTTTAAAAGGGTTTGAATTTCTTCGGATTTTGCAGAATCTTCCAGCTCTGCAAGTTGTCTGGCAAAATCTCTCACCTTTTCCACCATCAGATCGGAAGCAAAGTATCCATTGATTTCATTTTCAGCATCAAAAGATTCGGCTTTGGTCTGAACCGATTTCAGAATTCTTTGTGCTGCATCAAAAAGGCTTTGGGTCCTTTTGTTTCTTGATTCTGTAAGCTGTACTCTTTTGTTTTGGAAATGTCCGTAGACTTCTTCTCTTTTGGTTCCTATCTGTTGGATAAATTCATCAAAATCAATGAATTTTGTTTCCATTTCTTCCAATTGGATAGAAAGTTTGGTAAGATATTCATCACATTTTTCAGGGGTTTGGGAAAGTTCCAGAAAATTGATCACAGACTGGTCAAACAAAGTAATCTGTGCCTGAAAATCTGAAGCGAGTTCTTTTCCTGAAATTTCTCTTTTCCTTTTGCTGAGCTCAAGCCTTTCCTGATTCAGACGGGCAAAGATCAATGATATATTTTCAATGATCTGGGTAGACTGGGAAGTATCTTCAATCTTCAGGTTATTGACAATATCTACCAGAAGCTCCAACTGCCCGGATAATGTATTGATATTCTCATCAATGGTTTTAGCATCAATCGCTTTTTGTAATGACACAATATCCTCTGAAATCTTCTGCGCTTTGTCTTCATAAGGCAATAATGCTCCTTCCTGCAGTAAAAATTCTACACAGGCATTAGACAATTCTGTATACCGGTCTGAAAGAGCTTTTTCAAGAGCATCCAAAAGGTTGGGGTCTGCATATTTCAGCTCTCTTGCTCCTGTTACTTCTCCTCGTAGCGCCCTGATCTGAGATAGTGCATCAATATATTCTGTAAGTTGTGAATAGTGAAGTCTTTTAGTATCATCAAGGATCTTATTGCAGGATTGCTGTATTTTTTCTAAAGCTTCTTCTGTATTTTTCCTTTGCTCAACTACTTTTTCATATTCATTTATGGCAGAATGGGCAATCCCTCTAATCTCTCTCAATGGCTGGTCAAGCTTCTGAACTTCTTCTTCTCCCAAAAAGTAATAGGTATCCAGAATAAAGGTAGAAAGCTTTACAATGTCGTTATAAAGTCCGCTGTAAGAGTCTTTTTTATTTAAGAGGGTAATTAATTCTTGGCTTTCCGCCATTACTCTTACGATGTCTTTATTCCCGATCTTGTACAATAAGCTGTCTGCTTTTTCAGCATTCGGAAGCAATTCTTTAGAAAATGGGGTCTGCCAGATCTGAGCAAGGTGATTTTTTGTGGTTTCAATGCTTTCTCTCAGATAGATCAGCCTGCCATCGCTTAAGAATGTAAATCCACTACAACGAATCGGTGTTTCAATGGTTTGGGTGATGATATTATAGGAAATCAACTGGTAGTTGTTCGTTTTATCATCATAAAAAACATATAGAAAGTTTTCTCCATTAGGCTCCAGAACTGTTTTCAGATAATAGAGTCTGTTTTGATCCTGAGAAATTACTTTCAACCCTCCGGTTTGCAGCGCATATCCATTAGAGAATAATACTCCTTGATTTTCGGGAAGCAAAAGCGCTGAATATTTAAGAGCGTCCGCCCTTGAAACCGTCTTTTCTTTATGATTATAAATAAAATAACGTTCTGTTTCCTGGTAGGGCTTTATTTTGAACAATACAAGATTATCCAGATCACAGAAATGAATTTCAGCATCATCAAGATTCTGATCTTTATGAATAACATCTTCGGAATAAATACCTTTTCCTGTATCGGTATTATCTTCAACTTTAATGGTAATATCTCCACCGATACTTTCCACGAAAACCTTATCTGCAAGGGAAATATGCGGATGTTTTCCAGATCGCTGCATATCTCTTGTTGCCTTGGTCCATGCAAAGCCGTGCTGCTGCGGATAAGCTGTTTCTGAAGCGCTTCTTGAGTCTACATAAATAAGCTGGTTTTCTTTAATCAGCCATTTGAATGCCTTAATATCCGTGGTACTTTCCGAAAGCTGGAAAACCATATAGAGATAATTCTCCGTAAAGGTAAATCTGGCGAAAAATGTATTCCTGTAATATTTGTATAAATTTTTAAATTCATCAATAAAAATCTCATCATTGATCAGGGTATAATCCTGGGGTTCAAATCTGTTATTATTGATGGTATATATTGAGAAAACATCCGAAATATTAATCTCAGTCTGTAATCCTAAATGAGCATTGGAACCGAATATCAATTGATTACCCAAAGAATAAATATCCTTGGCAATACAGCTATGCTCCGTGGAAATTCTTTCATTGGCAATGAGTGAGAAATCTATTCCGCCAAAGATATTTTTACGATCATCATTAAGCTGATGAAGCCTCTGGATGAGATCATTCTTCTGCTCGTTCAGACGGTTCTGGATAATTTCGTAGGTTCCGGAATTAAGTTGTTCTGACATAGTATTGGGTTAAGTTGTCCTGACTGCTTTTTACGGCAGGTCTTTGTGTAGAACTTATGATACTTTATTTTCATCTAAACCTTATAGATTTTTGAAACCTATAAGGTTGGTAAAGGTTGATAATATCAAATATTATATATGATTACCGTTCACCGGTTTATTGTCTACTCCCATATGTTTTGCCATGTCAAGAGCTCTTTCCAGAATTCCTCTTTCCTGCTGGTTTGCTACTCCGTTCAGTTTAAAGATCAGGGAAGCAATGCTCATATTTTTGATGTCGTCTGAAGAAATATTGTATTTGTCTACCATTCCCATCACTTTAGCAATGATATTTTCACCATCTCCTAATAAATTTTCCCTTACCATCTGGGCATTTTCACTGTGGCTGACAAATTTATCCAGTCCTTTTCCTGCAGAAACCTGACGGATTACGTTATCAAAGAATGTGTTATCACCTCCGACAATGTCTATTTTCGCAGTTTTGAATGCTTCTGCCAATACTAACGATTGTGCATCTGCAATGTCTTTCTGGATGGCAATTTCAGCTAGCTCTACTTCTTTCTCTTTATTCAGTTTCAGACGGAATTCTTCGTGATCTTTTCCTGCATCGTTCAGTTTTTTCATTGCTTCTGCTTTTTCAGTAATACCTGCAGCTTCTGCCAATGCTTTTTCTTTGATTACTTCTGCCTGTGCAATTCCTTCTTTCTTCACGGCATCTGCTTTTTTCTCGATAACTACAGCTTCTACAATACCCTGTCTTTCTGCGGCATCTGCTTTTGCATGCATTACCTGAGCTTCAGATAATCCTACCGTTGCTTCTTCTTTAGCTTTAGCGTCAGCAATAATCTTACGTGCTTCTGCTTCTTTTTCTGCTGCGTCTCTCTTCGCTTGTGCTTCGATTACGTATTTCTGAGCATCTTTTTCAGCTGCCAGCTTACGTGCTTCCGCTGCTCTGGTTTCTTCAATCAATTTTTTCTCTGCTTCCTGAGTTGCTACAGTAATTTCTACCTGCTTGTTTCTTTCTGCCGTTTTGAATGCTTCCAGATCTTTGATTCCCTGCTGCTCTTCTACAACGGTTTTCTCCATTGTCAATCGTTCACGGATCGCATCCTGAATACTTTTCTTCTCAAGTTCTATTGCTTTATCTTTTTCGATCTGTGCAAGGGAAACAATTCTTTCTCTTTCGGTAGCTTCTAAAGCTTTGTCTTTCAGTACTCTTTCGGTTTCTACAAGATCTGCACGTTCTTTATTTTTAGCGGCAATAACTACCTGGCGAAGTTTATTTTCTTCTGCAATCTGTAGTTTTTCTTCTGTAGCAATGCGTACAGTTTCATATCTTAGACGTTCTTCTTCTTCTACTTTTAAGATTTCAGCATTTTCGCGTGCCTTAATGTTTGCCACTTCTCTTTTCTGAGATTCTTCTTTCTCTGCCAGCTGTTTTTCAAGTTCAAGAATAGCTTCTCTGGCTTCTACATTTTGCTTGGTAATTGTTTTTTCTTCATCACGGCGCACCTGGTTTGCCTTAATATTTTGAGTAGCCGTAAGTTCTGTGATCTTTTTAATCCCTTCAGAATCAAGGATATTATCTTTATCCAGCTTATCGATGGAAGTTTGTTCAAGATAATCAATCGCACAGTCATCCAAAACATAGCCATTTAAATCTGTACCAATAATATCAAGGATTTCCTGACGGAATTCACTTCTGGCTTCATACAGTTCTGTAAAATCAAATTTCTTTCCGACAGTCTTTAATGCTTCTGAAAATTTTGCTTCAAAAAGTTCTCTTAAAGTCTGAGCATCGGAAGCTCTCTGACATCCAATCGTTTGTCCTACATTCACAATATCATCTACTGATTTATTGACACGGATAAAGAATGCCACCTGAATATCTGCTCTCATATTGTCTTTACAGATCAATCCGGCTTTTCCTTCTCTTGATATTTCCAGTTTTTTTACTGAGATGTCCATAGATTCCATACGATGGATAATTGGAATAACAATGCCTGCATTAAAGAAGACTTTTGTACCTCCATAACCAGTTCTCAAAATAACGATTCCCTGCACGGTTTTTTTATACATCGATAAAATCCAGAAAATCAATCCGATTGATGCTACCGCAACAATAATAATTCCAGCAATTAAAGGTAAGTTCATAGTTTTATAAGTTTATAGTTTATATATAAATTGTGTTTATTTTAAAAATATTGAGAAAAAATCTCTAAAATATAATTCAACATGATTAAAAATAGTTTGAACATAATTGTTGATTTTAATATCTCATTGATTTCTGAACATAATAAAGACGTTTTTCGAGGTCTTCGTCTACAATCATTACGTAAGTTCCGTGTTCCAGTTTTTTTCCGTCCTGACTTCTCACCATCAGGGTCATAGGATCACTCCCGATGAATACTTCCATCATTCCTATTTTATCATCCTGAATACTTGACTTTAATCTTCCTTCTCTTCCAAGAAAAGCATATGACGCTTCACCTTTATGATTAATTTCCTTGAAAAAAGGATTTAAAGGCTTCAATATGAATTTAGTAAGCAGCATTCCCACAATCATCAGCGGAAATATCATCACTATCCCCAGCCATGTGGGCATCGGAATAAAATAGCCCAGATAAAATGAACCCAGCCATGTGATCAACAACGATAAAGTAAGAAAGTACGTTATCGGGACAATATCGAGATTGAGAAACTTCAGGAAATGCATCCACGCAGAAGCATCATGATCGGGAGCATGAATATGACCGTCCGGAACGTGAGTGTCTACGCCAACATCGACATCGGAATGTATTCCCACATCGATATCCAGCCCGGTAATGATGGTGAATAACCAATAAATCACCGATAATCCAAGCAATACACTTAAAACAGTGTTTACCGGCGAAAATGCTATGTTTAAAAATTCCTGAAAGGTCATATTAGCCTTTTTTAAGTGTTTCTTTCAATCTGTTTAATGCTTCCTCAGCTTCCATATCATTGTTGTTTACAATGGCGTCTATTTCCTCATCAATTGTTTTTCCTGATTTTGAAATATCGGAATATGCTTCAGCAATGGTTTCCTGCTGTACAACTCTATCTTTCAGCTTTTCCAGCATGCTTACTGCACTTCCGGTATCCATCTGAGTCATTTTCTGATTGATATCTTTTGTGGCTTCACTTACCTGAACTCTTGCTTTCAGGGTTTTCAGCTCATTTTCCCACTTGGCAATACTTGATTTCAGATGATTGATTGTGGTTTTCATTTTTTCACAATCGGAATGAAGCTTTTGATGCTCCTGCTGCAATTTTTCTGCATTTTCCTGATAAGATGCCTGTCTTTTCAAAGCTTCCTTGGCAAGACGGTCTGCTTCTGAATGTTCCACTTCACCTTTTTCAGCTTTCTGAATAATGACAATGGCTTTATTGTAATAATCATTGGCAGTTTGCTCTTCTTTTTCAGCTTCGTTCTTTTTACGGATTGCCAAAGCCTTTAACTGAGCAAGTGCTTCTATGCTTTTTCCAAGCTGTTCTTTCATATCACGAATTCCCTCTTCTGTCATATTTATAGGGTCTTCAAAACTTTCAATCACAGAATGGATCTCTGCTTTTCCTATTGTTAATAGTCTTTTAAAAATGTTCATTTTAAATATCTTTTGTTGAATTACTTACTCATTTCAAGCATCTCGCTGGTAAATTCGCCTACCAAAATCCCCAAAGAATTGATAGAAGCCATTACTTCATTCTGTGCCATATGATCTGTGGGAAGAGTATCCCTGAAGATGACGCGTTTTCCTGTACTGTCTAAAACAAAAGCTCCATGTACAATATCTCTGTTTTTCTGGAGAAGTTTTCTAAAGGTTTGTTCAGAAGGATTTTTGATTTCAAAAAGAAACTGTTCCATGATCAGAATAGAATCTGATATAATAAGGATCATATTTTTTATCCCGTTAGATTCTTTTTCTATGATTAAGATTCTTTGCGCTTCATCTTCCAGGATAATATTAAACTCATAATCTAACAACCACTCTTTGACTGTTCTAAAAATTTGATTTTTCATGATTCCTGGTTTAGTGTTTTCTATTTCGTTATTACACAAATATAGCATAATTTTTCCAGATTGCAAATATTATTAGCATTTAATTATTTAAGATTCTCTATATTTGCAAAAAAGATTAGACAAACAATGAGCTTCTTTGGAACTAATATTAAGAAAATAAGACAGGTTAAAGGATTGAGCCAAAAGGCTTTTGCTGATTTATTTGACTTAAACAGAGGAGTTATCAGCTCTTATGAAGAAGGGCGTGCAGAGCCGAAGATTGAGACTATATTGAAGGTTGCTAACCATTTTAACCTTACTATTGATAAATTATTAACTGAAACCTTGCAGGTAAATCAATTGGTAAGTGTCTCAGATATAGACCAACTGATGCTGTTCCCGGAACTGGCAATCAGTGAAAAAAATGAAAAATCAACTTTAAAGGAGCATGAACTACAAAACAGCCCGATACTGCAAAAAATATTAGCATCCGTTGATTTTGTCTATGAATTCACCCCGGAAAAACCGTTGCTTTCTCCTTATCATTATGATGATATTTTATTTTTAAATAAAGCTGATCTTAGAAAAGATTCTCATCAACATTTATTAGTACTTACAGATGGCGTTTTAAGGTACGCAGCAGCCTCAGATAATCAAAATCTTTATAAAATTGTAGGAAATGTTTCCACTTCAGATAAAAACATTTTTACGGATATTTTTGAAAGACTGGAAAGATTGGAAAACAAAATATAATCAACAGCAATACATTACTTTTATTATATCATTTCGGGAAATATCTCTGTTAAAGATGGATCAAGCGCAAAAGCTGTGGAGCTTAGAATATTTAGATCTGTTTAATTTTAAAATTTAACGCAAAGGATTTCTATTATCTGGTGTTGTATTTTAGGAAGCAAAGCTTGAATCAATTGTATTGATTCTTTCTAAGCGTACGCATATCTATATCGCTTCATCAGCGACTTTTGTCGCTTTCTTAGCTCCCTTATCAATAATCAATTCCATCATATCTTTGCGCTTAAATAAAATTTAAGTATAAAGCTTAAAGGAGTAAAAAGATAATTTATTTTTTCTTCAGATTAACGAAACTTTTTGCGTAGCACTCAACTTTTGTGCCTGATCCACTTTTGCTCCTGATCCCAAGAATGGGTAAATTTCATTAATTAAAACAAAAAACCCTCCGTAATAAATTACAGAGGGTCTTGTACCCCAGACGGGACTTGAACCCGTACGTCCTTGCGGACACAGGATTTTAAGTCCTGCGTGTCTACCAGTTCCACCACCAGGGCATGGTGTGGATACGAAAATAGATTTAAATCAATCTTAAGCTCTATCAGCTGAGCTATTTTCGTATTGTGCGGATGAAGGGACTCGAACCCCCACGCCTCGCGGCACCAGATCCTAAGTCTGGCGTGGCTACCAATTACACCACATCCGCTGATATATATTCTGCTTTCGCAGATTTTGTCGATAATTCCTACAAATATAAGAATCTTTATTTAAAGAACACTCTCTATAAAAACAAAAAACCCTCCGTAACGAAATACAGAGGGCTTTGTACCCCAGACGGGACTTGAACCCGTACGTCCTTGCGGACACAGGATTTTAAGTCCTGCGTGTCTACCAGTTCCACCACCAGGGCATGGTGTGGAGCGAAAAACGGGATTCGAACCCGCGACCCCAACCTTGGCAAGGTTGTGCTCTACCAGCTGAGCTATTTTCGCATAGTGCGGATGAAGGGACTCGAACCCCCACGCCTCACGGCACCAGATCCTAAGTCTGGCGTGGCTACCAATTACACCACATCCGCTGGTTTTTTTGTATTGTAAGTTTTAAAGAGCTTGCTTCGTTTTTGTGAGTGCAAATATAGGACAATTTCCGTTACCTCCAAACTTTTTCTCGAAAAAAATTAAAATTTCCAGTTTTTTTTTCTGTGGCACCTATTATTACATTTCATTTTCTTACTTTTACAACGTTAATAATTACGATATGGAATTACAAGGAACGGTAAAGAAACTTTTTGAAACTCAAACATTTGCAAGTGGATTTCAAAAAAGAGAATTGGTTATTTTAACCCAGGAACAGTATCCACAGCCGATAAACATAGAGTTTTTGTCTGATAAAATTAGTTTATTGGATAATCTTAAAGAAGGAGAAAACGTAAAGATAGGAATCAACATCAGAGGTAGAGAATGGGTTTCTCCACAAGGTGAAACTAAATATTTCAACTCTATTACAGGATGGAGAGTGGAAAAAGTTTTCGACAATGGTTCAGAACCTACTCAGGCTATGCCTCAGCAGTCAGCTTCTCCAGTTTCCAACGAGAATCCGTTTGCCGGAGACGACGATGATGATTTACCTTTCTAATTAAAGAATTAAGATCAAATATAAATCCTGCTTTCTTAAAAGTGGGATTTTTTTTCTAAAAAATGGTCCGATTAGACGAAAACGAGATATCATTTCCCGATCCTGAAGTATATGACGGACACGATGGGCTTATCGCCTTTGGTGGAGATCTGTCTGTAGAACGGATCTGGTTTGCTTATCAATTGGGGATTTTCCCCTGGTACAATCCGGGAGAAGAAATATTATGGTGGTGTCCGGACCCAAGATTTGTGTTACTTCCTGACGAAATAAAGGTTTCAAAATCTATGAGAAAGATTTTAAACAGGAATGTTTTTACTTTTTCCGTGAACAAAGATTTCAGGGGAGTGATCAAAAACTGTCAACAATCTGAGCGAAAAGGACAATCTGGAACGTGGCTTTCTGATGAACTCATGGATTCTTTCATCCAGCTTCATGAATATGGTTTAGCAAAAAGTATTGAAGTATGGCAGGGAGAAGAACTGGTGGGTGGTTTTTACGGTTTGCAGATCGGAAATGTTTTTTGTGGTGAAAGTATGTTTGCTAAAGTAAGCAATGCTTCAAAGGCAGGATTTATTCATTTTGTAGAAAGCAATAAAGATCAACTTAAATTAATTGACTGCCAGTCTCATACGGAACATTTGGAAAGTCTGGGAGCGAAGATGATTCCTAAAAAAGAATTTTTAAAAATACTACACGAAAACAATGAACGCAGATAAAGAAAAATGGCTTCTTCTGATTATCCTGAGCATTATTTGGGGATCTTCTTTTATTTTGATCAAAAAATCACTGGAACATTTCAATCCATTTCAGGTAGGTTCTTTAAGAGTACTTATTGCAGGGATTATTCTAATGCCTATTGCTATTTCAAACTATAAACTTTTCCCTAAAAAACATTTAAAGTGGCTTATTTTAGCAGCTTTTACAGGAAATTTTATTCCGATGTTTCTGTTTCCTATTGCAGAAACGGAGGTAAGCAGTAGTATTGCGGGAATTATCAATTCAATGATGCCGATTTTTGTTATTATTGTAGGAGCATTGGTCTGGAAGTTTGAAACCACAAAGAAGCAGATCATAGGAACATTAGTAAGTTTTTCCGGCGTTTGTATTCTTGCTTTTGGAGGTAGAGACAGTGGGGCATTTAAGTTGATTCCCATTTTATTGCTTCTACTTGCCACTTTATGTTATGCCCTGAGTACCACAACAGTAAAATCGAAGCTTATGGAGGTTTCATCTACTGTTTTATCTGCATTTATCTTCTCTTTTGTTTTATTTTTTCCTTCTCTAATTGCGTTAACGAGTACTGGCTTTTTCTCTGAATTCAGTTTTTCTAAAGATAACCTTCTGGGGCTGATGTTTGTGAGCATTTTATCTATTTTCGGAACCGGGCTTGCAATGATGATGAATTACCGGTTATTGAAAGTATCTTCTCCTCTTTTTGCGTCAACAGTTACTTTAGTGATGCCTATTGTAGCTATTGTCTGGGGAATCATTGATGGTGAGAAGCTTACATATATTCAATTCATTGGTGCCGGAATTATTATTGGCGGATTAATATTTTTACGAACAAATCAAAAAAAATAAATTTGCATTATAAATTAATTTATATTTGATGAAATTAATTTATAATCATGAACAAAATTTTACTATTCGGAGCAATTTCTTTACTTTCTCTTTCCTGCTCGTCATCTAATGATGAAAACCCTGTAGATAATAGTGACCCAACCACTCAAAATGTAATACTTCCTGTGAAGGTAACGAATGATGGGGTTACCATGAAAGTGAATTATAACGGCACAAAAATCATTAGTTTAACCAATACTACCAGTCCAGGATTCAGGATTGAATTCACTTATACAGGTGATTATATCACTAATATAAAAAACTATTATTATAATATTCTTGATACATCCATTGACTATACCTATTCTAATGGACGTCTGGCAACGGCGGTAAACAAAGAGTATTCTGATTCAGGCGCGATCCAGGCTACGATGACATATACCTATACTCATGTAAGCACAACACAGATCAATGTAAAGAAACAGGCAATTTTAGGCCCTAATACAAACTATACCATGAACAATGTATATACGTACAACAGTAATGGGAATATGGTAAGTTCTACGGGAACCGGAACCGGAATTACCAATGGAAATTCAGTAAATTATACCCAAACCGGAACCTATGTTCATACGAATCAAAATTATGCCTTTAAAAATGTAAAGGGTCTTGATAAAATCATCTTCAACGGAGATACTGATGATAATGTATCCATATTATTTTCAAACATCAAAAACAGTTTAGGAACTTTTAAAAGCTCACTTGTTTCTACCACTGCCGGAGGAACGGGTAATGTGTTTTTAAATTATAAGTATAACACTACATTTAATTCTAGTGGATATCCTTCTGTAGAAACCAGACAGGAGCTGGATGCCAGTGGAAACCCTACAACTACCCAACCGGACCAATTCATCTACGAATACAATTATCAATAATAAAAAAGCCTGCAAAATGCAGGCTTTTTATTATTTTAAGTACTATTCTAGTTCTTTTTCTTTACTTTACTCGCTTTTACCTTTTTTACTTCATCCTTAATGAACGGATATTTTTTCTGCATATCCTTCACTAAAGACGGATCCAATTCTAAAGCTTTCTGAAGCGAATCTATTCCTTTGTCCTGATCTTTAAGATTGAAGAAACAATTGCTTAACTGATAAAACAGCTCTGCTCTGTGATGTTTCTTAACAGCTGCATTCAAAACAGTTATCGCTTCTTCATATTCTCCTACAAGCATCAATACTTCTGAATAGGCATACCAATTGTAAAACCTTGAAGGTTCGGCATCTACCAGCTTTTTCAAACAGGAAAGACTTTCTTCAAATTTCCCGGAATCAATGAATAAGAATGCTAATCTTTTCTGATAATCAAGATTATTCTCGTTCAACTGAGTCGCTTCTTTAGCAAAGTATAATGCTTCAGACATTCCACCCATTTCTTCATATAGGTATGACTGCTCCATCATAGCAAGGTAAAACTGAGGATCTTCTCTCAGTGATTTCTGAAAAGAATTTAATGCTAAGATAGGCTGTTTCAATGCTTTATTACACAATCCGATTTTATAGAAGGTAAATGCTTTGGTGTATTCCAACTCAAGCATTTCTTCATAGGTATTGATTGCTTTTTGGTATTGTCCTAAAGCTTCATAACAAGCTGCTTTATTGGCATATACTCCTACAGAATTTGAATTGATTGCCAATAAATAATCATATCCTTTTATTGCTTCTTCATAGTTCTTTCTGTTGAAGTAGAATTGTCCGTATTCCGACCAAGCGATCTCAGAATAAGGGAATTCATCTAAATATTCATTAAGAAAGGCAATAGCCTCCTCACTCTTATTCAAATCACTAAAGCACACCATCGCATTTTCTAATGAATATTCGTCACTAGGATCTTCTTTAAGTGCTTTTTTGTAATGTTTAAGAGCGTTAAAAGGATCTCCGAGATTCACATATTCATCTGCAATAAAGTTGTGAAGGAAATTTTCTTCTTCCTCCAGAGTAAGGGCTTTTTTACAAATTTCAATTGATTTTCTAGGATTTCCCAGGTTCGAATAATACTTGGCGTAACAAACCAAAAAGTCTGTATTTTCCATAGAGGAACCTTTCAGCTCATTGATAAGATCCTTCGCCGTATTATATTCTTCCCATTCCAAAAGAATTTCAAGTTTTTTAATCTTGATATCTAATGAATTAGGATGAAGCTTCAGTGCATAATTAACAGCCATATCGGCATAATTAAAATCACCAAGCTCCAAATAATAAACAATGATATCTTCTAATTCTTCTGTATCGAAGTAGAATTCGTCATTGTTTTCCATCATTTCCTCGAACTTTTTTACAAGTTCATTTCCAAAATACTCTTCCAATAGTCTCCTCTTTGTCAACCTGATGTCTGAATTTGCTTACAGACCTCGGCAAACATCTAATTAATTAATATATCTGAAACTGATATTCAAATATTTATGCAAAGTTGCAACTTTTTTTTGAAATATCCATTTCATAAATTTCTATTATAAAAATAGTAAAAAAAGAAAACCGATAAAAGGATTGTGGATAAAAAAACGGAAATTGGGGTTAAATTCTTACTACAAGCCTTTTCCCGGTTTGTATCTCTGCATTCCATACGGATTCGATATTTTTAATATCAACCTCTTGTGTCTCAATTTTAATCTTTCCTTCAACAGCAGCCTGAAACATTTCAGGAATAATTTCTGAGAATAAAAGTGCAGATTCTTCTTTTGTCCAGCTTCCTAATCCAGACCCTGAAATTTGTATATCTGTTGCCCTGAGGATCTGTGAAGACAACTGAATGGTATCTCCGCTCATTGCGCCTATGGTAATCAGCTTTGTTTTGTGAGAGAATGTTCCGTCTCCTTTAAATGCTGACAAAATCATTTCCACAGAATGCCCCCAAATATAATCCAGGATAATATCAATAGGAGTTTCATTATGAATTTCTTTTATTTTCTTTTTAAAATCCTCATCATTCAGATGCAGGGAAATAACCTCATCAGCACCCAATTTAAGAAGCTCCTGTAAAGATTCTTCGTTTCTTCCTGTGACAATGATTTTCTTTGCTCCATACACTTTCGCAATCTGAACAGCTATTCTTCCGGTAATTCCTGTTGCTCCATTCACCAATACAACATTTCCCTGCTGTATCCCAGCTTTGAATTTTAATGCCATTGCAGATCCCATAACTGCGTTGGGTAATGCTGATGCTGTGGTAAAATCAAGTTGATCAGGAACCTTAACCATCATTTTTTTATCTGCAACTGCCTTTTCCGCAACTGTTCCTTTTTTACTGAAGAAATAGACTTTCGTTCCGTCTTCTAAAAACCCTACTCCGTCTGAACCGACAATTGTAGGCTGATGAACTTCATTTTCGGTAGAATAGTGTTTTCCGCTTGCTCTTACTTTGTCAAGGTTTTTAATAGATGCTGCTTTTACAGAGACTAAGATTTCATTTTCATTCGTTACTTCCGATTCCTTGAAATCTGCATATTGAGGAACATTTCCTTTTTCAAAAACGACTGCTGCTTTCATTGTTTTATATTTTTATACAAAATTATGAGGTGGAAAATAGCGGAGCGATAACATTTGTTATCAATTAGGAAGGAAGATGGAAGCGGGAGGATGGAAGTTATTGAAAGCCGTTAATACTAATGAAAGAATTAAAAACACAAGGTTCCATGTCGTCTTATTTTTCAGGCGCAAGGGTAATTCGTTCAGCTAAGAATAGGTTCATTGCTGGGTGAAACGTCTTTGCAAATGTTTTTTTAAAGCATTATTTTGAAAATTCCTTGCGTCTGTACGATAAATATAATTAGTTTGGGCAGCAGCCGTATCTCGACTGCCAGAAACTTCCAGCTTCCAGCTCAAGAAAGATTTTCTTTCAGTATTTTGCTTTTGATTCTACTGAGATGTACAGTTGTAATTCCTAAATAGGATGCAATATAATGTTGTGGAACTCTTTTTATTATTTCCGGATTGGCTTTTGAAAGATTGATATATCGTTGTTGTGGTGTATCTTTTATAAATGAAAAGAAATGTTTCATATAGTCAAACATTCTTTCAAAAAGAGCATCCATAAACAGAGTTCTAAGTTCCGGATTTTCATATACTTCTTCCAGAAATATTTCTGCATCGTTTTTTTTAATTTTGTATAAAACACAAGGTTCTACGGTTTCAAATGAAACCATACTTGGTAATCCTTTTTTGAAGCTTTCCAGTGAAGAAAACATGGTATTTTCCAGGAAAAACTGAAATGTAGCATCTTTTCCGTCATTATTATACCAGGCTCTGACAAGTCCTTTTTCTAAATAGAACGCATTATTTGATATGTCGCCTTCTTTTAAAAGCAATGTTTTTGCCGGCACTTCCATTTTTTCAAAGCTGCTTACAAACTTTCGCCACTTTTCTTTTGGAAAGGGGAATCTGTCTTTTATGTGTTCAAACATATTGATATAAAAAAAGAACGGAGCTTGGTCCGTTCTTATATTTATTTTAAATTAAACTTTTAATTTTGGCAATGATATCATCTCCTAATTTATCAGCTTCTTCCTGAGATTTAGCTTCTGTATAAATTCTGATGATAGGTTCTGTATTGGATTTTCTAAGGTGAACCCAATTGTTTTCAAAGTCGATTTTAACACCATCTACAGTAGAAACTTCTTCGTTTTCATACTCTTTCTCCATTTTGCTTAAGATAGCATCTACGTCTATTTCTGGTGTCAGTTCTATTTTCTTTTTCCCCATGAAATAGCTTGGATATCCTGCTCTCATTTCGGAAACTGTTTTATTTTCTTTTGCCAGATGGGTTAGGAATAATGCAACTCCCACCAAAGAATCTCTTCCGTAGTGAAGATCAGGATAAATGATTCCTCCATTTCCTTCTCCGCCGATTACAGCATTTTTCTCTTTCATTAAGGTCACTACGTTCACTTCTCCTACAGCACTTGCAAAGTATTCTGAATTGTGAGTTTCTGCTACATCTCTCAATGCACGGCTTGAAGAAAGGTTAGAAATTGCCACACCATTTTTATTCTTCAACAGGTAATCTGCAACTGCTACCAACGTATATTCTTCTCCGAACATTTCTCCTTTTTCATCAATTAAGGCTAATCTGTCTACATCCGGATCTACTACAATACCGAAGTCTGCATTTTCTTTTTTTACCAGTTCACAAATATCTCCTAAATGTTCTTTCAACGGTTCAGGATTGTGAGGGAAATGACCTGTCGGTTCGCAATATAATTTGATGGTTTCACAGCCTAATTTATCTAACAGCATTGGAATAGCGATTCCTCCCGTTGAGTTTACAGCGTCTAATACTACTTTGAAATTTTTAGCTTTAATAGCTTCTGCATCTACCATTGGTAAATCAAGGATCTGCTGGATATGAATGTCAAAAGCGTCATCTCTTGTTTCATACTTTCCAAGATCATCTACTTCGGCATAGTTGAAATCTTCATTTTCTGCTAAAGCAAGAACTTCTGCTCCGTTTTCACCGCTGATAAACTCTCCTTTATCATTTAAAAGCTTAAGAGCGTTCCATTGTTTTGGGTTATGAGATGCGGTAAGAATGATTCCTCCGTCTGCGTTCAGTTCAGGTACCATGATTTCTACGGTAGGGGTTGTAGAAAGCCCTAAATCTACCACATTTATACCTAATCCCTGTAGTGTTGCGGTAACAAGGGAAGAAACCATTTGTCCGGAGATTCTTGCATCTCTTCCGATGATCAGAGTTAAATCTTTTTTATTTTTATTGTTCTGAAGCCAGGTTCCGAATGCGGAAGCAAATTTTACAACATCCAGCGGTGTTAAATTATCATTTACCTTTCCGCCAATGGTTCCGCGAATTCCTGAAATAGATTTTATTAACGACATTATGTTTTTATATTTCTTTGTTAGTATAATAAATTGTCGAAACAAAGATACTTAAAAAGACTTTACGTTATAAAACAGGGATCTTTTTTTGAACTTTATCATAGGTCTCTTTTACCACTTTTGGGGGAGCAAAACGATAACCTATGTATAATAAGCCATAGAGATTATTATTTTCTACCGTTTGATTCTTTGTCTGTTCATAGCCGTAAGCATTAAAATTCAATCTTCCGCCAAACAGAAAACGATCTGTATTATATCCCACATGCAGCCCGCCTTCCATTCGGATTGTAAGATATTGAGCTATTTCTCTGGAGTTCCCGTTCTGGATATTGCGATAGCTTGAAAATTTTCCTCCGACCCCTAAAGCCAGGTAAGGTGAAATATTTACATTTTTCCCAATAACCCAATTGTAGAAATAGCCTATATTCCCGCCGATCTTATATTGAAACTCCTTGGTTTTTATATCATTAATCCTATTTCTGAAAATGGTAAGGTCATAATCCAGAAATGGGACCCAGCTTCCGCTGCTTTTTCTCTGCCATTCTCCCTGGGTATAAATGGTTCTTGCGGAGAAATTTTTATTAAGAATATAAGAAGTTGTTCCTCCAAAACTTTGTACCCGAAGATCGGGAAACTGGACATGAGGATCTATACCTTCCTTCCAGTTTGGAAAAAGGTCTTTCATATTTTCAATATAAAAGCCTCTTACATTCTTGTAATAAACATTCTGAATGAATCTTTTGGGGAAAAATCTAAAACTAAAATCAGTATAAGAACTGCTTCCTTTCAATGCATCATCATTATTACCATTAAAAAACTTAGGTGCAAATGATAATGTAGCACTTATGATTTTATAATCGATGGAAACCGAGGTTTTCGTTTTGTTATTGATGGAAAGGATAGTCTGTTCTGCATTTTCTTCTTCGCCTTGTGTAAAGACATAGCTCTCGATATTGGTATCCAGATTCACACGGATCATTACCTGATCTGCATAAGATTTGGTATTGAGCGTATCAGACTGAGCCTTGCCACAAGTAGCAATTAAAGAGAATAAAAGAACTGATCCTGCTTTAAAGAAGTTCAAAACGAATAATTTAAATTAAAAAAATGAAAATACTACATTTTTTTCAATTACCCTCCGTAAATCATATTAAGAACAGCCACAATCCTTATCGCAGCTTGATCTTTTTGAACTGAACTTATTAGGTGCAAAATTCTTTTTAAGTACTTTGAATAAAGAATAGCAGGCAAATGCTACAATTAACACAACAAGTACATACTGGAAAATTAATGAAGAATCCATTACTTTAAAATTTGATATACTATCATCGACACAAAATATGCCAAACCTGTCATCATTGCCACCTGAAAGCCAGTCCATTTCCAGCTTTTGGTTTCTCTGTAGACTACTGCAAGTGTAGAAACACACTGCATTGCAAATGCATAGAATAAAAGCACTGAGATTCCTGTTGCAAAACTGAAGACTTTTTCTCCGTTCGGTTTTACATCTCTTCTCATTTTATCAATCACTTTTACTTCAGGAGCATCATCTTCAAGGCTGTAAAGTGTAGACATTGTTCCAACGAACACCTCTCTCGCTACGAAGCTGGTAAGAATTCCCACTCCCATTTTCCAATCATAGCCTAAAGGAGCAATTACGGGTTCTATTCCTTTACCCATTTTAGCCAGATAAGAATGATCAAGTTCTACATTGGAAGCTACCAATTCATTCGGCTGTTGTTTCGGACCGAAATAGCTTAAAACCCAAATGATGATACTTACGATGAAAATAATTTTTCCTGCTCCGGTAATGAAATCCCATACTTTACCTAAAACCATTTTGAAATCATATCCGAAAAGTGGTTTTTTATAGGCTGGAAGATCCATTACCAAATATGTTTTTCCTTTATCTTTAATAAATCTCTTAAGAATAGCTGCTGAAAATAGTGCCACTAAAAATCCTAGCAGGTACATTCCCATTAATACAAGAGCCTTATATTTTATTCCTAAAAATGATCCTTCTGAAATGATCAGCCCGATGATGATACTGTATACCGGAAGCCTTGCTGAGCAGGTCATAAACGGAGTTACCAATATCGTAAGTAATCTTTCTTTAACGTTTTCAATATTTCTTGTGGAGATCACTGCCGGAATAGCACATGCGGTTCCTGAAACAAGCGGAACAATACTTTTCCCATTAAGCCCGAATGGACGAAGAAGTCTGTCCATCAGAAAAACAACTCTTGCCATATATCCTGAATCTTCCAAAAGATACAGGAAGTATAAAAGAATTCCGATCTGTGGGGCAAAAACTACAATTCCTCCGATCCCAGGAACAATACCGTTTGAAACTAGTGAGTTGATAGGACCTTCAGGAAGATGCTCATTGGTAAAGGCAGACAGCCATGAAAAGAATTCTTCTATCCAGTTCATAGGATATTCTGCCAGGAAGAAAACACTTTGGAAGATCACTAATAAGATCAACATAAAAACCACATATCCCCAGAATTTATGAACTAAAACTTTATCTAGTTTTTCTGTTAACAATTCTTTGAACTGAGGTTTCTTGGAGATCACATTCTCCAATATTTTATCTACATTCTGATATCTTCTAACGGTTTCCTGAACCTGTAATCTCTTCGGTACTATACTTTTAGCTTGTGAATCATTAATCTGATCCATTACAGATTCCAACTTGCCCAGATCCGTTCCCATAGAAAGGCTCATCCAAGCTTTGTATTCATTGTCGAACCCTTTTTGAGAGATCAGCTTTTGAATGAAATCTTTATGTTCTGCTGGAGTTTCGAATGAGGCTGTATCTGTTTTTACAAATTCATTATTGAAGACAGCTTCCCTCACTTCATTGATACCGATCTGCTCTTTGGCATTGGTCTGAATAATTTTAATTCCCAGTGCTTCTGAGAATTTTTGAATATCTATTGTAATCCCTCTTCTTTCCGCCTGGTCAATCTGATTGACAATCAAAATCATGGGAATACCAAGATCCTGAATCTGCTGAAACAGAAGAAGTCCTCTTTTTAAACTTAATGCTTCAAGAATATAAACAACGCCTGCGTAGTTTTTTTGTTCATCGATAAGGTATTTTGAGAAAATAGCTTCATCCTCTGAACTTGGGTAAACGCTGTATGATCCAGGAAGATCAATTACTTCAACGTCCTCATTTTTGTATTCATAGTTCCCCGAATGGCTTGCAACGGTAACACCAGCATAGTTTCCTGTTTTCTGCTTTTTGTTGCAAAGTGCATTAAAAACCGTTGACTTCCCTACATTAGGATTCCCTACTAAAAGTATCTGTTTTTTCTTGTTTGCCTGCATTAATTCAATTCTTCAACAATGATATAATCTCCTTCTTCTTCACGAAGAGCAATTCGGCTTTTCTCTGCTCCAAATTCCACGTACATAGGTCCATTGAACGGAGCCTGGTACAAAATCCTGAAAGCGGTCTCTGGAAGGAGTCCCATTTCAATGATTTTATTGGGCATTTTCAGATGATCATTATCATATCCCAATATCTTTCCCATTTTGTTTTTAGGAAATCCACTTAATTTATGTAATTCTTTCTCTTTCAAAGCCTAAATTTTTGTGATGCAAATATACGCTATTTAAATTTAATCTAAATAACACTTCCGGCATAAAAGAAACCACCCCAAATACATTGCTGTATCTGGGGTGATTCGGAATATAATTTAGTTGATATGAATGCTTATTATTTTTTCTTTTTACCTGAAGATGATGCTTGTTCTTTCTCGATAGAATTATCCGTTGCATTAAAGAAATCCTTCGTTACTTTCTCCTGTGTTTTAAGAGCTTCTCCAATGGTTACATCTGATCCAGGCATTTTCATGTTCATCATTTCGGGAGTAACTCGTTGGCGAATTTCAGCCATTGGATCTTGTTTAAAGCTCGCATATGCTTTTTCAAACTTTTCTTTTGTAGTAGGAGTTACCGTATTTGAAATCCCGTATTTAGCATTAATTTTATCTGAATACGACAATTCATCATAGTTCTCTATTTTTTTGTTTCCACTCAACATCCATGAATAGTTTTTCTCATCATCTTCAATTTTGACGATCAAACCCGGAAGCCCATAGAATTTATAAGGTCCGTCCTGAAAAGGAATATCTGAACTAAACCATGCTGTCCACTTTCTTCCTCCAAATTCAGTTGTCGCTTTTTGAGTATTATATGCTCCTATTTTTTGTTTTTCCGGCAGAATATTCCAGTTAAATTTAACTGCATCATCATAACCAAATAAATTCATGCTTACTCTGTCGATGTACTGCTCTTTCATTTCCGGATAAGCTTTTACAATCTTATAAGAAAACTTAGGCATTTTAATCATTTTAGATACATCTCTCCAAACTTTTTTCTTTTCCATTTCCTCAACAGCCACTTTTATGATGGAATCCTGAGCCGGAATTGTAAAATCCTGATAAATTGATTTTTTTGGAGTAATATCCAAAATAGTGATAAGCTTATCCAGCCTTACAGAATCTTTTTTAGGCTTAAAAGTCAGTTCATAAAAGAAGCGGTTTGCCGTTTCCTTTGTATCCTGTGCATTAGCAAAGGCAAAAAGCGTAATAAGAAATATAGAAAATAGCTTTTTCATTTCTCAAGTTTTATTAATTAGTAATCATATGAACAGATTTGTTACAGCTTTTTTCAATTTATTTTTTAATAGATGATGCACGTTTCATTAACAAAGCTAAAACAGGCTATTATTCAAACACTTACTTCACTACACGACATATAAAAAATTATGATTTTCTTAAAACATTTTCATGTATGATTTTCTTAATTTTAATCTTCTTAAAAACAAAATATTATGGACACCTTATCCCAATTTAAAAATGAGCTGGAAGCCGAGTATCAAACCACCAGAAAGTTTTTTGAAGCTTATCCTGAAGGAAAAAATGATTATGCTCCGCACGAAAAAAGCATGAAAATGTTACCACTTGCCACTCACATTGCTGAAATCTTTGAATGGCCGAATACGATGCTTACAACTTCTGAATTGGATTTTGCAAGCGGAGATCACCTTCCTAAGCAGATATCAACCCGCGAAGATCTTCTTCAGACACTTGATCAAAATTTCAAATCCGGTAAAGAAGCGCTTGAAAATGCACAGGAAAATGACCTTACTGCAACTTGGGCATTGAAAAATCAGGGTCAGGAATTGGCAAAATGGTCCAAATATGAATCTATACGCCATGCACTGAATCAGATCACTCATCACAGGGCACAATTGGGAGTATATTACAGGATCAATGATATTCCTCTCCCGGGAAGTTATGGTCCTTCTGCCGATCAACAAAGCTTTTAAATCACTATATATCTCAACAAAAAACCAATCCCGAGGGATTGGTTTTGCTTTTATTTAAAGTTGAATTTTACTGTTAACATGACCTGACTGGGACGGAGCTGCATTGTAGTTTGTTCAATCGTTGCATCTTTTACGTTAATCCTTTCGAATACTTTTCTGTTGGAAATATTCATCCATTTTAATTCAAAGTCTACTTTTTTCTTGGTCCAACTGAATTGATAAGACACATCAAAGAATCCATTATTAAATTTTGTGTCTCCCAGTTTGGAATTGATTTGATCCCAGTAAAAACCAATAGTATGGTTTTCCAATGGATAGAAGAATACATTCAGATTATGATTATAGCTTTCGCTCTTCCCTAGATTTCCTGTTGTATAAATATTAGACTGTTTATTCCAGGATTTTGTCACATTGAAATCTACACTCATCCATGAGAAATAAGTGTTATTAAATTTAAATCCTAATGTATTTCCATCTGTCTTGGTATCAAATAAATCATTGTTTCTCTTCATTTGAGATTTTGATACTGTATTATTGTAAGAAAATGATGCATTCGTTTTAAACGTTGGAAAATATTTTCCGATTTCTGCATAATAGCTGTTATTAGTTCTTTTATTTTCAAGCTCAATGTATTGAATAACACTGAAACCCGAAGAATTGACTAAACTTGAAGCCAACAGATTATTTTTAGCATCGCTTAATCTATATCCTACATTGAAGAAAAGGTTGTTCAATGGGTTTCTGTATTCCAACCTTACGCCTCCGTTTTTTGTAGTGGTTTCAGGAATTGGGTTTTTCGGGTCCATTACACTGAATCCTCCTGGGCTTGTTAAAATAGATCCTGCATAGGCAGTCTGTATATCACCGAAATTATTGCTGATTCCTCCGCTTACACTTGCTTTAAAGAAAGAAGCAAAAGAATATTGTGCAAAAATATTAGGGGTAAATGTAACTTTGTTTAGAGATTTTGAAACGTTCCTGAATGCATCTTCAGCTTTCATGCTGTTAAAATTCACTGGAAAGCTTGAAAATATGCTCCACGCTTCTGATTTATAATTAATTCCTACAGAAGCTGATGGATTCACTTTCGTGAATTTCAAATCATTTTCATATGCTGAACTACTGAAATCAGGCTTGTTGTCATCCGTAATTCCGTCAAAATTAGTTATTAATCTATCAGTTGAAAAATCGATTCCAACTTGCGGGGTGAAGGTCCAGCCTTTTGTAGAGAAGCTGATATTTGCAGAATGTGAAGTTTCTAAGCTTTTAATTCTTAAACTCTGTAAAGCGGTAGTGCCGGGTGTAAATTTAATAGTTGTAAAAACAGTATCATTCGGGTTCTTATAAGGAAACTTTAAATAATTTGCCGGAGAAATTTCCAAGACCTGCTTATCATTTTGGTAGCTTATATATGATTTAAAATTAACCATTTTTTCTTTCCACGGAATAATGGTACTTAAAGAGTTCTGAAACGATGAAGTAGGTGATTCCAAAGCTTCATTCCCGATTGATCCTGCTCTTTCCGCAAATGCTCTGTCTGCATTCCAGAATTGAGAGAATGTGGTTGTATTTTTGAAAAATCCTTTTTTAGCATTTTTAGTAAAAATCAATTCTCCTTTTAGTTTATCCGTATAAAAATTATTCAGGAATCTTGTATTATACTGTGTTCCCTGCTGGATATCTCTGGTAACTGTATTAGATTCTCTTTCAACAGCATTATTGGTATAATTGGCGTTGGCTTTCAGTTCCCATTCCTTTTTCTTATCAATATTTGTCAGATAATTGGCGGATAAATAGTGAACATTATTCAGCAAATATCGTTTTACAGGAAGATTAGGAACTTCTGCATTTTCAACACTCAGCCAGTTATTTTGGGAAACATTTCCTCTTCTTCCTTCCCATGAGCTTCCAAATGCCAAAATATTTCCCTCGCTTTCTACCTGTTCACCCATATTATTGGTTTTGTAATTAACGACCCACTGACTTTTCTGTCCGAAAAACATGGGTGTTAATTTTACATTCCAAAGCCAAGGATCGCCAAAACCTGATCCTACTTCACCACGACCTGTCATGGTTACAGCGTTCTTAAGTTTAATATTAATCGCTGCCTGATCTGAAGGAACTTTATCCTGAAGAATCTTTACCGGCTGGTGATTTTCAAGTACTTCTACTTTCTGAACAGCATCTTTGGGAAGTGAGTTATTGATTGTTCCATAACCTCCTTCCATTAGGTCTTTTCCATTAACGTAGAATTTATTGATTGCATTTCCCTGATATTTTATAGTTCCGTCTGTACTGACTTCAATTCCGGGAATTTTTTTCATTACATCGGCTAGGGTTCTGTCATTTTTACTGTTGAAAGCTTTCAGATCATACGAAATGGTGTCTCCTCTTGCGGTGATCATTTTCGTTTTCAGCTGTACTTCCTTAATTTCTGTAGCTTCAGACTGCATGGTAAAGTTTTGGGTCTGATCACTATTGCTGATCTGTTTCGTAAGGGGTTTCTGATTGAATGCCTTTACTTTAAGGTCAACATTAGATTCGGGAGAGGTAAAAGTTACTTTATATTCTCCTTTTGAATTGGTGATCCCATATGCAAGAATAGCATCTTTACCAGGTTCCTCAATCGTCACGCTGGCACTTGGTATCGCTATCCCATCAGTATCCGTGATTTTTCCTGATACTGTTTTCTGAGCAAAGGTAAGAACCGTAAAAAAAAGCATCAGAAATAAGGAAATATTTTTTTTCATGTTTATTATTTGATTAATTAGTTCATCATTCTATTCTTTCGTTACATTTTTAAAGATATGATTTAAACTTAAAAGTTAAATTTATCACTATAAAAACCGTTATAAGAATAAATACAGCTTTCTCCTAAATTTATTACTAACAATGATAAAATGATTACATCAGGAAAATAATTATGAAGATCGCATCAGAACATTCTTATAATATAGATAATAAATCTGGTTTTTTATTTCTGAATTTAAAAAGTTTTTCAATTATTAATTTTTGTTTAAAATATAAAAAATATCTCTCTTCAATTTGAATTAAATTAACATAAGTATTTTTGTATCTTTATTCTACAACCTCGTAAAGTATTTTCTTTCTAAAATAAAATAATTACTAATGATAAAATCGATTTTCCTTTTCTTTTATTGCGCCTTTGCCCTGAAACAAAGTAATAACTGATTTTATTTTCATTTTATAATAAAAAACGGAAAAGCTTTATTAATAACAATAAACAGTTAATTATTTAATTAGTCTAAATAGAAAAAAATGATTTAAATTATGGATTAAAAAAAAATTAAAACCCGGCACATAACTATTTATTTAATAATTTTGTAACATAAAATTTATAAAATGGGAATTATTTTAAAGCCTATAGATGTTGTAGATGACATTTCTAAAGAAGAATTCTACGAAAAATATCTAAAGCCAAGAAGGCCCGTTGTCATCAAAAATATGGCAAAAAAATGGCCTGCTTACCAAAAATGGACGATGGAATATATGAAGGAGGTCGTAGGAGATGTGGAAGTTCCGCTATATGACAGTTCAAAGGCAGATCCTTCGGCTCCCATCAATGCTTCTGCAGCCAAAATGAAATTCGGTGATTATATTGATCTTATTCAAAAAGAGCCTACTGATCTTAGAATTTTCCTCTTTGATCCTATAAAATATGCTCCGAAACTTCTTGAAGATTATATTTCTCCAAAGGAATTGATGGGTGGATTCCTTGATAAGTATCCTAATATGTTCTTTGGTGGAAAAGGATCGGTAACATTCCTTCACTTTGATATTGATATGGCTCATATTTTCCATACTCATTTTAACGGAAGAAAGCACATTCTTCTTTTTGACTATAAATGGAGAGAGAGATTATATCAGATTCCTTATGCAACGTATGCTTTGGAGGATTATGACATTGAAAATCCGGATTTTACAAAATTCCCTGCGCTGGATGGTGTAGAAGGAATTGAGTGTTATCTTGAGCATGGTGACACTTTGTTTATGCCTACCGGATGGTGGCACTGGATGAAGTACCTTGACGGTTCGTTTTCTATTTCATTAAGAGCTTGGGATAAATCATGGGCGGTAAAGGCTCATTCTCTTTGGAATCTTACCGTACAGCGTAAATTTGACGATATCATGAAGTCTAATTTCAAGAAGAAATATATGGACTGGAAAGAAAAAATGGCTATTAAAAGAGCTGAAGTCGCATTAAAAAGAGGCTTACCAAGATAAATAAAAAAGACGTTTCACTTGAAACGTCTTTTTTTAGTTTAATTTTTGTTTTTCAATTACTTACAACACCCTGTACACCGGATACTGTCTGAATGTTTTCTCTTCAAAATAAGGAGAATGATTATAAACCCAATCCAATTGTGCTTCACCGTCTTCTGAAAGTTTTTTGTCTGATTTTTTTGCTGTCTCAAAAGCTTCTTTAAGTTTCTTATCTGTTTTCAAAAGTTCTGCAGCGGTATCTTCAAAAATATAAGCTGAATAATATTCTTTTTGCGCCAGAATTCCATCAAAAAAGTTCCAGTTGAAGAAAGAGTCTAATGCCTCAGGTTCAAGGGTTTCAATAATATATTTTACGCCTTGCTGACTGGTAGACACAACATAATCTCCAGCGGCAAACGTTTGGTTTTTATTTGTACTCTCTACGGTTGTTTCGTAATGTACATAATGTCCTTCGTAAGGATTTTTTACAGTTTTAAAGTCTTTAATCTTATAAGATTCAACTGCTATTGTGCTATCCTTTTGAATCGGTTTCATCTGAATACCGTTTCTTTTGAATTCTTCAATCACTTTACATTGTGCCTGTGGAATTACATAATATTTCGGAATCGTGATATATCCTGTAGGAACGGCTGTAGTAAATAGTTTTATGTTTTTTGTAAATGGCTTATTTCTGTCATAATACAGTCTTGGCTTTCCGGAAATTTCACTTGGTTTGTATTGACCTTCGTAACCTTTGAAATCCATGGTTGTATACTTTGTGGAATCTATTTTCCATCGGATTCCGTATTGTTTTCCTGCCTGATATTGTTTTAAATTTTCAATGCGGAGCTGCTTTATTTTCTGGTAATCTTTATCAAGGTTCTGAAGGTTCACCAGCATATATTTATAGGTAGCATCTACTCTTTTATCATAGGGTTTCAGCATATGGGTTTCCGGAACTGTTCCCAGCGAATTGAACAATGTCGTATATCCGGTTGAATATCTTGGAGAGTCTTCAAAAGAGGCAAATCCTACTTCCGGAATATCTCCATGAATGTTTACATAAGGAGTGCTTTCATAACCTAGTTTTTTCATATCATCAAGATTTTTAGCCTGATAATCATTATAGAAATATGATCCTAAGACATTTCCCAGGCGTTCTTTAAAAGTTGAGATATAAGTAAATGTATATTGATAATCTGCTCCGTTGCTGACATGGTTATCAATAAAAACATCGGGCTTCAGCCATTGATAGATTTCCTGAAAGCTTCGGGCGTTTTTAGAATCTGCTTTAATGAAGTCTCTGTTTAAGTCGTAGTTTCTTGCATTTCCTCTGAAACCATATTGCTCAGGACCATTTTGATTGGCTCTTGAATGAGAACCTCTGTTCAGCATTCCACTGATATTGTAAGCAGAAATGGCTGCTATGATAAAGTTTTGCGGGGTTTTAATTTTTTTGGCTGCCAAATCTCTCATCAGCATCATGGTGGCGTCAATTCCGTCTGGTTCTCCCGGATGAATTCCGTTATTGACAAAGAGGATTGCTTTATCTTTTCTTAGTTTTTCAATGTTTTTTTCAGGAAAGGGGTTGTATACAACGACGTAAATAGGTTTGCCGTTATCATCTTCTCCTTTTTTAAGGTATTGAATGGTATTAAAATTCTTTGCAAGATCCTGATAATAGGCATTCATTTCATCATAAGTAACGGTTTGGTTACCATTACCTTTTTCAAAAGGGGTCTGAAATGTTTTTTGCGCCGAAATTAAAGACGAGCATAAGGTAAGGAACAGATATTTCAGTTTCATGGAGGTCATATTTTTCGGGTTTAAAATTAGCTAATATGATTGGGGCAGAAAAACGAAATTTTAATCTTTAGTGTATAAAATAAAACCTCATAGGTTTTGAAAACCTATGAGGTTGTGTGCCTGACAGCAAATATTTGCTCATCATTATTTATCAATTATTATTAATATTTATTTGTTTCTTCCTTTTTCATCAGGATACAGAGAGGGAAGAGGGTCGCTTTGCCAGAATTCTTTGGTATCGATATCCATCACGGATAAAGCTCCTGTAAAGGCTGCTCCGGTATCCAGATTCCAGATATTGGCTTTATTTACGGGCGTAGTGATTCCTATATCCAGGGTTGGAGTATGCCCGATAAATATTTCATTATACAGCAGCAGTCTCTTAGGATACAATTCTGAGTTTTTTTGCAATTTACGGTCCATTGCTACTGCAGTTTCCCAAAGGGTTCTGTCCCAACGGTAATTGCTGGAATAAACTTCTTTTTCAGGACCATGCATAGACGAATATCCTGCATGAATAAACAGACGGTTCTGATCATCAATATGATAAGGTTTCATCCTTTGAAAAAATACAAGATGAGTTTCCAGATCTTCCGAAGAGTAATCTTTATAGCTTTCTACAGTACTTCTCCCGCCATTGGAAAGCCAGATATCAGGTCCCTGCTCAAAAGACAACCAATCTTCACACCAGACATCATGATTTCCTTTAATAAAAATACATTCCTGTTTTCCGGAAATTTCTATTAAAAACTCGATGATCTGTGAAGACTCGCTCCATCCGTCTACGTAATCTCCCAGGAAAATCAATCTGTCGTTCTTGGTAACCTCAGCACGTTCAAAGGCTTGCTGTAATGCTTTAAACCCACCGTGAATGTCTCCTATTGCTAATGTTCTGCTCATTAATTTCTTTCAAATCTTTTATAGTAATTTGGGGAGGCATCCACAATTTCTTTTGCTTCTGTCAGCCCGCAGCGTTTATCTTCAATTATAAAATACAATATGTGAACAAGACTGGCTCCTTTTGCAAATAAGTCATTTACTTTATCTTTTAAGTTGTCTTTTTCAGGAGCAAAAGTTATTACTTCTTTTTGAAATTCTTGAAATGTCATTTTGAAATGTATTTCGGATCTACAAATTCTGTCAGCCATACGCCATTGGCAGACTGGAAGAAAGCAATTCCATCCTCATACATTTTTCCTGTTCTTATCGTCAGAATTATAGGCTTGCCGTGTCTCATTCCCACCTTTGTAGCGGTCTCTTTATCAGAACTTAAGTGTACATGCTGACGTGTTCTCTTTTCGATTCCCTTCTCTAAAATAGAATGGATATTGGCTTCTGCGGTTCCATGATAAAGAAAATCAGGGGGCTGCAATGCTTCCAAAGCTAAATTTATATCAATAGAATGTCCCTGGCTTGCTCTGATCCTGGTTTTATCTTCGTTAAAGGCAAATCTTTTTTTATTATTGGTTTCTACCACTTCATCCAGCTCTTTCATGGTGAAGTGCGTTCTTTTTCTGGCAGATTTTGCAATCAGCTCTTCTACATCTGCCCAACCGTTTTCATCCAGTTTGAGCCCAATAATTTCGGGTTGATGCCTTAAAATAAGGCTCAAAAATTTACTTATTCTTTTTGTTTCTATTTCGTTCATGATGTGTGTTGTATTAACAATTATAATATTCCGGAAGGAAGGTAACAGGTAAGCCTGTCATTTTTGAGATTTCATCTGCATATTCATCAAAGCTATATTCGCCTGCTTCTGCTATTTCACAAAACTTTCCATTGGCAAGGCATACTAAAATCCAGGAACCTCCGCCTCCTTTTGCCGGTAACATATTTTGTATTTCAAATCCTGTGACTTCACTTAGGATAAATAATTTGCTTCTTTGTTCATTTGAGTAGCCAAGCAAATCATTTTTTTTATCTATCCAAAATAGGTTCCTTTTGTTTAAAATTTTCAATATTTCATCCGGAGTTTTAAATTGAAAATATTCTGATTTTTCTACTCCAATATATTTAAATTCCATATACTTATCGACTTCAATTTTGCCATTGTATATGGGTAATTTTTCTTCAGGAACCTTCTCTTGTTTCTTCTTTTCTTTTGGAGAGAAAAGGGTTGTAATTATTTTAATCAAACTTTTCATCTTCAGCAGATAATTGATTTTCTATCAGGCAAGATTTACCAGCTTATCAAATAAAAGTTTCATTCCCTGCGTTGCTGTCTCTTTCATAACTACAGCCCTCTGTCCGTAACCAAAGCCTGTTTCATTAGGATTAATAACTATTAAAAGGCAATCATCTTTAATATCGTGAATCAAACCTGCCGCCGGATAAACCTGTAAGGAAGTTCCGATTACCAATAATATATCTGCTTCCTGTACCATTTTTCTTGCGTCGTGTAGTAATGGAACATCTTCTCCAAACCAAACGATAAAAGGTCTTAATTGAGCCCCATCTTCTGCTTTGTCACCAATATTGATGTCTTCTTTTTGTTCGTAAATAAGTTTTTTATTGTTACATGAGCAGGATTTGAACAATTCTCCATGAATGTGAAGAATATTGGTAGAACCTGCTCTTTCGTGAAGATCATCAATATTTTGGGTAATAATCTGAACATCAAAATGTTTTTCAAGTTTTGCTAATAACTGATGTGCTTCATTAGGTTGTACTTCGTGAAGCTGGCGCCTTCTCTGATTATAGAATTCTAATACCAAGGCTCTGTCTTTTCTCCAGCCTTCAGGGCTTGCCACATCTGCTACGTTATGATTTTCCCAAAGTCCGTCTCCGTCTCTGAAGGTTTGTATTCCGCTTTCTGCACTGATTCCTGCACCGCTTAATATGGTTAGTTTTTTCATTGGTTATTTAATATTTCATAGTATTCTGTATCCTTACAGGGATTATAAATTCCTGCTTCTTGCCAATTATCACAAACTGTAATTATTGAATTAGCATAATCAATGTACTCCTTATCTTTTTTAGGATAAATATCTATTAGTTGCTTTACTTCTCGATTATCAAAAATATAAAGACTATTATTCTCTTTAATAAAATAAGCTTCTCTAAATGCTGAAATAAATTCTTTTATTTCAGACTCTGTTTTTTTACTTTTATAAAAAACATAATATGATTCATGAGCTAAATCTAATCGATGTTTCAGAATTTCAAAATCAAATTTATTGATATCATTCTTCAATTTCCTTTTTGTCTCATAAATTAATTCAAAATCTAGTTCAAAATTTGATGGAAAAACCTCATAAAATTTTACATCATTATTTTCAAATAGCCTATAAAATGTCTCTTTGACTATTTCTGGTGTCTTTATTCCAAAATAGATTCCAATAATTGCTGATGGGTGAAATTTTTTCATCCCATACTTATCAAAAATCAATCGAACTTCCTTCTCATGCTTCCACGCAGATTTCTTTGTTGCAAACATTTTTTGAATAAAGCTACTGCTTAGATTTGACATATCTTCAATACCCAATGTAGGTACACTTTCTTTGTAATCAACTTTAAATTTATATTGAAAATCAAAATTTTGTCCTTTATCAATTAATATGTCTAAATCATACTCTATACAATATCCTGAATAAGAACTCGCATAATAAGCCCATAATTGTTCATTTAAAAAATCCGTACTCAAACAATAGATTCCAATTTTCTCTTTAAAATCTAAAACTTCCCTAAGACATTTTTTAAAATTATTCAATTCCGTAAAAGGAAATAATACCTTTAAAAGATCTACTGATTGAGATATTTTTTCATTAAAGTAAATATCAAAAGGATCGTTCAAAGCACTATAATTTGATGAATAAAAGGAATTCTCTTTAAGAGTTTTAGTATCTCTATCAAGAATGCCCTTTTCTATTGATCGATATTTATATACTTTCATAAATCTATTTTTTTATTTACTATTAATCAGTTTTATATTATTTCTTCAAACGGTTTCAGCATCTCTTCTTTCTTTGTAAGTACGGCAAAAACCACTCTTTTAAATTTATTCTTATATTTCCCTAGAAGATATTTTTTGAAAAGACCAGCAATTTCTTTCGGGTCGTTTTTGAATACGCCACAGCCCCATGCTCCTAAAATTAAGGTTTCATTTCCCTGATGTAAGGCTAGTGAGAGCATTTTATCTGTCCGAATATCCATCGCGCCCAGGATTTCTTTTTCTCTTTGAGGTTCCTGTCTTTTTACTACGCCTGCATTTACTGCCGGAGAAGTAATAAAGTTACATAATACCGGTTTTGACAGTAATTCTCCTTTATCCTTCCTGAAAACGGGAACTTTCGGACTGTAAATCATAGTATCTGTGTAAAAACAAGAGGTCATACTACGGTGTAATGTGTAATAATCATCTCCCATTAAGAGGCTTTCATATAATCCTGAAGTTCTGGCAAGGCTTTCCTCCTGTGCTTCTGCTCCATTGATAAATCCTCCTCCCGGGTTTTTTGCAGAGGCAAAGTTCAAACACATTATTTTTTCCTGTTCTTCTTGTTCTGCTAATTGTAAAATAGCTTTTAGAGAGCTGCAACGCCAGGTTTCAAATTGAGTTTCAAAATGAGTTTCCGGCATTGGAGCAGCCATGAGCTCAGAAAGTTGTTCCGGAGTGAAAAGAACTGTTCCTTGTTTACTGGTTTCCAGCTCTTTTTCTATATCTATTCTTTCGTTTTCTGTATTTATATAATATTTTTTGGCGAGGATGTCTAGTGTATCTTTTGCCATTTCTTTATTTGTCATAATTTTTGTTTTTTAGCCCACCAATGCGCGAATTTTATGAGGTTTATTTATTAATTCAAATGCGTAATGGTTGTATTTTATTTATGCATATTTGTTTTACCACGGATGCACGAATGTTTTTTCAATCTTATGGATTCATGGTGGTGTTTAAAGTATTTATAAGGCTTTCAATCTCTTCGTTTACAGCCTTTTTAAAATCGTTGCCTATAAATACTTTTATAACTTCTATTTTTCCTACAATTGCCTGATTAAATGTTTCAAGTTCTTCTGAAGGCACCCATAGTTCGTTATGATTTCTGGCACCTACATTCTGAGCGGGATATTGATCTGCTATTTCTTTCAAAACATCAAACTGAGTTACAAAACCTAGATAATTTCCAAATTCATCTCTTGTATTCCACTTTTCTGCAATTTCTGATGCATAAGCTTCATCCAAAACAGGATAAAATATGGGTTGCCATTCTAATCTGGGAGGAAATTTTTGATATCCACTCTCAATGATCAGAACCAATTCTTTTTCTCCTATTGGTCTGTATAATTTTATTGTTTTCATGCTTTTAATTTTAAATTTCTGATCCTATCTTATGGGCTATTTCATGAGGTAAAGGATATATTTTTTCTATGGGTAGGAGCTTCTTTGCTTTATTATATTCTCCTTGTTTAGTAAGCGATAAAATCTTTTTTACTAAAGGCGAATAGTCTTCTATTTTTACAATCCATTCTTCATTAAATTCTTCAATCAAATGGCGGCTGATTCCTACCTGAATGGAGCGGTATTCTAATTTGTTACCTTTTATATTCCTTTCCGGATCCCATTGTACATAAATATGTGCTTTTTCAAATTGCTCTTCCCAGTTTTGAGAATTAGGGTATACTCTTTTTTCAGGAGAGGTTAAAACAGCCAACCTTAAAGCTTTTTCCCACGCTTCTCTTTTAATATGAATGGCAAGTGTACATTCCTGATTAGATTTTTGCCCGTAATTGCTTCGTTCCATCATCCAAAGAAAAGAAGGTTTGATCCAGGTCATTCTGTTGAATGAAAAAGGAGTACTAAACTTCTGATTTTCTACCGCAGATTTTGCAATTATTTTGTTGTAAGACTGATATACAACAATTGTATTTTGGGTATAATCTGCTCTTATTTCAAACTGTTTCATTACTTATTATTCAAAATCATATATAAAAACTTCAACATTGTTGTTCAGTAATGTTCTTTCGATGATAGGTTCTATCTCTGTCCATTTTCCGCCTGCTAATCCACATCCGATTCTCGGCATATGAACGCTTGCATTGAGTGTTAAAGCTTCATTTGCTAAAGTTTTCAGACATTTTTCAATCGCTTCATATCGAACGGGAATATCGTTACTGCCTGTTTTTATTCCTTTTTGACCGATCATATTGGCTACGTAAATGTATTTTTCTACCTGTACGATCTGAGTTTCTCCTAAAGCAAAATTATTTTTACTTCTGGAACGATGCCAGTTGCGGTATTCTTTTTCTGGTGCTTCCCATCTCTTGGAAACAGCCAGTACAAAGCCTTTTCCCCAGCCACCGATATCATTACAGATATGAGCAATAATCGTTATTCCTTTTGCCTGTGGAACGGTAGCATCTCCTTTTATATATTGTATCGTTTTCATTATTTTTTTATTCTTAATCATGTTCAATATCAGCGTTTTCCATCCACAATAAAGGCAGGTTTAAAAGAGCTTTTTAAAATCTTCTGAGTAGGGAGAAAATGATCCGTACATATTCTCAAATGCTATATCCAGTTTATTTACGTTGATTTCTTTATCAATCTGATCCAGACAAGTGACTACAAGATTCTTCTTTGCTGAATGGGTATAAGCCGCATCCAGTTTTAAGGCATAATTCAACAGTTTATCATCCAAATCTCCTAATCTCAGCTCTTTCTGATACTCATTAAAGATACAAGTTTCTTCTTCATTGTTTTCTAAAATAATTTCCTTTTCATTACTCATCCAGCCATTTCCGTGACGGGTTGCATAGCTTCTTGTCACATAATACATTTCTATATCTTCAATATTAAGCAGTTTACAGATTTCAGATGCATTTCTGGAAGTGGTATGCGCATAAGTTACATTAGGAAAAACTCCGTGATCCATATCCAGCAAAATTCCCTGACTTCCTTCAAAAATGAGGTTATTAAATGATTTCAGGTACTCATAATCGTCTATTTTCCAATCTATCTGATCAATTGCGTCTAAAAAAGATTTCAATTGTTCTTTAACCTGATATTCATCCAAGAAACCGTAGTAATAAGCAATTCCCTTCAGTTTTTCCAGCAACATTTCTTTAGGGGCAATAAGGTCAATTGCAAATAGTTTATAGGGACTTTCATTTCGCTTCATCGTAGCTCCTACTCCTTTTCCACAGGTTCCATGTTCCAGATTTTTTGAATTTGTTCTGTTTTCCCGGACATCAAATGGAGTTGTTACCTTTGCAAATGGATGGATATGAAGTTCAATATTACCATTCTGAGACTTTAATTCTTCTCTTTCATTTAGTAAAAATTCCGGATGAATAGTACAATGCTCGGTAAAATAAGATGGTAAGCCACGCAGCGCACCGCTTGCAAAGCTGGAATGAACGTGTTTTCTACTATCAATCATTACCGTATGAGCTGCCTGCTGTCCTCCTGAAAATCTTATAACCACAGATTCTGGATTCTGACGGGCAAGAAAATCTGTTGTAATTCCTTTTCCCTCATCACCAAAACCTAATCCTATAACTATTTGCGCCTTTTTCATAATCTTTAAAGCATTTGTACCTTATCTAACCCTTCTGAATCTTTATTTGTGTATGTTTTGTTTTTAAACTTTTCACAGATAATTTTCTTAATAACATCTGGTATTTCCCTATGATCTTCTATAGATATGCAATTTTCTCCCAATAGTTCTTTCCAATCCCTGTTTGCTCTTATTGCCTGATCTGAGTGAAGAACATTGATATGGTATATTTCATATCGTTTCTTTGCTTCTTCCAGAAGATCATAATGTGTATAGGTTTGTTGTCCTGAACCCATAATTTCCCTGATTGCAGATGCCGGAAGTACTTTTAAGCAAGGTTCATCTCCTACGGTGAACAGAATTCCTTTCTGATTTCTTTTTTCAAAGGCATCAATTCTGGTATGAAAAGCTGCAAAATACCAAGCCAACAAATAACTTTCTCCACCATTTCCTCCACCTCCGGATTCAATATAGGTCCGCGTAAGCCACATATCGAGTTCTTCATCACCTGATTCAAACTGCCCTATCTGTAATGGATAGCTGTCATATTCATGATCTCCGATTCCAAGGAAAAGTAATGCCGGATCTGGTACTCCACCTTGGATGATACCTCCCATTAGTTTAGGCAATCCTTCTCTGATTAGCTCATGAGGAATATGTCCCATACTTCCTGTCACATCAAGCCCTAAGATAATAGGGACCGTGTTTGGATGTACTTCAGAATCTCTGGATTCTCTGAAAGAAATCCCGTAAGGCATCATTGATTGGTGCGCTTTTCTTTCGACATTCTGAGTGAAAATTTCACTTGCGGATTTTGTTCCGTAACCTGCTCTGTTTGCTCTGTTATAGCGAGCATCTATATCGTATCTTGTGCTTCCCATAATTAAAATGTTTTTCCAAATAAATATTCATATCTCTTTTGGGTAACTTCGAGCTGAATATTCAGATTTCTGATTGTTAATGATAATTCCATGTCTTTCTGAACGAATGACTCGGGGTTAAAATCCACAAAAGTCAAACTATTTCTATCCAAAGGGCTTATATCAATAAGTCCTTCCTGCTCACGCTCAAGTCTTTTTATCTTAAGTTCAATGTCTTCTACTTTACGCCTGTAGATCAATTCTGAATCTTCTCCAATCGTTCGTGCACGATCCTCTCTGATCTGATCATTATTTCTCTGTAATGATTCTATAAATCTTGGTTTTAATTCATCTTCCATTTTGATCTTTTTTTGTGTTATTATTACGCTAATTAAAACAGGCATAGATACACTAATCCTATATTTAACAGGAAATTTATTTGTTCTTTACATTCTTCAATTTGTAATAAAACGATCTATGCTTAGCACTCAGTCTTTAAAAAGGAATCCTCAATCAAAAAAATCTGTGGGTAAGGTTTTGTTTTCATAATTAATATTTTGTGGTTGGCTTGTGTGTTTTTACCCTCTTAATTCATCTCTTACTTCCATCAATGCAAATCCTAAAAGGTTTTCTCCATTCCATAATAAAGGATTTTCTGCCCTTGAATCTGATTCCAGCATACCAATTCCCCAGATTGTATCGTAAGGGCTTGCCTCTACCAGAATCTTATCATTTGTAGATAAAAGAAAGTCTTTAAACTTTTTATTCTGAGAAAATTTTAAAAGATTACCCTGTTTTACAATCTGATATTTATGGGTATCCCAAACTTTCGCATCAAAGTTTTTCACTTTTCTTCCAAGAGTTTTTGCCTGGTTCGGACTGGCTGACTGTAATATCTTTTCCAGTGTTTCGGGATCATTAAATAATCTTGCTTTCCCAGCCATCATGTAATGTTCTGCTGTTTTATACACAATGCCATTCTCTTCAAAACTTCCTGAAAACCACTGACTAAAACATGATTTGGTAATTTCATCTTTTACAGTATGTCCCCAGAAAAACAAAAATTTTACTCTTTGCTTCTTCTGAAATCTGTCTTTAGTATTTTGTAAGGTGTATTTCATATTGTGTTATTTATACGCAAATGTAATGCAATATCATTTCATCCTCCAAATTTATTTGTGTTATTTTTACACTAATAATTATAAATATCTGATTTTCAGAACTAAAATTTAATTATTGAAGACAAATGTTTTGTACAGCTTATACGAACTTATTTGGTTTTGGCTAAAGCCAATGGAATTTTTTTCATAAAAAAACGGGCTAAGCCCGTTTCTATTGAATTATTTTCTGGATAACTTTTCTTTAATCTATTTGGATCTGTACACAATCACACTGTAGATATAATATTGTAATCGTGAGTGTTAAGTAATTATGTAATTTATCTTTAAAAAATTATTTGATTTCGAAATAAAATCCCTGTTCTTCCAGTTCTTTATATTTTTCCTGATTGAAGGTAAATAGTTTACCAGGTCTTCCGCTTCCTTCTTTTTTAACGTTATTGGTTTCATTTAGCAATCCGTAGCTCATGATTTTTTTTCGGAAATTTCTTCGGTCAATTTCTTGTCCTACAATAGTTTTATAAAGATTCTCAAGGTCTGAGAAAGGAAACTCTTCATTCAGAAGGTTGAAACCAATTGGCTGATATTGAATCTTAGTGCGAAGTCTTTTTAAGGCAATATCAATAATCTTCTTATGATCAAAAGCTAAGGTGGGAAGCTTATTAATACTGAACCATTGCGCATCATCAGCATCAGAGTCTGCAAAGAGTTCATGATAAGAAGGGTTTACAAGCCCCAAATAAGCTACGGAAACCACCCTGTTTCTTGGATCGCGACCTACGTTACCAAATGTATAGAGCTGCTCTAAAAAATCAGGTTTTATGCCTGCTTCTTCGTGAAGTTCTCTTTTTACGGCATCATCAAGGTTTTCATCATCAAGAACTAAACCACCGGGAAGAGCCCAGCCCCCTTTAAAAGGTTCAATATTTCTCTTAATCAAAAGGATTTGAAGATCTTTTTTATCGAAATATCCAAAAATAACGGCATCTACCGCTACTTTGATATCCTGTAATTTTTTTGGAGACTCCATAAATTAGTTTGCGTTATGAATACACAAAATTAGGAATAAAAATTTTATAAGTCTATAAACTTATGTTTTTTGTTTACCAATTTTCCAATCTATTAAATTTAAATAAAAAACCGCTCCTAATTGAAGCGGTTCCTTTTATAATGAATTAGTCATTCAGCTTTAATACAGCCATGAACGCAGATTGTGGTACTTCTACTCTACCGATCTGCTTCATTTTCTTCTTACCTTCTTTCTGTTTTTCCAATAGCTTACGCTTTCTGGAAATATCCCCACCGTAACATTTTGCGGTAACGTCTTTTCTTAAGGCTTTGATGGTTTCTCTGGCAATAACCTTCGTTCCTAATGCTGCCTGAACAGCAATATCAAACTGTTGTCTAGGGATCAGCTCACGAAGTTTTTCACACATTCTTTTACCAATATAGTAAGCGTTACTGTCATGAATCAATGATGAAAGAGCATCTACCATATCACCGTTGATCAGGATATCCATTTTTACAAGCTTAGAAGCTCTGAATCCGATTGGGTGATAATCGAACGATGCATATCCTTTAGAGATTGATTTCAGCCTATCATAGAAGTCGAAAACAACCTCAGCCAAAGGCATATTGAAAATCAATTCTACTCTTTCTGATGTCAAATAACTTTGATTTACGATCTCTCCTCTTTTCTCAATACATAGAGTCATTACTGCACCAACGAAGTCAGATTTTGTAATGATAGAAGCTTTAATGAAAGGTTCCTCTACTCTATCCATCGTGGAAGGATCCATCATTTCAGATGGGTTGTTGATCAAAATCGGAACTTCAGGTTCTTTTTTAGTATATCCAAAATAAGAAACGTTCGGCACCGTTGTGATAACGTTCATATTAAACTCTCTATCAAGACGTTCCTGAACGATTTCCATGTGAAGCATTCCTAAGAATCCGCAACGGAAACCGAATCCAAGAGCTGCTGAACTTTCCGGTTCGAAAACCAAAGATGCATCATTCAGCCTTAATTTTTCAAGAGAGAATCTCAACTCTTCAAAATCTTCAGAATCAATAGGATAAATACCTGCAAATACCATTGGTTTTACCTCTTCAAATCCATCAATCGGACTGTCGGCAGGTTTGTCAAAAGAAGTGATTGTATCTCCCACTTTTACTTCACGGGCATCTTTAATCCCCGAAACAAGGTAACCTACATCTCCACACTGAATGGTTTTCTTTGGAACCTGTTTCAATTTCAATGTACCAACCTCATCTGCTCCATATTCTTTTCCTGTTGCAAAGAATTTAATCTTTTCATTTTTTGTGATGCTTCCGTTTACCACTTTGAAATAAGCCTCAATTCCTCTGAACGGGTTGTATACAGAGTCAAAGATCAACGCTTGAAGCGGACCGTCAGGATCTCCTACAGGCGCAGGAATTCTTTCTACGATCTGCTCCAATAGGTGGTGAACACCTTCCCCGGTTTTTCCTGAAACTCTTAGTACATCTTCATATTCACAGCCGATTAGATTCATTATCTCATCAGTTACCTCTTCAGGGTTTGCAGACGGAAGGTCAATTTTATTCAGAATCGGGATGATCGTTAAGTCATTTTCAAGAGCTAAATATAAATTACTGATCGTTTGTGCCTGAATACTTTGAGCCGCGTCTACAATAAGAAGCGCTCCTTCACAAGCTGCAATGGAACGTGATACTTCATAAGAGAAGTCTACGTGTCCCGGTGTATCAATCAGGTTTAGAATATATTTTTCTCCTTTATACTCATAATCCATTTGGATCGCGTGAGATTTAATAGTAATCCCACGTTCTTTCTCCAAATCCATATCATCAAGCGTCTGAGACTGTAGTTCTCTTTGGGTAACGGTATTTGTATACTCCAAAAGACGGTCTGCCAGGGTACTTTTACCGTGGTCGATATGAGCGATTATGCAAAAATTTCGTATGTTTTTCATTTAAGAATCTTGTAATTTGCAAAGATAAAAAAAAGCGAGAGATTATTGTCTTTCATAATCTTAATGTATGAATTTATTTAAAATACCTCTTATAATTTAGGATACATTAAGTATCGATTTTATTTTTTAATCAAAAATATACTTCCCTGTCAAAGAATCCAGATATACATTCGGCATCTCTGAAGTATCCGTATTACCAGGTCTTCTGGCTGGGGAACCGGAATCAATAGCAGCTCCGATAAGCGCACCTACAAGTCCTCCTGCCATAGCTCCAATCATTACACCGTTTCCGGCAGACGCATTTGCTCCGTAAAGCTCTCCTTTTGTTGCCACTACAAAAAATCCTTTATCATCTTTTGTCATTTCTAAATATCCTACAGGAGTTAGCTTGTAAGCCTTCCCTCCTTCTACATACCCAAATACATTTTCATTTGAAACAATTTCATCTCTGTATTTAACTCTTAAAACAAATCCTTTTTTATTCTTTTCTGTATAATATCCAAATTCCGGTTTCTGGGCATAAAACGATTTAAAATCTTTATATACTCCTTCTTTTAATTCTGTAGTATTATAAGCTTGAAAATTTTTATTAAGATAATTCTCATAATTCATTAAGTCGCTTTCAGGAATTGCCTCTCCTATCGGTAAACTTGTATAGGATTCTTTGATAAGACCTGAAATTGCACCTGAAATATTATTGGTTATATTTTTGGGCACATTGGGTGTAAATTTTGGCTCAGAAGTAAAAGTATTGTTAATTCGGTTTAGAAAATAATATTTATCATTTCTTTTAATAAAACTTGAAAGCTTGATTTGGGTTTTTCCAATGGAATTTTTTCCTTCCTGTTCTATATTTTTAACCTTAAGTTCTTCCAATAATATTACAATATCATTATTCCCTTTTGTTTTATTATCATCCAGGAACCAGTTTTCAATATGGTTTTTAAGGTCGTCATTGGCAAACTTGATATCAACCGTTTCCTTATTATAAATTATATTTCCTATTTCTTTATCCGGTCTGTTATCTATGAATATTAATGATTTTGTAGTTCCTTTTTTGTCTTTAATGTTTTGCTTAAGTTCTACTAACTCTGCTCTTTGAGCTGATAATGAAATACTCATCATCAGAAAGAAAAATATTTTTTTCATTGATTATTTTTTCGCAAAAATATACATTTAAAGCTATTATTAAAAAACAATGCTATGGACTTAAACAGAATGATTATTACTTTAATTTACCAAAACTTTCCGGTAAAATATACTCCCCAGTGAGTGCATCAATTCCTACTCTATAGTACTTTGCATTCTGCTTACGGGCATTTGAGGAAGCAACATCTATTACAGCACCTATTAAACCGCCTATTATACCAAAAGATACCGCTCCCGTAATCGCCATTGTATTATTCTGTGGAAATAACTCCTCTTCAGATGTCATTATAAAGAAACCATTATTATCTTTTTCAATTTCAATAATACTTGTTGGGATTTTTTTATAGGCAACTCCATTATCAACAACTGCAAAAACTTCTTTGTTTAAATTATCATATTCATCAACTCTTTTCACCCCTTTAATTACCCCATCTTTATTCTTTTTTATGATAAGCTCCTTATCGGGATTTTGTTCTGCAAATGATTTATAATCTCTATAAACACCATCTTTAAAAGACGCTAAACTAAAAATGGGCAACTGTTCAGATATTACCTTTTCATAATTTTCCATTTGCATCTCAGAAATTGGAATATTAAATTCTTTTATATCGTAAGAATCCTTTATAATACTAGATATTTCTGATGATATATTGGCGGCTATTGCCCTTGTAATATAAGCGTGATCTTTCAGATAATAATCTTTTGAAATTCTACTCTTTTTAAGAAAATAGTATTGATTATTTTTTTTAAGAAAAGTTGATGCCCGCATCTCCAAATGCCCTTTAACGGATCTTTCGGTTGGTAGATCTTCAACTTTTAGATACTCTAGCATAAAGAAATATTGATTATGTCCACCCTCTTTATTATATTCTATAAACCAGTCTGAAAATAACTTTTCAAGGTCATCTTTTTCAAATTTTACTTCATAAGGGTCTTTTCTGTGAGATACAATTCCTATAAACTTATCTTCTCTTCTGTCAAGTAAAGTAAGAGATTTAGCATAATGATTTTTATCCTTTATACTTTTTCTGAGTTCGATAAATTGATATTTTTGGGCAGAAATAAATAGGGGGAATAAAAGAAATAACAGTTTTATTTTCATAGTTGTTTTTTACAAAATTAAAAAATCTTATAAATAATTAAACGGCTCTCACAAAAAGATTTGTAAGAGCCGTCCAACATTAAAAAAATAAACTATTATGGGTTTTGTTTAGGTCCCGTAGCATTATTGTTTCCGTGAGGTTTTCTTTCATTCATTTTATCTCTCATCATACCCTCAGACTGAAACAGCTTCAGAACTTTCTGGCAGGGAATTACCTGCTGCATTTTTTCTGCGTATTTTTTTCTATTATCCAGAAGCTTCTGCCCTATTTCGAAGCTTTGCTGCAATTTAGCCTTCGCTTCATCGTCTGATAACGTTTCAGGATTAAAGCCTGGATCAAATTGACTTTTTATCTGCTTCTGGCTGTCAAGATATTCATTATAAAGCTGTGTAAATTCAGCTTTATCTCCTGGATCTACATTCAGATTATCCATAATCATATTATTCCTGAATTTCTTAAGCAGTTCTTTTCTTTCTTCAGGAGAAAGATTATTGATGACTTCCTTTCTTTGTTTAGGATCCATCTTTTTCCAGTCATAATCCGTTCTCTGTGCATTTAAGCCAAAGCCATAAATAATAAAAAACGTCAATATTATCTTTTTCATCTTTCTTTATTAATTATATAAATCCAAATAAACATCCTGAGTTGAGTTGCTTGCCAATTCTGCAATTTCAGAATTAGAAAACGAATCCAGATATTCATTCATCCGGTTTTCTTCTTTTTTCTTTACAGGTTTTACAACACTTTGAGGAACTATTTCCTTTTCACCGTCGTTATTATCTACGAAAGTATTTTTAGTGTTATTTTTCTGATTTACAAATGTTTGATTATTATTTTCAACAGAAGTTAAATCAGCCTTCAATGTTTCGTATGCAAGCTCTCCTTCTGTCTTAGGTACACCTTTATTGATTGCATATGTTTCTTTGGAATTCAATCCGTTTTGAACAGAATCATTATTGGAATTGAACACAAAAATTACTCCAAAGATCAGAGCTACCGATGCAGCCACGGCATACATCCAGTTTAATTTAAAGACAGGCGCAGGTGCTTTCACCTCTGTCTTTATATCATTCATAACCCTCTCCTGAATATTTTCAAACAAATTATCAGGGACTGTGTAAATGTTTTTACGTTCTAGTTTTTCAATATCGAACTCTTTCATCTTTGTTTGGTCAAAATTATCTTTCGTAATTTTCCTTAATATAATCTTCTATTTTCTGCTTGGCATAATGATAATTTGTTTTTAAGGTCCCTACCGACATATCTACAATTTTAGATATTTCTTCATAAGGCAAATCATCATAATACCGCATCATAAATACAAGTTTCTGCTTTTCCGGCAGGCTTTGTATAGCGTTCTGTAATAAAATCTGTACTTCCTCGGCATCTCCTTCCACATTATCAGCAACAAGGTTTTGCAGGTGATACTCCGGATCTTCATCCGTTTTTTGCATTTTCTTCAATTTGTTGACCTGCTGTAGTGCTTCGTTGGTAGCGATTCTGTACAGCCAGGTATACAACTGGCTATCATTTTTGAACTGATGAAAATTCTGATAAGCTTTAATAAAAGTTTCCTGCAAAGTATCCTGAGCAAGATCTCCGTCTACAATAATTCGTCGTATATGCCAGTACAATCTGCTTTGATAGGCATCCATCAAGGCACGAACACCTTTATCCTGTGTCCGTGGATTCTGCATCAACGAAATAATTTCCGCGTCCTTAATCTTCATAAGATGCCTTTCATTGTTTTGGATTACAAAAATAACTGAAAGTTAAATTAATTCTTCACTTTCAGCGTAAATATTTTAAATAATATGAGACACTTACGCAATAAACGTGCCTATACTGAAGTTTTGGGTTTCTGTATTTAGCTTCCTTTCCTTACTCGGCGTAAAATCTTATATTTGTTATATGCAAATTGTAATTATCGGTTCCGGAAATGTTGCGTATCACATCGCAAAAGCTTTCACATTGAAAGGCACTTCCCTAGCCCAGATTTTTGGCAGGAACGAAAAAGAATTAAGTAAAATTTCTGAAGAACTCAGCATTCCTTACTCCACAGATCATCTGGAAGACGCAGATTTATATATCATCTGTGTGAGTGATAATTCTGTAGAGGAAGTGTCTAAGATAATCACTAAAAAAGATTGTCTGGTAGCCCATACTTCGGGTTCTCTTCCCAAAGAAATTCTTAGTGGAGAATACAGAAAGGCAAGTTTTTATCCATTACAGACATTTTCGAAATCAAAGGAACTGAACTATGAAAAAATTCCTTTTTTTATTGAAACAGAAAATGAAAAGGACAAAAAGATACTCTTTGATCTCGCTTCCAATGTTTCTACGAATGTGATGGAAAGCACTCATGAAAAAAGAAAGTATATTCATGTGACGGCAGTTTTTGCTTGTAATTTTGTAAACCATCTTTTCTCAAAGGCAAAGGAGATATCTGATTCGCAGGAAATTCCTTTTGATTATTTTTTACCTCTGATTGATGAAACGGTTCAGAAAATTCATGAGATAGAGCCTAAGCTGGCACAGACCGGACCGGCAGTAAGAAATGACCTTAGGGTTTTACAATTACATGAGCAGCTGTTAAAAGACAAAGAAAGTCTTGAAATTTATAAGACAATGAATCATTCAATTCAAAAAATGTATGAGCTATAAAGAGAAATTAAAAGATATTAAAGCATTTGTATTTGATGTAGACGGAGTTTTCACAGACGGAAGTGTTTATCTGATGCCGGGAGGAAATATGTCCAGGGTAATGAATGTTCTGGACGGCTATGCAGTCGTTAAAGCATTAAAAAACAATTATCTGATCGGTGTTATTACCGGTGGGAATGATGAAATGGTAAAACATAGGATCAATTATCTTGGAATCCAGGATTATTATCCGAAATCTCACAATAAAATTGAGGATTTTGAAGATTTTAAAAAGAAGTATAATCTTAAGAATGAAGAAATTCTGACGATGGGTGATGATCTTCCTGATATTCATATTTTGGAAAATTCAGCAATTGCTACATGTCCAGAGAATGCAGTACCAGAAGTGAAAGGAATCTCAGATTATATTTCACCGAAAAAGGGTGGAAGCGGAGCTGTTCGTGATGTTATTGAGCAAGTAATGAAAGTACAGGGAAACTGGCATGATGATAACACTCAATCTATATAATCTGTAAAAATCATGAAATTACTTTTAGCTTCACAATCACCAAGGAGAAAAGAACTTCTTTCAAGCCTTGGTTTTGAATTTGACGTTGTAAAAATTGACTGCGAAGAAATTCTTCCTGAAAATATTAAAATAGAAGAGGCTGCTGCTTATTTATCTGAATTAAAAGCAGATGCGTTTAAAGATTTATCGGCTGATGAAGTGTTACTGACCGCTGATACAGTGGTTGCGATTGATGATCAGATTCTGGGAAAACCTAAGGATGAAACTGACGCTCAAAATATGCTTCGTAATCTTTCCGGGAGAACGCATCAGGTGTATACAGGAATTACTATTAAAACTGCTGATAAAATTATTACAGAAACAGATGTTGCAGATGTAACACTGGATGAGATCAGTGATGAAGAAATCCAGTATTATATTCAAAATTATAAGCCTTTCGATAAAGCTGGAAGCTACGGTATTCAGGAATGGCTCGGAATGGCGAAAATCACTAAGCTGACAGGAAGTTTTTATACCATAATGGGGCTTCCTACTCATATTGTTTATAAAATTCTGAAAGAAACTTCTTTAATTTAAGGAATTATGAAATTTCCTTATGCCAATTTAAATAGAAATAAAATATTTCTTCAGGAAATATAAATATTATTCATTATAAAATTTTATTATTTTTACAAAATCATCAAACTGCTGATAATAAAAAGCAGATTAGAGAGTTATATTGAATAATGAAAAAGAATATTTTATTCCTTTTAGTGATCTGTCTGATTGCTTCCTGTGCTACCAAAACAAAAAAGCCGGAACAGCGATCAAAGCTTCTGAAAGGGTTTTCCACATATTACAACACTCTTTTTAATGCAAAAGATGCGTTAAACAGTGAGTTTACAGCAAGAGATAAAGGACATAAGGATAATTTTTATGCTCCTTATATTTCTATTCTTACTTTTGAAGATCAGCCTTTAGGAAGTGATTTGGGACAATCTGCTGCTTTTGCTGAAAATTCTATGAAAATGGCTGAAGTAGTGAATAGACCGTCTTCCAGAAGTAACTCCGGAATTCCGAATATGCAGGGACCTTCAGGAAATAGTGAGGCTAATTCTGATGGCAATTCATCAGGTAAGGGAGCTACAACACTGGAAATAGCTGAAGCTAAGGCTCTAAAAGCAATTAATAAATATTCTGTAACCAGAAAAGGTGAGGAGAAAAACAAACAGATTTTTGACGCTTATATCATTCTTGTGCAATCAAGAATTTATCAGAATAAATCTTTGGAAGCTTTAGATGCGCTTAATTATGTTTTTACATACATGAAGGATGACAAAAGAGTTCCGCTGGCAAGGATATATCAGGGTGTTGCTTATGATAAGATCAAGGATTACCACAGAGCGCATGAAACTTTTGCTAAACTGAGAGGTGAAAAAATCAATAAGACCTATGCTAAGCTTTTAAGCATTTATTATGCTGAATCTCTTTTAGATGCGGGAAAAACTGAAGATGCAGCAAAGGAACTTGATCTGGCTTTTGAGTTGAATTCCAACAGGAAATTAAAGAGTAGAATTGCTTATCTGAGAGGTCAGGTGTATGAAAATTTAGGACAAAATGATAGAGCGAGAGAAAGTTATGCATCAGCTTATAAGTACTCTAATGATTTCGAATTTGAAGTAAAATCACAGATTGCCATTGCAAAAACCTTTAACGGAAAAGGTGATTACAACGGGGCAAAAAACTATCTGGAAGGTATCAGTAAAAAAGGAACTTATGGCTCCAGAAAGAATGAGTTCTACTATGCTTTAGGTTTAATGGCGAATAAGGCAGGAAAGAAAGATGAAGCACAGCAATTTTTCAAAAGGTCTTTATTTGAGAAAGTATCTGATCCTCAAATTCGTGGGTTAGCTTACTATGAAATAGGGAAGAGCTATCTTGAAAAAAATGATTACATCGGGGCAGGAAGTTATTATGATTCTGCACTAGCCGTAATGACATATCAGCCTTCAAAAATCTTATTACAGGATCAGTCTGCATACATTAAGAAGATCTCTAAAAATTATTATCTGATCAAAAAGAACGATAGTATTCTTTCACTAGCAAAGATGAATGACGGACAGAGACAGGATTTCTTTTCAAAATATATTGCTAAGCTAAAGATCAAGGAGGAAAAAGAAGAGCAGGAGAGAAGAAGGGCAGAAAGGAGCAAAGGTTTTGATACCGGTGATTATAATGCCAATTCAATTTTTGCAAAAAGCGGTAATGCATTCGAAGACTTTGGAGTGACTACAAAAGGGTTTTACTTCAGTAATACGGGTACCGTAAGCAAAGGAACAGCATCATTTAAGCAGATCTGGGGTGACAGAGCACTTTCAGATAACTGGCGTTTTTCCAAGAAAATGGCGTCGCTTGATGATATGAAAAATGAGGCTTTGGGAGTAACTTCGGCACCTAACCCAAGACGTTTTGAACCTGCCTTCTATATTGAGCAGATCCCTACAGATCAAGGAAAACTGTCACAGCTTAAAAAAGACAGAGATACAGCTTCTCTTGGTTTGGGTATTATGTATCAGAACTACTTTACCAATACTCCTTTGGCTACGAAAACTCTTTATGACCTGGTAGATGTAAAACCTGAAGAAAAAGTAATGCTACAGGCTCTGTATGAGATCTTTGCAATGAATTATGAAAAAAATCCTCAGGCATCAGAAAGAGCAAAACAGATTCTTATTACGGATTATCCTTATACTTCATATGCTGAATTTGCAAGAAATCCTAAAAACACTTCATTTGTAAAATCCTCAGAAGATGTAGAAAGCGAATACAAAAGAGCCTATGCACTATATGAATCGGAAAAATTTGCTGAAAGTAAAGCTGTTATTGACCAGGCACTTCAAAAATATCCAAAGGATGCATTAGTTCCTAAATTAAACCTTTTAAATGCCTTTAATACCGGAAAATCGAGTGGGAAAGAGGTAATGATCCTTCAGCTTGAGCAGATCGCCTTAAACTATGCTAAAACACCTGAAGGTATACGGGCAAAAGAAATGCTGAATTACCTGAAAAGTGATCTGAGCTTCCAGGCAACGGATAATAAAGGAAATCCTGTTATGCCTCAACCGGCTTCTCCAATTCAGTCTGCAAATCAAAATAATAATCAACCAGTGATGAATAATAATGGTATTCCTAAAAAAACCGGCAGTTTAAATAATAATCAAACTTTGGAAATGAACAAGCCCCAGAGTCCTATTAACAATGCGGGACAACAAATGGGAACAGGAATAGGACAAAAACCAAAATCAAATGTTCCGGAGGGTGGTCCGGGCGATTCTAAATAAAATAAAAAAGCGAAGAATAAATCTTCGCTTTTTTTATGTAATTATTTTTCAGTCAGAATCTTATGAACTCTTTTTCTTTACACCATGGAAATCCTTCAGATAAAAAGGTTCAAAATAAGCCATATCCTCAAAGTCTTTATTTTCTATTTTTTCAAGAGTCTTTGTAATCAGATATTGTGCAGAAGGGTAGATATCATCTCTAAACTCCGCATTGGGAAGGTTTAATATATCTTTTGCTTTCTTCGCGCCGTCACCTACAAAAATTACTTTTTTATCTTTAAAATCTTCAAAAGAAGTTTCATCAAGAATTTTGGCTTCAGTCGGTGATAGCTCTCTTCCCGTAGAACCGTCATAAACGGCTGTATAAACCTCCATTCTTCTTGCATCGATCAATGGAACTATCAAATCATAGTTAGCGCCTAAAAAAGGCTCTATCATGCTTTCAAGAGAATTTACGGCAATGAACGGAACTTTCAAACCATAACAGAACCCTTTTGCAGAGGCGGCACCAATTCTTAAACCGGTATAAGAACCTGGTCCTTTTCCTAAAGAAACCGCTTCAATGTCGCTAAGTAAAATTCCAGCACCTTCCAACGCCCATTCAACATAGGTATGAAGGCTTTCAGACTGCTTATAGTTTTCGGAAACTTCTTCACACAGACACAATAATTTTTCATTGTCTGATACGGCTACTGAACAGTTTTTAGAAGATGTTTCAAGATATAGGATTTTCATTTTCTTATTTTAAGCTAAACGTCAAAATTGCTAAAGGCAAAATCACTTTAATATTCTGCAAATTTACTCCATTATTTTGGACTATTTTCTATAAATCGTTCTTGGCTCAGCCTGGGCGCTCGGGTAGATGCACATATCCGCAATAGTAACATGTTTTGGGGCATTGATACAATATGCAATGGCATCTGCGATATCTTCCGCTTTCAAAGCCTCATAACCTGCATATACAGTGGCAGCCTTATCGCTGTCTCCTTTGAATCTTATCAAAGAGAAATCTGTTTCAACGGCTCCCGGCTGGATGTTTGTAACTTTGATCCCGAATTCAGTAAGCTCCAGCCTCATTCCTTCAGAAATCACATCTACAGCTTTTTTGGTGGCACAATATACCACGCCGTTTACATAGGTTTGTCTTGCAGCAACGGAACTGATATTTACAATATGACCTGAAGTTTTAGTTTTCATCGTTGGAATGATCATTTTGGAAACATACAAAAGTCCTTTTACATTTCCGTCTATCATAGAATCCCAGTCGTCTGTCTTACCCGATGAAAGAGGATCAAGCCCATGGGCATTACCGGCATTATTAATCAGAATATCAATATCTTTCCATTGCTCAGGGAGTGAATTTATTGCTGTTTCTACTTCTTCCAGATTCCTCACATCAAATATTAAACTAAAAACATCGGTATACCGAGATAATTCAGTCTTTAAAGTTTCCAGTATTTCACTTCTTCTTCCGCAAATAATGATTCTGTTACCTTGTTTTGCTAAAAGCTCTGCTGTAGATTTACCAATTCCGGAAGTAGCTCCTGTGATTAATATTGTCTTCATAAAATTGAATATTATTTTAAGATAACAATGTATCAGTCTAGCAGTATACCAATGTGTGATATTTATTGTTACATTGAGATTCCATTAGACTGATACATTATTTGGTATTATTTTTATGTGGTTAATTTGCATCCAATGCTTCGAAAGCATCGATAATGTGATCAATTATTAAATTCTTTTTTTCGTCTGGAAGAACTGATATAATATCAAATCTCACCTCATTATGACGGTTAAATTCTTCCAAATAATGATTAGCTGCAGAAACAATAGACTTAATCTTTGTTTTGGTTACAGCTTCCTGTGGCAGCATAAATGCATCGGTAGATCTGGCTTTTACCTCTACAATAATTATATAGTCATCTTTTTCAGCGATGATGTCTACTTCAGCCTTTTGAAACCGGAAGTTTCTGGACAATATTTTGTATCCGTTTTTCTGAAGATAATCGGCTGCGAGGTCTTCTGCTATTTTTCCAAAGTCGTTATGATTCGCCATATTATTCGCTTGAGTATAGGATAACCGAAGTATAGTATTACTTAAAAGTCGATCTTTACTTTATCTCCAATCTTTACCTTAGCTGTACCACCAATTAAAAGAGGTCTATTATCTTTGATATGCCCATTAGGAAAGCCGAATACTACCGGGAATTTATATTTTGAAATTCTTTCAGCAATCAATTTATAAGCAAATCCGTCAAAGCTTGATTCGTAATCTTTATTGTCTTTTTCATCACCCATATTCGTCATTCCACCAACAATCAGACCTTTGATTTTATTGAAAACGCCGGCAAGCTCCAGGCTCATAATCATTCGGTCAAGAGCATAGAAGTTTTCTCCGATATCTTCAATGAATAAAATTTTATCTTTAAAATCGAAAGAATATTTGGTTCCGAGTAGGGCATAAATAAGGGCTAAATTACCTCCAACCAGTTCTCCTTCAATATTCCCTCTTTTATTTAATTTGTGAGATTGTAAGCTATATTTAGGCGTTTTTCCTTTTAAAATATCAAAGATAAGATCATAGCTTTCTTCTGTAACTCCGAAACTGGAAGTTTTAATCGTCTGCCCATGAATGGAAGCAAATCCTTTTTTCAACAGATAGCTTTGTATAACTGTATTATCAGAATATCCTATGTACCATTTCGGATTTTCTATAAACTTTTTAAGGTTCAGATGCTGGATCAGGTGTTGGCAGCCGTAACCGCCCCTTGAAGCCCAGATTGCTCCAATTTCCTTATCATTTAAAGCCCAATTGATATCTTTTATTCTTTCCTTTTCTGTTCCGGCATAATTGTACCCGTTTGAAAATTTGGTGTAAAGATGTTCTCCTAAAACAGGCTCAAATCCTTTACTTTTTATTAGTTTTATTCCCTTCTCAAGCTGAGTTGAATCTACAGCTCCAGCTGGGGAAATAACGGCAATTTTAGCCCCTTTCTTCAGGGGTTTTGGAAAGATAATTTTTTTCATTTTGTTTTTTGGTATTTTACTTCTTTTTTCTCGGCTTCCTCCAGCTGTCTTTCAAACTGATTGAACTTTTTAAAGCTTTGTAGGAAAATAAAGAAACTGAATATAATAAGAATTACACCAACAACTCTTCTGATCTGGTTGGCTAATTTTTGAGTAAGTTTATCATGAAACTGTTTGGCAAGAAAAATCTTAGCAAGATCAATACAAAGGTAGGTGGCTATCACAATGCCTATGTATAAAATAAAGCTGCTGGTATCCGGGTATTGATTTCTTACGGAAATCACTGTTACCAACCAGAAAAGAATAACTCCAACATTTAAAAGATTAAAGAAAAAACCATTAAAAAAAGTCTTGATATAATTTTGACTAATGATCTTTTCTTCTCCAGGCAAATGCATCTTAGTCTTTGTGACCATCATTACAATCCCATAAATAAAAATCAGGATAGAAGTGATTCTGTAAAAACCCGGGTGTTTATCAATTAAAGTAACGATATCTGCACTGGCATAGTAAGCTGCTACAATACACAGTAAATCTGCAGTGATTACTCCAAGATCCAATGACAAAGCATGTTTTGGACCTCTGGAGAAACTTGTCTCAATTAACAGGAAAAATATAGGTCCTATAAAAACCAGACTCAACATGAATCCTAATATGACAGCAGATAGTACAAGTTCAAGCATTTAATAAGTTTTAAAATGAAATAAAATTCATTCCGTTTTATACAAAGTTATACTTTATGATTTAATTATTCAATAAAGATGTGATATATCAACTATATTTTAATAAGACTTTAAGGTGAGGTTTTTTTGAGGAAGCTTAGTAAGGGAATCGATGTATAGAAAGTAACAGAAATGATAAAGATGTTTTTTATCAGGTTTAAAATTTATAAAAACAAAGAGGTTATTCCAACTTGGGAACAACCTCTGTTTATCACGATGCTATTTTGTCTCTATTAATCAACAATCTTGAAATCTAATTGCTTTTGAATTAAATTAGCTTTCACTACTTTAATTTGAACCTGATCTCCCAATTGGTATTTATTACCATGTCTCACTCCATATACTGCGTGAGTTTTGGCATCATACATATAGGAATCATCCACAAGATCTCTTAATTTGATAAGACCTTCAGCTCCGTTTTCAGGAATTTCAACCCAGAAACCAAATTCTGCAACTCCTGAAATAACTCCTGTGAAAGTTTCTCCAAGATGTTTCTCCATAAATTTCACCTGCATATACTTGATGGAATCTCTTTCTGCATCCGCTGCCAGTCTTTCCATGGCACTGCAATGTTTTGCTTTCTCTTCAAGTTCTGGTCTGCTTGGAGATTTTCCTCCATCCAGATAATGCTGAAGAAGGCGGTGCGCAAGTAAATCCGGATAACGACGGATAGGAGAGGTAAAGTGACTGTAATAATCGAATCCAAGTCCGTAGTGACCTATTGGTTCTGTAGAATATACCGCCTTACTCATACTTCTCATCGCAAGAGTTTCAATCATATTTTCTTCTCCTTTTCCTTTTACATCATGAAGAAGCTTGTTCAGAGATTCTGCAACCTTTTTGGTATTCGCAAGATCCATTTTGTATCCAAAAGTAGAGACAAAATCTCTTAATGATTCTAATTTTGCAGGATCCGGATCATCGTGAACCCTGTAAATAAATGTATTATTAGTAATTTCTCCTTTTCTTGTCAATGATACAAATTCTGATACTTTTTTATTCGCTAAAAGCATAAATTCTTCGATCAGATGGTTGGAATCTTTACTGATTTTAAAATAAACCCCGATTGGCTCATTATTTTCATCCAAATTGAATCTTACTTCACTTCTGTCAAAGGTAATTGCACCTTTTCTGATACGATCATTACGCATAATCTTAGCTAACCTGTCGAGAACATTGATTTCCTCAGCCAAATCTCCTTCACCAGTTTCAATACGTTCCTGAGCTTCTTCGTAGGTAAACCTTCTGTCTGAATGAATCACTGTTCTTCCAAACCATTGTTTCTGAATTTCTGCCTGATCATTCAGTTCAAAAACAGCAGAGAAAGTATATTTATCTTCATGAGGACGAAGTGAACAAACATCATTACTCAATACTTCCGGAAGCATAGGCACAACTCTGTCTACCAAATACACTGAAGTTGCTCTCTGATAAGCTTCATCATCAAGGATTGTTTCCGGAACTACATAATGAGATACATCCGCAATGTGAACACCTATTTCCCAATTTCCGTTCTCCAATTTTCTCATGGATAAAGCATCATCAAAATCTTTCGCATCTTTAGGGTCAATGGTAAACGTACAAATTTTACGCATATCCCAGCGTTTTGCTACTTCTTCATCTGTGATTCTTCTATCTATTTTATCAGCATCTAATTCTACTTCCTGCGGAAACTCGTAAGGTAACCCATATTCGGCAAGAATAGAGTGGATCTCAGTTTCATGTTCGCCCGGAGCACCCAATACTTGTGTGATCTCTCCTTCAGGATTTTTATCCCCAGGTTTCCATTCCGTCATTTTTACAATTACCTTATCGCCATCCTCTGCATTATTGAATTTTGCCTTAGGTATAAAAATATCTGTATTGATTGATTTTTTATCACAAACCACAAACCCGAAATCCTTATGAGCAACCTTCTGAAATGTTCCTACAAACTCCGTTCTTGTTCTTTCCAAAACCTCTAAAACTGATCCTTCCAGCTTCTTTCCTTTATAATGATAAGTTATAATAAGAACCTTATCTCCCTGTAAAGCATCCTTTACATTTTTAGCATGAATGAAGATATCATCTTCCATTCCTTCCACACTTACATAAGCATTTCCGCTTTGGTTGAAATCAATAATTCCGGTAAGAGTTCCTGCAATTTTCAGGTTTACGATATACTTTCCTCTTTCTACTTCTTTGATCTTTTCAGATCCCTGAAGTTTATGCAGCGCCTGTATTACAAGTTCTCTTTGTCTCGGATTTTTGTAATCTATACCATCAGCAATCTGCTTATAATTATAAATTTTTGATGCATTTGCATTCATAAAGCGAAGGATCAATCTTCCGATTTCCATCAGCTTTAAATCATTTTTATGACTTATATATTTTCTTTTTTTTGGCATTTTAATGTTCTTTTAATTAAAAATAATCTTTCTTTTGAAGATTACAGTACTAGTTTTTTTAATCAAATATTATCTAAATATTAATAGATAATATTTATCTTTTTTCCGGATCCCATCCTTATATTATATATAGCTTTCAGTTTCTATATTAAAAATACTTCTATTAATTGGTAAATCTACGCATTAACATTCCATAGTTATTACTTATTTATATTTTGAAACTGAAATTTTATTCTATTCAATTTAGCTTATTTATTATTCTCAATTTTTTATCAGACTTAATGATATGAAAGTGACGATTTCAATACAACAAAATCCTATCCAAATCCTTATCGGACAAATAAGTTTTTATTGGAATTTTTCATGTATTATTCCTAGGCATCTTCCTTAACATTGAAATAAAAATAAAACAAGTATTTAATAAAACCAACAGTTCTTATTATTATTAAAATTTGGCATCACATTAAACTATATAATTAGTTTAAATCAATGAAACGTAAATTTTAGTTTAACTTATTTAATAAAAATATGGAGAAGAAAAGAAGGATACCTTTTGCTAATATTACGAATAATATCTAAAGGCTCTTGAGTAAAAGAGAGTGGTAATTTCTATTGGACACTGCAAATGTACGAATAAAAAATAAATAAGGTCTGCAATTGAAATTACAGACCTTAATATATTTAGCAAACAGCAATTTTATCAACTCTGTTCTGATGTCTTCCACCTTCGAATTCTGTTGAAAGAAATTTGTCAACAATTTCAATCGCCAGTTCTTTTGATATAAATCTTGCCGGCATTGAAATCATATTCGCATCATTATGTTGTCTTGCCAGTGTTGCAATCTCCGGCATCCAGCAAAGTGCACATCTGATCTTCTGATGTTTGTTCGCAGTAATCTGAACCCCATTTCCGCTTCCACAGATCAAAATTCCCAGCTCATTTTCTCCGTTTTCCACAGATGTTGCAGCAGGGTGAACAAAGTCTGGATAATCCACACTGTTTGTGGAAAACGTTCCAAAATCCTGAACTTCAAACTTTTCAGAAAGATAGTTCTTAACAATCTCCTTATATTCATAGCCTGCATGGTCCGCTGCGATAGCAATTTTTCTTTTCATAATACTCTTATTAAGCTTTTTTAGATTTTATTTCCTTACAAAGGTAAGAATAATAACAATTCGTGTTAGTAAACCGTGAGTTAATTGTGAAAAGGTATGTTAATAACTGTGGAAAACTTTTTTCAACTTTCTATTTTTCAACCTGAATTTATTTCGTAATAGAAAATCTTTCCGAAAGTTTATCCCACAACTTTCCAGATGTTTTCTTCAGCTATCCCCAGGCTTTTCCATAATAAAATAACTAATAATGGCTTATTCTCAAAGTTATCAACAATTGTGAATAAGTATGTGAATATGCAGGTTTACAGAGGTTTATATTGTGAGTTAAATATGAATTGAGTACCAGTTGAGTATTATAAACTTTAAGCTAAAAACTTATCCCCGTTACTAACAATACATAACAACAACTACATTATTCTTTTTTTTAAAGAGAGAAGAATTGTTGATTAATGGGTGATTGGGTTCGGGGAAAGTTTTTGAAAACTTTTATTTTATTCAATCTGTTGAAAAAGTTTAAAACCTTACATTTGTGAAACGAAAAATCAAAGAAATTTAGGGAATTGCCTCTGCCGGAATTTGATGAAAACCAAACCTGGCGGTCTGAGGATTTCTTAAAAATGTCAAAAAGTAAATCTAAATATCAAAATGAAAACAATCAACGACTTCAATTTTAAAGATAAGAAAGCTCTTGTAAGAGTTGACTTCAATGTTCCACAGGATGATCAATTAAAGGTGACAGACAATACGAGAATTGTTGCAGTGAAACCTACCGTTGAAAAAATCCTTAAGGATGGCGGTTCAGTTATTTTAATGACGCATCTAGGAAGACCAAAAGGAGAAGTTAAGGATGAATTTTCTCTGAAGCATATCCTTGGAGAGGTTTCCAATGTTTTAGGGCAAGAAGTGAAATTCGTTGATGAATGTATTGGAGAGAAAGCTGAAAAAGCTGCTGCAGAATTACAGCCAGGAGAAATTTTATTACTGGAAAATGTACGTTTTCACAACGAAGAGGAGAAAGGAGACGAAGCTTTTGCAGAGCAATTATCTAAATTAGGAGATGCTTACGTAAATGATGCATTCGGTACAGCGCACAGAGCTCATGCATCTACTGCTGTAATTGCTAAATTTTTTAATTCAACTAAATTCTTCGGTTTACTAATGGCTAAAGAGCTTCAGGCAATCGATAAAGTTTTGAAAAGTGGTGAGAAACCTATTACTGCAATCTTAGGTGGATCTAAAGTTTCAACGAAAATAACTATTATAGAAAACATTCTTCCAGCTGTAGATAATTTGATCATTGGTGGCGGTATGGCATTTACATTTATCAAGGCACTTGGAGGAAAAATTGGAAATTCATTAGTAGAAGAGGATAAGATTCCATTAGCTCTTGAGATTCTAGCTAAGGCTAAAGAACATAAAGTAAAAGTTTATCTTCCTTCAGACGCAATTATTGCTGAGAGTTTCAGTAATGATGTTGAAAGAAAAGAAGCAGATATCTACGAAATTCCGGAAGGATGGATGGGGCTTGATGCTGGTCACAAATCAAGAGATCAGTTTAATGATGTTTTATTAAATTCAAGAACAATTCTTTGGAACGGTCCTATCGGAGTTTTTGAAATGTCACATTTTGCAGGAGGTACTGTAGCGTTAGGTGAGAGCATTGCTGAAGCAACCAGACTTGGAGCATTTTCTTTAGTAGGTGGAGGAGACAGTGTGGCGTTCGTTAAGCAATTCGGATATGCTGACAAAGTAAGTTATGTTTCTACAGGAGGTGGAGCAATGCTTGAAAGTCTTGAGGGACTTGAGCTTCCTGGAGTAGCTGCTATCAATAATTAATAAAGAAAAGAATTCAATATTTTTAAGCCTGCTAATATTATTAGCAGGTTTTTTAATTTAGGTCAGATCAAAATTATTAATTATTTTAATCATTCATTTTATTTATAAATAATAAAAGTAGAATAATGGATTTAGTATTAGATAAAATTATTGAGAATGTAGCAGTTAAGGATATATTTTTCAATGGAGCTTATATTTATAATTTTGAAAAATAATGCTACTTTTAAAACTGTAGATTTCGAAAATATTATTTGGGAGAATCCTTCTATTAAAGGGAATATTATTTCGAATGGAAATAACTGTATTTTAAGCATTGAAGATGATCGTACCTTATTTATAGACGACATAAATGGTGAAATTCTTGCTATAGAAGAGTTCCAGGCTTATGAAGTTCAGTTTGATTCTCATATTGAGAAGGATTATATTTTTGGATATATAAATACAAACTTTAAAGGTGATGATTTTTGTATGGATATAGGCTATTTTTCACCCTCAGAAGACGAATTTATTATTCTTAAGGAGCAGTATGATAATGGCAGAATTATCTGGGCTTCAAAAGATCAAATCATATTTCTAAAGAGAAATACAATAGAATTTTTAGATTTTAAATTCAATAAAATATGGGATTTATCTTTTGATAAATTATACATTCAAGAAGTTACAGATTGTTTTGATTATCAGGATTATATTTTTATTATTGCTAACGAGGGTAAAGTTATAAAGATTGACAAAAATTCCGGGAAAATCTTAAGATCATTTCAAAATGAAGAAATGGGAGATTTTTATAATAATTATTTTATCAATGATGAAGGTATTATTCTGTTTCTTGGTAACGGTTCTTATATGGAAATTTCTTCAACCGATTTTACAATCTTGTATAGAATAGACTTTTCCGAAGAGCATATCTTTATTAAGAAATGCTTCTTTTCAAAAGGAAATAATAGCATTTATTTCTTCGGTAAATTTGGAGATAATGCTTCAAATCTTATTGGAAGTTTTGATTTAAAATCACGATCGTTTAATTGGAAGTATAAGTTGGAAAAAGATATTGAAAATAATTATTTTTTTAGCAGCCCTAAAGTAATTGGTGACTATATTGTTGCAATTGATGGATTAAAAAATCTATACGTTTTCAAGAAAAACTAATTTTAGGTACAAGTCCTGAGATTGAAATTTATCAAAGGTTTTATAATTTTTAGATATAACTTATGGTTATATCTGTTCTTTTCCAATTACTTACAATATTTTAAATTTTGTTATATAAATTGTGTACTTATTTTATAAAATATTTCTTGCTTTTTTTAGACTTAATTAGACTCTGGTTAGTCTCCTCTGACATCAATTTTAGTATTCAATTTTAGTTAAATTTTCACATTTGATGCCTGTCTTTAGGGTAAGAAATTAGAGTAAAAAATGGTTGTTATTTTTGGATATGGTAGTTGCTGTATGGTGTGTATTAAAACAAAGAACTCATAAAATTTTATAGTTTCTTGCATTAGTTAGAAAGTACTAATGGAGTTCAGTAGGATTAAATGTGTCCAGACAATTTTTTACTTAATCTTTTTGAAATTTAGAAAAATCTCTATCAATACTAATTAAGATTTTAAAAATAACAAATGGATATCTTTCTAATATTTTATAATTTTTGTTTTACATTTTATCCGAATGATATTCTTTACAATAGATCATATAATTTTGGAAACTAATATTTCATTGTTATAAAAGTATATTTTGTTTATTTCATGTTGTTATTTAGGCTTTGTAATTACTTGTATATTAGTATTTAAACTAATTTTTATTTATTTAATTTTATTGCTTTAACCTTATTGATTTATTTTTTTATTTAAAAATTGTGCTAAGGTCTGTTTTGGTTAAATTACTTATTGATTTTCAGTAAACTAAGTATGTTTTATATGTGATATCTTCTTGGAATTTTGATTTTAAAGAAAAAGAATGGTTTCAATATTTTGACTAGCTGAAGAAGATTATCTGAAAAAGTTTTATTTTCCTATAATAAAAGTTGATTATTCTAATTTATACTTATCAATAACATACTTTAGAATTTTGATAGAAATGAATTTTTCAATTTATAGAGCCAGTGTGGATCTTGACTGGACACGTTTTACTTTTCGGCTTCCTTTTTTTTCATGTTAATTATCTTGAATTAATTTTTTTAAATCTTCTGAAAATTGGAACGCAGAAATATATTAAAAATCGAAAAACTTTAAAATAGTATGTATTTGTATGTAAAATGAAATTAAGGCTTTAAATGCTATGTTTATGAGATAATTTTTATTTTATTTCTTCAACTTTCGCTGTCGTTTTCCATTTTTTGTGATTTTAAATCAGATGGGGTAGGGGAGAAAGAAATTTATTTTTTGATACTAGAAATTGTAGAGCAGTATCATAATTTCTGTAGTACGAAATCATTGTTGATTATTTGCTTTTTCTTTATCGATAAAAAATCGATTCATTTTTAGGTCAATTAGGAATTTATAATAAATGTTGTTTTTATATTTTATTGAATTTAATCCAATCCAATCAATTTTCTTCAGTAATCTAAATCCAGGATTTTATGAAATTTTATTTTCTTGTTTTTTTAGGAAATTCAAATTTCAAATATTGGTTTTGTATACAAATAAAAAACTCAGAGTGAAATTCCCTGAGTTTTTAAACTTTTTAGTTGAAAATGCTGAAAATTGACCTTCAGAAATAGGTCAAAAATCGATTCTCTATCTTTTTTCGATAATATATATCAAACTTGAAAATTCGTTCGAAAAAAGGGCTTTTATGTTCGAAATCGTTCCAAAGATTGTTGCTTTTAGCCAAAATAGTGGTGATTTCTTATATTTTTCGCTCAACATGGAGATGTAGTAGGAGTCAAGGACCAAAGGTTTGATTTTTCTCATTTTCCAATCTGATTTTCTTGAAATCAAATTTTCCATTCCATTTTTTGAAAAATGATAGATGTGTCTTGGTACATCATATGCCGCCCAATATTCTTTATAATGTTTTGCATCATAAGAAGTAGGGTTGGGAACAGCGATGATAAGAAGCCCTTTATCTTTTAATTTTGAATTAAAAATATTTAACATCTCATCCTGGTTTTCGATATGTTCAAATACATGCCATAAGGTAATTGCATCTAAACTCTTATCTTCAATTTTTTGAATATCATCCAGGATTTTTGCTTTTATAATTTTTCCTTGTGCTGCTTTTCTGGCATCTGCATCCGGTTCGAAACCGAAAGTTTCAAAATCATTTTCTATAAACTTTACAAATTCTCCGGCACCACATCCATAATCCAATACTTTAGATCCTTTTTGAATTCTATCAACGAGGATATTCTTTTTGTACTGCAGATTAAATGATTGAAGAAATTTATATAATTTTTCTTTAATACTTCCAGAATCCTGGTGATGGGAAATGTAATCTTCGCTTTCGTAATATTTAGAAATATTAGATGGAATAGGGGTTGTTTTATATACTCCTTTTGTTGCTGTTTCTTTAATTTCAAATATTTCCTGTGAAAGAAAATGATCTTTTATTTTCATTGAAGTTAATATCTGTTATATTAAAAAAATTAAGATATTCATAAACTTTTATAAGCTTAGTAAATACCTTAATTTTCGTTTTTTATTGTTAAAAATGTTTCACGTGAAACATTTTTCTTTTAACGTCCTAAATACACCAACAGAACGTTAATATCAGCCGGAGATACACCGCTTATCCTACCTGCCTGTGCAATAGTCTTAGGGCGTACGTTAGACATCTTCTGTTTTGCTTCTGCGGATAGACTTGAAAGCTTTGTGTAATCAAAATCTTCAGGGATTTTAATGTTTTCAAGACGGTTTAGCTTCGCTACATTCTCCTTTTCTTTTTCAATATATCCTTTATATTTAATATTGATTTCAGCTTGCTCTCTTACTTCATCGTTATATTGAGAGGAAGCTTCTTTAATAAAATCAATTTCATCTAGTTTTTCTAAAGTCATATTTGGTCTGGTAAGAATCTGAGCAGCTCTGTAAGCCTGATCTACCGGACTGCTTTCTATAGACTCCAGAATTGGATTAATCACTTTAGGTTTTAAAGAAGTTTCACGTAAAAAGTCTTCAAGTTTCTGGCTTTCAGTTACTTTAGCTTCTACTTTTCTTAATCTTTCCTCTTTTGCCAGTCCAAGATGGTATGCTCTCTCAGTTAATCTGATGTCGGCATTATCTTGTCTTAGTAAAAGTCTGTACTCAGCACGTGAAGTAAACATTCTGTAGGGTTCTTCGGTTCCCTTTGTGATAAGATCGTCAATTAATACTCCGATATAAGCTTCATCTCTGTTTAGGATGAAATCACCTTTTTCGTGAACTTTATTGTGAGCATTAATTCCGGCGATTAAACCTTGACCTGCTGCTTCTTCATATCCAGTTGTTCCATTGATTTGTCCTGCGAAATATAAATTGTCAATCAATTTTGTTTCCAGGGTATGCTTTAATTGGGTAGGAGGGAAGTAATCATATTCAATAGCGTACCCCGGACGGAAGACTTTTACGTTCTCAAATCCTGGAATATGTTTCATCGCTTTGATCTGTACATCCTCGGGAAGAGAAGAACTGAATCCGTTTACATAGATTTCAACAGTTTTCCATCCTTCCGGTTCTACGAAAAGCTGGTGTCTGTTTCTTTCTGCGAAACGATTAATTTTATCTTCAATACTTGGACAGTATCTTGGACCTAAACTTTGAATTGTTCCATTGAACATTGGACTTCTATCGAAACCTTCACGAAGAATATCGTGAACTGTCTCGTTAGTATATACAATATGACAGCTTAATTGTTTTGTTAGTTTTGGAGTATCAAGATAGCTGAACTTCTGAGGATTTTCATCACCTTTTTGTTCTTCCATTTTTGAATAATCCAAACTTCTTCCGTCAACTCTTGGTGGAGTACCTGTTTTCATTCTTCCGGCTTCGAAGCCTAAAGTTACCAATTGTTCTGTGATACCAAATGCTCTTGGTTCACCCATTCTTCCACCACCTAGTTGTTTATCTCCAACGTGAATTAATCCGTTCAAAAAAGTTCCGTTGGTAAGAACTACAGATTTTGCTTTAATCTCAATTCCTAAAGATGTAATAACTCCGGTTACTTTATTATTTTCAATAACCAGTTGTTTTACCATATCCTGAAAGAAATCAAGATTGGGAGTGTTCTCTAATGCAAGTCGCCATTCTTCGGCAAAAAGCATTCTGTCATTTTGGGTTCTTGGGGACCACATTGCAGGACCTTTTGAAAGATTCAGCATTTTGAATTGGATGGCAGATTTGTCTGCTACGATTCCGGAGTATCCACCCATCGCGTCAATCTCTCTTACGATTTGTCCTTTTGCGATTCCACCCATTGCGGGGTTGCAACTCATCTGTCCGATGGTCTGCATATTCATTGTAACCAATAGCGTTTTTGAACCCAGGTTGGCTGCTGCTGCTGCTGCTTCACATCCTGCGTGTCCTGCACCTACTACGATCACGTCATATATTTCTGAAATCATTTTTATCTCGCTTATTTAAGCCTTAAACCTTAACTTTAACCTTGATGTTTCACGTGAAACATTTTTGAAGAATGCACTCTAGGTAACTTTGTATTGTTGCTAGAATAGAGTACTTTACATATCGGACTTTAAGTGATTATTTAATTTTAATTCTTTAAATCCTTATACTTCGCTAAGTACAAATCTTCCATTCTTCGCATCTCTTTTTCCTCTTCTTCCGTCTTATCTTTATAGCCTATAAGATGTAAAATTCCATGGGCTAAAACTCTTCTTAATTCATCTTCATATTCTCGGGAAAGGGTGGAGGCGTTATCAGAAATGCGCTGCAAAGATACAAAAATCTCGGCGCTTATTGTCTTCCCTTTTACATAATCAAAAGTGATAATATCAGTATAATAATCATGCTGTAAATAATCCTGATTGATCTTTAAAAGATATTCATCATCACAGAAAATGTAGTTGATTTCTCCTAGTTTTTTTCCTTCTGAAAGTATAAGATCTTCCAGCCATTGTTTGTAATCTGTATCTACCGATTCCGGTAAATTTTCGTAAAAGAATTGTATCATTGTATTAAAACCAGTGTCCTAAAATAACACTGAATATGCCTTTTTGATTGTTTTTTAGTGAGTGGCTGAAGTTTACTTTTATCTGCCCGAAAGGAGATTTGTAACCAGCCGTAAGTCCAAGCGAGCTAAAATTAACTTTAACTGCATCTTCAAATTTAATATCATTCGAAAGGTTTGCAAAGCTAAAGTTTCCGCTGATAAAATAGTTTTTATTAAACCTAAATTGAAGATCATTGGATGCCAAAATCACATTATTAGTATGAAGTTGTGCAAAATAAAATCCTGCAAAACTTTTAAAATTAATAATATTCTGTTCAAATACTCCACCTAATCTGAATTGATAATAGGGTGGAAGGTTCTCTCCAAGAGTTACTCCGCCAAATAAGTTTAAGCGGTAAGTAAATTGTTTGCCAAGAGGAATATTGATCTTTAAATCTGCTTTGATCTGAACAATTCGTTTTTCAACTTCGGATTTTAAAAGATCTACAACCTTTCCTTCAGCTGCAAAATAAACGCCTTTAGTCGGGAATTCCTTATCGTCCTGAGTATCTGTTTTCAGAAATACATATGGATTTAAAAACCGGCTGTAACGTCTGTTATCACCATTAATTTCCGCTTTAAAGTAATCATGGCTTATACCACCACCGATTGCGTATTTATCCTTCCATACGGACTGTATATAAGCTTCATTTCTGAGCCATTCCCATTTATCAATAATGTTATTATCTGCATTTTTGAGATCAAAACTCATTCCTGAAGAATAAATACCAAACCCAGGAATGTATCCGTTATCAATAAAATAGTTTAAATAATACCGAAGCTTATCACCTACGATTACATCTACAGAAAGGTTGGAATTTTTAAATAAAAGTCTCTTCGCCGAATAATTTAAAAGTAGTCCCGTTTTGAAAATTTCATCATAATGTAATCCGAATTTTAAGAAATGTCGGGCATCATCTTCAGTTACATAAAGCTTTAAATAATTAGCATCATTCTCCTGAACGATATCATAATTGATAAATTTATAGTTGTTGGTAGCAACAAGTTTATCAATCATTTTATTAATGCTTCCATACGTCTGTAAAGAGGGCAGACGGAGCCCCATTTTACCTAAAGTATAGTTTTTACCATAAATTTTGCTTCCTTCAATGGAAATACTGTCAATCTTATATACATTGGAATATATGGGGTTTACACGTTGTCGGAGACGGTCAAAAGGACGTTTAGGTAACTGATCGAGAACCTGAGAATATTTTAATCCTTCTACATAGCCGCTGTCTAGAATTTTTTTCTTGTCATCATAGCTGGTAGCAGACATTCCTTTAAGATTAGGCTTAATATTAATATCTGTGTATTTATATTGCTTTCTGGTATCTCTCTTAATTCCAAAATCAATAACCTGATTAAGAATAGAAATAATATTATTTAAATCTTCTCTTTTCGAAAGGTCCTGGTTAAGGTCTACACCGATGACAATATCAATTCCTTTATCTTTTAAAGGTTTTGAAGGGTAATTTACTGTCATAGCTCCGTCAATATAAATACTGTCTCCAATTTTAACCGGATCCATTAAAGAAGGAAATGCTGAACTTGCCATGATAGATTGTACAAGATCACCTTTTTCGAAAATCTGCATATTTCCACTTTCAAGGTTGGTGGCAACACACAAAAAGGGTATAGGCATCTTAGAAAAGTCATCAATATTCGAAACGTTTTTAAATAATTCCTTAAGAAGATAAACATTTCTCTGTCCTGTACTGATGGAAGAGGGAAGTGTAATTTTTCCGTTTTTTAAGGGAATAGATAAAAGATATTTGTCAACAGATTTGTTGAAAAAGCTTGCCTCCTGTCTGGATTTTGGATCCATAATTAAAGAATAGAAATCCGTATCCATCACAATCTTTTCTATTTCTTTACCGGAATATCCGGAAGCATACAGACCGCCAACAATGGCTCCCATACTGGTTCCGGCAATATAATCCACTTTTACCCCCAAAGAATCTAATACTTTAAGTACTCCGACATGTGAAAAACCTTTAGCACCACCACCGGCGAGCGATAGTCCTATTTTAGGGTTTTTGGGAATCACTAAATCTTTTTTTACCTGTGATTGAAACCACAGTAACTGGAATACGAAAAGAAGAATCAGGAGTTTTCTCATAGTTAATCTTTTATATAGATCCGTTTCACCCGAGGTGAAATGGAGGTTAATACTTCATAGGTTATAGTTTTGCAGTAATCTGCGAATTCTTTTAAACTTGGTTTTGCATTAAAGACGGTTACCATATCACCTTCCTTTACATTCGGAATATTTTCTACGTTGATCATCATCATATCCATACAGATATTTCCAACAATCGGAGCCAGGGTTTTATTCACTCCGAGGCTTCCTACCTGATTTCCGATCAGTCTTGGGATTCCATCCGCATATCCTACAGGGATGGTAGCAATCTTTGTCAGGTGGTCTGTTTTAAACCTTCTGCTGTATCCTACAGATTCTCCGCCTTCAACCATTGATATCTGTGAAATTACGGTTTTAAAACTTACCACAGACTGTAATTGTTTCTGTATTTGAGAATTTGGTGACTCTCCAAGCATTCCGATACCTATTCTTACCATGTCATATTGATGATCTGTATAGCTTGTAATGCCTGAGGAATTTAAAATATGTCGGATAGGAGCATAGCCTAATTTTTCAATCAGATCGCTTGAGTTTTTATCAAATGTCTTTAATTGATCCAGTGTAAATTGCCTTTCTTCCGGAACATCGGATGATGATAAATGGCTGAACAAACTTTGGACTTTAAGATTTTTATTACTTAAAGTTTCACTTAGCTGATCCAATTCAAAACCTTTAAATCCAAGACGGTGCATTCCAGTCTCTAATTTAATATGAATAGGAAATTTTTTATCATATCCTGACTTCTGAACTGCTTCATAGAATAATTCCAGAACCCTGAAACTATAAATTTCTGGCTCAAGATTGTATTCTATAATAGTCTGATAACTGTGCTGCTCAGGATTCATTACTACAATAGGAGTAGTGATTCCTTTTTTACGAAGTTCAACACCTTCATCTGCAAACGCCACTCCAAGATAGTCGATATGGTGATGCTGTAAAAACTCTGAAATTTCATAGCTGCCCAAACCATAAGCATTGGCTTTTACCATAGCCATCATTTTTGTCTGTGGCTTTAAAAGAGATTTATGGTAATTGATATTATGAAGAATAGCATTCAGGTTAATTTCCAAAACCGTATCATGCTTTCTGAGTTCCAGAATGTCTTTCAGTTTTTCAATTTCAAATTTTCTGGCACCTTTTAAAAGAATGATCTGATTTTCTATTTCAGACAAATGTTTACTTTCAATAAGTTCTTTGGTATCTATGAAAGTATATGTTTTAGATTTAAATAATTCACTATATTTTGAAATTTCATCGCCAATCAGAAATACAGAATCGAAATGTTGTTCATTCACAAGCTCTGATACTTCTTCATATAATTCCTGAGAATTGGTACTCACTCCTACGATGTCTGTTAAGACTAACGATTTTTTAGGCTTATTGTACTCATTCAAAAATTGAAGTGCAGTTTTCAAAGAATCGAGATCAAGATTGAAAGAATCGTTGATGATAATATTGCCTTTAATTCCTTCGATTGCTTCAAGTCTCATTTCGACGGCTTTTAAAAGGTTGATTTTTTCGACGATCTTTTTATTTTCGACCTGTAACACATTAAGCACGGTGATAAGCGCCGTAGCATTGGTTAATGTCGATTCGTCTCTCTGATGAGCCGGAAAACTGATTTCTTCTCCAAAATAATCAACAATGATATTTTCATCTTTGATATTTTTTTTAATGAAGACCTGATTTTTATTTTTAAGCCCGTAAGAGATCAGTTTTTTATCAGAATATAATTTTTTTATTTTTTCGTCTACCAAAGAATGGTCACCATTATAAATGATTATTTCAGAATCTTTGAAAAGTTTAATTTTTTCATCAATCAATTCTTCTTCAGAAGAGAAGTTGGCAGCATGAGCCGTTCCGATATGTGTTAACAGCCCAATTTGTGGGTGGAAAATATTTTCAAGCTTTTCCATTTCATTTGGATGGGAAATTCCAACTTCAAAAATCCCCAGTTCATGAGAATCGTTGATTTGAAGAAGAGAAAGAGGAAGTCCTATCTGAGAATTAAAGCTCTTAGGGCTTTTTACCGTTGGAAATTCATTCCACAGACATTGATACAGCCATTCCTTTAAAATGGTTTTTCCGTTACTTCCTGTAATTCCGATGGATCGTAAATGAGAATTTTCGAAATGGTATTTTGCTAATTGTTGCAGAAAATCTACAGAGTTTTGAACAATGATCCACGTTATATTTTCAAACTGCGGATATTCATGTTCAGAAATAATAATATTGATTCCCCTGTCAATGGCAGATTCAATGAACTTTTCACCAGAATTTTTATGCGTATTAATAGCTATAAAAGCAGTGTTTTTGATTGAATAAATTATCCTGCTGTCATAAGCTATGTTTTTAACCACTAGATTTTTGTCTCCAATAACCTGTGCATTGGTGATTTCTGCAATTTGTTGTACTGTATAGTTCATTGGTGCCCTTTCTGCTTTATTTTAAGGCGAAAAAGCAATAGGGTAAAATTGCCAAAAGAATAATAGCTCTTATTGTTCAGCTAATTTTTTCATCTTGAAATTTTAGAATATTGCTTTCACGTTTTTCATTTATAGTAAGTGAATATATTTTATGTTTGCTGCAGCATTTGCTGTGCGTTCTATTTATTAATTATCTTCTTTTTGAAAGCACTTCATCAATAAATACGCGTCGGCTTACGGCTTCATAGCTTTCAGTTTCTCCCAGTTCTACCAGATTATCTCCCTGGGAAGTTCTCATCGAGTAGTTGGCAAGATTACCTGTTCTCTTGCAAATAGCATGCACTTTTGTAACGTATTCTGCGGTAGCCATCAAATTGGGCATCGGTCCGAAAGGGCGTCCCAGAAAATCCATGTCTAACCCTGCAATCACTACTCTTATTCCGCTATTGGCTAATTGGTTGGCAACATCTACAATGCTTTCGTCAAAGAACTGTGCTTCATCTATTGCCACTACATCACAATTGGAAGCAAGCAGAAGAATCTCGTTCGGATTTTCTACTGCAGTACTACGAATTTTATTCTGATTATGAGAAACAACATCCTCTTCAGAATACCGGATATCCAGTTTCGGTTTAAAAATTTCCACATTCTGTCCTGCCATTTCTGCTCTACGCAATCTTCGGATCAACTCCTCGGTTTTACCCGAAAACATAGAGCCACAAATCACTTCCATCCAACCACTTTGTTTGGAATGATTAATTGTATTTTCTAAAAACATTTGTTAAATTAGCCGTATATTTTCAACATCAAAAGTAAGCAATTTTAATAAGAATCTTATTATGCAGAATATCCAAGATTTAAAGGAAAAGATTTTTTTTGAATCCATGAATATCATCGATAATCTGGACAAAATAAATAACGTAGATGAATTACTTTCCAAGCAAGATCTTGTAGATGAGCTTGCTAACAGGATTTCTTTTTTGAAACTACTGGAAAAAAATATTGAATACTTTGTCACAGAATCGCCTGTTCATCATTCCGAAATGCATACTGCCTCTTTTATTTCAGGAGATCAGGAACATCATGATTCCGGGAATGAAGTGACTGAGGAGGAAGCTATTTTTAATAATGAACTCAATGAAATTGATGAGCATGAAAATGATAGTTTTATCTTGGGTTCTGACGAAGAAGAAGCGGTTTTCAATAATCAGTTACATGATATTGTTGAAAATGAATTCCATGAAAATATTGTCAGTTTCGTAGAGGAAAATAAAGATGACCAAACAGCAGAAAAGAATGAGCTTTCTCCCTATGAGGTTACAGAAGAAGAGGCTATCTTTAATAATCAGCTGAATGAAATTGATGAAAATGAGCAATCTATTGCTGATGAAGAAGTTTTGAACTTTGTAGATGAAGAGAAAATTCTTGCTGATGCTCAACCAGATTCGGATGAAGATATCCAGGAAGAAATGTTTACTTACGAAGAGACGGAAGAAGAGGCTATCTTTAACAATCAGCTGAATGAAATAGATGATAATGAAGAATCTGAAAAGCATGAGATAGACTATGCTGCGGTAAGTGATACAAGGGAAAATAAAGTTACTGAAATTATTCCAAGTATTTTTGATACGGAAATGCTTGATGATGAAATATTAATGGAAGAAGAGTTTGTCAATTCCAATATCTCTTTAGAACAGGGAGAATTTGTATCGGAAACTTCCAATGTTGATAATATTCTGAATGAGATTAAAAATGACCATTCCGAAGAAGAAAAACAAGAAGAGCAAGTTCTTGAAGAAGTTTATGACCGAAGAAAAATTGTTGAGATAGACAAACCTGTTCCCGAAGAAACAGAAAAACATCCTTCTGATGAAAGTTTTGAAAACTTGGATGAATACAATCAGGAGAAAAAAATAAAATTAGCCAATATCAAAGGATTAAAAGCTGTTCAAACACTTTTTGATGATGATCCGCTGGAAAGAGAATTTCCAAAAGAAAATCAATCGGCACCTATAATAAAGGAAGATACAGGAAGTATTCTTAAATCTAACATTCCTACCAATTTAATGGAGGTGGAGAAGTCAAAACCTGAATTTAGGCTGGATTTGAATGACAGAATTGCCTTTTCAAAAATGTTGTTTGAAGGAAGTCAGGCAGATCTGAATGATACAGTAGCCCAGCTGAATCATTTCAAAACACTGGAGGAAGCCAAAGAATATCTGAGCGACCTTTATTATGAAAGAAAATGGAGTAATGTGGATGAATATGCACAGCGACTTTGGATATTGGTGGAAAATAAATTCTTATAATTTTGAGCGGAATCTTATATTTTGTTCCTACACCCGTTGGGAACCTTGAAGATATGACCTTCAGAGCAGTAAATGTTCTTAAGGAAGTTGATTATATTTTATGTGAAGACACCAGAACTTCTGGAATACTTTTAAAACATTTTGAAATTTCCAAACCTTTGAAATCCTATCATTTACACAATGAACATCAGGCTACGGAGAAAGTTATTACAGACCTTAAAAACGGTCAGAATATAGCAATCATTACTGATGCGGGAACTCCTGGAATTTCAGACCCTGGATATTTATTGGCAAAAGCAGGAGCGGATAACAATATAGAAATGATATGCCTTCCGGGAGCAACAGCCTTGATTCCGGCATTAGTAGTTTCCGGACTGCCCAATAATGAATTTCTGTTTGCAGGATTTTTACCACAGAAAAAAGGAAGACAAACGAAACTAAAGCAGCTTGCTGAAGAGAAAAAAACCATTGTTCTTTACGAAAGTCCGCATAAGATCAATACTACATTAGAACAGATCAAAGAATTTTTTGGAGAGCATACCAAAGCAAGTTTAAGTCGTGAAATTTCCAAAAAATTTGAAGAAACTAAACGCGGAACAATCACAGAGTTAATTGAATTTTCCAAGAGTAAAACTTTAAAAGGAGAAATAGTCCTTATTGTCAACAATTCTATTTAATTTTAATTGAAAAAATTAGTTTTTGTATTGTGTTCTACAGTTTGTATGGCGCAAACTAATCAATACACTAAGGTTCTTCTTTCCAAAAAAACAGGGAGAGAGGTAAGCTCTTACTCTGATGGTTTTGGAATCGCTTATGATCCCGTTTCTAAAAAAGAAGGTATTGTAGATGCGAAAGGAAATATTACTTTTGAATCTCAATATAAAGGCGGAATTTCTCATATTTTCAAAGACAGATTTATCCTTTATTCTACAGAAGGGAACAAAAGAAAGGCTGCTATTATCAATGAAAAAGGAAATGAATTGATTCCTCTGGAAGATCAGGATTTTAATACGTCCTGGTGGAGCAAAGAACGCATCATCGCATCTAAAAAGGACAAAGAAGCCTTATATGATTATAATGGTAAACTGATCATTTCGGATTCGGACAGAATAAGATTTGCAGGAAAAGAAACTTTTTTTGTTCTGAGAGATAAAAAATGGTTTCTATATGACTTTAATGGAAAGCAAATTAATGACAGAGAATTCAAGAACGATTACAACTTCGAAAATGACAGGGCGCTTATCCTGAATGAAGAAAATCAGTCTGAGATTATTGGAAAAAATGGGCAGACATTACATAAATTTTCAAAAAATGTAACAGACATCAATGCTTATCCATATTTAATTACTCAAAATAAAGCCACCGGAAAGTACGGGTTGATTGATACCAATGAAAATATACTTGCCGATGAAATCTACAGTGATATTACTCCCGAATACTTCGGTAAAAAGGAATACGTTTATCTCAGAAAAAATGGAAAAACCACTGTTTTTAATAAAAAAGACCAGAAACTTTATCCTAATCCTTTTAAATATTTAACCCCTTTACTGAATGATCTTTTCAGTGTTTATAATGATAAGAACGATAGAGCTGGTATTGTAGATTTACAAGGAAACTTAATTATCCCTCAAGATTATGATTATATCAAAAACTTTACGATAGCAGGAAAAGATTTTATTTACCTTAAAAAAGAAAACGAAGAAAAGCTTTTTGACAAGACTTTTAAAAATATTCTGAATGAAGAAGACCAGATTGTAGGTTTTTATCCTGATAATATTTTGATTAAAAGAAAAGATAAATATTATGTGTTTTCTGTTGGTAATCAATCAGTTAACGAGCTTAAAGGGATAAAGCTTGTTAAAAACCAGTCTGTTGGATACTTTAATATTCTTAATGAGTATTCCAAACCTCTTGTATGTATGAATACTGATAATCTTTATGGTATTCTTAGTGCGAAAGGTACGGAAATTGTACCGTTCGTGTACGAAGATATTATTGCTTTTGACAATTTTGAAAATGAAATTGTTGTAAAGAAGGATGGAAAATATGGTGTTTCGAATTTCCAACATGAGCCTTTGACAGATATTATTTACGATAAATTTTTCTGGATGAAAGAAGTTTTGAAAATAACTAAAGATAAAAAAACAGACTTTATTTATTTCACCAGATTTAGAAATGATATGCCGGGAATATAAAGAAACAGCGGAAAATCAACAAAAAGACTAAGTATTTTAACGATTTCAATGTGTTGAATAACAATTTATAATATCTTTGCAAACCGTTTAATTCCGGAAGGGAATTATAAAGATTGAATGAGTCAGCGAACACAAGCTGAATGAGTTATAAAGAAAATAATTGTCATATATATGAAAGTATTAGAAGGAAAAGTAGCACTAATTACCGGAGCTACAAGAGGGATCGGTAAGGGAATTGCTGAAATGTTTGCTCAGCAAGGGGCAAAAGTAGCATTTACCTACGCCGGCTCTGTAGACAAAGCTAAAGAATTAGAGGCAGCTTTAAGTTCTGTAACCCAAATTAAGGGATATCAGTCTGACGCATCAGATTATGATGCAGCTCAAAAATTAGTAGAAGATGTAATGGCGGAATTTGGGCAGATTGATATTTTGGTAAACAACGCAGGAATTACAAAAGATAACCTGTTGTTGAGAATGTCCAAAGAAGATTGGGATAAAGTAATCAAAGTAAATTTAGATTCAGTATTCAACCTTACAAAAGCGGTGATTAAGCCAATGATGAAGGCAAAATCAGGATCTATCATTAATATGACTTCAGTAGTTGGAGTAAAAGGTAACGCAGGACAGGCAAACTATGCTGCTTCTAAAGCTGGTGTAATCGGATTTACAAAATCTGTTGCTGCTGAATTAGGTTCAAGAAACATCAGATGTAATGCTATTGCTCCAGGTTTCATTGAAACTGAAATGACTGCTGTACTGGATGAAAAAACAGTTCAGGGATGGAGAGACGGAGTTCCTTTGAAAAGAGGAGGACAGCCGGAAGATATCGCTAATGCTTGTGTATTCTTCGGAAGTGATATGTCATCATACATTACAGGACAGACGCTAAATGTAGATGGTGGAATGTTAATGTAAAAAATACAAAGAGGCTATACAAAACGTGTAGCCTCTTTTTTTATAAACTTTTAAGGTTATCAGTTAAAAACCTGATTTTCCTGTTCCTGAACTCTGATAAAAGTAGTTCTTTTTGAAAGTTCCTTCAGCTTGGAAGCCCCTACATAAGTACAGGTAGAACGTACACCTCCTAAAATGTCTTTCACTGTTTCGGCAACGGGACCTTTATAAGCTACTTTCACTGTTTTTCCTTCTGAGGCACGATATTCAGCAACACCGCCAGAATGTTTATCCATAGCCGTTTTTGAACTCATTCCGTAGAATAAACGATATTTTTTGCCGTTTTCCTCTATCATTTCACCGCCACTTTCATCATGTCCGGCAAACATTCCGCCGAGCATAACGAAATCGGCACCCCCACCAAAAGCCTTAGCCACATCTCCCGAAACTTTACAGCCGCCATCAGCAATAATATGACCACCCAGCCCGTGAGCAGCATCAGCACACTCAATAATAGCAGATAATTGTGGGTATCCAACACCGGTTTTCACACGGGTAGTGCATACAGAACCAGGACCTATTCCTACCTTTATGATATCAGCACCTACCAAAAGAAGCTCTTCTACCATTTCTCCGGTAACTACATTCCCTGCAATAATAATTTTATCAGGGAAATTAGTCCTTGCCGTCTTCACAAATTCCACGAAATGCTCGGAATAACCATTGGCAACATCAATACACAGAAACTCAATTTTTGGGTGCTTTTCTAAGATCAGTCTGATTTTCTCCTCATCAGATTTTCCCGTTCCGGTACTTAAAGCAATATATTGATGAATACTTTCCGGCTGACTTTGCAGAAACTGATCCCATTCCTCAGGAGTATAATGTTTATGAACAGCTGTGATAATCTTTTCTTTAGCTAGCTCTACTGCCATTTCAAAAGTTCCCACCGTATCCATATTGGCTGCAATTACGGGAACGCCACTCCATTTTTTCTGAGTATGTTTAAAAATAAATTCCCTTTCCAGATCTACTTCTGAACGGGATTTCAATGTAGAACGCTTAGGGCGGAACATTACATCCTTAAACCCCAGTTTTATGTCATATTCTATACGCATTTTGTAATTATTTGTCAGAATAAAGGTAGTAAATAATCTTAAATGGCTTACTTTTGAAGCAATGGATTTTCCCGTAACCTTTCACATTTTTGGCAAAACAATTCTTGCACATCCACTTTTCGAAGCCGTAGGAATGTTCCTGGGTATGAGATACTATTTCTATCTTAAAAGAAAATCAAAAGAAAAACTTTCATTCAATACTTCTGCTGCTGTTCTCATCGGAGCAACTGCCGGAGCATTGCTGGGTTCCAAATTGATAGGAAATCTTGAAAACCCTTTTACAATCTTTGAAAATCCTAGCTTTCAGAAATTCTGGTCCAGCAATACGATTGTTGGAGGGCTGGCACTGGGTTTATTGGGAGTAGAATTGGCTAAAAAGGTAGTGAATCACAAAGAAAGTACAGGAGATCTCATTGTTTTTCCTTTAATGTTAGCTATCATTATTGGAAGAATAGGCTGTTTTCTCACTGGAATTTATGAAGAAACATATGGTATTCCCACTAACTCAGTTTTTGGAATGTATTTGGGAGATCAGCACCTTAGACATCCGGTTGCTTTGTATGAAATAGGCTTTCTCATTATCCTTTGGATTGTTTTGAAATATATCCGGAAGCTTCATAAATATCCGTCAGGTTTTCTTTTTCAAATCTTTATGCTGAGTTATTTTACATTTAGATTTTTCCTAGATTTTATCAAACCGAGAATGGAAGTAATAGGAAATCTGGGCACAATTCAAATTGTATGCATTTGTGTAATTATTTACTACATTTATATTATTAAAAACACCAAATCAAATATTTAAAATGAAACCTTTAACAATTTTAGAAGTGGGTGATCTTACCGGATTGGTAATCATGATCGTTGGTATTATGATTTTGGGAGCGTTGTTCTTTTCTATGGTGATTACTTTTATTGTAAAACTGATCTATGAAAGTAAGGACAACAGAAAATTCAGTAGAAAACAATTTATCCAGACTTTTGTTATTTGCTTGCTTGTCTTTGGTCTGATTAGCGGATACATCTGTGGATAAGCATTTTAAAAATCAATTATGCCAATAAGAAATTATACCTATTACGACTATACGATCAGCCTTTGTCCGGAATGCCTGAAAAGAGTAGGCGCAAAGATTATTATAGAGGATGAAGCTGTTTTCATGACCAAAAGATGTCCTGATCATGGTTTTTTTAAAACGAAAATTGCTTCAGATGTTCATTATTATAAAAACATTAGAAACTATAACAAAGCTTCTGAAATGCCCCTTCACTTCGGGACTGATGTAGAATATGGATGTCCGTATGATTGTGGGCTTTGTGTAGATCATGAGCAGCATAGCTGTCTTTCCATTGTGGAAGTGACGGATCGTTGTAATCTGACGTGTCCTACCTGCTATGCCATGTCATCACCCCATTATGGAAGCCATAGAAGCCTCGAAGAAATTGAAGCCATGTTTGATGTCATTGTTAAAAATGAAGGTGAACCGGATGTGGTGCAAATCAGTGGAGGAGAACCTACCATTCATCCTGAGTTTTTTAAGATTATGGATATTGCCAAGTCAAAGCCTATTAAACATTTAATGTTGAATACCAATGGAATAAGAATTGCCAATGATCCAGGTTTTGCAGAAAAGCTCGCTACTTATGCTCCTGAGTTTGAAGTCTATTTACAGTTCGATTCTTTTAAGCCGGAAGTGTTGGAAGATTTCAGAGGAAAAGATCTTACTGCGGTAAGGATGAAAGCCCTGGAGAAACTGAATGAGCTTAATCTTTCCACTACTTTAGTGATCGTGCTCCAAAAGGGCAAAAATATAGATGAAATAGGAAAAATAATTGAGTTTGCTCTAAAGCAGAAGTGTGTAAGAGGAATTACTTTCCAGCCTGTAGAAATTGCAGGAAGAAACAGAGAAGATTCTGCTCATGAAAAGATTACTTTAACAGAGGTAAGACAGGAAATTATTAATCAATTTCCCTTATTAAATTCTGATGATATTATTCCGGTTCCGTGTAATCCTGATGCTTTGGCAATGGGGTATATTTTAAAACTTGAAGGAGAAACTATTCCTTTAACCCGTTATATCAATCCTGCCGATCTTCTGAACAATGAATCAAGAAATACCATTGTTTACGAACAGGATCAGGGACTTCATATGCAGCTGCTGGATATTTTCAGTACCGGAATTTCTGTAGATAAAGTAAAGCCTAAGGTTAATCAGTTACTTTGCTGCCTTCCGGAAGTGTGTGCTCCGGATCTGGATTATGATAATCTGTTCAGAATCATTATTATGAACTTTATGGATGCTCATGATTTTGATGTCAGAGCCGTAAAAAAATCCTGTGTTCACATTGTCAATAAAGACCTGAAGTTAATTCCTTTTGAAACAATGAATCTTTTCTATCGAGATGACAAGAAAAGCTATCTTGAAGAATTGAGAAAAGATGATAAAGTCCTTTTTTAGAGATAGAATAAGATTTGTAACCTTTAAAAAATAAAAGCGTGAAATAAATCATTTCACGCTTTTTTATCTTAAATAATGCTGTTATTTAGTTTCTTTTACGGCATCAAAAACCATTACTTCTTCTAATGTTTTCATGTATTCATACGCTGTAAGATCAAACTTCACAGGAACAATCGAAATATATCCGTTTGCCAATGCAGTTTCATCAGCATCTTCAGAATCATCCATATTGTTGAAGTAACCCGTTAGCCAGTAATATTTTTTACCGTGAGGGTTAATTCTTTCGTCGAAGCTTTCTTCCCATTTAGCATGAGCCTGCTTACAAACTTTTACCCCTTTTATTTCTTCAGCAGGTAATTTCGGGATGTTTACATTCAAAACGATTCCTTTCGGCATCGGGTTTTCAAGAGTTCTTCTTACAATATTCTGAATGTATTCTTTTGCCTGAGTAAAATCTGCTTCCCAACTGAAATCCAATAATGAGAATCCAATAGCAGGAATACCTTCTACGCCAGCTTCTACAGCCGCAGACATTGTTCCAGAATAAATTACATTAATAGAAGAATTTGCCCCATGATTGATCCCTGAAACTACAATATCAGGTCTTCTTGTAAGGATTTTATCCAATGCCATTTTCACACAGTCTACCGGAGTTCCGCTACAAGAAAAATCTTTTTGTGGACCATCAAGATTTACTTCTTCATAGCTTAGCGTAGAGTTAATTGTGATAGCGTGACCTTTACCACTTTGAGGAGAGTTTGGTGCTACAACAACTACATCTCCGATTTCATTCATAAAACTGATAAGGTTTCTGATTCCAGGAGCTGTAATTCCATCATCATTAGTAACCAGAATAAGCGGTCTTTCCATATATTATCTTAATTTTTTTATACAAATGCAGTACAATCTGTTCTTTGAGAATATAACAAAATGATTTTTCAACACATCAAATGTACTCAAAAATAAGACGCAATAAAACAACAGGTTGATCATTCAATGATTTAATTCGGTAGTAAACAATCTGGAATTTAATAAGAAAGAAACGATATGATGGAAGAGGAAGATCTATTCAAATTAAATATCAGTATAAATTCAACCTCTTCCTAAATTCTATTATTCCAGAGGTTTTCTTCCTGTAATGATATTATAAAGAATAACAACAATTGCTATAACAAGCAATACGTGAATTAAGTAACCTGTACTGATTCCTGGTACAATTCCTAACATTCCTAGTAGCCATACAACAATGCAAATGGCTGCAACTAACCATAATAAGCTTTTCATAATAATAAATTTTAGTGATTTGATTAAATATTAGCATATTTTATGCCTTCGATAGTTAAAATGTATTTTTGTGGTACTTTTTATGAGTTTTTATGAAAATTTTACAATTAATAATAAGGTGTAAAAAAGATAAAAATTGCCTGCAATCTTGATATCCTATGGTTTAAAACAATTCCAAAAATTAATGTCCATCATTAGTTTTAATAAAAATCATTAAAACTATGCGATATTTGTAAATAAGGTATTAAATTTGATCGTTTGTAACAGTCTGCAAATTATTGCTACTTATTACAATACTTATTTTCAAAAAATTAATAAATAAAGACAGTTTATGTGGAAAAATTTCAAACTGAATAAATTTTTACTTCTTATTCCATTAACCAGTCTAATGTTTTGCTTCAACTCGCCAAAGAACGATGATGAAAAAATGCAGACGATAATGGTGAGTGTAAAAAACACACTTTCTTACCTGCATTATAGTCCGAAGTCTATCAATGATGCTTATTCTAAGGACGTTTATAAGCATTATTTCGAGTTGGTAGATCCTGCTAAAAGATATTTTCTGCAAACTGATATGGATGAATTCAGTAAGCATGAAACAAAACTTGATGATTATATCAATCAGGGAGATCTTACATTTTATAAGTTAACAATCGACAGACTTTACCAAAGAGTAGATGAGATTGACAAGATTACTCAGGATATTTTCAGCAAGCCAATCAACCTTCAGGAGGATGAGACCCTTACCCTGGAGCCAAAATTAAAGAAAGTGCCTGCCAATAAGCAGGAGCAGTATAACGAATGGAAAAAATTCATCAAGTACAATATCCTTCAGGAAATTGAATCGATGAACAGCAAAGAAGAATTTCAAAAAGAGAAGAAAGATTCTGTTCAGAAATACAAACTTAAAGATACCATTAAGCTGAAAGTTCTTACTCAAGATGAGAAGATCAAAAAAGCTACCGATGAAGTAAAAGATCTTGTAAAGATACCTTTACCAGATTCAAGAAGAGAAAGAAAATGGATTGGTTTACAGTCTATATGAATGCATATACAGAAGTATTTGATCCGCATACCAACTATTATTCTCCTAAAGATAAAGAAGATTTTGACACTCAGTTTACAGGAAAAGTAATCGGTATCGGAGCAATCATTCAGGAGAAAAAAGGAAATCTTTACCTTGGAGCATTAACTATCGGAGCGCCGGCATGGAAATCTAAGCAGCTTTCAGAAGGAGATAAGATCTTAAAAGTAAGATCAAAACCGAAAGATGATGCCGTAAATGTGGTAGGAATGCTTTCTGATGAAGCTGTAAGATTGATCAGAGGAGAAAAAGGGACACCTGTTACATTAACTGTTCAGAAAAAAGACGGTAGTATCAAAGATGTAACAATGGTTCGTGAAGAGGTAGCAATTGAAGATACTTTTGCAAGAAGTATTGTTGTAAACGCACCGAACGGAAAAAAATACGGATTTATCAACCTTCCAAGCTTTAACGCAGATTTTGAAAATTCAAAAGGAAGAAATGCTTCTGATGATATTAAAAATGAAATCGTTAAGCTTAAATCTCAGAATATTGAGGGAATCGTTCTTGACCTAAGAAATAACGGAGGAGGTTCTCTAACGGAAGTTGGGGATATTATGGGGCTTTTCATGGATGCAGGACCTTATGTACAGGTAAAAGACGGAAATGGAAAAATTCAGACTCTAAAGAACAAATATGAAGCTCCTATCTGGACAGGTCCGTTAGTAATTATGCAGAATGAACTTTCTGCTTCAGCTTCAGAGATCCTTGCCGGAGTAATGCAGGATTATGGAAGAGCAATGATCATCGGATCTCCGCAATCATTCGGAAAAGGAACTGTACAGACTTTCGTTGATCTGAACAGATTTCTGAATACTGAAGATGACTTTGGATCTTTAAAACTAACGATTCAGAAGTTCTATAGAATCACAGGAGAATCTACTCAAAGAAAAGGAATTGTTTCAGATATTCAGATGAAAGACTTCTTTACATATGCTGAAGTAGGAGAGAGATATGATGATTATGCATTAGCATGGGATAAAATACCTGCTACAAAGTTTGAAAAACTGAATTACTTCAATATTCAGGCTCTTGAAAAAGCAAGTGCAGACAGAATGGCGAAGAACAGCAATTATCAGCTTTTACTGGAATCCGCACAATGGAGAGAGAAACTGGATAAAGAAGAAAACATTACTTTGAATATTAATAAGTTTAATGAGCTGATGAAACACAGAAAATCTCAGATCGAAAAATTCAAAGTACTGACGAAATTTGAAAACGGACTTCAGTTTATGATGTATCCGGAGGAAGTAGAAAGAGAGAAAAAAGATGAAGCTTTCAAAAAGAAATCTGAAATGTGGATCAAGAATCTGAAAAAAGATCTTTACCTACAGGAAGCAATGAATATTGTATCAGACATGGGAGTAAAATCATAAACATAAAAAAACCGATAATGAAAATTATCGGTTTTTTTATGCAATAAATAGATTACTTAATTTCTACACATCCCACTCTTCCGCCTGCGTTTCCTGTAGGCTGAGTATGGAAGTCATCGGCAGCAGCATGTACAATAAGTCCTTTGCCGATAATATTTTTGGATTCATCTGTGCATCCAAGGCACCATTTATCCGTCTTGAATGTAAGGGTTGCTGTTCCGCTCTGATCTGCCACTAAATTTCCTATATCTCCCATATGGAAGTGCTCAGCGCCCCATTTACCATGGTCGTTCTTGGATGGGTTCCAGTGTCCTCCTGTAGAGGTTCCGTCTGCCGCAGAGCAGTCTCCTTTTTCATGAATGTGTACTGCATGGATCCCAGGTGTAAGGTTGGTAACATTCAGTTTCATGATGACATCATTCCCCTTTTGGGTAAACTGTGCCGTTCCACCTGTCTGCGTGTCGCTTTTGGCATTTACAGCGTACGTTTTTGTTGTTCCGCATGAAGCAGCTAAAAATGCACATCCTGCCAATAATGCTAGAGTTTGTACTTTCATTTTTAAATGATTTATAGTGATATTTAGGATAAATTTAAAAAAGTTTTTCCAAAGCGCTTTATGATTCCAGTCTTTTTTTAATAAGCGTAATCAGAGAGAAACGATCATTTGTTATATTTTATCTTACGGATTTTAGCATATGATAGAAAGGTTCCGAACTGAAAAACAGCAAGAAAGAACAACAAAAATTTAAAATCAATCAATACTTTTGTCAGTAAAAATGTCCGAATTGGCAGAATATAAAAAAAGGATTGTAAAAACAATTCAATATATCAACGCAAACCTTGATGCTGATCTTTCTCTGGAAAAAATTGCAGAGATCAGTGCTTATTCTCCATTTCATTTTCACAGAATATTCAAACTGATTACCGGTGAAACGCTTCAGAATTACATTATCCGAAAGAAAATAGAAAAAAGTGCTCTTTTTCTGGCTGTTCACAAGCATGTCGAGATTAAAGAAATTTATCTTGATCTTGGGTTTTCAAACCATTCTGTTTTCAGTAAAACTTTTAAGAAATATTACGGATTACCACCTTCAGATTTTCGCAAAACCGCACCTGAAACTTTTCACAAGATTTTACAAATACAAAGCAAGAAAGGACAAATTGATCCGGTTTTCAGCCAATACATTTGCAGTATTGAAAACCTATTAAATTGGACTGCAATGAATTTAAAAATCGAAGTAAAAGAAATGCCGGAAATGAATCTGGCTGCAGTAATGAGCCTTGGGATTGCTCAGGTAGAGCCATCTTATAACCTGTTGATCGATTGGGCGAAAAAGAAACACTTGTTTCCCCGGGAAAATGTAAAAATGATCTCCGTATATCATGACAGTTTCAAGGTAACACCCGCGGATAAGGTCAGAATCCATGCGTGTATGCTATTGGATGAAAAACTGAAAGAACCCCAAGGAGAAGTTTTCTCCGAGACCATAGATGCCGGAAAGTTTATTGTCGGAAGTGGTGAGGTTACCCTTCAGGATTTTGAGCAATGCTGGGTATCATTATTTCTATGGATGAATGAACATAATTATTCCGTAAGGAGAACATTTCCGTTTGAGATCTATCATTCCAACTTTAAGGAACATCCGGAAGGCAAAATGATGGTAGATTTCTGCATACCGGTCCATTAATTTCCCATTCAGTATCAAAACTATACCCTTCAGTAATTATTTTTTTACAGAAGGGTATTAGACGTATTACTTTTGAATCATAAAATAACATCCATGAAAACTCAGGTCCATAAAATATTCTTTCTTATTGCATTGACAGTCTTTGTGATAGGAAATGCTCAAATAAAAGTTTCAGGAAGGGTAGTCTTTAAGAATAAAGGGATAAGTGAAGTAAATATCACTTTAAAGGATTCTTATGACGGAGCAACTACGGATTCACAAGGTAATTTCTTTTTTGAAACTTCAGAAAAAGGAAACCGTATTATAATTTTTACACATCAAAAATACGAAGAGATTCAAAAATCAATTGTCGTTGAAAATCAGGATGTTTCATTAGGGAATATAGATTTGAAAGAACAGATCAGTGAGATTGATGCAATTGTGGTTTCTGCAGGATCTATTGAGGCAAGCGATAAAAAAAGAGCAACAGCTTTGCTTACTCCCATTGATATTTATACAACGGCGGGTGCGGATGGACAGATTTCTTCAGCATTAACATATCTCCCTGGAGTACAGAAAGTAGGAGGAACGGAAGGATTGTTTATCCGTGGAGGTAGCGGTACGGAATCTAAGATCTTTATGGACGGAAGTCTTATCAACAATTATTTTTCCAATTCTGTTCCTGGGATTGCGGGAAGAGATCAATTCAATACTTCTCTTTTTAAAGGAAATATATTTTCGAGTGGTGGTTATTCTGCATTGTACGGGCAGGCTCTTTCCGGGGCATTGATGTTGGAAAGTGTTGATCTTCCGGATGAAACATCTTATAATTTTGGAATTTCACCAATTTTTCTGAGCGCTGGATTTCAAAAGTTAGGAGATAATAAGAATTACTCGTATGGCGCTACAGCAGGGTATTCTCTTTTAAGTCTGATGCAAAAAGTATTTAATTTTAACACAGATTTTACCGAAGCTCCACAAGGATTGAACGGAGATATGAATTTCAGATTCAAAACAAAGTCTGGAGGCTTTTTCAAATATTATGGTATGTTCAATTCCAATAAAATGGGAGTAAAATCAGAAAGTCTTGAGCCCGGATATGATTTCAGTCTGGTAAAACTTAATGGTAAAACTACTTTTCATAACCTTTCTTTTAAGCAGAAATTTGGGAAATATCTTCTGAATGTAGGATGTTCTTATTCTTACAACAGATCAGATCTTCATTTTTCTACAGAAACCAATGATATTGAATCTAGCCAAAGTAAGCTTCTGACAGATGGAAATTATCTGAATTTCAAAGCAGTAATTGAAAGAAAAATAAACAAAATAAGTGCTGTTAGAGGAGGAATTGAATTAAATAATACCGATGAAAACCTTAATTTTGAATCAGTGCAGAAACATTATAAAGACTTAATCTCTTCTGCTTTTATGGAAACTGATCTCGGCTTCAGTAATGCTTTGTCTGCTAAAATAGGAGTGAGAGCAGAACATTCTTCTTTTTTAGAAAAAAACAATATTGCTCCTCGTTTTGCTATTGCCTACCGACTTGCAAAAGACTGGACAACTTCACTAGCATACGGACTTTTTTACCAGAATCCGGAAAGTAAATATATCAATGGTCCTGCACAACTTGGCTTCCAGAAATCACAGCATTATATTTTTCAGGTTCAGAGGGCTTCAGAAGGTAGAACTTTACGTTTTGAGGCGTTTTACAAGAAATATGACCATTTGATTAAAACATTTAATATAACGCCGAATAAAGAACAAAATCAGCAGACCCAGACAGCTTTAGACAATGAAGGATATGGTTATGCAAAAGGAGCGGAGCTTTTCTGGAGAGATAATAAAAAAACATTTAAAAATATTGACTATTGGATCAGTTACTCATATCTGGATTCAAAGAGAGATTTCCTGAATTATCCTGTGAGTCTGCAACCGGGTTTTGCTGCTGAACATACTATTTCAGCAGTCGCAAAAAGATTTATTCCCGAATGGAAACTTGGAGTAAACTTATCTTATAGTTATATAAAAGGACGTCCTTATTATGATATTGCTTCTACATTTGAGAATGGAAAGGCAATTAATTATACCCGAAATGAAGGAAAATTAAAAGATTACAATGCATTGAATTTCAGTATCAATTATCTTCCGAATATCGGTAAGAAAGACGCTAAAGCCTTTCCGGTGTTTGTATTGAGCATCAGTAATATTTTGGGATCAAAGAATATATATGGATATAATTTCTCTGCGGATGGTTCCAGAAGTTCAGCAATTGTCCCACCAGTCAATACTTTTGTCTTCATAGGAGCATTTATAAGTTTTGGAGTAGACAAAACGGATGATGCCATTAATAACAATTTATAAAAAACTTACCTTCGGGAAACGATAAAAACTAATTTTTAAAATCAATTATTATGAAAAAATACCTTTTAAGCTTTGCTTTAGTTCTGATGAGCTTAACTTCTTTTGCTCAGTCAGATTATGAAAAAATTATGTCTGAAAAGATTGCTAAAATTGAAACCTGTAAAACAGCAGAAGATTTTCAGACTTTAGCAAATGATTTTCAGAGAATAGGAAGTAAGGAAAGTTCACAATGGCTTCCGGCATATTATGCTGCTTTCTCTTATATTCAGAAGGGAAGAGTAATGATGAGAGACGGGAAAATGCAGGATTTGGATGGAGTGGCATCGCAGGCAGAAAAACATTTAGCAATGGCTCAGAATCTTGCTGGTGCTGATAATGCTGAAATTCATCTGTTGAGAAAAATGGCTTATTCTCTAAGAATGATGGTAAATCCTCAACAGAGATACATGACAGACGGGATGAGAGCCAATGAGGAATTGAATGTTGCACAGAAACTAGACCCAGCAAATCCGAGAATTGCTTTAATCAAAGCGGAAGATATATACTTTACTCCTGAACAGTTTGGAGGAAGTAAAGCAAAAGGATTAGAAATGTTCAAAGACGCATTAGCTAAATTTAATGCCTACAAACCTAAAACAACATTAGATCCGAACTGGGGTAAAGGAGAAGCAGAATACTTTCTGAGTCTGGCAACGGAAACATCAAAATAATAGTAAAACCTTCAGAAAATGAAGGTTTTATATGATTAAAAAAAAGTACCAGTAATGGTACTTTTTTTAATTTTATAAAGATGGCTTATACACATTGTTCAATGAATGCTGTACATCTTCCAAACTGGTTTCTGCACATGGTCCATCCACATCCATCATCATTCCAAGGATCTTTTACCGGTAATTTACCACCCCCGATTTTCTTTTGCTCTTCTCTGGATAAGCTTTTTAAGCCCGTCATTTTTTTAGATGTTTTCATTTTAGTTAGTTTTTGGTTGTTCCTACTCTTTAAGCTTTTCGGATCGCGCTATTTGTTTTACTAATCTACTGATAATCTTGAAATTAATCAAATTATTTTTAATTAATTGATTATTTTTTAGATTATTTTTTCACATAAAATTTGAATTATTATTAAATATGATAATTTGAAATCGTCATCTGGTAATTAAAAAGATTAATACCATTCGGGGAAGAAAAGCAACCCTTCAGTAAGAAATAATTTTTGATACCTTTAATAAAAACTAATTTTGACTCAAGAAAACGAATCATGAAACGTAAGGATATTATAACGCTGTTAGTCATCTCATTCATAGTCTCTATGTTTTTCTTTTTTGCATTTACATCAGAAAAGAGCCTTGAAAATTTTATATATACAATACTAATTTCTCTCGTCTATACCATTGTATTGGGAGGAGGAAACTGGAGTATAAACAGCTTTCTCAATAAGAGATTTCCCTGGGCTGAGGAAACCTCTAAAAGAGCTGTTATCAGTATCATTTCTATTGTTATCGCAAATATTATACTGGTGTATTTCTGTAATTATATCAATTTTGTACTGATTCAGAAAGCTAGTACTACAGAAGAGTTTCTGGCAGGAAAATATAATATTACAAATTGGTTTACCATCAATATCGCATTGCTCATTTCAGCTTTTCTACATGCGAAAGGATTTATGCAGGAACTGAAAAAGGCATCCAAAAAAGAAGTAGTAGAACAGAAGCTTATTGCCAAATCTGCGAATGCTCAATTTGAAAGTTTAAAAAATCAGCTGGACCCGCATTTTCTTTTTAATTCTCTGAACGTTTTAAGTTCATTGATTGATGAAAATCCAAACCAGGCACAAAAGTTTACCGCTTCAATGTCAAAGATTTATCGTTATGTACTTGAACAGAAAGATAAAGAGCTGGTAACCGTAGAAGATGAAATGGAATTTGCCAAAACCTATTGCGATCTTTTAAAAACAAGATTTGAAGACAGTGTGGATTTTATTTTTGATGTTAATAAAGAAGACTATAGGAAATATGTAGTTCCATTGTCATTACAGCTTCTCCTGGAAAATTGTATCAAGCATAATTTTGCTACTTCCTCGAAGCCTTTAACGATCAGAATATTTTCTGAGAATGATATTCTCTGTATTGAAAATAATCTGCAGATAAGAGAACAGATTAAAGAAAGCTCTGGAATAGGGCTTTCCAACATCGTACAACGTTATTCTTTACTTACAAAGAGAAATGTATTTATTGAAAAATCTGAGGATTATTTTAAAGTAAAACTTCCGATGCTTATTGCTAAGCCTAATATTGTCAGTTCTGAAACAGATGAAAATCATAAGAGCTATAAAAAAGCACAAAAGCGGGTGAAAGAATTAAAAGATTTCTATATCAATCTGATTTCTTATTGCATAGTAATTCCGTTTCTGATCTTTATTAACCTTTTTACGAGAAGTTCTTTTCATTGGTTTTGGTTTCCGGTATTTGGCTGGGGAATAGGATTAGCTTCACATGCTTTTCAGGTTTTTGGAGTCGGAGAATCATGGCAGGAAAAGAAGATTCGTGAAATTATGAACAAACAAAAAAATAGAAATGATGGAAACATTTGATGAAAACGATATTGAATATCAGAAAGCAAAAAAACAGGTAGAAAGATTGAGAAGTTTCTATGCCCACTTATTTGTTTATGTGGCAGTAAACCTGATGATTGTTTATTATAATTATACCCATCTGAAACCTGGGGAAAGCTATTTTCAGTTCAAAAATTTTTTCACGGCAACATTTTGGGGAATTGGTCTTCTTGCGCACGCAGCAGTAGTTTTTCTATCCAAAAACGGTTATTTGCAGAGATGGGAAGAGAAAAAAATCCGTGAACTGATGGAAAAAGAAAAATCTGAAAAATTGTAAAAGATTTTCACCAATAAATCTAACACTAAATATCAATCCAATGAATGCTTTACATACGCTGTTTTTAATCTCTATGGTGGCATGGTTCGTCAGTGAATTTCTTTATAAAAATATGCTGAAATCAGGCAAAGAAGATAAAAAAGACAAAGATAAATCTACATTGAATATTCTTTGGCTGGCAATTCCTTTCTCAATTGCAGCTGCAGTTACGATTTCCAATATATCTTCACTGCTGATCGTTAATCATATCTGGATTTATTATGTAGGAGAAGCATTTATTCTTATCGGTATTATTTTCAGATTTATTATTATCAGATCACTTGGAAAATACTTCACAGTGGATGTTACCATTAAGCAGGATCATAAGATCAAAAAAGAAGGATTTTACAAGTATCTGAGACATCCTTCTTATGCATTTTCACTATTAACGTCACTAGGTCTTGGGCTGTATTCAAACAATTGGCTGTCACTGATTTTTGCTTTTGTACCACCATTTTTAGCCTTTGCTTACAGAATTAAAATCGAAGAACAGGCGCTTATAGAACAATTTGGTGAAGAATACATCCAGTATAGAAAAACAACGAAAAAGCTTATTCCGTTTATTTACTAGATTTCCTTATTTATAAAATCTGTTTTAAATTGCCATGAATGCACGAATTATTTTATTTGTGCATTCGTGGCAAACACCATTAATTAACTGAAAATTTTGGATTTATTACGCCTCAAAATAGTGTTTATTACAAACCTTTACTTCTTCTAACAACGAGAATTTATTTCCATAAAATTCATTAAGCTGTATTTTTTACCATTCGGTCATCATTATATACGGTTCAGTCATATAAAATTGATTTGAGGAATGTTGCTGCCATACCTTTGACTCAAGAAAAACAAAATAACTCTTAAAATAAAAATTATGGAAACTTATACTAAAGAAACTACAGCTTACGAAAAAGCATCAAAAAGAGTAAAAGAACTGAAAGAATTTTATGGAAACCTTACTTCTTTTTGTATTGTCATCCCTTTTTTAGCAATATTAAACCTGATGACTGCTCCTGGATATTTATGGTTTTTATGGCCAATGCTTGGATGGGGAATAGGAATCGCTTTTCATGCAGTGAATATTTTCGGAATAGGAAAAAGATGGGAAGAAAATAAGATCAAAGAACTGATGGAGGAGGAAAAAAGAAAAATAAAAACACTTTAATAATCATAAACTACAAAAACAAAATATCATGAATAACTACACAACTTATAACAGAGCAACACAATTGAGAAAATTCTATAAAAACCTGATGTGGTTTGGGATCATTACAGTAATTATCCTTGGAAATGACTGGCTTAAAGATGAATTACAGGATAAAATGTTTGGAGGACACCTGATATTGGCAATTTGGACCGTATATCTGGGAATCAAGGCTATTTCATTATTCACCTTTAATGAAGAATCTGAACATACAATGATAGAAAAAAAAGGAAACAAAAACTAAAAACAGCATAACAACTTAAAAACAAAATATCATGAATTACAACAACGCACACAACAGAACTCAACAATTAAAGAAATTTTATAAAAACCTTATGTGGTTTGGAATCATTGCAGGAATCGTTATTGGAAATGATTTGATAAGAGATGGATTTCACTATAACGTACTGAGCGGACATTTCATATTGACAGTCTGGGCATTGATTCTTGTTGTAAAAGCAATATCTCTGTTTATTTTTAATGACGAATGGGAAAGAAAAACGATAGAAAAAGAAGAGGGTAAAAATAAAAAAATGATTGATTTATAAAATCTGCCTGTTTTTATCTAATTTTATTTTCTGAATATAAAAACTATAAACCACAGCCAAAAATGATTAAGACAGTCATTATCGAAGACGAAAAACCTGCTTCAAGAAAACTAGAGAGAATGCTAAGTAACTTTCCTGATATTGAATTGGTTGGGAAAATAGAATCCGTAGAAGAGGGAATTGCCTGGTTTTCTGAAAATGAACATCCTCAGCTTATTTTTTCCGATATTGTTCTCGGGGATGGGCTTTCATTCGATATTTTTGAGAAAGTACCTACGAAGGGCTTTATCATTTACACAACTGCATTTGATCAGTATACTTTAAAAGCCTTTAAATTAAATAGTATTGATTATCTTCTGAAACCAATACTTGAAGAAGATCTTTCCGGAGCTGTAGAAAAATTTAAATCATTCCTTCCTTCCGGTGATATGAGAGGATCACAGGATATCAAGCAGCTGATCAGAAAAGAAAAATCTATTTTGTCGAGGGTATTGGTAAAAATCGGATATAATCTGAAGATCGTCCAGACCCACGAAATAAGTTGTTTTTTCAGTGAAAATAAGATCGTTTATCTTCAAACTGAAGATCGAACTTATCCGTCAGATTTTACATTGGATGAATTGGTGGAGACGCTGGATGAAAAAAAGTTTTTCCGGGTGAACAGACAGTTTATCATCAATTCGGGTTATATTAAAAACATCCACACTTCACCTTATTATAAAGTAGAACTTAACTTTCAGCCGGAAGAAGAAATTACAGTTAGCAGAGACCGCGTCAAAGATTTTAAAGACTGGCTGGTAAGTTAAATTAAACTATTTAAAACTAAAAATCACAACCATGGACCTTTTATTATTTCTTTTTAAGATCTTCCTCTCCATCTTTTCCTGAGCATTATCGGGTATAAAAATCACTGGCAGACTTCGTGAAATGTCGAAAAGCCTCCGAAACTTCTGATTTATATTTATGAGTGAGAGGAAAGGGAACCATATGTGAATAATCGTATGGAAAATCCCTTATTTCAATTTCCACATTGATGTTTCTGTACCCTCCCTGAAGAGTATTCAAGGCTTCCATGGGAGGCGCAACAGCATCTTTTTCCAAAACATAAGCTTTTATCTGAGATTCGATCTCTTTAATTCTTTTTTCTCTTTCATGCTGAAAATAATTGTAACGAAGCATTTTTTTGAACCAGCTTTCCTGTGGATGCAGATCATCATCCTGATAATGCTTTAATCTTTTATCAAATTTAAAGTCTGAGCTTAATAACTCTGTGAAAACCGACTGCATTTTAATGGTAGCCTGAGAATCCATAATATATTTGGAAATAGGAAACATACGATCAATAGTCATTCCTCCACAGAAACAAAAAACCCTGGATTGGGTGAAATAGCCATGTGGATCTGCCATTTTAATGATCATAGACAAAAATGAACCTATGGAATATCCAAACAGATCCAGACGTGCATCAGAAGAAATACTTTTGATCTTATCCTCTCTGATTTCCTTTACGACTTCAATAATGTCGGAATAGGTCTGTAATCCGGACCAAAATATTCTTTGGGGGTGAGCCTCCAGTCTTGAGCTTATTGCTGCATTTACATAAGAAAGATGGGTGTTTTCAGGATATTTTCCTTTCCTGAATTTTACAATTTCCATCATATGATGACGATCACTCCACATTGCCTTCGCCCGATCCATATGAAATGCAATAGGAAAGAGAATGACCGCTTTATGCGTTTTCTGAGCCAATTCATAAGCCCAGGGAAGATATTTGTCCCATTTCTTTTCATTCAGCCCGTGAAAAAAGATAATACAGCCCTTTGCTGTTTCTATATCAGCTCTTTTAAGAATATGATATTCAAAATTCTTATTGCACTCGATATCAGCATCCTTAATATCTACGGAAGGCTGATGATATACTAAATATGAATTTTCATTAATTTCCAATTGCTGGTGATGCTTTTGGCAATCAAGGTTGTTGGAACCATGAAGAAGATCAGAAACCTTAGATTCAAAAGAAACAGATTCAATAGTTAAATTCAGTGCTTCGATCTCTACAACACTTTTTCCGGAATCAAAATGACTTTTCAAAACTTCATACAATTCATAATATTCCATAACAAGATAATTGAGGGTTCATATTTAGAACAATCAATTTATGCAAATATTGCTGTAAAGTATTGATTTAAAGTGTCTAAATATATTCCAGGCATAAGAATTATTAAAGCAAAAACCCAAAACAAATTCGTCTCGGGTTCATATGATAATTAGATGTTGATGTTTATTTTTCACTTTTTTTGATCAGTTTTAGTTCCGTATTTCTTAGCAGTGACAGAAATGAGAGCCAGTAAAACGACACATAAAAGGAAATCTGATTTATCAGGATGATAAATTTCCTGATAAATATTATAGCCTAAAAGCACCGAAACTAAGAAGATCAATACATTATTGCCTGATGCATCCTGATTGTTTGAAGTTGAAGTTTTCATATTGATATTTTTTGTTGTTTATACAGTGAGTATGATAATTGAGAATACGTTACAGGAAAATTTTATTTTTTTAGTTCCTGAAGACAATTATTTATAGTCTTGAACTTAAAGAAATGAGTTAGAGAATCAACAAAAACTAATCCGAAACAAAATGCTTCGGGCTTATATAAATATATTATTATACTTAATTATTCTTTGATTGGTCTTTTGGTTTATTATAACCATATTTTCGGATCATAACGGAGGTCAAAACCACTAAAATAAGGCTTATAGCAATATTGGATTTTTCGGGATGTACAATTGCCTGATAGAAATTGTAACCAAAAACGGCAGATACTAAAGCGATCAGAATATTGTTGGCAAATGCATACTGATTGTTGGATGATGAAGCTTTCATAATGGTATTTTTAATTATTATTTATCAAGTAAGTATGACAATTTGAAATACGTTACACAAAAACTTCAAAAATATTTTCTTTTAAAAAATAAACCCGAAACAAAAGTTGCTTCGGGCTTTATAATATCATTAAATATGACTTTTAATTAGTTTAACGAAAAATATTTCTAAATCCCGTTTAAGAGTAACATCCCGTATCTGGAAACACGGAATCCTATAACCCATATCTCGAGTTTCCTACGAAATCACACCACTTCCGATAAGCTCCTCATCAAGATACCATGAAGCAAACTGTCCTTCAGCAATAGCCGACTGAGCTTCTTCAAATTCAACATAAAAGGCATTTTCAAACTGATAAAGTGTTGCTTTTTGTAAAGGCTGTCTGTATCTGAATCTTGCCATTACCTCCATAAATTCTCCATTCTGAAGTTTAAGATCCTCACGAACCCAATGAAGTTCAGAATTATCAATCTTTAAAGCTTTCTTGTAGAGTCCCGGGAAATGATTTCCTTCCCCTACAAAAAGAATATTGTTTTCCATATCTCTGGAGACAATAAAACAGCTTTCTTTGTGTCCCCCTATTCCTAAGCCTTTACTTTGTCCGATAGTGAAAAACTGAGCTCCTTGGTGCTTTCCGATTACTTTTCCATCGGCTTTTTTATAATTAATTTTTCTCGAAAGAAATTCAAGTTCTTCTTCTTTAGATGAGAAAGAATGCTTTTCTTCAGCAAATAATGGTGAATCTTTAAAAATTTCTACAATTTCTCCTTCATTTGGCTTTAATTGCTGCTGTAAGAATTGCGGAAGACTTACTTTTCCGATAAAACATAATCCCTGAGAATCTTTTTTATCAGCCGTTACTAATCCGATTTCTTTTGCAATTTCTCTTACCTGAGGCTTTGTTAATTCTCCGATAGGAAACAACGCTTTTGACAGCTGATCCTGGCTCAATTGGCAAAGAAAGTAAGATTGATCTTTATTGTTGTCTTTTCCGGCAATCAAATGGAATATTTCCTTACCATTCTCATCAAAAGTTGAATTTACCCTTGCATAATGTCCTGTAGCTACTTTATCAGCACCTAAAGACATGGCTGTTTTCATAAAAACATCGAATTTTACTTCTCTGTTACATAAAACATCCGGATTTGGTGTTCTTCCTTTTTCATATTCAGCAAACATATAATCTACAATACGTTCCTTATAAAGTTCACTCATATCGATGACCTGGAAAGGAATTCCTAGCTTCTGTGCCACCATCAGGGCATCATTACTATCCTCAATCCAAGGACACTCATCTTCTAATGTTACGGAAGCATCGTTCCAGTTTCTCATAAACAAAGCCACTACTTCATGACCTTGCTGTTGTAGCAAATATGCTGTAACACTGGAATCTACGCCTCCAGAAAGACCTACTACTATTTTCATTATATTTCAATTTTACGAAACTCTTAACGGGAGTTCTTAGTTTGACCCGGCAAAAATACAACTAAAAATATTCGTAAAAAAACCATAATTTTAAACATCGATAAAAACGATATTAATTATTATCATCTTATCGACAACATAAATTATTACCAAAATAAAGTATTTACATATGAAAAAGTTTATTATTTCCATGATGCTGATGATCTCAGGATCAGTTTTTTCCCAAGTTTCAATAGGTGCTCCCGTACAGGAAAACAATAAATGGACTTTCGGTGGTGGGATCGGATTAGGATTTGGAAGTAACAGTTCCTTTTATTTACAGGCTTCACCAAGAGTAGGATACAGAATTACCGAAGATCTTGAAGGTGGAGTAGTAGGAAGTGTTTCATGGCAGACATCCGATTATTACAGATCCACCATGTTTGGAATAGGACCTTTTGTCAATTACTATATTGCGCGTTCCTTTTATCTAAGCGGAAATTTTCAACATTATTTTATTGATTACAAAGATAAATACTACGATTATAAATATAACAGAGAAGAAAATGCTTTGTATCTGGGTGGAGGATATATGCAAAGGATTGGAAACAATTCTTTTATGCAGATTGGTCTGATGTATAATGTACTCTGGAAAGAAAATTCAAGTGTATTCGCAAACGGGCTGGTTCCAAATATAGGATTTGTGGTAGGACTTTAATCGTTATATTTATTGAATAACTCACCAGCATTAAATTTTATCGAAGATAAAATCCTTGCGCCTTAAAAATACATCGCATATAAAATATTTTGCGCCTTAGCGTTTTCCAACAAAAATTGTTGTATTTAAACATAATCTTACAGATTATAAAGACTAAGCAGATCATTTAACAACATAAAATAGGACTAGACGTTAGCAAAAACTTATAAAAAGCAAAAAGCACCAGGAAAATTCCCGGTGCTTTTCTATTGAAATTAAATTATTTATTTACAATTAAGAAGACTTTTCTGCAGCTGAAGACTTTTTAGGTTTTGAAGTTTTTCCAACCAATGCGTCTTTTGCTTCATTAAGATCAAGAACTACAGTTTCTCCTTCGTTCAGTTGCTTATTGACAAGCATTTCTGCTAATAAATCTTCAATATACTTCTGAATTGCTCTCTTCAATGGTCTTGCACCGAAATCTTTATCCCATCCTTTTTCAGAAATAAAGTTTTTAGCATCTTCTGTTAACTCTACTTTATATCCTAATTTTTCAAGTCTGCCATAAAGCTTGTTCAGTTCAATATCAATGATTTTCTTGATATCATCCTGTACAAGAGAGTTGAAGATCACAATATCATCAATTCTGTTTAGGAATTCAGGAGCAAATGCTTTTTTAAGAGCATTTTCAATGGTGCTTCTTGCTCTTGAGTCTGAAGTCGTTTTCTTCGCTGAAGTGCCAAATCCTACACCATCTCCGAAATCTTTAAGATCTCTAGTTCCGATATTGGAAGTAAGGATTATGATAGTATTTCTAAAATCAATCTTTCTGCCTAAACTATCCGTAACGTGCCCTTCATCAAGAATCTGTAACAGAATATTGAATACATCAGGGTGAGCTTTTTCAATCTCATCTAAAAGAACCACAGCATAAGGTTTTCTTCTTACCGCTTCAGTCAACTGACCACCTTCTTCGTATCCTACATATCCCGGAGGCGCTCCTACCAATCTTGAAACAGCGAATTTCTCCATGTATTCACTCATGTCAATTCGGATAAGAGACTCATCGGATTCAAAAAGCTCTCTCGCCATTACTTTGGCAAGTTCAGTTTTACCAACCCCTGTTGTTCCAAGGAAGATAAATGTACCAATTGGACGGTTAGGATCTTTAAGACCAGCTCTGTTTCTTTGAATTGCCTTAACAACTTTTTTCACAGCATCTTCCTGTCCGATTACTTTTCCATTCAGTTTCTCATCCATCTGAGCTAGTTTATCAAGCTCATTTTTGCCTACTTTGGTTACAGGAACTCCGCTCATCATAGAAACCACTTCCGCTACATTTTCCTCAGTTACGGTTTCTTTTTTCTCTTTTACATCTTTATCCCACTTTTCCTGAGCAGCATTCAGTTCCATCTGAAGACGTTCTTCTTCATCTTTTAGCTTTCTTGCCTCAAGATAATCCTGTGCTTTTACCGCTTTTTGTTTCAGTTCTTTGATTTCCTCAATTTTCTTTTCAAAATCAATGATTTCAGTAGGAACTTTCATGTTTTTGATATAAACTCTTGATCCCGCTTCATCCATTGCATCAATCGCCTTGTCCGGTAAGAAACGGTCTGTAATATATCTTGATGTCAAATTGACACACGCTGCAATCGCTTCAGGAGTATAAATTACATTGTGGTGCTCTTCATACTTATCCTTAATCTGGTTCAAAATCTGAATGGTTTCATCAATAGAAGTAGGTTCCACCATTACTTTCTGGAATCTTCTTTCTAAAGCTCCGTCTTTCTCAATATACTGGCGGTATTCATCCAGAGTTGTAGCCCCGATGCATTGAATTTCACCTCTTGCCAAAGCCGGTTTAAACATATTGGATGCATCTAAACTTCCTGTAGAACTTCCTGCACCTACAATAGTGTGAAGCTCATCAATGAATAAGATGACATCTCTGTTTTTTTCCAGCTCGGTCATGATCGCTTTCATTCTTTCTTCAAACTGACCACGATATTTGGTTCCGGCTACTAAACTTGCCAGATCTAAAGTGATTACACGTTTTCCATAAAGAACTCTCGATACCTTTTTCTGTTGAATTCTTAAAGCAAGACCTTCCGCAATCGCAGATTTACCCACTCCCGGTTCTCCAATAAGAAGCGGATTGTTTTTCTTTCTACGGGATAAGATCTGAGAAACTCTCTCAATTTCTTTTTCACGTCCGATTACAGGGTCTAATTTTCCGTCTCTAGCCAAAGAAGTTAAGTCTCTACCAAAGTTATCCAATGTCGGAGTTTTACTTTTTGCAGAGCCTAAATTTCCTGTAGGCTTTCTCATTTGCTCAAAATCCTCTCTTTCATCATCATCATCGTAGGCACTCATCTGTGGAGATTGCCCGGAATTTTTAAGCATAGTCTGATATTCTCTTGAAACTCCTTCATAATCGATGTCATAAGCTCCCAGAATATTAGAAGTAGGATCTTCATATTTATATAGAATACCTAAAAGCAGGTGAACGGTATTAATTTCATTGCTTTTATATTGACGACATTCCAGCTCTGCACGTTTAATGGCATGATCTGCCATCTTAGTGAAAGAAATATTGGTAACCTCTTCAGAAATAGGATTAAGACTTGCTGTATTTAAAGTTTCAATTTTTCTTCTGATTTGTGTTAAATCCGCATTAAGGTTTTGAAGGATTTCTTTTGCAGAGTTTTCCGTTTTTATAATACCTAAAAGTAGATGTTCTGTATTGAGAAATTCACTTTTCAGCCTTTTAGCTTCGCTTTTGCTTTGTTTGAACACCTGGCTCAAACCTTGTGAAAACTTATAATCCATAATATATCTCATTAGAATAAAGGCAACATTACCATTTATTCATTATCTAAATTACAAATATTTTACCAAAAACCAATTAATGACTTTATGTCACAAAAAATTTTATTATCTTATTGAAAATGATTAAGTTTGTTATTCATAAAATTTTCTCATGAATCCTGAAATTACTACTTATGTCGGATACTCAGCCTCGGTTTTTATCGTATTGAGTTTCATATTGAAAGATGTAAGAAAAATCAGAGTCGTTAATATGATCGGTTGTATCTGTTTTGTCATTTATGGTATCTTCAATGGGATGCTTTGGCCTGTGATCATTCCGAACGGACTTATCTGCTTTATCCAAATCTATCATTTACTGTTTGGCAAAAAGGCTTAATGAAGAAAAAAATAATTACATCTGCCTTCAGTAATTTATATACAGACCAGCGTATTGAAAAAGTTTGTCGTACTCTGCATGAAAATGGATATGATATAGAACTTATTGGTAATGACTGGGGGGGAGCAAAAGAAATGCAACGTCCTTATCCATTCTCACGCATCCGCTTAGTTTCAAAAAGTTTAAAAACAGCTTACTTTGAATTTAACTGGAAACTGTACCATGAGCTGATCAAAAAAGCAGATCGTAATACTATTCTTCATGCAAATGATATCGATGCTTTATACCCAAACTATCTTATAGCCAAAAAGCTAAATATTCCATTAGTTTTTGATAGTCATGAAATTTTTTCGGAAATGCCTGCAGTTCAGGGCAAAATGTCACAAAAACTGTGGCGCTATGTTGAAAAGACTGTCATTCCGGAGCTGAAATGGATGATGACAGCGAGTGGAAGCTATGCAAAATGGTTTCAGAAAAAATATGGTATCAATCCTGTAGTTGTTCAAAATGCACCAAGAAGACTAGATATTTCTATTGATATACCTGAAAATAACCCTAAAATACTTTTGTATCAAGGTGCGATCAATCCTTTTAGAGGGATTGATAAAGTGATTATGGCTATGCATCATCTGGAGGGTGTTATTTTAAGGATAGCGGGTGATGGTCCCAGAAAACAGGAATACGAAAATCTTGTTATCAAAGAAAATCTTCAGCATAAAGTTCAGTTTCTTGGAAAGCTAATGCCTGAAGATCTTAGAAAGATTACCCTAATGGCAGATTGTGGAATGAGCATTGAAGAGAATGGGGGAGATAGTTACCTCTATTCATTACCCAATAAGGTTCTGGACTGTATTCAGGCTCGTGTTCCTTTAATCTTGTCGAACCTTCCTGAAATGCAGAATATTAAAAGACAATTTGATGTAGGGGAGATCATTAAGAATCATGAACCGGAAAATATTGCGGCGGCAGTAAAGCAGGTTTTAGTGAAGGGAAGAATTAATTATAAGCCTGAGCTGGAAAAAGCCTCTCAGTTTCTTTGTTGGGAAAATGAAGAAATAAAATTAATCCGGATTTTTCAAAAAGCCTCAGAAGCCTTATAGCTGTACTCTACAGAATAATGATGTTGCTCAAGTAGACTTATGGCTTATCGCTGAACGCCTAAAGCATAATTTATTATCTTTGCAGAAAGAAATTTGATTTAAAATGACCATTAAAGAAAAACAGCAGGAAATAATCGACGAATTTGCGTTTCTTGACGACTGGGAGCAGAAATATGAATACATCATTGATCTCGGAAAAGAACTGAAAGGACTTTCTGAAGATAAGAAAACAGATGATAATTTGATTAAAGGCTGCCAAAGTAAAGTGTGGATCGATGCTGAATTTAAGGACGGTAAACTTTTCTTTAATGCTGACTCTGACGGAATTTTACCTAAAGGTATTGTTTCTCTTTTGGTAAGCATTTACAGTGGGCATTCTACTCAGGAAATTCTTGATTCTGACTTTGAATTTATCTCAGAGATCGGATTACAGGAGTTCCTTTCGCCATCCAGAGCAAATGGTCTGATGGCAATGACTAAACAAATCAAATTTTACGCAGTAGCATATCAACTGAAATCATAACTGTGACCAGAATTTTAGCATATCGTTTTTCTGCATTTGGAGATGTTGCAATGACAGTTCCTGTTTTTAAGGAATTTCTTGAGCAAAATCCAGATGTGGAGATTGTCATGGTATCCAGAAAAAATTTTGAGGCTTTATTTGCAGGAATTCCCAATGTTATATTTAAAGGAATTAATCTTGATGATTATAAAGGGGTCTTTGGGCTGAGAAGATTGAGCAATGAACTGATGAAGGAGTTTAATCCGGATTATATTGCTAATCTTCATGATGTGATCAGAACCAAAATTTTGGATAGGATATATCGAAGAAAAGGGTTAAAAGTTTTTAAAATAAATAAAGGAAAAGAAGAGAAAGAACATCTTACCGATATATGGAATCTGGATAAGGTTCAATTGAAAAAAACAGTTGAGCGTTATGCGGATGTTTTCAGAGAAATGGGTTTTAAGGTGGAATTATCTCATCAGCTTAGACCAATCTCAAACCATAAATCAGGTATTGGTTTTGCTCCCTTTGCCCAGCATAAAGGAAAAATGCTTCCCCTGGAAAAATCTTTTGAATTAGCTCGTATCTTAGCTCAAAAACATACAATATATTTCTTTGGAGGCGGAAAAAAAGAAACGGAAACTCTTGAAAAATGGGAAAGTATGATTCCCAATACTAAAAGCCTTTCAGGGAAACTAAGCCTTACGGAAGAACTTCATAAGATTGCAGAACTGGAGGTAATGATCTCTATGGATTCCGCCAATATGCATCTTGCCAGTATTGTCGGGACCAGATGTGTTTCTATATGGTGTGCTACACATCCTTATGCCGGATTTTTAGGATTCGGACAAAAAGAAGAAGATGTAGTTCAGGTAAAGGATCTTTCCTGCAGACCGTGTTCTGTATTTGGTGATAAGGAATGCTATAGAGGAGACTGGGCATGTCTGGAAGAGTTTACCATCCAGAAAGTCATAGATAAAATCTGATGATATGAAGCTTTCCATTTGCATTCCTGTCTATAATTTTGATGTTCGTGAATTGGTTTTTGATTTAAAAAAAGAAATTGAAACTGAAGAGATGGATTCAGAAATTATTTTGATTGATGATGCTTCAAAAGAAAGTTTTAAAAAGACGAATCAAAGTCTGGAAGACCAGGTTGACCATTTTATTTTTCTTGAAAAAAATGTGGGACGTTCCCGTATCCGTAACCTTTTTCTAAATTTTTCAACTGGAGAATATCTATTATTCTTAGATTGTGACGGAAAGGTTATCAGTGAAAACTTCCTGAAAAAATATATTCAATTTATACATAATAATCCTCAAACAGATGTTATTTACGGCGGCAGAACAGTTTCCGGTTACGTTCCCGATGCTGATCATTATTTAAGATGGAAATTTGCTGTAGAAAGAGAGAATCTTCTCATTGAGTCACGTATAATAAGACCTTACTTAAGTTTTCAGACCAATAATTTTGTGATCCGTAAAGCTATATTGGAAAAGATTGGTTTTAATCCTGATTTTCAAAAATATGGATATGAAGACCTTCTTTTTGCCATGGATTTAAAGTCTGATCATATAAAGATTGATCATATCGATAACCCGATTTTTAATAATGATCTGGAGAGTAATATAACATACCTTGGAAAAGTAGAAGAGTCGGTGGAAAGTTTATCCCATATGCTTAAAGATGAAATGTTGAGGTCAAAGTTATCAGAAGTAAGATTGGTGAAGTTATACAATAAACTCACAAATTCTCCTCTGAAATTCATTTTAAATATTTCCTTTACTATGGTAGAGGGAAGTATAAAAAGAAAGCTTTCCAGAGGAAATGTGAGCCTTCGTTATCTGGATATATATAAACTTGGACTTCTGTTCAGAAGGATGAGGTAAATCAGAGTTATCTTAATCTTGAGAATATATTTTTAAAATAAATTATTAGAGGAAAGACCTAAGAATGATTAGTGGGTCCAGACATGAAAGTGGAGGATAATCAAAAAGTGAGTTTATCTCAATATAAAGAAGTTTCTTTCTTTAGCTCTGGATCAAGCGCAAAATTTGTGGGGCTTAGAATATTTAGATCAGTTTAATTTTAAAATTTAACGCAAAGGATTTCTATTATCTGGTGTTGTATTTTAGGAAGCAAAGGTTGAATTGTATTGATTCTTTCTAAGCATACGCGTATCTACATCGCTTCATCAGCGACTTTTGTCGCTTTCTTAGCTCCCTTATCAATAATCAATTCCATCATGTCTTTGCGTTTAAATAAAATTTAAGTATAAAGCTTAGAGGAGTAAAAAGATAATTTATTTTTCTCTTCAGATTAATCAAACTTTTTGCTTAGTCCCCAACTTTTGCACCTGATCCTACTTTTAAACTGATCCTAATAGTATATAACAAAAAAAATCTCCCTTAAAAAAGAGAGATTTCTGTGGGTCCTGAGGGATTCGAACCCCCGACCCTCTGGGTGTAAACCAGATGCTCTGAACCAACTGAGCTAAGAACCCGAATTTTTTTGAAAGGTTTCGTTTCCTTTTCTGTGGGTCCTGAGGGATTCGAACCCCCGACCCTCTGGGTGTAAACCAGATGCTCTGAACCAACTGAGCTAAGAACCCTCTAGACTTGTTTTCTCGTTTAGAGTGGTGCAAATATACAACTTATTCTTTAAACTCTAAATTTTTTTCTAAAAAATCTCCAACAACAAAATTACTTCCGCCAATAAAAATCATTTCATCGCTTGTACAGTGCTCTTTTGCAGATAGATACGCTTCCTGTACTGAATTAAAAATTTTATAAAAAATTTTCGTCTCCTTAAGTAGATTTTCGTAATCTTCGGGGTGCCTTCCCCTGTTGATGGATGGTTTGGCAAAATAAAACTCAGAATTTTCTGGAAGCAATTCCATCACTTCATCTATTTTTTTATCATTTACAAACCCCAAAACAATGTGCTTGTGCTTATCAATTGAATTTAATTGAGAAAAAACATACTCAAGACCTGCCTGATTATGCCCCGTATCACAAATCGTAAGCGGATCTTTTGAAAACTCGAACCAACGCCCGATAAATCCTGTATTTTGATGTACATTTAATAATCCCTGCTCAAGATGCTTATTTGTTATATTGATCTGAAGTTTCTTCAATTCTTCAGCAATGGCAAGAACCACTCGGATATTTTTCTTTTGGTAATTTCCTTTTAAATCGGAAGACAAATCTGTGTGAAGAAGAGTAGCATCAATAAAAGGAGCATTTTCGGTAGCGGCTTTTTCTCGGATAATGTTTTTTACTCTTTCATTTTCATCTCCGGAAATAATAGGAACATTCTTTTTAATGATTCCGGCTTTTTCCCGTGCTATTTCTTCAATGGTGTCACCTAAAATATTCTGATGGTCAAGTTGGACGTTTGTAATTGCCGAAACTAAAGGTTTTATAATATTGGTTGAATCCAGTCTTCCTCCCAAACCGACTTCAATAATAGCAAAATCCACCTGCTGCTGATAAAAATATTCAAATGCCATAATTGTGGTAAACTCAAAGAATGACGGACGAATATCTTCAGGGATCTCTTTAAGTTTCTGAATAAAATCAAAGACAAATTCTTGATTACAATTTTTACCATTGACTTTAATTCGTTCTGTAAAGTCTATAAGATGGGGCGAATTGTATAATCCGACCTTATAACCTGCTTCCTGAAGCACAGAAGCCAGCATATTACTTGAAGACCCCTTTCCGTTTGTCCCTCCGATATGAATACATTTTATTTTTTCCTGAGGATTTCCAAAATATGCACAAAGCTTAGTAATATTGTCCAGCCCCGGTTTGTAGGCTTTTTGTCCATCTATCTGATAGTTGGGCATCTGTACGAAAAGCCAGTCGATAGCTTCCTGATATTGTTCATTTGTCATGATACAAAATTCTCAAAAGTTTTATGAAAAAAAAACAATTTTTTTCAATCTGTAACTTTTTTATATTTACTTCGTCTAATAGGGAAAAATCTTAACATGAAAAAAACTTGGATTATCGTTTTCGGATTAACTTGCTTGAGCATACATGCTCAAAAGAAATGGTCCTTAAAAGAATGTGTAAGCTATGCGGTGGAGCATAATCTCCAGGTTATCCAAAATCAATATACCAAGCAGAATCAAGACTATAACCTTAAAGCTGCCAGAAAAGAATATCTTCCTTCTGTATCAGGAAGTGTTTCAAACGGAGTAAGCTTTGGGCAGGCATCATTGGGAGCCGGAAGTTTTAGAAATGATAGATTTAATAACAGTGTAGGGGTAGGCGCAGATATTTTAATTTATAATAACGGAAGACTGGAAAAAAATGTACGAAAACTCCAGTTTGATGTAGAAGCTAGCCAATATGACATTGAAGCAATTAAAAATGATATTTCTGTACAGATTGCCCAGCAATATCTTACTGCTTTATTGAACAAAGAAATTGTTAAGATTTCGCAAAGTGCTGTGGAAAATGCTAAAAAGCAATATGACAGAGCAAAGATCACTACACAGGTTGGAACAACTGCCCAGACTGTTTTGGCAGAAGCTGAAGCAGCGTTAGCCAGAGAAAAACAGAATCTTAAAACAGCAGAAGTTAATGTAGGAAGAGCATTATTTGCTATTGTTCAGCTTTTACAACTTCCGGACTACAAAGATTTTGATGTAGAAAATGTGGATGTTCCCGAACAACTGGATTCACAGTTGGTAACCACAGACGAAGTTCTTACAAAAGCTTATGATTTACAGCCTCAGATAAAAGCAGCAGAAAGCAGAATAAGATCTGCTGAAGCACAAACAGAGGTAAGCAAAACAGCATTCTGGCCTACATTATCGGCAAGTGCAGGTCTCTCCACATTCTATAATAATATATTAAATGGAGGTCCTATAAGTAGTAATCAGGATGGATTTTTTAAACAATATAAAGATCAGTTTGGACAAAATGTAGGACTATCTCTTAATATTCCTATTTTCAATAAAGGAAAAACAAAATTACAGGTAGAGCAATCCAGGCTGAATGAAAGTGTAAGTAAAATTACCCTTGAACAGCAGAAGCAATCCGTAAGACAAAATATTCAGAAAGCACAGTTTGATGCTGATGCTAATTATGAGTCATATCTGGCAGCAGTAGAGGCAGAAAAAAGCTCAAAACTGGCACTTGATTTTGCAGATAAAAGCTATGCTGCAGGAAAAACAACTATTTATGACGTAAATGTTGCAAGAAATAATTATGCAAATGCACAGGGATCAGTAGCACAGGCAAAATATAATTATCTTTTTAGTCTTAAACTATTGAATTTCTATGCAGGAATTCCACTAAGTTTGTAAGATGTCTATTCAATCATTAGAAAAATATTTACCTCAAAATACACTTAAATATTTAAGAATTTGGTTTTCAGACTACTATATTCATATAAAAGTCACAAGAAACAGAAATTCTAAGCTGGGAGATTACAGGAAACTTCCGGATAACTCGCATGAAATTACGGTAAACTCTACGCTTACCCCACAACTTTTTTTCTTTGTGCTTACTCATGAGCTGGCACATTTGATTGCTTTTGAAAAATATGGAAGGAAAATCTCTCCTCATGGCAATGAGTGGAAGGAAACCTTTAGAAATATGCTCATTGAAAGCCTTGAAATTTACGATGAAGATTTAAAACCGATCATTGTAAAATTCTCAAAATCACCCAAGGCAAATTTTATGGCTAGCCCTGATCTCGTAAGATATTTTCATACTGAAAAACAAGATGATAGGCTTCGGTTTATTGAAGAGCTTCAGAAGGGAGAATTTTTTATATATTGCAACGAAAAGTATTTATTGGAGGGTCTGATTAAAAAAAACTATCTTTGTAAGAACCTGGCTACTGGAAGGAAGTATTCTTTCAAGCCTTTAGCAAGGGTAGAAAAATGTAGCTAAGAATGTTAAAATCAGATAGATACTGCGTTATAATGGCGGGAGGAATCGGAAGCCGGTTCTGGCCAATGAGTACACAGAAATTTCCAAAGCAGTTTCAGGATATTTTAGGAACCGGACGTACTATGATTCAGCAAACCTATGACAGAATCAGTAAAGTTATTCCTAAAGAACAGATATTTGTAATTACGAATAAAGAATACGTAGCGCTGTCTCATCAGCAGCTTCCGGAAATTCCTGAAGAAAATATTGTTGGTGAACCTCTGATGAAAAATACAGCTGCATGTAACCTGTATATGGCAAATAAAATTGCTGAAATTGATCCGAACGCTACAATGATTGTTCTTCCTGCAGATCATTTGATTCTAAAAGAAGATGTATTCTTAGAAAAAGTAGAGGTCGCTTTTGACCTAGCCTCAAAACATGAATATTTAGTAACTCTGGGAATTACTCCTACAAGACCTGATACAGGGTATGGATATATCCAGTTTGTAGAAAAGAAGAATTCAGAATACTTCAAAGTAAAAACTTTTACAGAAAAACCGATTCTTGAAATTGCTCAAAGCTTTTTAGAAAGTGGTGATTTTCTTTGGAATGCAGGTATTTTTATATGGAGCGTAAAAAGTATTCACCATGCATTTGAAATGTATCTGCCTGAAATGATGCAGCACTTCATGGCATGTGAATATAATTCCGAAAAAGAAAATAACTGTATTGAACTTATTTACCCTAAAGTTCAGAAAATTTCTATTGATAACGGAATTTTAGAAAAAGCTAAAAATGTTTATGTCATCCCAGCAGATCTTGGATGGAGCGATTTAGGAACATGGACATCTGTTTATGAGAATACAGAAAAAGATAAAGATGGAAATGCTGTAAAGCTGAAACATCTGCTTGCTTATCACTCAAAAGGTAATATTATTCGTCTAAAAAACAACAATAAGGCTGTTATCATTGACGGTCTTGAAAACTTTATTGTAGTAGATACGGATAAGGCTCTTTTGATCTGTCCTAGAGATAATGATCAACTTATCAAAGACTATGTTCTTGATCTAAAGAATTTTAAGAAAGGAGATAAGTTTATGTAATATTTGGTATCTTTTATGCTTATTTTTAGGCTATGGTTAAAACTACACTCCGAATAACAACTCTTATACTTTTATTTTTGTCAACTCTGGGCAATGCTCAGGAGAAAAAGAAATTTTCAAGTATTCCGAATATTTTACAAAAAATAAACCCTGATGACAGAGTAGATTCATGGGTTTTAGTATACAATAATTACGGAAAAGGAGAGGAGATAAAAACTTCAGGCAGTAAATTAAATTATACCCCGCAGTTCTCTGGATTCAATTTGTTTCCAAGCGAGGATAGCTTTTATTATATCGCTTATTCTTTAGGTGGAAAAATCAATTATATTATAGATGTAGAAGCGCTTAAGAAATTCGTAGGAAAGATTGATAATCCTCAGGAAGCAGCGATAATATTAGCAGCAGACGGATATATGGTGGATGAAGAATTCAAGGATCTTGCCGGAAATTACCACGAAGATCAGTCGAATTACTATCTGGATCTTGGAAAAGTAACTTCAAAAGAATGCCCTTATCAAAAAACACATTACACGCTGACGGTAAATAAATCGGTAGGGCTTGTAACTAATGTAAAGGATAATGGAACATATATTGAGCTTTATAATAAAAAATGTGCTAATAACCCAAGACTTCTAAAAGTCGAGAAAAAAGAAGAACCTAAAAAAGATGAGCCTAAAAAAACACCAAAACGCAGATAATACATATGAAACTGAACGCTTAATACTTCGTCCCATGTCTGCTGAAGACCGAGAATTTCTTTTTGATCTCTATAACAGACCGAAATTTATTCAACATATTGGTAACAGAAATGTGAATAGCATTGAAGATGCAGAAAAATATATTCTGAACAGATTTGCTCCACAGATTGAAAGAATTGGATACGGAAACTATCTTTTGATAACGAAGGAAGGCAACGAAAAAATAGGAGCTGTGGGAATCTTTGAAAGAGAAGGTCTTGATGTCGTAGATATCGGGTACTCTTTATTGGAGGAGTTTGAAGGAAAAGGCTATGCCTTTGAAGCTGCTCAAAAAGTGAAATCTATTGGTATGGACGAGTTTGGATTGTCTAAAATTTCAGCTATTATTTCAAAAGATAATATTGGTTCGCAAAAATTGATTGAAAAGTTAGGCTTAAAGTTTAAAAAGCATGTAACTCTTCCTGGTGAAGATGAAGAGCTTAATTATTACGAAACAGAATAATATTACAATAAAAAAATCCACAAAGACTATTTGTGGATTTTTCTTTATCCTTAAAACTATCCTTCAAGAATCTGTTCAGCAGCTGTTTTAGAAGTCACTTTTTCAATAACTCTAGTACAGATACCGTTTTCATCAAAGATAAAAGTAGTTCTTACAATTCCCATATAGGTTTTACCGAATGTTTTTTTCTCTTTCCAAACACCGAATTTTTCAATAATATCCTTGCTTTCATCAGCGATAAGGTCATAAGGAAAAGCAAATTTACTGTGGAAATTTTTCTGTTTTTTTATAGAATCTCCACTCACTCCCAATAGTTGAAATCCTTCTTTTTCAAGCATTGAATAGTTATCACTCAAATTGCATGCTTCCACCGTACATGTCGGAGTACTGGCTTGCGGATAAAAGAAAACAACCAGCTTTTTCCCGATTAATTGTGATGAGGTTACTGTTTCTCCGTCTTGATTGTGACCTTCAAATTCAGGTAATTTATCTCCAACTTTCAGCATAATGATTTATTTTTGTTCAAATTTAAGGGTAAAATGACAAAAAAGCAAAGAGCCGAACTCGTTCAGAGAGAATTGGATAAATTGTATCCCACTACACCTATTCCGTTGGATCATACTGATCCATATACATTAATGGTTGCTGTAGCGCTTTCCGCACAAACCACGGATAAAAAAGTAAATGAAGTTACCCCAAATCTTTTCGAAGTAGCAGGAACGCCGCAGAGAATGGCAAAGCTTGAGGAATTTCAGATTAAAGAACTGATTAAAGAAATAGGATTGTCCAATACGAAAGCCAAAAACCTAAAGAGAATGGCTGAACTGTTATTGGAAAGGCATAATGGCATCGTTCCTCAGACTTATGAAGAATTAGAGGCGCTTCCGGGTGTGGGGCATAAGACAGCTTCGGTAGTGATGAGCCAGGGATTCGGGTTTCCTGCTTTTCCTGTAGATACCCATATTCATCGTCTGATGACACAGTGGAAGCTTACTTCAGGAAAAAATGTAGTGGAAACAGAAAAGGATGCAAAGAAATTATTTCCGGAAGATGTTTGGAACAAGCTTCACCTTCAGATTATTTTCTATGGAAGAGAGTATTCTCCGGCGAGAGGAAAGGGAGAGAAAGACTTTATTACCAAAATGATGTTTGAGAAATGATAAAAAAAAGCACCATGTCAAAATTTTAAACCTTGACATGGTGCTTTTCTTATTTAGCAATCCAATAACCTTCTGTGATAATTAATCTGCCCCAGATGATAATCTAGATGCGCAATCAGGTGAATCAGGAAATAATCTGTGGTCATTTTGCTTTCAAAAACCACGAGAGGATATTCGTTTTTCAGATCTTGTTCAGATAATTGAGAAAGAACAGAATCAATCATGGCTGCGGTAGCTTCCACTTTTGTAATCAGTTCAGCTCTTGAAACATTTTTTAATGAGAATTCCAGCTCACGATCTCTAATATAACCGGTATTTCCCAGCTGTGCCCCTATGAAATGATTGAGATTCCCAACCAGATGTAGGCATAGATTTCCTGCGGAATTGGATATATTTTTATCGGTCTTCCAAAGATGTTCTTCGTTCTGGTAAGCTTCGATTTCCATTTTTAATTTATTTAAATCTCTGCTATAAAGAGCTTTCAATGAGTCTATTATCATGTGGTTTGTTTTTTGTGGTAGGTTTATTCAATAAAAAATGGGACAAAATGCCCCATTTTAATTATATACTATTTTTGTTTTTTTGCCCAAAGCTCCATCTTTCTGTTCAAAACATCCAATGGCAGACATCCTTGGCTTAATACTTCATCATGGAAGCTTGCCAGGTTGAATTTATTTCCAAGTTCTTTCTGATACTTTTCTCTTAGTTCCCGGATTCTTAGAGAACCTATTTTATATCCTAAAGCCTGTCCCGGCATTGCCATATATCGTTCTACTTCAGCTACAGCAGCTCCTTCATCATAAGAAATATTGCTTAGGAAATACTTGATGGCTTCCTCTCTTGTCATTTTTCCGGTATGTAGACCTGTATCTACAACCAATCTTACCGCTCTCAGCATCTGATCACTCAAATACCCCATGTTTTGATAAGGATCGGTATATAATCCAAATTCAGGTCCTAAAGTCTCACAATAATGCGCCCATCCTTCACCATAAGCGCCAAACCATCCGAATCTCATGAACTTTGGAAGCTTTGTATTTTCCTGTTGTAAAGAAACCTGATAATGATGCCCAGGAATTGCTTCATGTAAGAAAAGCGACTCCATTCCTGAAGTTACATTAAATTTAGTAGGGTCAGGAAGAGGAACATAGAAAATTCCGGCTCTTTTCCCATCAGGTGTTCCGGGAATATATTCCGCACTAGCACTCGCTTCTCTGAATTTCTCTGTCTGTCTGATCTCGAATTTTGTTTTTGGAGTAACATTAAACATCGTTTTCAACTTCGGCGTGATCTTGGTAAGAATCCTGTTGAATCCAGCTAAAACTTCCTGAGAAGACTTATAAGTCATCGCCTTTGGATCAGTTTTTACAAATGTGATAAACTCTTCCAGCGTTCCTTTGAAACCTACCTGCTGCTTTACTTTTTCCATCTCTGCACGAAGCATTGCTACTTGCTGCAATCCAATTTTATTGATTTCGTCAGGAGATTTCTTTGTAGATGTCCAGCTTTTTACATAATAGCTGTAGATTTCATTTCCATTGGGAAGGCTGTTGTATCCATCGGTATCGCGCCCTTTTGGTAAATATTCTTTTTCCAGGAAAGCACCCATTTTAGTATATGCCGGAATGATTTTTTTCGTGATAGCGTCTTTGTAAAGCGCTGAAAATTTATCCTTTTGAGCCTGGGTAAAACTTTTTGGAAAGCTCTTAATAGGTCCGTAGAAAATATTTTTTTCCATATCCGAAGTTGTGATCTCCTCAGCTTTCATTTGAGGAATCATTTTCACAACCAGTTTCTTAGGAAGAACTATTTTATTGTTAATTCCTTCACGGAAATTTTCTATAGCCGCATCCATCCATTCCGGAAACTTCTCCATTCTTTTCAGCCAATCATTGTAGTCTTTTTCAGTTTTGAAAGGCTGGCTTCCCTGTCCGCTTCCATATAATGGGAAATTTAAAGGCAGACCTCCGAACTGCGTGAAAGGAATGTATTCCGGATGATAGGCATAAGCTTCAATTTTATCTTTTAAAGTATAATCAAGCACGTCATATACCACTTTATCTTCATCAGAAAGAGTTTTATAGTCTACATTTTCCAATTGCTTTTGTACAGAATTATAAAAAGCAATCTCTCCTGATATGAAATCTTTGTCAATATTGATGGGTAATTGATCATTGTATCTTAGATCTCCCTGAGCTGTAGCATCTAAAGGATAAAGTTTAAGGTACTGCTCATAATAATTAGATGCAATAGAATCCAGGTTGGTAGGAGTAACCTTGGTAAGGGGAGAATCGGATTTTTTGCATGAGGCAAGACCGATCATTAATCCTATTCCCAGAATACTTTTCGATATAATACTTTTCATTTTCAGAATCTTTATGATAACAAAAGTAAGTATTATTGAATGATTCATACCCATTGAAAGTATTGATTTTAAAAAATAATTTTCAAAATCCTTTTCACATTAAATCAATTTTTTATCTTTGTCTAAAACGTTTAACAATCATATTATTACAGTTCTTTTTTAAGGAAAAATGAAAGGGATTTTAAAAATTTACCATCCGGACGAAACGCTAAAATACAATATTAGAAATACTTATTGTAAAGCAGTTTACAGCAACCAGCAACATTTTTTAGAGGTTGAAATTATCACGGATGACAGTTTGGATCACGTGGATGATGATTCATTACAGTACAACTTTCCTCAGCTTTCACTTGAAGTTTTCGATTTCCCTATTGAATCTACGGAAATAGAAGGGAAAACAATCAAAATCAATGACTCTGACGAAGAAACCTATACGGAAGTAGACCTTTTCGATGACGAAGATGCTTACATCTATGATAATGAGCTCCTTTTTGAGAAAAACGAAGAAGGCGAGCTTCAGGTCATCTGGAAGGGAACCATTGACGATTTCTACACAGGATCAGATACGCCGATTCCTTTTAGGTTAAAGTGTGAATTCAGACAGGATGATATTGAGGTAGACGAAGACTAAGAACAGTCTCCCACCTTTTTTATAAAATCGAATATCTTTTCAAAATTCTTTTTGGAAAGATATTTGCTGTTTGGTAATTCTAACAAAATTTAAGTTGTTTTTAAGCAATTTTTAAGAGAGCAATTCATAATATTCCACTACATTTGTCGTTGAAACTTTAATAAAATTCACATTTAATGCTGTTAACGGAACTTTCTCAGATTTTATTTGCACAAATTACTACACCTGCAGTTGCCGCAGACAATTTAGAATTTTCATTTTGGAAAATCATGTTCCACGGAGGAGCTTTCGCTAAAATAGTGATGGTGACCGTATTATTACTTGGTGTATTTTCACTGTATTTGTTTTTTGAAAGGTTTTTCTTTATTAAAAGACTTACCTCAAAGACAGATTCAAACTTCATGAATAATATTGAAGACTTTATCAAAGAAGGGAAGATAGAAGCTGCGGCTGACTATTGTAAAACACAAAACTCTCCGGAAGGAAGAATCCTGGAAAAAGGAATTTCACGACTTGGGCGTCCCGTTTCTGATATTGTAAGCGCTATGGAATCTCAGGCACAGGTAGAAGTTGCTAATATGGAGAAAAACCTGAACCTTTTGGCGGTAGTTCCAAGTATTGCACCAATGTTAGGACTTTTAGGAACCGTAATCGGGATGATTATTGCATTCTTTAATCTATCTCATGCTACAGGCTCTTTCTCTCCAAAAACACTTTCTGAAGGTATTTATACTGCATTAGGACAAACGGCGGTAGGTCTTGCAGTGGCAATTCCTGCGAATTTCTGTTACAATATTCTTTTAACAAGAATTGACAAGTTTGTATTGAAGGCACAGAATATGTCAGGAGAATTTTTAGATCTTATCAATAAACCTTTATAAATCTTTGGTATGAAATCGCTTTTAGAAAAGTTCTTCGTAGGGAGTTATTATTGGAGCGATTCCATCTGACCACTAAAAATAATAGAATAAACAGATGAAAATTCAAAGAAGAAATAAAGCAAATCCAGAATTCAGTTTAGCAGCGATGACGGACGTTATCCTGTTGATGCTGATCTTCTTCATGATCACATCTTCAGCTGCCAATCAGAGTGCTATTGACGTGAATCTGCCGAAAGCCGGAGCTGTGGATGATAATATTCCCAATCCTGTCATCGTAAGTATTAAGCCGGACGGATCTTACTTTGTAGATGATAATCCTGTGAATAAAGGAGAATTGGAACAGATTATTGTAGATAAATTGACCAATCAGACCAATAAATCTTTCACGATCAGAGCTGACGAGAATACCATGCACAAAGATGTAGTTTTCGCAATGGAAATCGCGGAAAAGCATAAGTTTAACATTGCGATAGCAACCGTTAAGGATAAATAATAAATAGTAAGAATCATTTTTAGATGAGAAGCTATACTGCAAACAAAAACGAAGAAAACAAAGACAGAATAAAGAGTGCCTTACTTTCTATTCTGATCTGGTGTGCTATTTTGCTTTTTGTTTTTTATTATAAATTAAAACCCGAACTGGATAAAGAACCCGAAGTTGTTACCACAATGCTAGTGAACTTCGGAGATAACAGGAATGGAAACGGTGTAGAAGAGCCTGCTGAACAATCGGGAAGCTTAGCTGCGGCTACAGAAGAGGTAACACCTGAACCTGTGGAAGTAGCTACGCCAGAAACAAAAACTGTTGTAAAACCGGAACCGGCTCCCCTACCTGAACCAAAGAAAGTTGAAGTGAAGGAAAAGGTTATTACAGGAAATAACTCCAAAAATACAGTTCCTAAGAAAGAAGAAGCTAAAAAAGCTGAAAAGAAAGAAGCTACAAGTACAAGTGCCTCTAAAAATACTAAAAAAGCTGGTGCAACTACAGCTAATTCCAAAACAGGAAACGGTGATGGCAAAGGAAATGCTGCCATTGGAAACCTGATTAAAGGAAGAGGAACCAAAGCCGGAAGTCAGGGAACAGGAGATGGAATTGGTAATGCTGGAGATCCTTTAGGAGGAGATGGAAATGGTGACAGTAAAGTCGGAATCGACAGAAAGCTGGTGGGGTATATTCCTGGTACAATGGGCAGAGGGGGAGCACAACCTTCTCATAGCTGTACAGCAAGCGGATCTATTACTGTTGCTTATACCGTAGACAAAGCAGGAAATGTAGTATCAGCCAGAAGAGCAGGAGGAGTTTCAGATCCTTGTGTAGCATCTACCTCTGTAGCATGGGTGAAGAAATATGTAAAGGCAGAGAAAGCCAACGTATCTTCCACCGGAACTTATAAGATCACATTCTAAAATACAAAAGCACTTTATTCAAGTGCTTTTTTTAATTCATTTATTCTGTTGATAACAGGGAGAGCAAATATTCCGCTGGTCTGGAGATACAGTTCATAAAACGTTTTTGCCTTATCCTGAAAGTCTTTATTCTGAGCTTCTCGGCTTTTAAAGTAGAAAAGGTTACCAAGCATTTCATAATAGTCTTTACGGTCTCTTTCCTGTCTTTCATTTACCAGAGTAATCATATCTTCTTTAGACATTGAGGATACTTCCGTGAAATTCATTTTGAAAATATCTCTCATTAAGGTATCAAAATCAAGTTCTTTCTGCATTAAACTCTCTTCCGGTTTATCCAAGATAAGTTTCTCTAATGCTTGGCTTAGCTGGCGGATAAGTCTTAGGGTGAATTCTTTATCGGTAATCATAATGGGTAATTTTGTTGCTAGTTGCTAGTTGCTAGTTGCTAGTTGCTAGTTGCTAGTTGTTGGGTTATGTGCGCCAATTTAACTGGACGTATTTTATAAAATTATTTATTTTTCCTCCTAATAGGTTATATTGTTCAGATTTTTCTTTAAATTTTGAGCTTAATTCCGGGTAAAGTCTTGTGATTATTGATAAGTGGCATACAGTTTCATCACAACTTGCCTGCGAGTACGTGAGGAATCTGATAAAATCTCCTTTATAATTATTTCTTCCATAGCCTTCCGCAATATTTGTAACAACTGAATCTGCTGAACGTCTTAATTGACTGCCAAGCTCGTAAAGTTCATACTTTGGTAGTTGTATTGACAGTTGATGTGTTTCTATAAACAATTCAAAAGCAATATTATAAATATCAAGTTTATGATAACTCATCTATCATTTTTTATTAGCGGTAAGAACTAGAAACAGACAACTCACAACTAAATTAAGCAAAAAAAAGATAAGCCAAAGCAATAGAAGTTATAATACCTACCAAATCGGCAAGAAGCATAGCAATTACCGTATATCTCGTGTTTTTAATAGCTACAGCTCCAAAATAAACGGCAATAACATAAAACGTCGTATCTGAACTTCCTTGAAGGACCGCAGCAAGTTTACCCTGGAAACTATCTGCTCCGAAAGTTGCCATAGTATCTACCATCATTCCTCTGGCTCCTGAGCCGGATAAAGGCTTGATTAAAGCAGTTGGTAAACCATCAACAAATCTTGGGTCCATACTAGCAACATTCGCAACCCATTTCATTCCGTCAATAATCACATCAAAAACACCGGACGTTCTCAATAGAGAAATAGCGATCAGCATTCCAACCAGATAAGGGATAATCTTAACACAGGTAGTGAAACCTTCCTTAGCTCCTTCAATAAAGGCATCAAAAACGTTTATCTTTTTATATACCGCTCCAAGTACAATGGCAAGAAAAATAAAGAGAATAAGCCCGTTACTTAGCACCTTACTGAAATCATCAAGTTCATCTTTACTTAATTGTACAAGATAAACAACCAATAAGGCAATAATAGCTGAAATACCACCCACGTAAGCGATAACAACAGGGCGAAGCAGGTTGATCTTCTGATATAAAGAAACAATGATCATTGCTGCAAGTGTTGCTGCAAAAGTAGCAATCATACAAGGCAGGAAAATGTCAGTAGGCGTTTTGGACCCCATTGATGCTCTGATAGCAATGATGGATACAGGAATAAGAGTCATTCCGCCTGCATGGAGACAGAGGAACATGATCTGTGAATTGCTGGCAGTATCTTTATTAGGGTTTAAAGTCTGAAGGCTTTCCATTGCTTTTAGCCCGAATGGAGTCGCGGCATTGTCCAGTCCCAAAAGATTAGCACTGAAGTTCATCAGCATATGCCCGAAAGCGGGGTGATTTTTAGGAATGTCAGGAAATAGCTTTGAGAAAAAAGGTTGTATCAAGCGACTCAAAAGGTTTATTCCGCCAGCTTTTTCAGCAATACTCATGAATCCCATGAATAAAGTCATGATTCCAATTAATCCAAGGCATATTTTTACTGCAGTTTCTGAGGTTCCGATTACTCCGTCTGCTTCCTGAACACGGTAAACAGCTACATTTTGTTTTAAAGAATCTGTTTTATAATGAATTCTGCTGTCTGCAAAGTCGTTTTTCTTCATCAGGCTGTCTTTCACAACAGGAGTAAGGGTGTTCATTGGCTGAGACGCAATTTTCACCGTATCACCACCTTTCCCAACAACCATGTCATTGAAAATTGTTTTGTAATTGCTTGAAGAAATGTATTTTATACTGGCAATGGCAATGGCAATGATAATGAAAGCCGACCAAATTCTGCTGAGAACCATTCGATTGATTTAATTGTTTAAACTTATCAAAAATACTTTAAACTGCAAAAGTCACAAAAGATTTTATTTTATCCACTTAAATAAGTTTAAAATAATATAACATAAAAAGTTCACATACGATAAAATTCAAAGATTTTAAAAGCTTAAGTGCTCTTCTCAACGGCATTTTATCTACTTTATAAAGCTTAAGTGTTTAATTCTTTTGTTGCTTTGTGGTTGAAATAAAGAGGAACTTACTCTTCAAGATAAACAAGGTGTCCTTCAAAATCATCATCCAGATTTTTTAACACTTTAGCATCATCCATTTTTTTGACCAATCCGTCTACAAAAAAGCTTTTTTCAAAGAATTGGCGATGAATTCCAGGCAAAAGCTCCATGAAATAATCCATTCCCAACTTATTATTGTGAAGATCCATTTTAGTTTCCAGCGGTTTATTGGGAAACAGTTCTTCGTGGAGATCTGTCATTCTTTTGCAAAAATCTAATGCTTTTTCCGGCGAAGAAACTTTGCAGCAGTACATCATAATAAAACAGCACCAAAGCGCGTGTCTGAAGGCATTTCCTATTCCGTTATTGGATGCTGTAGCAGGAAATTTTGTCTGTGCAATCGTAAATGCTTTCACGGTGGCATGAAAACTGAGTAGAGCAAAAAGGGGGTGGGGAAGAACCAGCGACATAAGACGCATGATCTTCTTAAAGCTCATACTTCTGATGGTATTGAAAAAAATCTTAAAAGTTCTCATAAATAAAAAATCTCTCCCCAATTAGAGAGAGATTGTATCGTTTTAATTACAGGGATTATGCTTTTACAGCTAATAAATTAACCGTTTTAGCAACAGTATCCTGAATTTCTGTTCTCTTTACAATAAAGTCAACAAATCCTTTTTCCTGTAAGAATTCAGAAGTCTGGAATCCTTCAGGTAAGTCTCTACCAATGGTTTCACGAATTACTCTTGGTCCTGCAAACCCAATAAGAGCTTTCGGTTCAGCCATGATGATATCGGCAGTCATCGCGAAAGAAGCTGTGATTCCTCCAAAAGTAGGGTCACAAAGATAAGCGATATATAAAAGACCAGCTTCTGAAAGCTGAGCCAATTTAGCCTGTACCTTAGCTAATTGCATCAAAGAATACGTAGCTTCCTGCATTCTTGCTCCTCCGGACTGACAGATAATCATGTACGGAAGTTTGTGCTTGATACAATAATCTACTGCTCTTCTGATTTTTTCACCCATAACAGAGCCTAAAGATCCGCCAATAAAAGCAAAGTCCATACAAGAAACTACCATTTCAGTTCCTTTTACAGTTCCTACAGCATTTCTGATGGAATCTGTAAGCTTAGTTTTTGCTTTTACTTCTTTTAAACGATCTTTATAAGGTTTTGTATCCTTAAAGTTTAAAATATCAATACTTTCAACATTGGCATCCAGTTCGGTAAATTTACCACCGTCAAAAAGGATGTCAAAAAATTCCGCACTTCCTATTCTCACATGAAACCCGTCTTCAGGAGAAACGTAGTTATTTCTCTTTAATTCATCATGTTCCACAACTTTTCCGGATGGAGTCTGATGCCAAAGTCCTTTGGGAACGTCCTTTTTCTCATCAGTAGAAGTGGTAATGTTTTTTGCTTTTCTTTTAAACCAGTCGAATGCCATTTTTAATTGTATTAATGTATAAATGTAAAATGTATCAATGTAAATGCACTCTTTAGGAATACTTTTTACATTGATACAAATGTACAGTTCTTATTTTAAAGTATTTACGTTATTTAAATCTTCAAATGCTTGTACCAATCTTGTAGAGAAAGTATCTTCACCTTTTCTTACCCAAACTCTTGGGTCATAGAATTTCTTGTTAGGTTTTTCTTCTCCTTCAGGGTTTCCGATTTGAGCTCTTAAATAATCAATATTGTTTACCATATAATCTCTTACCCCTTCTGTGTATGCAAACTGAAGGTCTGTATCGATATTCATTTTGATTACTCCATAGTCAATTGCCTCTCTGATTTCTTCCAGAGTAGATCCAGAACCTCCGTGGAATACAAAGTTAATTGGCTTATCAGCAGTTCCGAATTTTTCCTGAACATATTTCTGAGAGTTGTCAAGGATTTTTGGGGTAAGAACCACATTTCCTGGCTTATAAACTCCGTGTACGTTACCGAATGCCGCAGCAATAGTAAAGTTGTCAGAAATAGCTTTTAATTTTTCATAAGTATAAGCTACATCTTCAGGCTGAGTATATAGTTTAGAGTTATCAACGTCTGAGTTGTCAACACCATCTTCTTCACCACCTGTAACTCCGATTTCTACTTCAAGAGTCATCTGAAGTTTAGCCATTCTTTCGAAATATTGAGCTGAAATCTCAAGGTTTTCTTCTAAAGATTCTTCAGAAAGATCCAGCATGTGAGAAGAGTAAAGGGATTTTCCTGTTTGCTTGAAGAATTCTTCGTTAGCATCCATTAATCCATCGATCCAAGGAAGTAATTTCTTTGCACAGTGGTCTGTGTGAAGAATTACTGTTGCTCCGTAAGCTTCTGCAAGAGTATGAATATGTTTTGCTCCGGCAATAGCTCCTAAGATTGCAGACTTTTGTCCGTCATTGCTTAATCCTTTCCCTGCATTGAAAGCAGCACCTCCGTTTGAAAACTGAATAATTACGGGTGAGTTTAATTTCGCTGCAGTTTCCATCGTAGCATTTACGTTGCTTGATCCAATTACGTTTACTGCCGGTAATGCAAATTTGTTTTCTTTAGCATACTGAAAAATATCAGTAACTAACTGACCTGTGGCAACTCCTGCCGGAAAAATTCTGCTCATGTTTTACTTTTTATTATAAATTTATTAGGTGTTTAATTTCGTGTAAAGGTAATCATTTTTAAGAAATCATTAATTTCTTTTGTCTCGTCCCCAAAGTAGCTTCTGACGGATGGTTTCGTAGAAACTCAAATTGTTGGGCTGTACCAGAAGAAGCTGAAAATCGGCTTTTCGGATGATGATTTCCTTATCGGTTTCAATATGGATCAGTCTGGAGTCTAAAGAAAGAGAGTATTGTGGTACACGGCTTTCGACTCTGAACTTTATTTCAACTTTATCATTTACAACTAAAGGTCTCACATTCAGATTGTGAGGTGCAATAGGGGTGATGACGAAGTTTTCGTTGTTTGGAGAAATAATAGGACCGCCACAGCTTAAAGAGTAGGCTGTAGATCCTGTTGGCGTTGAGATAATAACCCCGTCTCCCCAGAATACATTCAGAAACTCATCATTAATATAGGAATCTACCGTAATCATAGATGTTGTTTCTTTTCTGGAAATCGTTATATCATTCAATGCGTAAGGAAAGGATCCCTCCAGATTTGGAGAAACGACTTCAATTACCGAACGTCGGCTGGTTTTTACGTCACCTTTTAAAATAGAATCGAGTTCTTTAAAAGCTTCTTCTTTCGTAAAAAAGGCTAAGAATCCAAGTCTTCCGGTATTGACACCAACTACGGGAATCTCAAGATCTTCAATGAAAGTTAAAGAATTTACAATAGTTCCGTCTCCACCAAAAGTAAAGAACAGATCTACTTCCTTGTCCAAAAGGTCCTGTTTATTGTTGAATGTTTCGAAAATTTTTGAAAACTGAAGTGCTTCAGCCATTTCATCGTACAGAACAGATTTTACACCTCTGGTTTCAAGTTCAGAGATAAACTTGCTTAAATATAAAAAAGTATCAAGATCTTTTTTCTGAGAATAGATAGCTGCCTTCATGTTATATTTCTATGAATTTTTGGAAAAAACCGAATCGGTCCTTGAACAGATCGGTTCTCTCATCAGAATAGTATTTTTCTACAATTCTGTAATCATACCGTTCAAAAGTTGCGTCTATCGAGGCTAGATTTTCATTGCCGATCTTTATGGTAACATGGATAACTTCATCAGACATAAAGCTTATAAAACCGCCATAAAACTTAGAATTGTTACCTTCAACAATATTCGCGATTTCCGTCATGGAATATTTTCTTGCAGGAGTTTCTACAGTAAGAATAGCTCCGGATTCTGAAAATAAAGGATAACGGGAAAGGTCCTGGAAAATGTCTTCACAGGTAATATAGCCCAGATATTTTTCATTCTTATTGATCACAGGGATCACATTGGAGCTGAAAGTATAAAACAGGCGGATACTATCCATAATATTATTATCTTCCAGAATGGCAAACCGCTCAATCTGATGCTCAAGTTCCTTCAAAGTTCCTCCATCTTCTTCGTATAGGAAATCTTTGGCAAGGGCTCCGTAAAAGTGATGGGATTTTTTGATGAAAATATGAGAATATCCGAAGTCCTCCAATGTATTTCTTGCCGACTCTATTGAATCCGACAGGCTAAAACATGGGAAATCTTTTGAGATATAGTCCTTGATAAACATTGTGCTAATTTATAAAAAATTAAATGAAACTGTTTCTGAAAACACGATTTTTTTTAAGTTAAAACGAAAAAAGTGCCGTCAAAATTTGTTTGTAAAGAAAAAAAAAGTACCTTTGTCGCCTTTCATTTTTACTTTTTATTAGATTTATTTCAAACTGCACTGTCTACTAAGGACATATGCAGTTTTTTTATTTTAGGGCTTTTGCGAATTCCCACATCACTATTCCGCCGCACACGCTTACATTAAGAGAATGCTTTGTCCCAAGCTGTGGAATTTCCAAAAATACATCGATATTAGGCAGTACTTCATCACTGATTCCTTCTACTTCATTCCCTAAAATAAGAGCATACTTTTTTGATCTGTCGATGACGAAATTGGTAATCATCTGGCTGTCCGTAGTCTGTTCAATTCCTATAATTTCATATCCTTTACTTTTCAGGTCAGAAATCGCATTATTGGTGTCTGTTTCGTGGGACCAGTCTACACTTTCAGTTGCTCCCAAAGCTGCTTTGTGGATTTCTCTATGAGGAGGTTGTGGCGTAATTCCGCATAGGATGATCTTTTCAATTAAAAAGGCATCTGCCGTTCTGAAGGCTGCACCTACATTGTGCATACTTCTGATATTATCTAAAATGATGACCAACGGAATTTTTTCAACTTTCTTAAATGTTTCTACATCTATTCTGTTAAGTTCTTCTAATTTTAGTTTCTGTACCAATGTATTATTTTGTTGAGATTAATTTTTCTGCCTTTAAAGACTTTTCTATGGATTCTGCTGCCATTTCATTTGCCATTGACAAATTATGTTCACACTGTAACCTGCCTGATGGATAAAATGTCTTCCATTTTTTAATGACAAGTCGATTTTATGTTACGTTATATCAAAAATAGTAAAATACTTATACTTTAGCTTAAAATATTCTAAGAAAAGTAATTCCTTTCAATCTATTGCATTTTATTTTTTGCTCATGATCTGATGAACATTTTTCTCAATATTCTGGGCTAATGTTTCCATTGGAATATCATTCTCATCATTATTAAATGGATCCTCTATTTCTTCAGCAATCAGTTCAAGACTCATTAAAACATAGTAAACAAAAACGGTAAGAGGAATCATGAAAAGACCAATTGTAATTACATAAGCGATAGGTAAAGCAAAGACATACAGAATGATAAATTTCTTGATAAATGATGAGTAAGAATAGGGAATTGGTGTATTTTTGATTCTTTCACATCCTCCACAGACTTCAAGAAAGCCGGAAAGCTGGGTATCCAGATACAGCATTTCAATTTCTGTGATTTTGCCGTCTTTTTTTAATTGATTAAGCTTATGAGTCAGAAGAATGATGATTTCACTCGGACCGTGATTTTTTAATGTTTTTTCAATCTCAGAATAGTCTTCATCCAATGCCAGACGGGTTGATTCTTTAGAAAGATGCTTAGCTAAAAAATGAGGAAAATATTTCAGATACCTTGAGATCTGTTCTGCATCCTGACGGTTTTCTCCAAGAATTGTATTGATTTTTATGGCAAAATTTCGGGTGTCGTTTACCAGTTTGCCCCAAAGCTTTCTTCCTTCCCACCACCTGTCATATGCAGTATTGGTGCGGAATACCAATAATAAAGAAAGGACAAATCCTAATAAGGAATGAATCATCCCCACATTACTGATCCCCGATTTTGTAGTAAGGTGAAAGTATTCTACTTCCAGATATTGTATTCCCCAAGAGTATAATCCTACAAGAATCATGCTTGGGAAAAGGATTTTCAGGGTATCGCTTTTGTGAAGACTGAAAAGGATTTTAAGGAAATGCTTGGTATTGTAGACTCTCATAAATTCACTTAATACCACAAATATAAATTTTTCATATTAAAGTAAGGAAGTGCGAAGCTATTGAAGTTCTAGAAACGATTTAAGTTTTCATGAAAAACTTTTATTAAGATGATGAATAGAGGTTTTAGGCAAACAGTAACTTCCAGCCTCCTTCTTTCGGCTTCCAACCTTTTTTATCTTAATTATTCCAATTTTCAAAAAAAATATTATTTTTATTTCGCATTAAATACAAATTACATGATCCTCGAAAACGTAGATGTAGTCAATGATATCAGTAAAGAAGATTTTCAGAAAAATTATTTCAGAAAACAGAAGCCTCTTCTGATTAAGAATTTTGCAAGCCGTTGGGATGCTTTTGATCAATGGAATCTTGCTTATATCCGCGAAAAAGCAGGAGATCAGGATGTTCCGCTGTATGATAATAAACCTGCTGATGCTGCTAAAAGTTCTGATGCTCCCGTTGCGAATATGAAGATGAGGGATTATATTGATACCATCAAAAGTAAGCCTTCAGATTTACGTATTTTCTTTTATATTATTACAGATAGGCTTCCGGAACTGCTTAAAAACTTTACGTATCCTGATCTGGGAATGAAGTTTTTCAAAAGGCTTCCTACTTTATTCTTCGGAGGAAGTGAGGCGCATGTTCTGATGCATTATGATGTGGATCTTGGGGATTTTATGCACATTCATTTTGAGGGTAAAAAGAGAATTTTATTATTTGATCAGAAGCAGTCACCGTTTTTATATAAAGTCCCGTTATCCGTTCATACCATCTACGATCTGGATTATGAAAACCCGGATTATGAAAAATTTCCTGCACTCAAATATGCAAAAGGATATGAAATTTTTATGGAACATGGCGATGCGCTTTTTATTCCCGGGGCGTTTTGGCATTTCAACAGGTATCTTGAGCCTGGTTTCTCTTTATCATTAAGAGCTCTTCCCAATAAACCCAATGTATTTGCCAATATGCTGTACCATGTTTTTATCATGAGATATACAGATAAGCTTATGCGTAAACTTTTTAAAGCAAAATGGGTAGACTACAAACAAAAATGGGCATATAAGAAAAGTTCAGAAGCTTTGGAAAAGCATTTACAGAAAGGGAAGTGATCTATAGGATGGAAGATGGAAGCGGGAAGATGGAGGTTATTTTTGCCGATAATTAAGTACCAGCCTTTCATTGAAAATCTTTAACTTTTATATCCAATGTTGCATCCTTATCATTCTGGCGATGCAAGAATCTCTTATATACTTAACAGATGTATATATGATAGGTAGAAGTTTTCCGTCAAATAGAAACTTCCAGCCTCATTCTTCCAGCTTCCAGCCTTAAAAAGCATTCTATTTATTAATCAACCCGAAGATCTTGGCATCTACAAACTTGCCTTTTTCGAAAAAATAATCTCTGAGAGTTCCTTCTTCCAGAAAGCTTAATGAAGTTAAAAGTTTTTCGGAGGAAATGTTGGAAGGGTCAATAAAGGCGTCTACACGATGTAATCTCATGCTTTCAAAACCGTATGTGAGAATAGGAAGAATCGCTTCTTTCATATAAGACTGTCGCCAGAAAAGCGGATTAAGCTCATATCCTATTTCTGCCTTGAAATGTTCCCGATACCAATTGTGATATCCACACGTACCAATCACCTTTTGGTTGGATTTTAATTCTAATGCCCAGCGGAATCCCTTTCCTTTTTCAAACTGACTGTTGAAGTGCTGAATGATTTTTTGTGCATCATCAGTTGTTTTAAAAGCTTCAAGATCATAATATTCCATTACCTGATCTTGAGAAAAATACTCAAATAAATCTTCAGTATCGTTCAATGTAAGCTGTCGTAAAATAAGCCTTTCGGTTTCTAAAACAGGAAATTCCATGGATGTGATTTTATGGTGAAAATACGATTTATTACTGACAAAGAAAAGTTTATTCGGGGATAAACGATGAAACAATTCTCTAACCCTGAATTTATTTTTCTAAATTTGGGGCTCATTTTTTACTATGGCAAAATCGAAGAAGGAAACTCCGTTAATGACTCAGTACAACACCATCAAGGCAAAGTATCCTGATGCGCTTTTACTATTCAGAGTAGGAGATTTTTATGAAACTTTTGGGCAGGATGCAGTGAGAACATCTCAGGTTTTGGGTATTGTTCTTACCAAAAGAAATAATGGAGAAGGAAGTGTAGAGCTTGCCGGCTTTCCGCATCATTCCATAGATTCCTATCTTCCGAAACTGGTAAGAGCCGGGATGAGAGTAGCAATCTGTGATCAGCTCGAAGACCCGAAAATGGTGAAGGGAATTGTGAAAAGAGGAGTTACAGAACTGGTAACACCGGGAGTAACATTCAATGATCAGGTTTTAAATTCCAAGAAGAATAATTTCCTGCTTTCCTTACACAAAGAGAAGGAAAAATACGGAATTGCCTTGGTTGATATTTCAACAGGAGAGTTTCTGGTAAGTGAAGGAAACATTGAGAAGTTACTGCATATTGTAAATACTTTTGATCCCAGCGAAATCATTTTCCAAAGAAGTGTACAGCTTCCTGAACAGATTAAGAATAAAAATGCCTTCAAGCTTGAAGATTGGGCTTTTCAATATAATTTTGCTTACGAAAAACTAACCGGTCATTTTAAAACGAATTCTTTAAAAGGCTTTGGGGTGGAAAATCTTCCTCTTGCGATTACAGCAGCAGGGGCTATTTTTGCCTATCTGGTAGAAGATACCCATCATAACCTGTTGTCTCACATCACAAAACTTCAGGTTATTCCTCAGGAAGATTACCTGATGATGGATAACTTTACCCTAAGGAATCTTGAAATTGTTTACCCAAGCAACCCACAAGGAAAATCTTTATTAGATATCATCGATAAAACATCTACTCCAATGGGAGGAAGGCTATTGAGAAGAAGAATTATTCTTCCTTTAAAGTCTGTGGATGAAATTTCAAGAAGACTTTCCCTGATTGACTTTTTAAATGAAAATGATCATCTGAAATATGAAGTAGGACAACTCCTGAAGTCTATTTCCGATCTTGATCGTTTGATGGGTAAGCTTGCTGCAGAAAAAATATCACCAAAAGAATTGGGGTATTTACGACAAAGTTTAATCAATATCCATAAAATCAAGGCATTATTGCATCCTCATGCTGATGTTTTGGCTTGGCTTGAACCGTTATTTGATCTTGATGAACTCATTAATTTATTACAAAATCGTCTTAATGAAGAACTTCCGGTAAGCATTGCTAAAGGAAATGTTATCAAAGATGGTGTTTCGGAAGAACTGGACAGACTGAGAAACCTTCAGAGCAAAGGACGCGGATTTCTGGATGAAATGTGCCAGAGAGAGATTGAAAGAACAGGCATTTCAAGTCTTAAAATTGATTTTAATAATGTTTTCGGATACTATATTGAAGTTCGAAATACACATAAAGATAAAGTTCCTTCAGACTGGGTAAGAAAACAAACCCTTGTAAATGCTGAACGATATATCACGGAGGAATTAAAAGAATACGAAAACCAGATTCTTGGCGCCGAAGAAAAAATCGGAGTTCTGGAAAACGAATTATACAGAAATGTATGTTCGGAAACGATGGTCTATATTGATCAGATCCAGGGAAACTCCAATATCATTGCACAGCTTGATGTAGCCGCCGGACTGTCTGAATTGGCAGTTTCTGAAAGTTATACCAGACCTATTCTGAATGACGGGTATGCGATTGATTTAAAAGAAGCAAGACACCCGATCATTGAAAATGCCCTTCCGTTGGGAGAAAAGTATATTCCGAATGATATCTTCCTGGATAAAGATTCTCAACAGATCATCATGGTTACAGGACCGAATATGGCGGGTAAGTCTGCAATCCTGCGTCAGACGGCAATTGTATGTCTTTTGGCTCAGATTGGAAGCTTTGTACCTGCAAAGCACGCTGAGATCGGACTGCTGGATAAAATTTTTACAAGAGTAGGGGCTACCGACAATATTTCAGCCGGAGAATCTACCTTCATGGTGGAAATGAATGAGGCTGCTAATATTTTGAACAATATTTCAGAACGAAGTCTTATTCTTTTGGATGAAATAGGGCGTGGAACTTCTACTTATGACGGAGTATCAATAGCCTGGGCTATTGCTGAATATCTTCACCAGCACGCAACACAGGCAAAAACCTTATTTGCCACGCACTACCATGAACTGAACGAAATGACCGTGAATTTTGAACGTGTGAAAAACTTCCATGTTTCTATTCAGGAAAATAAAGGGAATATTATCTTCATGAGAAAACTGATTCCGGGAGGAAGTGAACACAGTTTTGGTATCCATGTTGCAAAGCTGGCAGGAATGCCTTCAAAAGTAGTAAACAGGGCGAATGAAATCCTGAAAACCCTTGAAGCAAGCAGAACGCAGGATGGAGGAACGTCAGAGAACATCAAAAGAGTGACAGAAGAGAATATGCAGCTTTCTTTCTTTCAGCTGGATGATCCGGTTTTAGAAAATATCCGTGAAGAGTTGAAGAAGATTGATATTAATACTTTAACGCCTATTGAAGCTTTAATGAAGCTAAATACGATAAAAAAAATGATTGGAGGATAATCCAATCATTTTTCTTTTTATAAGATCAAACATTTAATTAGCAGCAATAACCATCATTGCCTCTCGGTCCGATGATAAGGAAATGACTTACTCCTCTGAGTTTGCATAAACCTTCTGCACAATTGGCGGCGCCACCGTTAATCTCTTTCAACTCAGTCTTTGTGAGCTTTCTTTTTAAGATGTTGTTTTTCATTTTTGTTTTATTTTTGATTAACAGCAAAGTCCATCCTGGATACCAGGAACCCCTGAACGTTCTTCTCCCGTATAACGGTCTGTACAGCTTATTACTCGTGGGCAGACAGGTCTGAATCCGCCACTGATCTCTTTCAGCTCATTTTTACTAAGCTTTCTTTTTTGATTGTCTGATTTTTTCATAATAATTTTAATTTGGTGAATTAGGTATGTTTAGTGAATGTAATTTATTGTCTTAAGGTGTTTTTTGTGTCAGAGGAACTCCTGTAAAAACAAAAATGATTGAAGATCACTCTTCAACCATTTTCAATATCGTTATTGACTAACAGCAATATCCGTTTTTGTCTCCGGCACCAAGTTGCCATTCTTCAAATTCGCCTGTACGACAGAATCCTTCATAGCAAAGTCTACCGCTTCCGTTGACTTCTTTCAACTCTTTTTTTGTCAGTTTTTTCTTTTGAATGTTTGATGTTCTCATGATAATTTTCTTTTAAATTAAATGTAGATTAGCAGCAACGTCCACCTTCCCCTATAAGACCCGGCTCAAGTAATCCTGAATCACTGATACAGAATCCTGCACGGCATCTTATACCAGCCCCTCCATTAATTTCTTTTAATTCTGTGTTTGTTAATTTTCTTTTTTTGTTTTCTGAATTTTTCATGGTTTTTATATTTAGTTTACACGAATATACAGGAATTTTTTAATAAATCTACAATCTGTGATAAATTTAACAGTTAATTATTCTCTTACTTGTGAAAAACAAGTCCGCTTTTCCTTTTATAGTAAGTGTTTGTTTTGTAAATGGTTATATTTTGTCACTGAAAAAAAAAATCAAATCGTTATTTTTTTGTATTGCCAAACTCAGTTTATAGGATTTTATACTGAATAAATCAAAAATTGTATCTTTCGAATTCATAAAAACCAATCATGAAAAAAATATTTTTAGCATTCTTATTAATTTCACTATCCTCATGTAATAAAGCCGCTAAAGAAAGAGCAGAACAAAGAATTCATGATTCTGTAGCAGTAGTATATCAAGCATATATGGATTCATTATCAATAGTTAAAAGGCGGGATGATTCTATTAAAAAAGTTCAGGAAGAGTTTGACAAAAAGCATCCCAGACCAGCAGGATCAAGATATTGTGTAAATGGAACAATGGTTCATGTTGGAAGAGCTCCTGTGTCTAAATCAAAAACTAAAAATAAATAAACATCCTTACTAAATTTTCAGTGTGAGAATAACTGGGCAGATTTCTGGTTTACAATTATTTATTAAATTTGAATATGAAGAATCTATTAAAAATACTGCTCGTTTTTGTATTCTGTTCGGTTTGTAAAGCACAGCAGACAGATGTATCTGTTTTGAAATATGAAGATCTGGAAAAACGCATTCAGGAAGAAAAGGGCAAGGTTCTTGTGGTTAACTTTTGGGCTACAACCTGTGCTCCCTGTGTAAAGGAACTTCCTCATTTTATGGAAATCAATAATAAATACATGGGAAACTCCAATTTTAAAATGATTTTGGTTTCTCTGGACAGGCTTGTAGATAAAGAAAGAGTATTGAAATTCATTAAAAATAAAAATCTTACCGCTGAGGTTGTTTTGCTGGATGATATTAAAAGGATGAACACATGGATTCCTCGTTTTGAAAAAGACTGGGATGGAAATATTCCGGTCACATTATTTTATAAAGAGGGAGAAAAAGTATACTTCAATGATGGTGAAATGAGCAAGGAAGAGCTTGAAAAAACAATTACTGAAAATTTACAATAACAATATTATGAAAAATCTGAAAATTTTAGCAACTGCGATTATTACCGGGCTGAGTTTGTTAAGCTTTACATCAGTAAATCACGATGGAAATAAACCCCTGAAAGAGAAAACTTCTGTTGCTAAAGGTTACGAAGTAGGAGATGAAGCCACGGATTTTAAGCTTAAAAATATCGATGGTAAAATGGTTTCGCTGAGCGATTTTAAAACAGCCAAGGGATTTATCGTGATATTTACCTGCAATCACTGCCCGTATGCCAAGAAATACGAAGACAGAATTATTGAGCTGGATAAAAAATATAAAAATCAGGGCTATCCTGTAATTGCCATCAATCCTAATGATCCTAATGCACAACCAGAAGACGGCTATAAGCAGATGATTGAAAGAGCTAAGCAGAAAGGGTTTACATTTCCGTATTTAGTAGATGAAGGACAGAAAATTTATCCGCAGTATGGAGCAACCAAAACACCGCATGTATTTATTCTACAAAAAGAAAATGGTAAAAACATCGTAAAATATATCGGGGCTATCGATAATAATTATGACAATCCGAATGATGTATCAGAATACTACGCTCAGGATGCTGTAAATGCCTTGATAAAAGGAGAGCCGGTGAAAACTACAAAAAGTGTTGCCATTGGATGTACAATCAAAGTAAAGAAATAATATATTTGTTCACATAATGATCGGTGTTTTTATAAATGCCGATTTTTTATGCCTGAATTTTAATAAAACAGTAACATGAAGCTCCAGTTTAGCCTGAAATATTTCCTTATCTCGATTTTTATTTTCCTTATCGAGGTTTTAATTGCCACAAAACTAAAGGATATCTTCTTTGTGCGTGCCTATCTTGGAGATGTGATCGTAGTAATGCTTCTCTATACTTTGATTAAAAGTTTTTTCAGGTCAAATAATGAAAAACTTATCCTTGGAATTTTAATTTTTTCCTGCCTCTTGGAATTTGCCCAATACTTTAATATTGCAGAAAAATTAGGCTTCCGAAAGGGAAGCCTGATGTATATTGTTATTGGAAATTCATTTTCCTGGATTGATATATTGTGCTATGCTGCGGGATGTCTGCTGCTTTATTTTTTTGTAAAACTTAATCCGAAGTTTTAATTAAGCAGAAAAACCAAAGGCTGTCTCATTACCGTTCTTACCGGAACTCCATTCTTTTCCCCAGGGATCCATTTTTTATTAATCTTTTTCAATGCTCTCAAAAATTCTTCTTTAACTACATCATTTTGGGAGGATTCTATAGCAAACTGTTTCATTACACCGTCTGTATCTACAATAAAAGTAGCGGTAGCTTCAGCTCTTTTGATGTTTAAGCTGGCAGGAACAGATGTACGGAAATACCTGAGAACCTCTAGCGTGAAGGCTGCATGTCCACCAGGGAATTCAGGATTTTTAAAAGTTTTTACAGAATCAGATGCAGGAATATTTGAAGTGGTTTTTTGAGCTGAAACAGAAGCAGAACAGAGCATTGCAACAGCAAACACTATGGTAAGAAATCCTTGATATAGAATTGAAGTGTGTTTTTTCATAAACAGGTTTTTTATAAACTATTCAAATCCTGTGCTATCAGCCATCCTTCACTCCAGCATGCCTGGAAATTGAAACCTCCGGTTACAGCATCTATATTTAAGACCTCTCCGGCAATATAAAAATTAGGAAGAAGTTTTGAAGACATGTTTTTGAAGTTAATTTCTTTTAAATCAACACCTCCCGCAGTGACAAATTCATCTTTAAAAGTAGATTTCCCTGTAACCTGGAATTTTTTCCTACAAAGATTTTCAAGAATTTTCTGAGCTTCTTTTCCTGAGATATTGGCAACCTGTTTATTCAGGTCCACTTTTGAAATCTCAAGAATTTTCTGCCAGAACCTGTTTGTTACCTCAAATATTTTTGCCTGTCCAATAGTCTTTTTAGGATTACTTTGTTTAAAATTCTGAAAAGTTTCTTCTGCATCATCCATTGCCACAGAAATAAAATTAACCTCTATTTCAAAGTTGTATTTAAGTTTCGCAAGACTTATAGCTTCCCATGCTGAAATCTTCAGAACGGCAGGACCGGAAAGTCCCCAATGGGTAATCAGTAGCGGACCGCTTTCGTCAGTTTTCAGCTTAGGAATAGAAATTCCCGCATTTTCAAAGCTTGTTCCCGGAATGTCTTTTAGCAAATCATCTTTAATATTGAATGTAAAAAGAGAAGGAACAAGATCTACAATCTTATGTCCCAGATTTTCAATGATTTTCAACGATTTCGGAGAGCTTCCCGTCGTATAAACGATATAGTCTGCTTCAAAATCACCGGAATTCGTTCTTACGATATATCTTTCATCCTGTTTTTCAATCTCTTTTACCGTACATTTTGTTTTTACGGTTACGTTTTTCTTCTGGGTTTCATTCAAAAAAGTATTGATGATGGTCTGCGAAGAATTGCTTTCCGGAAAAGTTCTGTTGTCGTTTTCTATTTTTAACGGAACATTTCGCTGATCAAACCATTCCATGGTATCTCCCGGCTGAAACTTTGTGAAAACACTTAGCAGCTCCTTGTTTCCGCGCGGATAAAACTGCACCAGCTCCCTTGGATCGAAGCAGGCGTGCGTAACATTGCATCGTCCTCCTCCGGAAATTTTCACTTTCTGAAGAACATCAGAATTCTGTTCTAAAATCGTAATTGTATATTTCTTTTCGTCAAGGTTGGATGCGCAGAAAAAGCCTGCAGCACCACCTCCGATAATAATGATCTGTTTCATGTATAGGGGTAATCTTATGCTGAAGATTATTTTTTCAAAAGTACAATTTTTATAAACCATCTTATTTGAGTATTTTTGAAGATTATTATTTTAATATTACCAAAAACGATTTTCATATGATTTTCTACCATAAATTTGAAGTGCGATGGAGCGACCTTGATGCTAACAAGCACTTAGCCAATTCATCATATGTACAATATTGTGCACAAGCCAGAATGGCTTTTATGACTAAAGAGAAAATGGGAGTTACCCAGTTGAGCAGATGGGGAATCGGTCCTGTTATTCTTCACGAAAGGTATTCTTTCTTTAAAGAGATCTATGCAGATCAGACGGTAATTGTAAGTGTAGAGATAGACGGATGTTCGGAAGATTCATCTATTTATCGTTTTGTTCATAAGTTCTATACACCGGACGGAGTACATTGTGCTACTTCTGAAGCAACAGGAGTATGGATCGATATGATGCTTAGAAAAATGACGACTCCACCGGATGATGTAGTGGAAGCAATGAATAAATATAAAAGCCCGGAAACGGTGGTATTATCAAAAGAAGATTTTAAAAAACTTCCTTTCCACCCACATAATATTGATCCGGCAGAATTTACCAAGTAATTCAGAGTTTAAAGTTCAGGGTTCAATGTTATGAAAGACTTCAGGTCATGAATACGTTTTACATTGTACATTAATACAACAAAAATATGTTTGAAGATAAATCGCAGGAGCTTACGCCCATATCAAAATTAGGAGAATTCGGTCTTATAAAACACTTGACGGAACATTTTCCATTATCCAATGACTCTTCAGTGCTTGGAGTAGGAGATGACGCGGCAGTTATTAATCCTGGCAATAAAAAAGTGGTTCTTACGACTGATGTTTTGGCAGAAGGGGTACATTTTAACCTAGGTTATGTTCCTTTAAAGCATTTAGGCTATAAAGCCGTAGTGGTAAACCTGAGTGATATCGCAGCAATGAATGCTGTTCCTACACAGATTTTGGTTTCTCTTGCCGTTTCCAACCGTTTTCCGGTGGAAGCTTTAGAAGAAATCTATGCAGGAATTCAGGCAGCTTGTACAAGATATAAAGTAGATCTTATCGGAGGCGATACTACCAGTTCCAATGCCGGATTGGTAATGAGCATCACCGCCGTAGGAATTGAAGCTGAAGAAAATATTGTGAAGAGAAGTGGTGCGAAACCCAATGATCTTCTTGTGGTTACAGGAGATTTAGGAGGAGCATACATGGGACTTCAGATACTGGAAAGAGAACATGCAGTATATCTTGCCAACCCGAATATGCAACCGGAAATGGAAGGCTACGATTATATTCTGGAGAGACAGCTGAAACCTGAAGCAAGAACAGATGTTAAAAAAATTCTGGAAGAGCTGGATATCAAACCAACTTCTATGATTGATATTTCAGATGGTTTAGCTTCTGAAATTCTTCACCTTTCTGACCAGTCGAAAGTAGGATTCAGATTGTATGAAGAAAAAGTACCATTAGATAGTCTTACCATCTCTACAGCGGATGAAATGAACTTAAACCCTGTAGTGACTGCATTAAGTGGTGGTGAAGATTATGAATTGCTATTCACGATTTCACCAAATGATTTTGATAAAATTAAAAATCATCCGGATTTTACCATCATTGGACATGCGGTAGACAAAGAAGAAGGAAACTTCATGGTCGCAAGAGGATCCAATCAGCTAGTGGCTCTTACAGCTCAGGGTTGGGATGCTTTTTTAAACCAATAAACCGAAAAATTATATTTAATTTTAAATATTGTAGAAAACCGCAGCACTTTTTTTGCTGTGGTTTTTGTTTATAGCCCAACGATTTTATAAAATAGTAATGATTACTCCAGAAAAAGAAATTCCGGTTCACCATCTTACCTCTGAAGAATTTCAGATGAGTACTCTGAGTGCAGCAGGACCAGAGAACTTTCATGACGTTCACAGGCATAATTTTTTTGAAATTATATGGTTCAGGGAAGTGTATGAATACAGCCATCTGGAACTGGATTTTGAAAGTTATAAGCTTGATAACAATCAAATCTGCATCATTGCACCGGGACAGGCTTTCAATATGAAAATAGAAGGAGAAGAGGGATATGCAATGGCTATAAGCCGTGAAATATTCACAGAAGCCTGTGATATAGAATCGGTACTTACAGGAGGCGAACTTCCATTTTTTTTAAATCCTGACAATGAAAAAACCTGCAGCACAATCATATCATTAATAGAACAGGAATATAAAGGTGCAGCCAGAACCGAACTTTTAAAGGCATATTTGAAAGCATTCTGTATCATCATTGGCGAACAAATTAAGACCAAAGAGCCTTTATTTAATGACCGCCAACGTATTCAGGAACTGGTAGGGCTTATTGAGAAGCATTATATTGTGCATAAAGAAACCAGCTTCTACGCTGAAAAATTAAAAATAACCACCCATCATCTTAATGATATTCTACGCCTTTTAAGAGGAACCACGGTCAAAAAAATGATTTCGCAACGTCTTATCCTAGAAGCTAAAAGAGAACTCAGCTTTGGAGCGCTTACTGTGAAGGAAATTGCTTTCAAACTAGGTTTTAACGATACTTCATATTTTTCAAGATTTTTCAAAAAACATACAGGGCAAACACCGGATTATTTTAAGAATAATGAAAAAAGATAATCTTCAATATTTACATTGTTGAAGGTTTAAAATTGATAAATTTCATCTTTTTTAAGGTATTAATCTTCACTTTGTCCTATACTTCCTTCAGTTGTTTTATTGTAAGCATTTACTTTTTAAGGCAATTTTGCACCCTGAAAAAAATCGCCTGCAGAGGCTTACAATTTATGAAGAAGTTAGGTATTGTAGTGTTTATTCTGGCACTGCTCAACACATTAGAATCGTTAAGTATAGATCTTTATCTCCCCGCTTTCCCAAGTATGGCAGAAATTTTTAATACCGATATAGGGCATATCCAGGTATCTATTTCAGTTTTCTTTGCCGGGTTTGCATTCGGACAATTATTGTGGGGACCTTTGTCTGATAAAACAGGTCGTAAACCCATGTTATACTGCGGGCTTTTCCTTTTTATTGTAGGAGCTGCAGCCATTTATTTTACCTCAAATATTTATGTTTTATGGGCAATGCGTTTTCTTCAGGCATTCGGAGGAAGTGCAGGAATCGTTATCGGTAGAGCAATTATCATAGATCTTTATGATAAACAAAAATCAGTGGCTATATTTTCTCAGCAGACTCAGATCAGTGGAGTGGCACCCATTATTGCTCCATTATTGGGGAGTGTGTTTCTTAAATACTGGGGCTGGAACAGTTCTTTTGCCTTTCTGGTAATACTAGGGATCATTACATTTATTCTCGTATATAAATGCGTTCCTGAAACCAATGCAAGATTACTATCCAAAGATGAAAACACGGAAGAAAGAACAAACCTGATGGAGCAGCTTAAAGTAATTATTGCCAATAAAGACTTTATAAGCAATACCATGGTAGGAAGTGTTGCTTTTGCATCGTTGATTATTTATATCTCCAATGCTCCATTTCTTTTTATGGAATTACACGGTTTTTCCAGTGAAGTTTTCGGGCTTATATTTGCCTTCAATTCTGTAGCATTGATTCTGGCGGCTTATATTACTCCGAGACTAATTAAAAGAATTGAAGAAACCAGATTAAAATTTATAGCTACGGTTATCCTGTTCTCTGCATGCTGTCTGCATATTCTGGTATCGATGTATCAGTTATCAGTAGGATTGGAAATTATACTGCTGCATATTTCATTGCTGGCAATAGGAATTTTGTTCCCGATTACGTCTGCTCACGCTTTATCATCATTTAAAGAAGGACGTGGTACTGCAGCAGCATTGATGGGCTTTATGCAGCTTATGGTTACCTTTATTATTTCCGGAATTGTAGGATTAATGGAAGCTCAATCTATCATTCCGATGGTAGCAACAAGAGCTTTAATTGCCGTCCTTGCGGTATGGTTTGCTTACCGTTCACTGAGAAGTATCAGAGCATTTGCTTAGATATTCAGAAATACTTAAAAACATTATCCTCTTACTTTATCTGTTGGTCATCATAGATCTGCACTTAATCAAGTAATTTTTGTGAAAAACCGTCAAAGGACTCTCTTTGCATAAAATTTAGAATATGAAAAGAAACCTTTTGACGGCTTTTTGCTGTCTGCTGCCGTTGGGCTACTGGGTGAGTGCACAATCAGGAATCTCTGCGGAACTTAAAACCGAATATATTCCTTCATCCAATTATATACGTCCTGAAGATAGCCTTAAAACAGATTCCAAAAGCGATTTTAAAAGAGCAACGCTGAATTTGAGTATCCCGTTATCTTTAAAGAAAGACAGTGCCGGAAGGGTAAAAGCATGGTCTATGCTGCTTAGTGGATCTTATGCAAAAATGTCTCACAAAAACTACGAAACACCGTTGTTTCCTGATCAATTGCTGAATGCCCAGGTCGGTTTACAACATATACGTCCGTTGGGAAAAAAGTGGAGTATGATGATGATGGCGTCTGTGGGATTGTATACTGATCTTGAAAAGATAAGCTCTGATGATATTTTGGGACAGGGAGGAGTTTTATTTATCAGGCATTTTAATCCTAATCTTGCTTTAGGGGCAGGACCGGTGCTTACTACTGCGTTTGGACCGCCAATGGTTTTACCCTGGATTTATTTTGACTGGAAAACAAATGGAAAAGTGAAATTTAAACTTAATTTTCCGGAAGGAGCTGAAGCAGGATATGAATTCTCGGATGTTCTTACTTTAAAAGCGGTAGTCAACCTTAGTGGAATGGTGGTAGAGAGAAATAAGGACGGAAAATCTACCATGTTTGGTTATCAGCAGATTACGGCTGGGCTCAGACCGGAGATAAAGCTTTCAGATAAACTGAGCTTAGGAGTTACAGGAGGTTCAACTCTGGTCAGGAGCTTTAATGAAAGTGAAAGAAAGATCAAAAGCATTTTTAAAGATCAAAAAATGGCAGATCCGAAGTTTTCCAGTACTTTCTACTTAGCAGTTTCTTTACGTTGGAACCTGCCATAATATAATGAGGAAAGAAGCTGGAGTGTTTTTGAGATATTTTTTAATTTCAGAAATTTCCCCGCCCATTCTCCGGCTTCCCTCTTTTATTTACTGATCAGTTTTTTATATACTACCTGATTTAATAGTTCTTCTTTTCGGGTACGGGAAATAGGAAGCTCAGTTTTATTAATGTATAAACGCCCTCCGGATATCATATCAATATGAGTGATATTGATCAGAAAAGACTTATGAATCCTGAAGAAATGTTCAGAAGGCAATGATTCTTCAATGGCTTTCATTGTCTGATGTATAATCAGAGATTTATCCTTAAAATGCAGCTTGGTATAGTTCTGCATACTCTCAATATATAAAATATCAACCCAGGAAACCTTAATAAATGTATCAGATTGCCTTACATACAGAAAAGGATCATCCAAAGGTGTGTTTTTTCTTAGTTTCTCACTGATAATAAACTGTTGCTGCGCTTTATTCACAGCCTGATAAAAACGATTGAAGGCAATAGGTTTCAAAAGATAATCTACCACCTGAAGACGAAATCCTTCCAAAGCATACTCTGAATAAGCTGTAGTAAAAATACACAGAGGCGGATTTTCCAGCTGTTCAAAAAAATCTATTCCATTGAGATAAGGCATATTGATATCCAGAAAAAGAAGATCTATTTCTTTCTCTTTTACAATAGCATCAGCTTCCAGCGCCGTGGCACACGTTCCTTCCACCGATAAAAAATCAATCTGACCGGCAAGCTCTTTAAGATGGAATCTGGCTAACGGTTCATCATCTATGATCAGACATTTCATTTTAGGGATACTACTGCTCATTTTCCGATAGTTTTAAGGTTAAAGTAACTTTATAGACAAGGTTTTCAGACTCAATTTTCAAATCATAAGCATCAGGATACTGTAACTTCAGACGCTTTTTTACATTTTGCAGACCGATTCCTCCGTCTTTCTTTTTATCAACTGCTATATCTGAATAAGAATTTTCAACATAAAAGAAGAGATTATTGTTTTCTTCCTTACATAAGATCTTTACATAACCGATCTGCCCCGGAAGCCTACATACATATTTAAAAGCATTTTCAATAAAAGGAACCAGTAGCAGAGGAGCAATTAAAGCCTTTGTATTGCTGATTTTAAGGGTAGCATTTACATTAAGCTCATTCCCCCATCGTAGTTTTTCTACCTCTACCAGATTTTGAAGATATTCAGTTTCTTTGTCTAGAGGAACCAGATTTTGATTGCAATGATAAAGCTGGTAGCGTAAAATATCTGAAAACTTCATCAATAAAAAATCAGCAAGCTGAGGGTCCGTTTTTATGAGAATATGAATGTGATTCAGAATATTAAATACCAGGTGTGGGTTCATCTGATCCTGAAGCAGCTTAAGCTGATTTTCCAGATGGGCTTGCTGAAGGAGGATATGATCTCTTTCTATTCTTTCATGCTCAAGGTAAAACTTAATACCGCAGGTAGCCACACTTATCATAAAAGCCGCAGGAATAGCCATGTAAAATCCCTGCCATAAAATGGGCAAATGATCATAGAAACTGGGCGGCAGATCCACTGTAGGAGCAACCTGAAGATACGTGAAAATGATAGAGTAAATAACACTTAGAATTAAAATATTCACTGTTGCCTGTACCAGGAAAATTTTCATTCTTTTTGTCCTTAATGCCTTAGGAAGAAGCTTTTGGGCAAGATGATAGGTGAAAATAAAAGAAGTTATTACAATAGCTATCGTCTGAAGTACAGCAATAACCCGATCTGTGTTTGCCTGAAAATTAATCCATATTACAACAGCAAAAATACACCAGAAGCTGAGGTAAAAAATATATTCTTTGAAAACAATAGGTTTTGTCATGGAGTGGTCTGAAGAGGGTTTACAAAAAATTAGAAACTGCAGATTCACAGTTTCTAATGGTTCAAAGATAATTCAAGTTTTTAGAATAAGAAATAACCTATCCCAAGACTAAAGCTGTGAGGTTTGGATTTAAATTCCTTACTGATATTCGAAAGTCCGTGTTCGTATCGAAGGTCTACAGTGAAATTTTTATAATCTATTCCTATACCTCCCGTAATCCCGATATTAGACTTGTCAAACTTCTTAAAACCTTCCTGTATAGATTCAGACGTTGACAGCTTATTATTGAAGGCATAGCTGTAAACCCCTCCCGCAAAAGCTCTTAGATTGAAATCATCTGTTTTAATGATCTTGTAACCTACCACTACAGGAATATCAATGGAGTTCCATGTCAATTTTGCGGAACCACCAGATTTTTCGTCGTACGATGTTTTTCTTTTGTTGAATAGCGCTTCTCCTTGTACATACAGGCTTCCAATATCTACTCTTGTCATTACACCTGCCTGATAGCCGAAACCGTATTTCCCTTCCAAGGAAGAAGATTCCGTTGAGGTTTTTGTAAAATTTGCTCCTCCCTTTACTCCTATATGAAGTGCCGGGCTTTGTTGAGCCTGAGTTTTTACAGAACATGTAATGCATAATAACAATGAGCAGAATGCTAAGAATTGTTGTTTCATAATTTTAATTATTGTTAGAAATTTGATGCAAAACAACAAATCCTGAAGGCTGTATAAAAGTTTATTTGATGAACGGTAATCAGGTAGTGACAAGCCGTAGATATTGGTATTTAATCTTTCATAGGGCTTATTAAAAGAAAAACCCCACTCCGGCTGAAGTGGGATTTTATAAAAGTATATAAAAATTAGTTCTTGATGAACTTGGAACTTTGATCTCCGATTTTATAGAGGTAAACTCCCGCTTTAAGAGATTCCACGTCAATGGCAATGTTCTTTTCTCCCGAATTAAAACTTTTATGAAGCACTATTTTCCCAGAGACATCATAGATCTGAACATTGTTTCCTCCGTTTCCGGGATTTATAATGTTCAAAAGCTTGTTTGCAGGAATAGGAAAAGCAGAAAGCTTATTTTTATTTTGTGACTGAATTTCCAAAGTGGTTAAGGTAGAAGTAGGCAATGTATATACTTCTGTAATTGTATTGCTTCCTGAATTTTTTGAAATAACAAATTTGTTCTGATTAGATACTGCATCATGAAAAATCTGATATAGGGAATGATAATCTGTCCCGAATTGCTTGATAATATTTCCGTCTTCATTGATGATGAGCATTAGGCGCTGCCCTCCCTGATTGTTGATAAAAGTCAGTATAAATTCTAATTTATCATCCGTATTAAAAATATGTTTAGAAATAGTATAGCCTTCGCTGAGTAATTCAGGAATATGCATATAGTTATTAGGAATAGTGGGCGTCAGGGTTTTGTACAATGTATGATTGGCATTGTAAATATCAAAAGTATTATTGCCCCTGCCAATCAAATAATGGGATGTACTGTTGTCTGAATAAATATCCCAGTGACCGCTGTCAGAGGTATAAGAATGTTCAAGGTTTATTTGACCAAACGCACAGTTTGCTGCTAGAATGGTCATTGAAAAAAGAATTTTTTTCATAAGTGATTGTTATTTAAATGAATTTGGCACAAAACAATACATCTGAAAGATGACGTGAAATTTTATTTGATGAATGGTAAAAATGCTATGACAAGAATCCGTTTTCAGGTGAAAATAAGAACCAGGAAGTAAGATTGCAATGGGATAAAAAAATAAACCCGCTTCATTAGCGGGTTTATAGTATTTATTGTAGGTAGGTACCTTATTTTTTAAATGTAAGTACTAAAGGAATGGATACCGAAGATGATACCGGTTTTCCATTACTTTCGGCAGGTTTCCACTTGCCATTCTCTTTAATGCGGTAGAATGCCGCTTCAATGAATGCATTTACATCTTCATTATTTCCTTTTACATGAGCATCAAGGGCATTTCCTTTAGAATCCACTACAAAAGTTAATGTCGCTTTATAAGATTCTGAAGAGTAATTTAAGAAAGCAAGATCAACGGTCTGTGATAATGATTTTTGAAAAGCCGCTTTACCTGTTTCGTATTCTGCTTCCCTGGTCACTTTTGTTGTTACAGGCGGATCATTGTTTATTATTTTTTTTTCGTCCTCAGCAATTTTCTCAAGAGCATTTTTATAAGAGGTTATTTTGTCCTCGGTAAGAAGCCACTCCAGCTTAGTTCTTAAATCATTAGGCTTAGGATATTTATTATACAGAGCCTTTTTCTTTCTTTCATATTTGGAATCCGCTTTCTGGAATGCAGACACCTGAGCGCCCGCGAAAGCAAATGTAGTTATGAATGCTAATGCTAAGAGTTTTTTCATCTTAATATGCTTTTACGATATTAATAATAACTTCAGTTGCTTTTTCCATGCTTTCTAAAGCTACATATTCATAAGGACCGTGGAAATTGATTCCTCCCGCGAAGATATTAGGACAAGGAAGACCCATATAAGAAAGCTGAGCGCCATCTGTACCGCCTCTGATTGCTTTGATCTTCGGCTCAATACCCGCTTCAGTCATTGCTTTTGCAGCAAGATCTACAATGTGCATTTTGCCTTCAAACTGCTGTTTCATGTTTCTGTATTGTTCCTTGATTTCTACTTCAGCAGTTCCTTCACCATGCTTTTGGTTGAATTCAGCAACTTTTTCTTCCATGAATTTCTTTCTGGCTTCAAATTTATCAGCATCATGATCACGGATGATATATTGAAGTTTTGCTTCAGAAATATCGGCGTTAATATCCATTAAATGATAGAAACCATCAAATCCTTTAGTTGTTGCAGGAGTTTCATTAGCGGGTAACATTTGTGCAAATTCAGAAGCCAATAATGCTGCATTGATCATTTTACCATAAGCATAACCTGGGTGTACACTTAACCCGTGGATTTTTACCACTGCTCCGGCAGCATTGAAGTTTTCGTATTCCAATTCTCCAACTTCTCCGCCATCCATCGTATAAGCCCATTCTGCACCAAATTTTGCTACATCAAACTTATGAGCTCCTCTTCCGATTTCTTCATCAGGCGTAAATCCTACAGCAATTCTTCCATGCTTAATTTCCGGATGAGCGATAAGGTATTCAGCAGCAGTTACAATCTCTGCACAACCTGCTTTATCATCAGCTCCAAGAAGTGTATTTCCGTCAGTAGTAATTAACGTCTGACCGATATATTTTTTTAAACTTTCAAATCTCGCAGGAGACAAGGTGAATCCTGTAGTCTGGTTCAGTAACAGATCATTTCCATCATAATTTTCCCAAACCTGAGGCTTTACATTTTCCCCACTGAAATCCGGTGATGTATCATAGTGTGAAATGAATCCAATTGTAGGTCTGTCATCATTTTCAAGGTTAGAAGGAACATAGCCCATAATATAACCGTGCTCATCAATTGAAACATCTTCCAAACCGATTGTTCTCAGCTCTTCCGTAATATAATTCGCAATATTCCATTGACGTTCAGTAGAAGGAGTAGACTCACTTTCTGCATCACTCGTTGAATATATTTTTACATAGCTAAGAAAACGGTTCAGTAATTTCTCTTTCCATAAAGGATTGAATTCTATTGTACTCATCAGATTTATCATAAATTTTAACAAAGTTAGCAAATTTGACGCTCCGAATATATTATTTGCGACTGAATATCAGTTATTGAAATTTTAAATCACATCTAAAACTTTGAAAATCAAAATAATGTTAGCTTTGTATGTCGTAGATACTAAATAGTTTAGTTTTATTATATTTGAGAAAATCAAAAAGTAAAAATGTTTCTTACCGAATGTCCTAGAGATGCAATGCAGGGATGGGGAGAATTTATCCCCACCAATAAAAAGATCGATTATATCAACTCCTTAATGGATGTTGGCTTTGATGTATTGGATTGCCTGAGCTTTGTTTCTCCAAAAGCAATTCCCCAGATGGCTGACTCTGATGAGGTGGCTGAAAATATAGATAAATCCCGTTCCAAAACTAAAGTTTCGGCTATTATCGGAAACTACAGAGGAGCAGAAAAAGCATTGAAGCATGAATCTGTAGATATCCTTGGGTTCCCGTTCTCTATTTCTGAAACATTTCAGCACAGAAATACCAATAAGAGTCAGGACGAAGCTTTTGAGGAGATCATTAAAATGCTGGAGCTGGTAAAAAGCGAAGGAAAACAACTGAATATTTACTTTTCCATGGCATTTGGAAACCCTTACGGTGAAATGTGGAAATGGGAAGATGTAGATCAGTGGGCGCAAAGGTTCTCTGATATTGGCGTAAAGGATATTCTTCTTTCGGATACAACAGGAGTGGCAACACCGGAAACGATTGCCCTTTTATTTGAAAAAATACCTTCAAAATATCCTGAAATCAACTTCGGAGGGCATTTTCATAACCGTTATGAAGAATCTTATTCAAAATTGAAAGCGGCTTATGATCAGGGGTGCAGAAGATTCGACAGTGCAATTAAAGGTATCGGCGGATGTCCGATGGCTAAAGATGATCTGGTTGGAAATATGCCTACAGAACAGGTAATCAATTTTATGAGCGTTGAAAAAGCTGATCATAAACTGAATCTGCTGAACTTTGAAAGTTCTTACAATAAAGCGAAGGATATTTTTCATTTTTAAATTGATGAAAAGATAATACGTCTTTCACAGATTTTACAGATTTTTCTGTCTTCAAAATTTGTCTGAAATAAAAATTAATAGGAGCGGGCTTTAGCCCGCTTTATTATATAAATCATTCATTGGCTTTAGCCAAAACCTAATTAAATTCAACCTAAAACAATCATAAAATGTCTCCAATCATAACATCATCCCAATTAAAAAACATTTCCAAAGAACATCTTATCATTCTTGATGCAAGAGTAGGAAAAGATGTAAAACAAAACTATCTTGATAAGCACATCAAAGGAGCTAGATTCATTGATCTTGATAAGGATTTGGCTGATATAGGAGAAAATGCTGCTTTTGGAGGCAGACACCCGCTTCCGAGCCCAGAAATATTTGCTGAAACACTTTCCAATCTTGGAATAACTGAAGGTACTCATATTGTAATTTATGATGATAAAAACGGATCCAATGCAGCTGCTAGGGCTTGGTGGATGCTAAGGTCTTTTGGGTTTGAAAATGTACAGGTTCTGGATGGAGGAATTCAGGCTGCTGAGAATGAGAATATAGAATTTTCATCGGGAGAAGAAACCTTCGAAAAAGCACCATTGATTAATAGAACAGATTGGTCTTTACCCATTTCAAGCCTTGAACAGGTTGAAAACGAGTTGAAAAGCAATTCTTCTACCATAATTGATGTAAGAGATGCTTACCGTTACAGAGGCGAATCTGAGCCTATCGATCTTGTTGCCGGGCATATTCCGGGAGCTATTAATATTCCTTTTTCTGAAAACCTGGATGAAAATGGGTTCTTCCTGAGTCCGGAGGCTTTAAAAGAAAAATACAGCCAGTTATTGAAAAATAAACCTGAACGTCTGATCATTCACTGTGGTTCAGGAGTGACGGCTTGTCATACGATTTTAGCATTAGCGCATGCAGGATTAGATACCCCAAATCTCTATGTAGGCTCATGGAGTGAATGGAGCAGGAGAGAAGGAAAAGAAATTGCTAAAGAGATTTAAAATTAATTGATTTTTAGTTTAAAATAGAAAAAGGATGTCACATGCTGACATCCTTTTTATTTCAATTGTTTATTGCTTAAATGAAGTAAAGAAATTATGATAAATCCTAATCCTGTAATAAAAGGGGGCTGAGCCTTCATCTGCGCTCCCACATACAACATATATACTCCTAAGAAAGCAAGCAATATTGCTCCGGTTTTTTTAATCATGGGTTAAAAATTTATGAGCAATATAGGCAATTTATCTGGTTTAGAAAACCGGCTGATTCTACAGCATTCCTAATTCAAACTTAGCCTCTTCACTCATCATATCCTTATTCCAGCTAGGTTCAAAGGTAAGCTCTAAATCTACACTGTTTACATGCTCTACTTCACCTACTTTATCTTTTACTTCCTGAGGAAGCGTTTCAGCAACCGGACAGTTGGGAGTTGTAAGTGTCATTATAATTTTTACGTCAGCATCATCGGAGATCTGTACATCATAAATTAACCCTAGCTCGTAAATATCTACCGGAATTTCGGGGTCATATACGGTTTTTAGTACGCTGATGATTTCCTCACCAATGTCAGCAATTTGATCGTCTGTAAATTTCATTTTTTAATCTAGATTGATATTCCTTTTCAACAAATCTTCCTGACGCATACGCCGGAAAATATTTGCCAAAGTTAAGACATCTTTTTCACAATAATCAACAATTCTCTGCAAGTCTTTCTCTATGTAGTAAATTGATGAAACCATTGAGCCGTCAATATCATCCTTCGGAGTGGGAATACCAAAGACATGAGCTAATAATTCCAGGGATACAAAACTTTTATAATCTCCGAATTTCCACAGTTCCATTGTATCGATATGCGGGATTTCCCAAGGCTTTTTTCCGAACATCTGAAAAGGTGCCGGAGGTTGTATTCCATTGATCAGATATCGTCTGGCAATCCAGGGAAAATCAAATTCTTTTCCGTTGTGAGCACAGAGAATGACATTATGAAGTCGAGGACTGTTGAATATTTCACCAAATTCCAGAAGCATTTTCTTTTCATCATGTCCGGAGAAGCTTTTGATCTTTAAAGTCTCATTCTTTTCCAGCATTCCGATGGTGATGCAGATGATCTTTCCGAATTCAGCCATAATACCGGCTCTGTCATAAAACTCTTCTGCTGATACCTCATCTTTCCTCTGAAACTTAGTTTTTTTGTCCCAAAGATGCTGATCGGTTTCAGATAAATCATCCCAGGAGGCTGCCTGTGGAACGGTTTCAATATCAAGGAATAAAACTCTTTCTAATGGTATGTTCTGTATCATTGTGTTTTTTATTTGCTATCCTACCTGCATTCCGTTTTTTGTTGGTAAAGAAGGTGTTAAAAGGGTAACATCTTTTTTATCATCACCATATAATCCTAAAACTAAACATTCACTGAAGAAATTGGCAATCTGTTTTTTAGGGAAATTTACCACTGCTAAAATCTGTTTTCCTATCAATTCTTCTTTTTCATAAAGAGAAGTGATTTGTGCAGAGGATTTTCTGATTCCTAAATCTCCAAAATCTATTTCTAATTGATAAGACGGATTTCTTGCCTTTTCAAAATCGTTTACTGAAATAATCGTTCCGCATCTGATGTCTACTTTTTCAAAATCTGCCCAAGTGATGTCTGGTTTTGTGGTCATGGTAATGTATTAATTAAATGTTCTACTTCTGTTTTCTGTTCTGCATATTTTTGTTGTAATTCTGAACCTTCGCCCATTCTTTTGTAATATTCCAGAGCCTTACCACCAAAGAATTTTTTATGAAAATCCGAAATCTCCGGAACCTGTGGAAAAACTTTATGAAAAAGCATTTCATAGTAAGCCTGGAATTCGCGTTCATTTTTGTCTTCAATAACTTGTCCGGGAGCTTTTTGCCTTACATGAAGCATCTCATGAGCAATCATGTTTAGAACCAGATTCAGATCAAAATCAAATAAATTTCTTGGAATCATTACGGTTTGGGGTCCTCCCAATTCACCTTCTGCGGTAAGAAGCATGGAGGTTGGAGAAAGCTCTTCCCTGAAACCAAAACCTGCAAAATTATCGTGTTCAAGATCAAAAGAATGAATAAGATATTTTGCGGCATCCAGTATTTGATTGTGTTCCTTATAGGCGTCAAGGTGTAAATGGATCTGCTCGAAATTCATTTAGAATATGTTTTATAACAAATGTATTAAAATATTGAGAATACAAAGACTGTTTGTGGGAATATTGCCTTTTAAATATTGTTGAATTAAATATTTAAATGATTACAGGTAATTAAGACGCTTTAATTGTATCCGTTTAAATTGAAAAAACTGTATCTGTGCTTATTCATCCATTCTTCAGAACTTTACTTAAAGATAAATACATAATAACAGAAGCATGAAAATCACAATAGTAGGCTATAAAATGGAGAAAAAGTTTTCTCAGGGTGTGGCGAATGATGAAGATACAGAATTAATTAATTTTTTAATCAGCAAAGGCTTGGACGTTGTTCCTTCCATCTGGAATGATGAAAATATAGACTGGAGTAATTTTGACATTGCGATTATTAAATCTCCGTGGGATTATCATAACCATTTGAATGAATTCCTGAATTGGCTGGAAAGAATTAATAAACTGGGGGTTAAAGTATTGAATCCGGTTGATATTATTAAATGGAACTCAGACAAGCATTACCTGAAAGATATTGCAGCTAAAGGACTTCCGGTAATCCCAGCTGAATATCTTGACAAAGGCTCTTCTTTTAACAATCATTTTTTTGATCTTTTTAAAGCAGAGAAGCTCGTGGTAAAACCTTGTGTAAGTGCGGGAGCACAAAATACAATTACCGTAAGCAGAAACAACTTTGATGAACGTTCAGCAGAAATAGAACAGCTTTTGAAAGAGCAGGATTATATGGTACAGCCTTTTGTAGAGGAAATCCAAAACGGAGAATGGTCATTCCTTTTTTTCAATGGAAAATATAGCCACTGTTCATTAAAAACTCCCAAGCAAGGCGATTTCAGAGTACAGCATTATCATGGCGGAACAATCAGTTATCCTATACCAGATCCCTTGCATATAGAACAGGCAGGTGCTTATTTAAAAAGTTTACCACAATCAACGCTTTATGCGAGAGTAGACGGAGTTCTTATTGATCACTCATTCAGGTTAATGGAACTGGAACTCATTGAACCTTACCTGTTTTTGAATGGAAACAATACCTTATTGGAAAATTATTATCAGGCATTAATGACTCTGGTTTCTTAATTTTTAAATTATTTTGTAATAAACCGTTTCTGCTTTGAGACGGTTTTTATTTAATAATTGAGAGTGATATTTTAAAATAAAAACAGGATCGGAGGGCAAGTTCCGGTCCTGTTAAACAAGATTAAGTGTAAAATTCAGCCTTATAAAGGCAAAAAGAATACAAATGTGTACAGATTTTTATTGAATCTTAATCTATGTTTAAGGGGATTGATAGTAATGGTACTTTATTTTTATAAGCCATAATAGCCGTTTTGCTTCGGTGAAATAGAGACTCCACGAAATTATACCGATAAGGGATCATGGTCAGAAGGTCCGCATTGGTTAGTTTTACTTCCTCTTCAATGGCTTTTATCACTTCCATAGACTGAATCATTTTAAAGGTATATTTAATATCATCCATGTCATATCCGGAATTTAAATCTATATCTTCAATGGCTTCCGTAAAATCCTCCAGACTTTCACTTACATTGAATACTTCTATCTCAGAACTGAATTCATTGATGAAATAATAAATATCATTCATTGCAGACCAGCTCATACATTTATGAGTATCATAAGCAAAAAGAATCTTTCGGATACCCGTATATTCAATATGTCCGGGAACAATCAGTATGGGTTTTCTGATTCTGTGAATGGCTTTGGTCACGGTATTTCCCAACAGTCTTTGTTCAAGTGTTTTTTCAGCCATTCCCATGATGATAAAGTCACAGTTTATGATCCGGATGCAATTATTAAGTTCTTCAATAAAATTACCTGAAGCAAGGTGATATTCTGTTTCTATAGAATATATTGCATTGATTTCATTAGCCTTATCAGAAAGTTTTTTTTGATTTTTAAGAGTCTGTTCATAGAAAAAATCAGCAGAAGCCTGAGCATTCAGGGCGTGAATAGAAATACTCTGTAAATTGAAAAGAATCATTTTATATTGGTTTTCCTTCGCAATAGAAGCCGCATAATGTGTGGCATTTTCAGCTTCCGGTGAGAAATCTGTGCAGACAATTATTGTTTTCATTGTACCGATTTTAGTATTGCAAAACTAGGAAGGATCAGATCGCTTTTGATTAAAAATAATGTGATGTTGCATAAAATGATGATGAAATGTATTTTTCAGGTGATGAAACGTCAGTCTTCATTTGAACTCTCTTATTTTACGTTTCATGTACGGTTTTGGCGGTCTCGTTTAAAATCGGTCAGACTCTTCTAAAATCTATTTTTATATTTACACTCACAAAGCCCCGGAAATGAATAAGATTTCTACCATAAGAAAAAATTTAATACGCAGTAAAAAGATCCTTTCCGCAATGAAAAGGAGGTTGGTGATTTGGGCGGTAGCAGTAGTTGCTTTCTGCGGATTTTCTTATCTGATAGACCCTTTTGATCCCGTTTGGCAAAGCTATTTAGACACCCCGTTAAAAATGGTGGTTGAAGACGCCTTATGGATTCTTCTTTTCTCTGTTATCATTTCTGAAGTAAGTATCCTTATTGATATGGCACTCAATAAATTACTTCCCTGGAAAGACAGGACGGTCAAACGATTACTTATTCAGGGTTTTATTCAGATTGTAGGAAGTGTTCTGATTGTAGTGATTGTGAATGCCATTGTAGAATGTACCTCAGACAATTTACCGGAAATGGATTCCCGAAAAGAATACACCTTGATGGGACAATGGGTAGCTACCAATATTGTAATATCATTGATCATAAGCGGGTTTAATACAGTGGATTATTTACTTCAAAACTGGAAAAAAACAGCCGTAGAAGCAGCTCAGCATAAAATCAGAGCCTCCAAACACAAGCAGGCGGCTATGGCAGCAGAACTTCAGGCACTCAAGCTGCAGATAGATCCGCATTTTATCTTTAATAATCTGAGTGTGCTTTCTGAGCTTATTCTTGAAGATCAGCAGCTTGGATATGAGTATTCAGAAAAATTTGCAAGAGTATACAGATACTTATTGGTCAATTCCAAAAAAGATATCATTGCTGTAGAAGAAGAGCTGAAATTTTTAGACTCTTATATCTTTCTGATTGAGAAAAGAATAGGAGAAGGAGTGATATTTAAAATAGATATTAAAGAAGAATACAGATCTATGTACACCCTTCCGTTGTCCCTGCAGCTATTGGTTGAAAATGCCATCAAGCATAATCAAACCTCAAAGGCGAATCCGCTGGAAATTCATGTGCATACAAACGCAGAGGGAGAGCTTGTGGTTTCCAATACGTTTTTACCTTTGATTAATAAACCGGATTCCTCAGGGGTAGGACTTACCAACGTGATGACCCGATATGAGATCCTTGGATATGCAAAACCGATCATTGAAAAGACTGAAGATAAATTTATTGTAAAACTTCCATTGATATGAAGATAAATAAAATTTTAATTGTAGAAGATGAAAGACCCAATGCCGACAGGTTAAAAAGGTTGTTGCTGAAACTAAGACCTCATATTGAAATACTGTCTGTAGAAGACTCGATAACCTCTACCGTAAATTGGCTGGAAAACAACGTTGTTCCGGATATCATCATGATGGATATTCGTTTGGCAGACGGGATTAGCTTTGAGATTTTTAATAAACACGAAATTAAAAGTGCAGTCATCTTCACAACAGCATACGATGAATATGCGGTGCAGGCTTTCAAATATAACAGTGTAGATTATCTTTTGAAACCGATAGATGAGGAAGAGCTTGATGCAGCCCTGAAACGTTATGAAACCTTTATGGAAGCGGTTCCGGTAGTAGGTTCTGCTATTGAAGGCTTACTTAATTATATTCAGCCAAAAGATTATAGAAAGCGCTTTTTGATTGTTCACCGTGACGGATATAAAACGGTGCTTGCCGAAGATATTTTATACTTTTATACAGAACTAGGAATCAGTAAAGCAATGTTAAATACAGGGGTTGTAGAAAATATTCCTCAGACATTAGAAGAGCTTGAAAAACAGCTTGATCCTAAATTTTTCTTCCGTGCGAACAGACAATTTATTATCCACATAGATTCTGTAAAACAGATTTATAATCATTTTAATGGTAAACTAAAACTGGAATTGAGAAAACAACCTGAAATGGAGGTCATTGTAAGTCGGGAAAAGGCTTCTGTATTCAAATCCTGGATGGATTATTAATCAAAGAATTTAAATATTTACAAGCTGTCTCAATCGGGGCAGCTTTTATTTTGCCTTGCTTTTAAACCTCCATAATATTAAAGTTAAAACCCTCTTTTTAACAATCAGAATGGCAGGAATATTCATTTTCCTTTCATTTTTGGAATGCTACGTTTCACCTGCGATTAATTACGCTTCACCTCATTTTTAGATCACTATCCTTATTATATGAACTTATTTTGCTGTTGTAAAATTTAAAATCAAATGTTATGAATTACAGAAAAGGATATCTGGCACTTTCACTCGCGGCTGCATCAATATTGTATTCTTGCGGGTCTGGGAATGCCCAGGAAAATGCTCAGCAGATGCAGCAGGCACTTCCTACAGATTTTATCCAGGTGAAATCCGGAAATGAAGATGTTTCTACAGGATATCCCGGAAGTATAGAAGGGCAGGATAATGTAGAAATTAAAGCTCAGGTAACAGGATACCTGGAAGCTGTTTATATAAAAGAAGGACAGTATGTGAGTAAAGGGCAAACATTATTCAGAATCAATCCTTCTGTATATAATGAGCAGGTAAACACTAATGAAGCAGCATTGAAATCTGCTTTGGCAGCTCAGGAAACAGCAAGGCTGGAAGTGGAAAAACTCAGACCTCTTGTAGAAGGAAAAGTAGTGTCCGATATGCAGCTGAAAACAGCTCAGGCAAACCTAAAAGCAGCATCAGCACAAGTCGCTCAGGCACAGTCTTCTTTAGGATCATCAAAGATCAATGCCAACTTTACTTATATCAAAGCTCCGGTAAGCGGATACATAGGAAGAATTCCGAACAGGGTAGGAAACCTGATCAGCCCGTCGGATGCTTCTCCCCTTACAACATTATCAAACATCAGCACTGTGAATGTATATTTTTCTATGAATGAAGCGGATTTTATTGCACACAGCAGAGCCGCAGCATCCGGTGAAAAAGCAGAAAATGTAGAGCTTGTTTTAGCAGATGGTTCCAAATACGGATTCAAAGGAAGATTGGAAAATGCAAGTGGAAATTTCGACAGAAATACAGGAAGCATCCAGATGAAAGCTGTTTTCCAGAACCCTGATAAATTGTTGAGATCGGGAGGCACAGGCAGAGTGATGATACACAATGCTCTGGATGGAGTAATTAAGCTTCCGAAAACATCCGTAAAAGATATTCAGGATAAATTCTTCGTTTACAAGCTTGATGGCAAGGATAAAGTAAAAATGACCCAGATAAAAGTATCAGGAAGTACACCTGAAGATTATTTTGTAAAAGAAGGTGTGGGAGCAGGAGATAAAATTGCCATCAATAGAATTGATGCTCTTACAGACGGGGCTTTGGTTGTAGCCAAAGTAGCACCTTCAAAATAATTTTTATAATCATTCTTAGAAAATTCGAAAATGTTAAAAAAGATAATAGACCGTCCGGTACTGGCGACGGTAATATCCCTCATTATTGTCATTTTGGGGATCATAGGACTAAACCAGCTGGCAGTGACCAGGTTTCCGGACATTTCTCCGCCTACCATTACAGTTTCAGGTTCATATCCGGGAGGGAACAGTGAAACAGTGATCCGCTCTGTAGTGACTCCTTTGGAAGAGCAGATAAATGGAGTAGAAGACATGAGCTACATGAAATCTACGGCTAGTAATGACGGTACATTTACCATCTCTGTAATATTCAAGCAAGGAGTAAATGCCGATCAGGCAGCAGTAAACGTTCAGAACAGAGTACAGCAGGCAACCCCGATATTACCTCAGGAAGTGGTAAGAATGGGACTGACGACCTCTAAGCAACAGAACAGTATGGTATTGATTTTCAATATTTATACTGAAGATAATAAGCAGTATGATGAAACCTTTCTTCAGAACTACGCGAACATCAATCTTATTCCACAGATTAAAAGGGTAAAAGGGGTAGGGCAGGCACAGATCTTCGGGGTAAAAGATTATTCCATGAGAATCTGGCTTAACCCGCAGAAAATGTCTTCTTACGGTCTTGAACCTTCGGATGTGTCCAATGCAATTGCCGATCACAGTTTAGAATCGGCTCCGGGTAAGCTGGGAGAAGAATCTGATGCTGCGCTGGAATATGTAATCAGATACAAAGGGAAAAAGAATAAGCCGGAACAATACGAAAATATTGTGGTAAAAAATGACGGAACCAATGTCATCAGGCTTAAAGATGTGGCAAGAGTAGAATTCGGATCCATCAATAACAGCGGAGATAACCTTTCCAATGGTAAAAATGCCGTTACTGTTGCCATTATGCAGACAACCGGTTCCAATGCAAATGAAATTGAAATAGGAGTAAATAAAGCGATTGATCAGCTTTCAAAATCATTCCCTCCAGGTATTAAATATACTAAGGTAATGAGTACCAAAGAAAGATTGGATGAAGCAACAGGGCAGGTGAAATCTACTTTGATAGAAGCATTTATCCTTGTATTCATTGTAGTTTTTATCTTCTTACAGGATTTCAGATCTACCATTATCCCGGCGATTGCCGTTCCCGTTGCTATTATTGGTACATTCTTCTTCCTTTTGGTATTAGGATTTACGATCAATGTACTGACGTTATTTGCTCTTGTGCTTGCAATCGGTATTGTAGTGGATGATGCTATTGTAGTGGTAGAAGCAGTTCACAGTAATATGGAAGGAACAGATCTTTCCGGAAGAGATGCTACTCACAAAGCAATGAATGAAATCACAGGAGCTGTTATTTCCATTACTTTGGTGATGTCTGCAGTATTCATCCCGATTGGGTTTATGTCTGGTTCCGCAGGATTATTCTATAAACAGTTTGCCTATACATTAGCAATAGCTATTATTATCTCAGCCGTAAATGCGCTTACCTTAACACCGGCTTTATGTGCTGTATTTTTGAAAAATCACCACGCAGAAGAAGGTGGAAAATCAAAAGGATTCGGACAGAGATTTGCCGTTGCCTTCAATGCAGGTTTCAATAATATGACAGACCGATATGCAAAAGGAGTAAGATTTTTGATTGGAAAAAAATGGATCGCAGCAGGTTTGGTAGCAGGTATCATTGGGCTTTCAGCATGGTTGATGACAAGTACTACAAAAAGTTTTGTACCAATGGAAGATGACGGGTTTTTTATCTATTCATTAAGTATGCCACCAGGAACAGGGCTGACGAAAACAACAGAAGTTTCAAATAAAATCAATGCTATCTTAAAAACAGTAGATGCCGTTCAGGAAAATACCTCTATTACAGGATTTAACCTGTTAAGTAACAGTGCAGGACCTGCTTATGCAATGGGATTTGTGAAATTAAAACCTAAAAAAGAAAGAGGCGCCGTCCAGAATATTGATGAAATCATGAATATCGTCAATGAAAAACTGGCTGTGATCAAAGAAGGAAGTGTAATGAGCTTCAGAATGCCTCCGGTAGAAGGATATGGAGTAACCAATGATGCAGAAATCGTGCTTCAGGATCGTATGGGCAGAGATCCGCAAGTCCTTAAAGCGAAGGCAGATAATGTGATCGGGCAATTGATGCAGGTGCCGGAAGTGGCTTATGCATATACCATGTTCAGAGCAGATTATCCGCAGCTGGAGCTTGAAGTGAATGAAGATAAAGCAAAGCAATTAGGCGTAAGTATTTCTAATTTATTAGGATCAATACAGACATACTTCTCAGGAGATCAGTCTCAGAATTTCTCGAGATTCGGAAAGTTCTACAGAGTGAATATCAAGGCAGACGGTGTTTTCAGAATGGATGAACAGGCATTCAATGACATTTTTGTGAAGAATAATAAAGGCGAAATGGTTCCCGCCAATACCTTAATCACTTTGAAAAAAGTATATGGTCCGGAATCTGTCCAACGATATAATCTTTATAATTCACTGAATATTAATGTAGTTCCAAAACCGGGAATCAGTAACGGAGCTTTGATGGATAAAATTGAACCGACACTGAATAAACTGCCTTCTGATTACAGTTATGAATGGACCGGATTAAGTCTGGAAGAAAAATCAGCAGGAAACCAGACCGCAGTGATTCTCGGATTATGTTTACTATTCGTTTATCTGTTGCTGGCTGCTCAATATGAAAGTTATATTCTTCCATTAGCAGTAATGCTTTCTATCCCGACAGGTATTGTAGGAGCCTTCCTTGGAATCAAAGCGATTGGGCTGGATAATAATATCTATGTGCAGGTAGGATTGATCATGCTTATTGGTCTGTTGGCGAAGAATGCCATTCTTATTGTGGAATTTGCGGTTCAGCGTAGAAAATCAGGACTATCTATTCTGGATTCTGCGCTGGAAGGAGCAAAGGCAAGGCTGCGTCCGATCATCATGACATCATTAGCATTTATCGTTGGGATGATTCCATTGATGATTTCTACAGGAGGAATGGCTTCAGGAAACAAATCCATCAGTGTAAGTGCAGCAATAGGAATGTTGAGCGGAGTAGTGCTGGGAGTATTTGTAATCCCTGTGCTATATATGTTCTTCCAATATCTGGATGAGAAATTTTCATCCAAAAAGAAGTATCCCGTAATACAAAATCAATTGACAAATGAGAATATTTAATATAAAGAATTTCCTTATTTCAGGCGCAATGGCATCAGTACTGGTGTCCTGCGCCGTGGGAAAACCCTATGCAAGAACAGATCTTCAGGTGCCGGAAACCTATAAAGAATCTGTACAGGTAACAGGAGATACAGTGGTTCTTCCATGGAAGACCTTCTTCAAAGATCCTAAGCTGGTAGAGTTGATAGATAAAGCTTTAAAAAGAAATAATGAAGTAAATATTGCCCTAAAAAATATAGAACAGCTGGATCTGATCTATAAGCAGGCTAAGCTGTCTCTTCTCCCAACTCTGGATTTCAGTGCAGGAGCCAACAGAAGCTGGGCTTCTACCAATACGCTGAACGGATCACTTAATGAACAGTTTGCAGGAACAACTCATATGGATGATTTCAGTGCAAGTGTTAGGCTTTCGTGGGAAGTGGATATATGGGGGAAAGCGAAGATGCAGAAAGAATCTGCCGCCGCAGAATACTTTGCCCAAAAAGAAAATCTGAATGCTATAAAAAGCAGAATCGTAGTTCAGGTAGCACAATCTTACTACAATCTGATCAGTCTGGACGAGCAGATGAAAATAGCCGAACAGAATATTGAGCTAAGCAATAATACCCTTAAAATGATGGAACTTCAGTTTAAGGCAGGGCAGATCAATTCACTTGCCGTACAACAATCTGAAGCTCAAAAGAAAACGGCGGAATTACTGATTCCCTTGGCTAAACAGAATATTTCGATTCAGGAAAATGCTTTGAGCATCCTTTGTGGAGAATATCCTGCTAAAATTGAAAGACAGGGAAATCTGAAAACGATGATCCCTGAAAACAGACTTTCAGAAGGATTACCCGCACAGCTGCTGAGCAGAAGACCAGATCTGAAAATGGCGGAATTTAACGTGATCAGTCTGAATTCAAAAACAGGATTGGCGAAGGCAGCAATGTATCCGAGTATCAGCTTAAGCCCACAGATTGGAGTCAATTCCAATAAATTCAGTTCATGGTTTGATATTCCCGGATCTATTACCAAAGCTGTGGCTGCTAATTTAGCGGCGCCTATTTTTCAGAAGAAACAGTTGAAAACCGCCTATGAAACGGCGTTAATTGAACAGGAAAAGGCGGCTATCAACTTTAAACAGTCTGTAATGACGGCTGTAGGAGAAGTTTCCGATGCTATGGCAAAATCTCAAGGTTCGTCAGAAAGACTACAGCTTCTTGAGCAGAAAACAGCAATTTTGGATAAAGGAATCAATGATGCCCTGAAATTATACAAAAGCGGAATGGCAAATTATCTGGAAGTTATTACCGCTCAGAATAATAAGCTTCAGAATGACCTGGAAGCCATCAATGTTACACTTGAAAAGTTAAATGCTGAGGTTGATCTGTACAGAGCACTTGGAGGTGGTGTAGAGTAAAATTTAAAAGATTAATACAACAAGGAAGTTACAGATGTAGCTTCCTTTTTTAATGTGAAATTGTAAATGAATATTGATTTTTATTAAAAATGTATTTGGTTTAATTGAATTTTTCATCCATAAAATCAGTTGGTTATGAAAAATATTGTCTTTTTTTTAAAATAAGATGCAAGATTTTTGAAAAAGGAGATTTATATCATTGAGTACTCGAAATAATTAATGTTTAATGAAAAAATAATGCAATGAAAAAATTTACAGTAACTCAACTTTTGACAGCCATTTTAATTGTAGTGACAGGTTTCTCTTTGTTCTCATGTAATAGTGATGCTCCGGATATTCCGCCAGTAAAACTTGAAGACGTTAACGGAAACTATAAAGGAAGACTCATTACCATACAGGGAAATGTCAAAACAGAAAAAATTAAAGACTTTAAAGTAAAAAAAGATACAATAGTCTTTGCAGAATTTCCGATACAGGAAATTGTAAAGACAGTAGTAAAAGATCCGGTAAAGACTGAAGAAGCAGTAAAAACGATAGGAAAAGTAAAGTATAACATTAAATATACCTCATCTGTAAACACAGCCAGTAATGTTGTAGAGTTAAATCTTGTTCCCAAAAACCTGGAAATAAGAATTCCGGTAGATGGAACCATTAAAAAGACAGAAGTGGTATTGGCTGCTAAACAGAAAGGGTTTTATGTAGGAATGGATAAATCAATGAGGTTTGCATTGGTAGCAGAAAAAATTATTGTAGATGGTACGGTACTCAGCTCCTATGAAGCGATTAATTATAATTTTCCGTTCTGTGTAAAGAATTAATGAATAGATATTATGATAATGGATTGCATTTATAAGATGCAATCTATTTTTGCCTTCGAATTTTTAGAACAGTCTCGGATACGGTAGCAGTACATGGAAGAAAGTAAAGAACAGATTTTGGTAAGACGCCTTCTACAGAAGGAGGAATCCGCCTGGAAAGAGCTTTTTGGAGCTTATTCAGGTAATCTGACCTATGTATGCACCCGATATGTGGCTGAACGAGAAGATGTACATGATGTTGTTCAGAACAGTTTTATTAAGATGTTTCGCTCTATAGAGTCATTTGAATACCGGGGAATAGGATCTTTGAAAGCCTGGATGACAAGAATTGCAGTGAATGAGGCATTAAAGCATATAAAACAGAAAGGTGATTTCCGATCAACCGTTGAGGTAGAGGAGCTTCCGGATGTGCCTGAAGAAGAGGAGCCGGATTTTGAGGAAATTCCTAAAACGGATATTATGGACATGATCAGATCACTTCCTGATGGTTACAGAACAGTATTTAACCTGTTTGTATTTGAAGGAAGAAGCCATAAGGAAATCGCTGAATTATTGGGAATTGCAGAGAACTCTTCTGCATCACAGTTCCATCGGGCAAAGGGACTGCTTATTCAGAAAGTAAAAGAGTTTAAAATGTCAAAAAAAGCACAGTATGAGTAATGAATGGCTAAATAACCTGCGAAACAGAATGGACGACCATGAAGAGGAAGTTCCGGAAGGGTTATGGGATGACATCAGGGACGAACTGTTCTCAGAGAAAGAAGAAAATACAGTCATTGCCGGAAGTATGCCTATAGTAGATAATGATGAGGAAAAAAATACGATAACAGGAGCTTCAAAAGCAGGAAACAGATCTTTATATTATCGCATTGGAGGGATGGCAGCAGCAGCAGTTTTAGGATTTATGGTAATCAAAATGCTGCCTAAAGATCAAGATGAAATTATTTCAAAGAATCCATCTCACTTAAAAGAACTTAATGATAAAGATAAATTAAAAAGATTTGAAAATCATAATGATATAGCTGTTGAGAAACATCAGAATACAGATGTTATCGTAGCGCAGAATCATTTAAATACAATACAGACAGAGAAAAATACAAAGAAAATAAAGTTTGAAAATGTAGGGAAGAAAGAAACCGGAAGCATGGAAACGGCTCAGGAAATAAGAACAACTCCGGAAATCGCAGGACCTATTGCTAAAGCAGATAAACCTTCATCGGAAATACCCTTGACTGGTGAAAATCCAGTTCATAAAAATAATGATGGAGAAGCAGAAAAAGATCTTTTTGAAAAGAATAACCTCGGGAAAACTTACGCTGACAATACAAAGGCTAAAGCCTTAAAGACTGAAGAGAAAAAGAAATGGATGCTGGGTATGCTTACCGGTAATACCTCATCTAATGGTGCGGAACAGCAGTTTCCAGGCTATGCATCCATAAACGGAACACCAATGAATGTGGAAGAAGTATGGAGTGCCTCTGAGTTTGTAGATGATCCTTTAACGCAAATATTATTGGCAAATCAAAGCCAGCCTGTAGAAGCAAGAATTACACACAAGCTGCCTGTTACATTTGGGTTATCCGTTTATTATAATCTTGGCAAAAAATGGGGAATAGGAACAGGATTGAGCTATACAAAACTGGTGTCCGAACTGCACTCCGGAAGCAGTGAGAATTATATTAAAGGAGATCAGACCATCCATTATGTAGGAATTCCGGTTCAGGTCAATTATAATGTCATTCAGAAAGGAAAATTTACAGGGTATGTGACAGGAGGAGCTTTGGTAGAAAAACCGGTATCGGGGAGCGTGAGAACAACATATGTAGTAAATGATGAAGTAAAAGAAACATCCAAAGAAACTCTGGATAGAAAACCCCTGCAGTTCTCAGTGAATACAGCAGTAGGGCTTCAGCTGAAAGTGATTGACAGGCTGGGAATCTATGCAGAACCGGGCGTGGGATATCATTTCAAAAGTGAAAACTCTCCCAATACCATTTATAAAGAGAAGCCTTTACAATTCAATGTGAAGTTCGGAATCAGATTGCTGATTGATTAAATACGGAAATCAACCTTAAATGTCTACATATGAAAACAAAACTGATTTTTTTAACATTTTTACTGTTCGGGCTTCTGAACATACAAGCACAGTGTAATCCTACCATTACCAGCCCAAGACTCGGGCTCAGAACCCCAAATACCATCTTATTCTGTAGTGATGAGAATGAAATACTTTCTACCCAGCCATTTGAAAGTTACCAATGGTATAAGCAGCAATGGACGTGGCAGACTCCTAATAATAGCCCTTGGATACCTATTGCCGGAGCTACTTCACAACAATTGACGATTAATGGATATGACGACCAGCTTTACTATTATAAAGTGGAAGTTACCCAGGGAGATTGCACTGCAGAAAGCCCGGCTGTTTTTGCTGACGGATATATGTACGGACTTCCGGCAATGATGTCTACCTACACACCTGGAACATATCAGGAAGTGGATATGGGAGTGGTAAATGTATGTAAAGGAGCCTCTGTAAAATTTGATAATGTCTTTCCTGCGGTCTACGAAAATCATATCTGGTTTAAGTGTGTTCCTACCACCAATGCTCCATTTTCAGGAGATCCCTGCGTGGTTTCAGGAGTGACAGGAGATACTTTAATTGCTACAGAATCCGGTAAATATGGATTCTATGCATGTACGGAATACTGTCCGGGGCAATGCGAGCTTTTAGATCCTTTTTCATTCGTGCAGCTGAATTTTGGAGAGTGGGATTTCTGTGGCGAATTGGGAACCGGAGAAACAAAGCGTAAAGACAACAATCTTAAAGTTTATCCGAATCCTACAGCACAATTACTTTATATCGGTAAAGAAACCGACAAAGCATATACTAAAGTGACGATCATGGATATGTCCGGGAAACTTGTTATGCAGAAAAATGATCATAAATACAATCAGCCTATTGATGTAAGCAGCCTTACACCAGGTAATTATATTATTGTTTCTGTAGCAGCTAATGGTACAGAATACAAGAACAGATTCATAAAAAAATAAGGATTTTAATTAATCTTTTCGTTAGTTTTTAATAATGGTTAGGTCGGCACAAAGCAATTTGTGCCGGCTTTTTTAATTGTATTAACCAAATTATGATAAATGAAAAACCATCAAAGCTAATACGAAGATGCTATATTTGTAACTGATAATTTTTTTAAACTCAATTATGCTCAGTTCCGCCAACATTATTTCAGATGAATTTGTCTTTTTACTTGCACTTTTGTGTTTTTTCGTTCCTGCGGTGCTGTACACGATTTCTGTTTTAATCTCTCATATTATTAAAAAGCAGATGAAAAGCTTTTTATATTACTTCTTATCTTTTATTCTTTCAGGAGTTGTAGGAATGGCTGTTATTGCATTCTTTGGTTATACTCTTTTGGTAGGAGAAGTTTAAAATCATCATCTTTTTATAATCAAAAAACCAGACCCCAATAATGATGAGTCTGGCAAAAAAATAAAGATGTTAGTTGGCTATTATTTATAAAGTCTTCCTTTGAGTCTGCTTAAAGACTCTTGTGAAATTCCGAGATAATTGGCGACCATTCTGTTCGATAATCTTTGAACCACTGCCGGATTCTGTTCAAGGAGCTGCTTATATCTTTCTGTTGCATCCATGGTAAGAAAACTCATCAGATGACGGGTATTGTTCACATAAGCGTTTTCCAGATAATAAATATAAAATTTCTCCCAACCTGGAACCCTGCCCAGAAGGCTCTGGAAATCCTTGAAATAAATATAAAGTAGCTCCGAACTTTCCAATGCCTGAATATATTCTTCAGAACCTTCACCGGTGATCAACCCCACAAGATTGCTGGCAAAATTGTTTTCAAAAGCAATATATCGGGTTGCCTCACTTCCGTCAGCCTGAAGAAAATAGATTCTAAGGCAGCCTTTTACCACAAAATATATTTTAGAAGAATTTTCCTTCTCATTCAGTAGAATTTCCTCCTTTTTGATCTGAAAATACCTGAAATATGATAAAACGATTTCCATCCCTTCATCATCAATGGAAGTAATTTGAGAAATTTTCTCAGCCAATAATGAATACATACTTAAAATATTAATGAAAATTGGAAATCTTAATTTGGCTATTCGTAGCTCCCCATTCCTTTTTAAAGTAATTAGAAAACAGAGTGTTAACCTCTTGTTCGCAATAAAGCAGAATAATGAAATTTTCATTTTCCCTGACAAAATCTTTTTTAAAGAGATGGAGTACCCGCTCAGGGCTGAAAGGATAAATAATGTGATAGTTGAGCGGATAACTTCCATCAGTATCCGGGAAAAATTCCCCCGTTTGCCTGCTATATATAAAACTATTGACTGTACTTGTAAAAGGAAGACTTCTGTTAAACTGATGGAAAAAAGCCTGTGCGCCAGCATTACCGATGAGGTAATATTGATCAGCGTTCAACCCTTGTATAATAATCTCTTCAGGATCAAGATATTGAATAGCCTTTCCCGAAGAAAGTTTTTCAAGCCATGTCTCATTTTCTTTCTGTGTATGAATGATAACCTCTACCATATTGCGTACTATATCATAGTTCCACAGCGTAGATCTGATGATAACAGAATCTGCTTCCTCTTCATCTCCGGACAATAATGGTATGATATACCCTGGGTTTCTGTCCATATTCAGTTCTATATAAAAAGGTACCTTTAATTTTATATGCCATGAAGTAGGAGTGATTTTTTTCGAAGAAATGATTTCACCGCTGTTGATATTATCTAATTTTGAATTCATTTTGTGACTGTTTTGGAGTGAGATAATTGTATTAAGACGAAACGTTAATGGGCATCTGCCGGGATTTCTGTTTTTTTCTTCTTAAAACCTTGCAGCAATACAAACGGGATACAGCATAACATCGCAATTCCAAGAAGTTGATAAGCATCCGTGAATCCCATCAGCATAGCTTGTTTGTTAATTACCTTATCTATAGCATGTAAAGCCATTTCAGAAGCATCGGAATGAGAAAAACCCTTCACCATGAAACCGGAAATATAATCCTGCGTTCTTTCCCAGTAAGCAGATCCATATTCATTAATGTTTTCCAACAGATAATTTCTATGCTGCCCCTTGCCAATATGAACCGTTGTTGCTAATCCTGCAATTCCAAAAGAACCTCCCAGCTGGCGCATCATATTGTATAATCCGGCTCCCTGCCCAATTTCAGGACCTTTAAGATCTTTAATAGCAAGTGTAATCAACGGAACAAACAGCAATCCGATCCCAATTCCTCTAAAATAAAGTGGGAAGTAGAAATCTGTATTTCCGGAAGATAGAGTAGCTTTACTCATAATCATCGGGAAAATAAAGAAGCAAAGGAAACCTGCAATAACAAAAAGCTGCGGTGGAACTCCTTTCTTCAGTAATTTACCAACCGTAGGCATCAGTGCAATAGTAAAAATCTGTCCGGGTAAGAGTAAAAAACCAGTTTGTTGTGCCGAAAACCCTAATAGACTCTGACAAAACTGCGGAAATATAAAAACCGATCCATACAACCCGATTCCAAACAGGAATGATGTGACCATACCCGCAGAAAAACTTCTGTACCGGAATAGTTTAAGGTTCACAACAGGGTATTCCGTAGTGGTTTCCCGCCAGATAAACAATAAGATACCAATTACCGAGGATACACTAAGAACTGTAATGTAATTAGTTGCGAACCAGTCTTTTTCTTCTCCTTTTTCAAGAACAGTCTGCAAACTTCCCACAGCAATCGTTAAGAGCAGAATTCCCCACCAGTCAACAGGTTTACCCGTACTTTCCTTAGGAGTAGCCCTCACATACTGATACGTAAGGATAGCTGCTAAAATTCCTAAAGGAAGATTGATATAGAATACCCACGGCCATGAAAAATGATCTGTAAGGTAACCGCCCAAAGCAGGCGCAACCGTAGGTCCTACTACAGCTCCAAAACCAAAAATAGCAGTCGCAGTTCCTCTTTCTTCAGGAGCCCAAGTTTCAAGTAAAATTGCTTGCGCTGTAGAAATTAAGCCTCCACCAGCTAATCCCTGTAAAATTCTGAATACTACAAGTTCTGTCAATGTATGAGAATTCCCACAAAGCATAGACGCAATGGTAAATACAATAATGGAAAATAAAAAGTAATTTTTCCTTCCAAACCGACTTCCCAACCATCCTGACATGGGTAAAATAATAACATTGGCAACCGCATAACCGGTAGAAACCCAGGCAACATCTTCCAAGATAGCGCCCATATTTCCCTGAATATGAGGGATTGCAACGTTCACAATGGTGGTATCCAAAAATTCAAGCATACATGACAATACCATCGTAAACGTGATCACCCATTTTCTAAATCCTTTCTCAGCCATCATGTTGAGTTATTTAGTTAATACGCTTACCTCCACATTCATTCCCGGACGAATCTTTTTAAGCAATTCTGGAGTCGCTTTGATTTTAATTTTCACAGGAATACGCTGTACAACCTTGACGAAATTTCCGGTAGCATTGTCCGGTGGCAATAAAGACATTTTTGCCCCTGTAGTTCCGGCAAAATTGTGTACAACCCCTTGAATCGGCTCATTAGGATAAGCATCAACAATCACTTCTGCTTTTTGCCCCGCACGGATGTTCTGCATCTGAGTTTCCTTAAAATTAGCCGTCACATACAGGTTATTTTCATCCACAACTGCAAATAATGTTTGCCCAGCCTGAAGTAATTGTCCCATCTGAACACGACGCTTCGTAACAATTCCTGAAACCGGTGCTTTTATCGTGGTGTAAGACAGAAGCAGCTTAGCATAATCTACATCTACCTGTTGTTGTCCTGTTGCCGTATTCGTCACATTCAGTTCGGAACGGCTGTTACCGATTTGGGCAATAGCCGTTTTATATTGTTCCTCTGCGGATTGTAATGCTGCCTGAGCAATTTGACGATCTGCTTTAGCCTTATCAAAAGTTTGCTGTGGAATAGAGCCATTCTTAATCAATGCTGCATAGCGCTCATAATCCTGATCAGCTTGCCATAATTTTGCTTTTGCTTCATCTATTTTTGCTTTAAAGCCTAACGATGCTGTATGAGTAGTAGAAACCTGTGTTTCGGAAACCCCGATTTTAGAACCTGCCGTTTTCTGTGCTGCCATTGCCTGTGCCAGTTTTATACGGTACTCGTTGTCTTCTAATTTGACAAGAACCTGTCCTTTCGTTACCCTTTGGTTATCTTCAAATCCGATAGAATCGATATAACCGCCTACACGGGTTACCACAGCACTAAGATCTCCGTCTATCTGCGCATCATCTGTATCTTCATGGTTTTGATGATAATAATATTGTTTGATTCCGAAAATACTTCCTGCGACAATGACAACCAGCAGGATGACGGGAACGATGTATTTTTTCTGTTTTTGTGGGGTAGCTTCCATAGTATTGTTAGTGTTCATAATTGATATTATTGAGTAATCGTTGAAATTTTTCCTGAAACTTTCAGGAGGTTATACCATGCAACAGAAGCATCTGCGCGGGCAATTTCTAGGTCCGTAAGTGCTTGATAAAGTTTAGTATCTGCATCAATGCGGTCTGTGACTGTGGTGACATTATTTTTGTAGCGGTCTGCCTGCATACGGTCATTTTCCGTTGCTTCTTCTATGGAAGAGTGGAGGAGATTTACTTTATTCAAAGCCCTTACATACAGTTGATAAGCCTGGTTTACTTCAGTACGGATTCTGTCTGCCCAGATATTCTTTTCTATTGATGTTTGCTTTTTATTGATTTGAATTTCAGAGAGTTTGTTTTTATTCATCCACAAGGTGGAAAAATCCCATGAAACCGTTGCGCCCAAAGAAAACGGAGCGATAAAAGTTCCGTTGGAAGGAATAAATGTAGAGCCGGCATGATTGTATCCCATCCCGGCACCTACGGATAATTTAGGTAACTCATCGGATTTCAGATATTTAAAAGAGAAATCATGAATCTGTGACTGCAATGCATTCTGTTCCAATTCCTTTCTTTTGGAAAACGCCATTTCAAGATATTGTTCCAGTGAAAAAGGCGTTTCTTCTTTTAAAAGGACCGAATCTGTCTGGAGGTCAAGGTTGTCCGGAAGTCCCAGAAGGACTGTCATGTTATAGCATACGATTTTGCGATTGGCTTCAAGGTCTGAAGCGGTGATCTCTATTCCCGATCTTTGAAGTTTAAAACGCAGGACATCATTTTTAGTAACGATACCATGGCGGTAAAACTGCTCGGATTGTTGGATAAGGTGATCAACTGCAGTCAGGTTTTGCTGTACAATTTTTTGGCTTTGAGAGATTTTGTACAGATCAAAATACATCTGAACGGCGGTATAGATCACCTCATCCTCGGTAAGAGTTACATTCGTTTTCGCAATTTCAGAAAGGAGTAGGGTAGACTGTCTTGCATACTTCAGCTTAAAACCATTGAAAACAGTTTCATTAAGTGAAGCATTTCCTACATAGGATTCGGCTCTTTTAGGAAGTATCCAATCAAGAGATCCCAGTTTGATATGGTTCGCAATATTTTCAGTGTGAGAAAATGTTCCGCTGACGCTTCCCGTAGGAAGAGACTGATCTTTGACTTGGTTATATTTATTGATGGCAAGTTCTACAGCAGAACGTTTCATTTTCAGGGTGTTGCTGTTGGAAAGAGCCATTTCCACGGTTTGATGTAAGGTAAGCAAACGGGTTTGAGCATATACTCCGGAAATCCCGATACCTGTACCGATACATAGCAGGAGTGATCTCCAGAGAAGTTGTAATGGATGAATAAATGTTTTCATTGTTGTAAGGCATAGCTCCGCCAGGCAGGCGATTGGCTTGCTTTATTTGGGGTTAGTTATTGTGAGTGAGATTTAGTGTGTTTCGTGGTTATAAGGGATAACCAATACGGGAATGGTAGAGTGACGAATGATATATTCCGCAATGCTGCCACTTATTAAATGATCAATTCCAGTTCTTCCATGAGTGCCTGCAATCAACAGATCTGCGTTGCTGTGAGTCATGAATTGAATAATCTGTTCCTGAGGATCTCCGTTCAGTATTGTTGTTGAATGTTCTACAAGATGATACTTTTCGGTAACCTGTCTGATGTTGCTCATTTGTCTTTCCATGGTGTCATCATTTTCTATGGAAGTATTGGCTAATGAGGCATTGATAATGGCGGTATTGTTCCTTACGAGCAGTAATTCTACGGTAGCGTTGAAAAAAACGGCAAGTTCAAAGCCCCGGGAAGCTATTCTTGGAGAAAAATCGCTTTCATCCAGGGCAATGACAATAGATTGAATGTTCATATTTTATATTTAAATGATGTTGCAAAATTCCGTTACCTGAAGAAGAAAAACTTTGACTTGGGTTAAAAAACGACCTTCACAAGATTATTTTTTATGAAGCCCAGCCTGATCTTCAGATTCACCAGCTTTCCAGTAAGAAACGGCATGTAGAGATCTTGCATCAAGAGATTCATCTGCTTTGAAATATTCCCGAAGTTCTCTCACTGTAGTATATTCTGCAGCTACATACACGTACTTTTTCTGTGCTTTTTCCGGGAATTCAAATCTTTTAGCTATTTCTGCAATCCGGCTTCCTTTTTCCGGAGTAGGATTATGAACCCATTCAATATCCACGTTGGCAGCTGAGCAGGAGAGGATTTCGTCTTCCTTTCCGAAGGTTTCCATGATCACTTTAGCTTCCACACCTATGGGAAGTTGTTCTACAATAGCACTGATAACGGGAAGCGCTGTAGCATCACCCACCAAAAGATAAGAATCTGCTTCAGGAACCAAAGGTCTTGTGCTTTCCTTCATGCCTATACCCAGAAAATCTCCTTCCTGTGCTTTTAATGCCCAGGCTGAGGCAGGACCATTGTCTCCGTGAGCTACAAAGTCAATGCTCAGCTCCCTGTTTTCAAGGTCAATTTTACGGTTGGTATACGTTCTTACGATGCCTAAAGAATCAGGTTCTCCGTTAGGAATAAAAATTTTGTTATTTGAACCAGATTTTACATGAGTGAGCATTTCTGCCTGACTATCATTTATATCGAAAATAACCCTGATGAAATGCGGCGTAATATATTCCTTATGTTTCACATGAAACACTGAGCGTATTTTTTTTGTTTCGGTTGAGTTCATACTATTCAATTTTTATTAGAAAAGCTCAAATTTTACTTTGTTATTTGTTGTATGATGAAGTCTGTATTGAATGATATCCTCTATAGACAGAATCATAAGATCATTTTTGAGAGCAAATACCACAATCTGCGGAAATCTGGACATTGTTCCGTCGTCGTTCATAAGCTCGGAGAGGACGGACATGGGTTTTAACCCTGCAAGACGCATCAGATCTATACTTCCTTCGGTATGCCCGTTTCTGCCCAATACACCGTTTTCATGGGCTCTTAAAGGGAAAATATGTCCCGGACGAACCAGATCTTCGGGTTTAGCATTTACATTACAGGCTGCTTTGATCGCTGCAATTCTGTCTATGGCAGACAACCCTGTAGTAGTACCTTCTCTTGCGTCTATGGAAACCGTAAAAGGAGTCTGATAAGGACTCGAATTATCTGTTACCATATACGGGAGTTCCAGTTCATCAGCTTTTTCATGGGTAAGACAAAGACAAACAACTCCGCTGCAATACCGTATCATCTGGATCATATCGTCTACATTCATGTTTTCTACGGAGAAAATAAGGTCACCTTCATTTTCACGGTCTTCATTGTCTATCAATAAAACACCTTTTCCGGATTGTAGTTCCTGAATTGCGTTTTCTACTCGTTCTTTGGAATTTTCACCAAATATTTTCAACATATTTTCCATAAGTAAATATTTAAATTATGTGTTAAATGATTAAGTGTGTTTGTTTTAATAATGTAAAGGAAGATTTATAAGATATCGTTCCTTACGGAGGATTAATTTGATGCTGCAAAGTTGGACATGTCGAAAATGAAAAACTTTGACTTAGGTTAAAAAAGTAAAAAAAGATCTACTTTTTATATTCCAGGGTTTCCATTTCATGATGTACTGTGGTTGCCCAAAAGTCTAATTCCCATTCTTTTTTGCGGATTACTTCAAGTGAATATTCACCTTTGTAATAATTTTTAATAAGTTCTTTTCTTTGAAACTCTATCAGCTGAAGCTCAATGTTGAAATAGGTTTTTCTCCATTCTATACGGTCGGTAGATTGAGATATTTCATTTTTGGAAAGCTCAGTTTCCTCTTTTTTCAGTTTTTCAATCATTCCGGTTACAATTTCATCCGTCATTGTTTTACTTCCATTCATGCTTTTTAGGTATAAAAGGGATTGATCAATCAGAAGAATGTTCAGCTCTTTTTCGTTTTTTTCCTCTTCTTCAGCAGGTTTAATCAGTTTAATCAGATTAGGTAAAGTCAAACCCTGAATCAATAAGGTGAAAATGATTACTACAAATGTTATAAAGAGGATAGTGCTTCTCTGTCCTATTAATGTGCCGGTATTATCATGTAAAGGCATTGCCAGGGCAGCAGCCAGAGATACAACGCCCCGCATTCCCGACCAGGATAAAATGATATATTCTTTCTTTGCCTGCGAGAAAAACCCTGCATTCTTTTTTACCTGATTCACAGAGAATAAAGGGAAAGTACAGATGACAAACAGACGGATAATGATTAAAATTCCGAAAATAAGCAAACCATAAAGAATGAGAACCGGAAGATCTGAATGTGGAATATCTGCAATGATCTGAGGCAGCTGCATTCCCAGAATAAGAAACACCAATCCGTTCAAAACGAATACAATAACGTCCCAAAAATGGCTCATCTGTATTCTGCTGCCGGAACTGAAAAGGGAAAATGAATTCCATGAAAGAAACATTCCCAATACCACAACAGCTAAGACCCCAGAACATTCCAGATGTTCTGCCATACTATACGTAGCAAAAGGTAACAGAATGATCACAAAAGTTTCTGCGTTTCCGTTTCCGTTAAGAAATCTGTGCAGTTTAAGGAAAATGTATCCGATGGCAAGTCCAACGATTATTCCGCCTAAGCTGATGGTTACAAATTGAAATCCTGCTTCACGAAAAGAGAAAGTACCACTTACAATGGCGATTAATGCACATTTATAAGCAATAAGGGCAGAAGCATCATTCAGCAGACTTTCTCCCTCAAGAATGGTAACCAGTTTTTTAGGAAGTGGCAGTCCTTTGGTGATACTTGTGGCTGCTACAGCATCTGGCGGAGAAATAATAGCGCCTAAAATGAATGCCAAAGACCATGAAAACCCAGGAATAATAGTATGAGCAATCAATGCGATGATAGTAGTCGTAAGAAAAACAAGTCCTACGGCAAGAAGAGATATTTTAGAGAATTCTTTTTTAAACTCAGGAATTGAAGTATTCCATGCTGCATCGAACAAAATAGGAGGTAAGACAACGTAAAAAATCATTTCCGGACTCATATCTATGGAAGGGACAAGCCTTGTAAGACTTAAAATAAGACCTGTCAACAGAAGTAAAAGAGGAAGTGCCAGTTTCAGCTTTTCTTTTACCGAAATAATGACGATCAGAATAATAGAAATCCATATAATTTTTTCAAGCTCTGCCATGTTTTTTATTATGGCGCAAAATTATAGAGCAAGGAAAAGCAAAACTTTGACTTAGATCAAAAACGACAGTGATGAAACTGAATGCTAAAATATAAAGCCCTCCAATACGCTGGAGGGCTAAAATAACTGTCATTTTCTATTATTTCTGCTTTAAAACAGATGTAATAAATTCTCCGGAATTATGAAATGATGTGTTGATGATTTTACTTTGCTTAAGCTGGTAAAAATTATCAGTAATAATTCGGACTGCACTATTGGCTTTATTTCTTTTTTCAAAGATGATGCTGTATAATGAATCTAAATTTTCCTTTTGCAGCTTCTGTTCTAAAATATCATAGAAAAATACATCTCCAAAAACAACCTGCTTTGCACTAAAGTCTATTTTTTCCTGACGAGACTTATTTCTGGCAATCTTTTTTTGAAGAGCTTTTATAATCTTTTTTTGATCAGAAGGAGTAATGCTTGCATCATCCATTGTCTTTTTCAACATCATCATTGCCTTAGACGTGTCTTTGCCATAGCGGTTATAAGAATCATAAAAATCCTTTATATCTGCTAATTGAGAATCAATGTTGTTGATATTCTGTGGTTTCGTAAGCTTTTCAACAGCTGGTTGATTATGCTCTTGCTGTGCGTTATAACTTACTACAATCAACAGAAATACTATTGATATGACTTTTTTATACATCATACGATATTAATAAATACTACAGTGAGTCCACCAGTCTCCGGTATCAGAAGTGTATTTTGTTACAACACTGTTATTTTGAACACCTGTGATTGCATTAAGACCTCTGATATTAAGAGAGCCGAATGCAACAGTTTCAAAACCTCCGCTAGCTAATGAATTTGCCATTGTTACCATGCCGGTAGAAACATCTATTCCTGTGATTACTGCTGCGTGAAGCCCACCGTCCGGCATTATTAAGGTTGCCAAAACCGGATGTCCTTGTCCTACATGTGTATTTATATCCGCTGAAGACGAGATATTAGTACTGGTAAAGAAAGAATTAATAGCAGTAAGATACTGTGAGGGAGTTGTTCCGGGACCTATTTCAAAAGTATTGAAGGCATCAGCTGGTGTCTTTGCTCCGAAGAATTCAGCAAAATCATCTTTATTCAGACCTGAAACGCCTAAATATTTACCTACCCAATCCAAAGCTCTTATCGCACAGCTTCCTGAATATGAGGCTTGCTGGCACATTGCAGGGAGAGTTCCGGGAAGATTATTGGGTGGAGGCGGGGTATTATTATCATCAATACCACCCCCGTCTGGTGGAAAAGGATCATCACCATCGTTCCATCCCGGTGGATCATCATCATTCCATCCTGGAGGATTACTGCCATCATCGAATCCGCCATCGCCATCGTCATTGCCACCATGATCCGGAGCAGGGATAATGACTTCAGGGATTTCGGTTTCACTCTGCCCTCCGGCAAGTCCGCCTTTGAATGAATACAATTCATTCTCGTTCAACAGCTCCAGTGTGCTGTTGAGTTCTACTACGTTTGAGTTTCTCATTTATTTAAAGTTTAAAAAAGGTTATTATCAGTAAGTAATCAGTTTTCCGGTATGATCGGTTTTAATGGGTACAATAATACTGTCAATACAATTTTCTTTTTGTCTGTGAGACCATGAAAAGACCTTAATGTATTTATCCCAGTTTTTATACATTTTATTCAAAATTGATTCGTGATTTTGAGGAAGAAGAATAGGAGCCTGATGAAACAGGTATTCTTTTCCGGGAAGATAATCGCTTGTATAGGCTTCATATCCATCAGAAGTAATGAATGAATTTTCTCTATGGAAAAGCAGCCAGATATCTACAAAAGGAAATGTATATTCATATCCGTTTTTATGCTCTCCGTTTTCATAAAAGAATTTATAATATTCGAATCCTGTTTTATGCCAGGTGCTTTTAGTATATTTTACGATATTTTCTTCTTGCACAGCTTTCAGAAGAGTTTGTATTTCATGCTCGTCCATACATAGATCTACATCATCATCCCAAGGCATAATTTCATCATGTCTGATGATTCCCAGTAACGTGCCGGCATGCGCAAAAAGGTTTAAATTATGTTCCTTTGATTTATTGGCTAAATAAGTCATGATACTAATAGCCTGTTCCTTATGATTGCTTTCCCAGACATTAATCTCCTGTATTTTTTCAAGGAAGAATAAGCTTCTGTTTTGATATACCGGGCAATTTTTTTCATTAAATTCAAACCAGTCTGTATCCATCAGAAGCGTTTTTAAGGTGTTGTTGAAGGATGCTTCAAGAATTTCCTCATCTATCGGTTGTCTGATGGCTTTTATAGATAACAGTTTCTCAATATTCCTGCCGTTCACAACATAAATATAGCTTCCCCAATAGTATCCAAGCCTACTTGGGAATATCTCGTTTCTTAAATCAGCATCAATATTGAGCTTATTGTAAGGGACTATGACATCCCAATCCTCAGTAGAAGCGGTTTCACTTACAATGGCTTCGTAGGTCCGATTTAACCTTACATTATTTTCGATGATAATACATGGAGCCTCAATATGGTGCTGTAGAATATATTCCCAAATAGAAAGATGGGCAGAATAGTTTTGAATATCTTCCGGACACATCTCGAAGCCATACTTTTCAGTATGATAATGGATATTGCTCTTTTGTAAAGGTATATCTGAACAGATTTCAAAGGTTTCGGCACCGTTATGAAGAAATACAGTGTCTTTACTAATTTGGAATATCATATTGTAAGATTTTAGTTTTTAATGCTTTAGCGGTGGTATAGTCAATGGGAAGAGTTATTTTGATGTTTTCTTCATTTCCATCAATAAGCTTTATGGTATACCCACAATATTCTGCAACAGTGGCATCATCAAAAAAATGGGATTGATAAGAAGTTTCATAAGCTTTTTTTATCACGTCGGATCTGAATACCTGAGGAGTCTGAATAATTTTAAATTCATCCCGGTTCATCCCGATATTACCTTTCTTATCTATTCTTCTGATTGTGGGAATCATTGATATACAGGGTACAACAGCATCATGTTCTCTTACTTCGGTAAAAGCTGTATCAATCACTTTTTTATTTACAAAAGGTCTTACTGCATCATGAATTCCAATGTAACAATGGCGGTCTTCAATAGTGTTTAAAGCATTCTTTACGGAGTGAAAACGTTCTTTACCCCCCATTACAATTCTGATTGAATGACGGTAATGGAATTGTTCACAAAAGTCTTCCCATATCTGTAAATCATCTTTATTCAGCACAAGGATAATTTCAAAATTATGATATACATTATCGATAAACTGATCAATGGTGTGCATAAGGATGGGCTTGCCATTCAATGGGAGAAACTGCTTTGCCATTTCGGCTCCTAATCGGTTTCCTTTTCCGGCTGCGAGGATAATAATATAATTCTTCATGTATTTCAATCGTTTCCTGTTTTTATGGTCGGGTCAAAACTATGACATGTAGAAATTCTTTTTATTAATGGACTGTGAACATATCTTTAAATCTCTGGTAAAGGGTTTTCTGGTGTTTTTTAGTGTCCTTATTTTGCAAAAAAAACTAATGATAAGACGATTTCCGCAGGAAAGGCAGTATGATAAAATGGATTGCGGTCCCACATGTCTGAAAATAGTAGCCAAACACTATGGACGATTTTATTCACTCCAGTTTTTAAGAGAATTATGCAGCGTAACGAAAGAAGGCGTTTCGATTGCAGATCTGATTTACACTGCAGACAAAATAGGATTGAAGACCCATGCCGTTAAAGCAACAGTAGACGGTTTAAAGACCCAGGTGAATCTTCCGGTTATTCTTCATTGGGGAGAAAGCCACTTTGTAGTGCTTTATAAAATTAAAGCTAATAAAATCTATATCTCTGATCCTGCAAGAGGAAAATTGGTTTATACGCTGAAGGATTTTCAAAAAAAATGGATTAAAGAAAATAATAAAGGCATTGCGCTTTTATTACAGCCTTCCACTCATTTTAAGACGGTCAACATAGAGGAAAGTATTGAACAAAAAAACGGATTGTTTGATTTTCTAAAGTACTTTTCAAATTATAAGAGAATATTATTCCTATTACTGCTCGTAATGGGGATTATAACAGTATTAAATTTATTCTTACCATTTATTTCCAGATCGGTAATTGATATTGGGGTAAGCAAAAGAGATCTTAAGTTCATAGAAATGATTCTTTTAGCAAATCTGGCACTTATTGTCTGTTCATTTTTTGCAACTGTAGTCAGAGACTGGATCATTCTTCAGGTTTCAAACAGAGTGAGCGTGAATATTATCTCAGATTATCTGGCAAAATTACTGAGATTACCATTCAGTTTTTTTGAAAATAAGCATCCGGGAGATATTTTACAGCGGGCACATGATCATGAGCGTATCCGAAGTTTTATTATGGGGAATTCTCTTAATATAATCTTCTCTCTCCTGTCATTTTCCGCATTTATATTTGTTCTGCTGATCTATAATGTTCCTGTTTTCCTGATTTTTATGGGAGGTACCATAACTTATCTTGTATGGATATTTCTGTTTTTTAAGGCAAGAAAGCAGGTGGATATGAACTATTTTGCTTTAATGGGTAAGGATCAGGGATTTTGGATTGAAACAATTAATAATATTCAGGAAATTAAGATCAATAACCACGAAACTGCAAGAAAATTAAAATGGGATGAGATACAAGCCAAAATTTTTAAGCAGAACCTTCAGATGCAGTCTATTACCAACAGACAAAACTCTGGGGCACAGGTGATTGATAACCTTAAGAACGTGAGTATTACATTCTATTGTGCCATGCTCGTTATTGATTCAAAGATGACATTGGGTGAACTTATTTCAATACAGATGATTCTAGGCTTGCTTAATGGTCCGATTCAGCAGCTTGTGCAGTTTTTTCTGAGTTTTCAGATGGCGAAACTAAGTTTTAACAGAATTCGGGAGATAAAATCACTAAATGAAGAAGATCAGAATGAAAACAATAATAATGCTTTACTATTTTCTTCAGGAGCACTTCGTTTCTCTAATGTTTATTTTCAGTATTCGCCAAGACAGCCTTATGTTCTTCAAAATTTAAACTTTACCATCCCGGATGGAAAAATAACAGCCATTGTGGGGGATAGCGGAAGTGGAAAGTCTACCATTCTGAAATTATTGTTAAGACTTTATGAACCGTCTTCAGGCGATGTGAAAATAGGAGATATGAATTATAAGCATATTAATATTTCTCATTGGCGGAATCAGTGTGGAAGTGTATTTCAGGATGGAAAAATCTTTAATGATACTGTTCTCAATAATATTGTCATGAATGCCGAAGATGTAGATTATGAGCTGCTCAAACAAGTGGTAAGTGCAGCGAATATGACAGAGGAAATTGAAAATATGCCTCTGGGATATAAAACAAAAATAGGAGAAAATGGCAGGGGAATAAGCGGAGGGCAGAAGCAGAGGATACTTATTGCCAGAGCGTTATACAGAAACCCCAAATACGTCTTTCTGGATGAAGCAACCAATGCGCTGGATTCTATCAATGAGAAAAAAATAGTCAATTCTCTTTCCAAACTTTTTATCAATAAAACAGTGGTGGTAGTGGCACATCGTCTCAGTACCATTGTAAATGCAGATCAGATTATCGTAATGAAGGATGGAAGAATCATTGAAAAAGGAAATCATCAAACTTTAATGGAACAAAAAGGATACTATTACCTATTGTTTGAAAGTCAAATAAATGTTTTAAATGGAGCTGAAAAATTATACACAGAAGCTGAAGCAAACTAATTCGGAGGAGATCACATTTTTGGTTTCAAAGATTCCCAGCAGTATCAATATCAAAATATTTACACTCATTAGTGTCCTGTTAATTATGATTCTTATCGGATTATTCACTATACGATATCCCGATTCATATAAAGGATCTGTTACCATCATTGCAGACAATCCTTCTTTAAATCTTGTTGCCAGCTATCACGGACCTATTGTGATCCTGAAAAAAGACCATGAAATTGTAAAGAAAGGAGATGTGATTGCTTATATTGAAAACGAATCAACATTTGATGAGCTTATAGAGCTTGAGAAAAAAATTTTAGCGTTTAATTCTGAAATGGATTATTCCCATTATTATAATACACTTCCTAAAATTGTTCATCTTGGAGAAATAAACAGCAGCTATTTCACCTTTATGAATGCATTGCAGCAATATACATTCTTTGCAGAAAACAAATTGTATGATAAACAGCATCAATTGTTGAGTGATCTTGCTCAAAAACAGGAAAAACAACTTCAGTTACAACAGCAGAGAATTCACATATTGAATAAAAACGATAAACTTGCTTATAATAAGGTAAAAAGAGACTCCCTATTGAAGCAGTCTCTCGTAATCAGCCAGGAGCAATATGAAAATACAGAGCAGAATTATTTGAATTCAAGACAATATAAGAATGCAACACAACAGGATATATATAAACTGGATCAGGAAATATTAAGTACAAAAAGCAAGGGCAACGAAGCTTTGATTTTAAAAACGGAGAAGACAGAAAAGCTAGCATCTGATTTATATAACAGCTATAATGATCTTGTAAATAAAATTAGGACCTGGAGGAGAACTTACCTCATTACCGCACCTGTTCAGGGCAGAGTACAATATCTGAGTTTCTTGAAAAACAATCAGTTTATTAATCATCAGGAACCCATATTTGCAGTAGTTCCCATGTCAAATACAATGAACGGGCAAATGCTGGTGTCAGATTTCGGGATGGGAAAAATTAAGGAAAATCAGGATGTGCTGATAAAGCTTAATAATTTTCCACATGAAGAATATGGTTCTATAAGAGGAAAGGTTTTAAAAGTTTCATATGTAGGAAATCTCGTAAAAACAGCGAATGGAGAAGAAAAAAGATACCTGATCGATCTGGCTATTTCACCTTCTGATAATCATATTACATTAACAGATGGGGTGATGGGTGAAGGTGAAATTATGACCAATAATAAGAGACTTTATGAAAGAATTCTTGAGAGAATACTATTAAGTGTGTATCGCTAATGATAGTCATTTTCAGTTTTTTTGCGATATTTATCGAAAATATTAAGACTATGAAAATGATTTTTAATAAGGCTCTTATCTTTCTGATGGCATTTTGCAGTATGTTGCTGTGTGCTCAGGGAAATATAGACGGAGTTTATCAATCCAAGGGAGCATCCTTTGTGATCAATAAGAATAAAACCTTTTTGGTTATCGCTTATGGAACTCTGATCAAAGGAACCTGGACCGTTGAAAAAGACTTTCTTCATCTGAAACCCAAAAATCCTGATGCCAAGTTTTATGTTTATGCCCGAAAAAATCCAGATATTAAGAAAGGAATGCGAGTTAATTTCAACGGAGATGGTATTACGGGGAATATTCTGGCAGGAGAATTTCCGGGTAAAATGCAACCACTCTTTAATGATGATGCAAATTGTATGGATTATCCCAATGTTTATGTCTTTAAAGAAAAACTATCAGCAATAACGTTACTGGAAGAAAAGAATTATGAAAACGGAAGAGGGGTAGATATTCCAAAGCTGATGTATACTTTTCCAACAGGTGATTACAATGATTTTATTGTACAATACATGAAGGATAGCCTTTACTACAATGATTTTGTTTTTAAAATCACAAAAAAAGGATTATCAGAAATCTATGACGGTTCAGAAGTACCTCTTAAAAAATCTTCTCAAAAAGAGCTTTCTGATGAAAAGGAATTGAATTTTCTGAATCAATCTTTTGACATGGCATTTGATGCAGACTATAAACTGGTCAATAATGCATACAATATGAATGATGATATGGCAGAAAAAATAGATGTATCGGATTATAAATATGATAAACAGCGAAACGTCTATATAAATCCAGCTGTTCCTATAAAAGAACTGAACTACAAAAGCGATGATTTTCATTACAATGATGTCCTCATGAAGTTTGATAAAATTACAGGCACCTCGCAGCCAAAAGTTGCTGTTAAAAAGTTACCAAAGCCTTTGTTTGTAGCAAATTGTAATAATTAGATTCCTATCTATAAATATGAAACCACTGTAGTTGCAGTGGTTTTTTTATTACACTTGTTGGGTGTCATCGTTTTTAATTGTATTTTTCTTAAATCCCTTTTTATAATCTCGTTTATTTTAGAATATTATACATTTAATTATCAATATTTTAAAATAGTATATTCATTATTTTTACTTCAAAAACACATCATGCTGATTAAAATTTACGGCAGTGCCATTCACGGAGTTGCAGCACAGACAATAACAATTGAAGTAAATGTAGATAGTGGAGGAGTAGGCTATCATTTGGTAGGACTTCCTGATAATGCGATCAAAGAAAGCAGCTATAGAATTTCAGCTGCATTGAAAAACGTAGGGTATAAAATTCCTGGGAAGAAAATCACGATTAATATGGCTCCGGCAGACCTAAGAAAAGAAGGCTCTGCATACGATCTTAGCATTGCTATTGGAATTTTAGCAGCATCAGACCAGATCCTTGCTGAAGAAACTCAAAACTATATTATTATGGGTGAGCTTTCTCTGGATGGAAGCCTTCAGCCTATTAAAGGAGTTTTGCCCATAGCTATTCAGGCGAGAGAAGAAGGTTTTAAAGGAATAATTCTTCCTATTCAAAACGCCAGAGAAGCAGCAATTGTCAATGATCTGGATGTATATGGAGTAGAGAATATTAAAGAAGTAATAGACTTTTTTAATGAAGGAAAACCTATTAATAAAGTTATCCTGGACACTCGAAAAGAATTTCATGAAAAGATTAATAATTTTCCATTTGATTTTTCTGAAGTTAAAGGACAGGAAACAGCCAAAAGAGCTATGGAAGTGGCTGCGGCTGGCGGTCATAATATTATTTTGATAGGTCCTCCAGGCAGTGGAAAAACGATGTTGGCAAAAAGAGTTCCCAGCATCTTACCTCCTCTGACGTTGAAAGAAGCCTTGGAAACAACAAAAATACATTCCGTAGCAGGAAAAATAGGAACCGAAGCTTCATTAATGACCGTGCGTCCTTACCGTGCACCTCATCACACGATCTCAGATGTAGCCTTAGTTGGTGGAGGAAGTTACCCTCAGCCTGGAGAAATTTCTTTAGCTCATAACGGCGTATTATTTCTGGATGAAATGCCGGAATTTAAACGAACTGTTCTGGAAGTGATGCGCCAACCGTTGGAAGACCGAGAGGTTACTATTTCAAGAGCGAGATTTACGGTAAACTATCCTGCAAGTTTTATGTTAGTCGCTTCAATGAATCCAAGCCCGAGTGGCTTTTTTCCGGATGATCCCAATAATACTTCTTCCGTGTATGAAATGCAACGGTACATGAATAAATTGTCCGGACCCCTTCTGGATCGGATTGATATTCATATTGAAGTTCAAAAAGTAGAATTTGAACAATTATCTGAAAAAAGAAAAGGAGAGAAGAGTGAAGATATAAGGAAACGGGTGCTGATTGCAAGAGAAATTCAGAATGAAAGATATAAAGATCTCACTATAAGCAGTAATGCACAGATAGGACCTAAAGAACTTGAAGCGTTTTGTGAATTGGATGAAACCTCTTTACAACTCATAAAATTAGCAATGGAAAAACTTAATCTGTCGGCAAGAGCGTACGACAGAATATTGAAAGTTGCGCGCACCATTGCTGATCTTGAGGAGTCTGAAAAAATCCTCTCACATCATATTTCCGAAGCAATACAATATAGAAGTTTAGATAGGGAATTTTGGAATGCTTAGTGAAGCTTTGAAATTTAAAGAATATTGGGAGTGAAAAAACTAAACTCCCTTTTTTCCATCCAGAATCATCTGTATCATTTTTATTTTTCTATTCTCTCTGGTTTCCGGCTTTTTTGCTTCTTCTATCCAGCGGATGTATTCTTTTTTGTGGGTATAGCTCATCTTATCAAATAATAATTTTGCTTCAGGATTAGCATTAAAAACCGTGGCAATATCATCGGCAATTTCAACTGTTCTTTCTTGTTTATCCTCAATAAGAGACACGAAAACTTCATCTCCGAAGGTCTTCCCAAGTTGTTTTCTGATTTCTTGGGTTAGCCCTAAGATGTGACATTCAGATTTCATCTTAGCAAGACTTCCACGATATTCTACCTTGTTATCAAATACCACTTTTATTTTTACCAGCCCCTTTTTATTGAAGAGCTCTTCTGTGGAAAACGGAAACTCCACAAAGGCGGCATTCATGTTTCCGTTTTGTTTAATAACGGCTGTGAATTCTATGGGCTCAAGAGTCATATTAGATCAGTTTTTAATTATCAAAAATAAAAAAACCGTGAAAGTAAATTTCACGGTTTTAAAATATATCTAAAAAGATTATTTTTTCTTTGTTTTCTTAGGTGTTGCTGTAGTACCTGAGTTTTTAGTTTTTGTATCAGCCGGAGTGTTTTCGTCTCTTACAAGCTTTAACTCGTCAATTAATCTTCTTGCACCAGCAAATTTATCAATTGTCCAAAGTACAAAACGAACGTCAACGTTGATTGTTTTCTGCCATTCAGGCTCGAATACGATATCTCCGCTTAAAGCTTCACTATTTCCGTCAAATGCAAGACCGATAAGGTTTCCATCACCATCAATTACCGGAGAACCAGAGTTACCTCCTGTAATATCATTGTTTGAAAGGAAGTTTACAGGCATGTATCCTTTTGCATCAGCATATTGTCCGAAATCTTTAAGGTTGTAAAGATCAATCACTCTTTGTGGAAGATCGAATTCTTCATCACCTTTCTTGTATTTTCCAACAAGACCAGCCATATCTGTATAATAGTTATCTGTAACTCCGAAATAGTTTCTGTCTTCTCTGATAGGAAGTTTATCTACTGTACCATAAGTTAATCTCATTGTAGAGTTAGCATCCGGATAGAATTTCTTCTCAGGCATTGCTTTCATTAAACCAGCTAAGAATAGACGGCTGTTTTTAGCAAAGTTATCATCTACTTTTACATATTTTTCAGTGCTCATTTTCTGATCAGCCGTAATACCGTTTGCAGCTTTCCAAAGTGGATCAGCATCAAGCTTTAATGCATCTGGATTTAATAAGAAATTTGTTACAGAAGTCTTGTTAGCAAAAATAGAAGAGTAAGCAAAGTTAGAAACTGTTTTAGCATCTAAGCCTAAGATCGTAGCAGAAGCAACTTCAGGATTTTTTACTCTGGCTTGGTAAAGACTCGTCATTGCGGCAAGCATTTCACCTTCTAAAGAAGGGCTGAAGTTTTCATAAGCAGCTTTGATTGCAGCTTCAGTTTTAGCTTTCATTGCCAATCTTCCTTGCATATCCTGAGCAGCATAAGCTTTAAGAACAGATCCTACTTGTAAAGCAAGAGAAATATATTTAGCATTTCTTGTGAATTGAGTAGCATAGTTTTTCTCAACATTTCTGTCGGAAGTTTGCTTGTAATAAGTACCAATATCTTCTAAAACACCATCATACATGGTATTTGCTGGCATAGAAGCCCATGTTTTGAAGGTTTCTTCGATTTTCATCTTGTCAGAGATGGTACCGTTTTTCTCTACAGCATCAATCGTTCCTTGTCTGTTTTTCCAGTAGTTTGCTACAGAAGCATACTGAGAAGCATAGTTAAGCTGAGTAGCTTTATCTTTATCCATGTACTTCTTCATTACATCCATTGCAGTTTTAGAAGCTTCTACCCATGCCGGATAGTCTTTTCCTACCATCTGCTGAATTCCGTAAGAAGTCAGGTAACGGTTTGTTCTACCAGGGTATCCCATGATCATTGAGAAATCACCAGGCTTAATTCCTTTAAGAGAAACCGGTAAGAAATGCTTAGGCTTCATAGGAACATTGCTTGGAGAATATTCAGCCGGGTTACCAGCAGCATCAGCATATACTCTGAAGACTGTGAAGTCTGCAGTATGTCTTGGCCACTCCCAGTTGTCAGTATCACCTCCGAATTTTCCTAATGATGAAGGTGGAGCACCTACTAATCTTACATCTTTATAATCCTGATATACAAAATAGTAGAATTCATTCCCGTTGAAGAAATCTTTTACTACGACAGTATATTTTCCGTTTTCAGAGTTTTCTGTTTGAATTGCCTTAGTTTCAGCATCAATAACAGCTTTTCTCTCTGCTCCGGTCATATTGTTGTTTAGCTTAGACGTGATTCTTTGAGTAGCATCATCCATTCTTACTAAAAATCTTACATAAAGATCTTTTGCATTGAATTCGTCTTTTTGCTTCATTGCCCAGAAACCATTTTTTAAATAGTCTTTTTCAGGAGTAGAAGCTGCAGCCACAGCACCATAACCACAGTGGTGGTTTGTGAATAAAAGTCCTTTGTCAGAAACAATCTCACCAGTACAGAAACCACCGAAACTTACGATAGCATCCTTCATACTGGAATTGTTCACTGAATAAATTTCCTCAGGCGTTAGATGTAGACCCTCCTTTTGCATATCAACACCGTTAAGTCTTTTGATGAGCATTAGCAGCCACATCCCCTCATCCGCCCTCATCTGAGCAAAGCCCAGCAAGAAAGTGAATAGTAGAAATAGTCTTTTCATTTTATAAAATAATTTTTGTGATGCTAATTTACTAATTTTTACGAGATTCTGTGGTGAATTGGTATGAAAATGGGATGATAAAGCGCATGAAAAAAATACTATTACCACTTTTGGCTGTTTTATTTTTGGGGATTGCTTTAAACTGTTCAGCTGTTCCTCAGCTCAAAGATTACAAGATTCAGAGACAATGGATGTTGGTTTCCTTAGATGGATTTTCTAAAGATGAGCTGATTGCCCATAAAGCAGAGCTTAACCTGACATCCCCAATGGAAGATGGTAAAATTCAGGGAAGTGTATACATGGGCTGTAACCAAATGTCATATACTACTGAGTTTAAAGAAAATGGAAAAGTGAAAATTTCAAATGGAATTGGGACGATGAAAGCATGTCAAGATATGAGTTTGGAAACTGCTTTTCAGAAAAATTTTAATACTATGACAAAGTATACTGTAGAAGGACATTTCCTTACATTGTCTGATGATAAAGGAAACTCCATGAAATTTGTTGCTGCAGATTGGGATTAATTTCTCCTCTAGAAAATATAAAAAGTCCGCTTAGTAGCGGACTTCTTTTGTTTGAAAAATCTAGTTTGGTTATCAGCTTTTTGGATGTTATTAGTTTTTAGAGATTGTTTTTTTTATTTCCTCTAAAGTTGCCGTATTTGGCAGTCCAATGGTCATTGTACTTGTGTTCCTAGAATTTATAGTATGAGATGCCTGTCTGTTGGGAATAGTTTTTTTGAGGTCTTCAAGACTTGCTGTATTGGGAAGCATTTTGCCTGAACTGTTGTCCGTAGATTTGGGCTTAGATTCTTTATTTTTGACTTCAAGCCCATGATTAGAAACCAGCCCTGTTTGTGGTGCTTTTTTCTCTGTACTTTCCTTAGTCTCTTTTAAAATCTTTGCTTCCTGCTCCTTTATTTGTTTTACAGCCAAGGTTTGATCTTCTGCGGGAGCAGATTTTGTGCTTTCCTGAGCATAGGTGATAATACTTACAAACAATAATGGGATGATATATACTATTTTCATGACGATTTATTTTATATTGACTAATACTTGAATTTTTCCAATCTCTTTTTGATCATAATCCTGAAGAGCTTTTCCGATGACTTGTCCTATTTTTACTTTTTTAAGATCAGCTTTCATGGCAACACCAGACTTTGATGAGGTAACTAAAAGATCTCCTCTTTTGATTTTACCACTCTCCATACAAACTTTTGTTGGAATAACACCGATTACCCCCATCGGAACTTTATTGGAAAGATCTGTGTCTATATGTTCCTCAGTAAGAAGTACTCCCGGTTTGGTAGCATATACTCCGGCAACAAGATTGGAATAAGGTTTTGAAGATTTTTCTACTGTTCTGTCTGCTTTTGTTGAGATAGTCAGAATATCGCCTGGTTCATATTCAGAAATGTGTCCGTTTACATCAAATGCTTCGGCAACATCGGCACCACTGTTTTGTGTTCCTCCGTTAAAAAAGCCTTTTCCTGTATTATCTATACGTGCTACGTTTACCGTTCCGGGATTTCCGGATTTGAATAGAGCAATAGAGCCGGAACTATGGGTTTCTGCTGTAAGAACAGGGTTGGTATTGGAGGTGTTAAAATTAACAAGTCTCGCAGCTCGTCCGGTTGCAAAATTCGGAACCCATGCGAAAAGAGCATTTCCTGATCCGTCTACAGTTGTTTCAACTCCGTCTCCTGTATTGGATGCATTGGCTGTGATTCCGTTTCCATTTCCATCCGCAATAGCTACTAAAGCAGGTCCGTTTCCGGCAGGATTACTTGCATGAAATAAACCGGCAAATCCTCCTGTACCTGAAGATATCCCATAAATACCAGCAGTTCCGAAATTAGCAAATTGAGAATTAACTTCTCCTTTTACGGCAGGAGATGTTCCGGTAACTTTATCTACTTTAAAACTTCCGGCAATACCATTTCCAATGGTTTTTACTGTGATCACATCACTTGTATTATTGTCATTGAAAATTTCAAATCTACCGGCACGTCCTGTTGAAAAAGAAGGAACCCACGCATACAGAGCATTTCCTGCACCATCAATATTGGTTTCTACACCATTTCCATCCTTACCGGCATTGGCGGTGATCGCATTTCCGTTTCCATCTGTAAGTGCTATTAGAGAAGCTCCGTTACCTGCAGGATTGGATGCATAGAATAATCCGGCGCGTCCTCCTGTGCCAGAAGAAACACCAAATACAGCAGCGGCTCCAAAATTTCCGAAAATAGTATTCACTTCCGCTCTTACTGCTGCCCCTACACTGTTGGTGTTATCAAGCAGGAAAGAAGAAGCATTTCCTTTTGTATTGTCCGGGATATTGCCATTTCCGTTTGATTTTACTTCAAAAGTATTGGCATCGGTATTGGTTGGGTTAAAATTTTCAAATCTACCAGCTCGTCCGGTACTGTTGTTCAGCCCAACCTGTCCGTATACACCAATTCCGGTTCCGGCTGTATTAGTAGCGATGAAACCTCTTACTCCATAACCGCCGCCATCGTTTCTCCCCACGACGGCTCCTGCAATATCGCTGGTGGTAAGACCTACTACAGCTTCTCCATTTCCGTTGTTACTACCCAGCACACCGGCAGAAGTCTGCATACTGGTGGTTCCTCTAAGAGCAATTCCTGATCCTGTAGAACTCGATACACCATCACCGTTACCTGTAGTGGTTACATTTACAATAGTCCCGTTTCCTACACTGGAAACATTAAGAACACTATTATTATTTGCGTTATTGAAAATAGAAATACTTGCCGGGATTCCGTTATTACTGGTTGCTGTAAGCCCCGTACCTGTATTACTGTTGGCGTAAACACCGATTCCGTTTGATGTCGCGTTACCATATACCCCTAATCCGTTGGGAGTAGACCCATAAACACCCCAGCCACTTCCAGCCTGGCTCCCCCATACTCCGATTCCTAATCCTCCTGTGCCGTTATTAATCCCGCGGACTCCGGTAGAGAATCCACCAGGTGCTGTACTGTTTACAATACCTCTTATGGCAGAGATACTTGATGTCGCAGTATTATTGATTCCTTCCAGTGAAGTTCCATCTCCGTCATTTGTTAGAGAAAATAAGGTAGATGCATTATTTACTGTATTGGTATAGGGGATAGTGAAACTTCCACCAGTGCCACCTGCCGATTTTGCATACAAGGCATAGGGTACGCTTAATAGCTGGCTGGTTCCTATTATTGTATAACTGCTTCCGCCAGCCGGGTCAGTTTCAGTTTTTAAGTAATAACTTCCCGAAGACCAGTCTATAGAAGCAAATGTTCCTGTAAGTACCGTTCCCGTACCTATTTCCATAGTGATTAATCCATTGGCGTTGGTATTTCCGGTAAGTCGTTCCGAATAAACTGATGCTCCTGCAGGAGAACCTTGTAATACACTTACTCTGGTAGCGATCCCCTGATTAACCAAAAGCTGTCCGGAACCGTTTCTGATGACTGCTTGGTAACTCATTTTTTCCGGAGCTTGTGAAAGCCCTATAAAGAGCCCGGACAAGATCCAAAACATTGATAATATTTTTTTCATGGTGATTATTTTTTAATGATTTTAAAGGTCTTGATATTTTCTCCTTTCTGATTGATCCTTATGATATACATTGCAGATGGCAGGGAAGAAAAATTAAGCTCGGATTTTGATTGTAAAATCACGTCTTTTTTGATCAGCTTACCTTGTGAGTCGAAGAGCTGGTATTCTGAACCTTTATAATTATTTGTGGTAAAATCCAGGTACAGATAATCTTTGAAAGGATTGGGGTATATTAAAATACCTTCAAGGTCTGAGGACGGTTCGAGAGTAGCAAGGGTGATGATTTCGTAAGGTTGCTGCAAACCCTCCATGATTTGAGGATCAGTACCTTTGAAAAGATATGCGATCTGACCTACACTATAAGAGCTTGAGCCATTACCTCCTGAGGCATCCATTCCTGTTGCTAATACTGCTGATTGTGCATGCAGAATTGAGGCGGGAAAGATGAGCAGAATACAATAATACATAGATATTCTTTTCATGAATAACAGTTTTAAGTTGCTAATAAATGTCTTTTCTCAATGTGAAATTTGGGAAGACTAAATTACTGCCTATCAGAATTGAATAAGAGAAAAATAGACTAACGGCAGAAATAATCGACCAATAGCATTTTGTGAATTATTATTGAAAATCTGTTCTTGTTTTTAAGATTCAAAAAAGGAAAGGTTATCCCTGTAAGTTCTGCCAATAGGAAGCTTTATCTGGTGAATAAGTTCTATTTCATGGCAATTTTTTCCACGGATAAGATGGCGAGGCACGGCATAGCTTCGGTGAATTCTTACAAAAGAATCAAAAAAGCTTTTATGAAGAAGATTACCAAGAGAATCCAGAATACAATGCTTTTTTTCAAGGGTAATAATTCTGGTGTAATCCTTTAATGCTTCCAGATACAGAATATCTGTTTTTCTGACCTGGAAAATATTTCCACTTTCTTTTAATTTGATACAATCTTGTCCCAGCATGGCATCATAACATTCACACTTTTCTTTTACCTTAAAAAACTCGAAAAGTCTCTGCATAGAATAATGAAAACGTTCTTTAGTCACTGGTTTGGTAATGAAATCTAACGTATCCATTTCAAAAACACATGCGGCTAGTTCAGGATAAGCACTTACAAAGATACAGGCGGGTATCTTTCGAGCGATTTTTCTAAACTCAAGACCACTCATGCCTTTCAGGTTCGTATTGGTGATGATGAGATCAATGGGAAGTTCAAGATAAGGAATTGCTTTTTCTGCTGAATCAAAAGAAGCGACCATTTCAATATTTTCATATTGCTTAATATAATGCTGAAGAACCAGCCTGTCCAGTTCATCATCATCAATAATCATACATTTGATATGGGAAATCATGATCTTCTGGGGTGTTAATTTTTAATTTAAAAATTTAAAAATCAGAAAATTATTACATAAAGTTATTGATTTTTTATAAAACAATAGGTCTCTCAACTTAAATTTATATTAAAATGTGTTATTAAATAAAAATTGATTTTGTTTTTTTTCTGAAAAATATTATCTTGTAAAAATCATAAACATAGACAGAACTTAATGTTAGAAAAGAAAGAACATAATTATGAGAAAGCAGTCTTGGTGGGTATTGTAACCCAGCATCAGGACGAAGAAAAGCTTACAGAGTATATGGATGAACTGGAGTTTTTAGCTTTCACTGCCGGAGCCACTGTACAAAAGCGCTTCACTCAAAAATTAACACAGCCTGATTCCAAAACCTTTATCGGAAGCGGAAAAGCACTTGAAATAAAAGAATATGTAAAAGAAAACGAAATCGGAACCGTAATTTTTGACGATGAGCTTTCTCCTTCACAGCTTAAAAACCTGGAAAGAGAAATGGAAGTTAAGATCCTGGACCGTACGAACCTTATTCTTGATATTTTTGCCCAAAGAGCACAGACTTCTTATGCAAGAACTCAGGTGGAGTTAGCACAATATCAGTATCTTTTACCTAGGTTGACAAGGATGTGGACCCACCTTGAACGTCAGAAAGGGGGGATCGGGATGAGAGGTCCCGGAGAAACGGAAATTGAAACTGACCGTCGTATCATCCGTGACAGAATTACCTTGCTGAAAGAGAAACTGAAGACGATTGATAAACAAATGGCGACTCAGCGTAACAATCGTGGAAAAGTTGTTCGTGCTGCATTAGTAGGATATACGAACGTAGGAAAATCTACTTTGATGAATTCTCTTTCAAAGTCTGAAGTTTTTGCAGAAAATAAATTGTTTGCAACTCTGGATACTACCGTACGAAAAGTTGTCATCGGGAATCTTCCATTCTTACTTACCGATACGGTAGGATTTATAAGAAAATTACCTACACAGTTAGTCGAATCGTTCAAATCTACATTGGATGAGGTGCGTGAAGCGGATCTTCTTATTCATGTGGTGGATATTTCTCATGCAAGCTTCGAAGATCATATTGAATCTGTAAATCAGATATTAATGGAAATCAATGCTCATCAAAAGCCAATGATCATGGTTTTCAATAAAATTGATGATTTCAGCTACGAGAGAAAAGATGATGATGATCTGACGCCTAGTACGAAGAAAAATGTCTCTCTGGAAGAGTGGGAAAAAACATGGATGGCAAAATCCAAACATCCTACTGTTTTCATCTCAGCACTTACAAAGGAAAACTTCCCGGAAATGAAAAAGATGATCTATGATGAGGTTATGAAGATTCATATTTCCAGATTTCCGTACAACGATTTCCTTTTCGAGTACTTTGATGACGAGGAAGAAGAAAACAACAAATAATGAGATACCATTTTTTCCTTTTATTCATTCTGTTTTCAGTTTTTGGCTTCAGCCAGAAATCAAAAATAGATTTTAAAGCTATTGAAAAAAGTCTTAAAAAAACAGATTCTCCGTACAATTACGAGAAGCTTATTTTTAAATATAAAGGGTATCCTAAGTCTTTAGATAGTATAGAATCACAATATCTTTACTACGGAAGGAATTTTAGAAATGATAAAATATCAACTTCTGACGAACGTTTCAAAAACCTGGTAGAAGCTTTTAAACTGAATAATTTTGAGGAATGTATTAAGCAGGGAAAGGTTTTATATGATAAAGATCCTACCAATCTTGATATTCTTCTGATTCTTCTTAGAGCATATGATTCTAAGAAGGATGGTAATAATTTCATGCATCATCTTAATCAGTTTCGCTCTCTTGCGGATGGTATAAAGAGCTCGGGAGATGGAAAATCTGAAAAAACGGCTTACCTGGTCAATTCCGTAGGAGATGAATATATTTTTCTTAATATTTTGAATATAGGAAAGGATTACACAAGAGGTTCAAAACCATCCAAAGACGGGATGTATGATATTTGGGAAAAAGAGGGTAACAAAATTTATATCAAAGTACTTTATTTAGAACTAACCAATTAATCTTTAAAAAACACTTAGTGGAATTATATTATTCATTTTCAGCATTAATCGTATTAGCATCTATATTTGCATATCTTAACTACAGATTCTTAAAACTTCCAAGTACTATCGGAATTATGGTCATAGCCATTGTGGTTTCCATTTTTCTTGTATTGTTTGGAGAAACGGTTTTACCAAGAACGTTTGGGCACCTTAATAGCCTGATGGAAAGTATTGATTTTACAGAAATTCTGATGGGAGCTATGCTTAACTTCCTTCTCTTTGCGGGGGGAATCCATATTAATATCAACGATCTTAAGGAGCAGTTTCGTCCTGTACTGATATTTTCTACGGTGGGAGTCGTAATTTCCACTTTTGTAGTTGGTTTCGGGATGTTTTATCTTCTTCCTTATGTGGGCGTCAAGCTTCCGTTTATTTACTGTCTTGTATTTGGGGCATTGATTTCTCCTACCGATCCGGTGGCAGTATTAAGTGTCTTGAAACAAGCGAAAGTATCGAAATCTCTGGAAACTAAAGTTGCCGGAGAATCTCTTTTCAATGATGGTATGGCTGTTGTGGTTTTCACGGTGGTTTTACAACTGGCTGTGGGTAAAGAAGTGGATCTTGGAGTGGAAAGTATAGGTTTATTGCTACTTCATGAAGCTGGTGGAGGTATTCTTTTAGGTGTTTTACTGGGATGGGTAACGTCCAGATTGATGCGTGAAGTAGATGATTATATTATTTCCGTGCTGGTAACACTTTCTGTGGTGATGGGAGGTTATCTTATTGCTAGACAAATGCATATTTCAGGACCACTAACGATGGTAGCGGCAGGATTATTTATGGGGAACTTCAACAGAAACTTTAAAATGAAGTCCGTTACTCAGGATTATCTGATCAAATTCTGGGAGCTCATCGATGAAATTCTGAATGCTGTACTATTCCTTTTTATAGGATTTGAACTTTTAATGATTAAAGATCTGAAACACTTCATGATTCCAGGATTACTGGCGATTTTCGTAGTTCTGTTTGCAAGATTTATTTCCATATGGGGACCTACGAAGTTTACTTCTCTGAGAAAGAGTTTCAGCCCACAAACAGTGAAAGTATTGGTTTGGGGAGGAATTCGTGGGGGTGTTTCCATTGCATTGGCGATGTCTATTCCCAAAAGTGAATATAGTGAGATTATTCTTAGTATTACTTATTGTGTAGTGGTGTTTTCCATTATTGTTCAGGGGCTTACCATTGCTAAAGTGGCGAATCCTAACCAGATTGTAAAAGAAGAAGAGGAACAAGGTATTTTAGAAGATAAAGCGTAGCTTTTAACACCAGATTGTTATTAAAATGAGTAGTATTATTAAAGAAATCCATGAAGCTCTTGCGGTCTTATCCATTCCTGAGAAAGCGGAATTCTTTCCAAGGTTTTTCAAAACAGGAAAAGGAGAATATGGTGAAGGAGATTTGTTTCTGGGTGTAAAAGTTCCTGATCAAAGGTCTGTAGCTAAAGAATACTACTCAAAAATCAATTTAAAAGAATTAAGTGAATTACTTTCCTCTAAATATCATGAACATCGTCTTACTGCCCTTTTTATCCTGATCTCAAAGTTTGAAAAAACAAAAGATATCAGTGTAAAAGAAGAAGTGGTGGATTTTTATCTCAATCATCTTCCTTATGTTAACAATTGGGACCTGGTAGATTCAAGTTGTTATAAAATTTTAGGGAGATATGCTTATGAAAATAAGAAAGAAAATCTCCTGAGAGAACTCTCAGAAGCCGAGGAAATGTGGCATAAGAGAATTGCAGTGGTGGGGACGATGCACCATATAAAAAAAGGATCTTTTGAACTTACCAAGGAGTTTGTAACCAGAAATCTAAAACATTCTCACGATCTTATGCATAAAGCAAATGGCTGGCTATTGCGTGAAATGGGAAATATGAACGAAGGAGAGCTGATTTCTTATCTGAACCAATATTACAAAGAAATGCCAAGAACTTGCCTGCGATATGCTATCGAAAAACTGGATGAAGAAGTGAGACAGGATTATTTAAAAGGCAGAATATGATGGATTGTCTCTTTTGGAAATCATTTACTCATTATTTTTTGCACTTTGGATTTCCGGTATGTATAGCATTGGTATTTTACCGTAAGAATTGGAAAAAGGCATATCTCATTTTATTGGCAACAATGCTGGTGGATCTCGATCATCTTTTTGCCAATCCGATTTTTGATCCTTCAAGAAATAGTATAGGATTTCATATTCTCCATTCATATTATGCTATTGCCGTGTATTGTGCAATGTTATTTTTCAAAGGGAATATTAGAATTATTGCTATTGGGCTATTGTTTCATATGATCACGGATTTTCAGGACTTTACCTTGTGGTGTCATTAAAATATCATTAATATTTTCTTTTAGTATTTAAAAATTTATAGATTTTTTGTATTTTGTAGTCACTTTATGAGACTTAGAGAACTTTTACATTATACTTATATTTTTCCTGTCCTTGCGGTAATTTATTACTTTTCAGGACTAATGGGTGGTGGTATCATTTATGATGTCATTGCCGGAATTTTGCTTATTGGGAGTGTATTATCGGCGGTGCATCATGCCGAAGTTGTTGCCCATAAAGTAGGGGAGCCATTCGGGACTATTATCCTTGCTCTTTGTATTACAATTATTGAAGTCGCCTTAATCATCTCACTGATGGTTGCCGGCGGAGATCAGGCGATCACGCTGGCTAGAGATACTGTTTTTGCCGCTGTTATGCTTATTCTTAATGGTATTTTAGGAATCTGTATTTTAGTAGGTGGCGTTAAATATCATGAACAATTCTTTGCAAGAACTTCTGCTACAACATATCTGGTAAGTATTGTTTCTATTCTAATACTAACCCTTGTTCTTCCTAATTTTACTTCGAGTGTAAACGGACCATTCTATAATGAAGCTCAGCTTATTTTTGTATCCATTGCTTGTCTTGTTATTTATGGAGTTTTCCTAATGGTCCAGACGGTGAGGCACAGAAGCTATTTCATTGTACCGGATGAGCATCCTGAAGAACATTATATTCCTTCATTAACTAAAACATTCATAAGCTTTGGCTTTTTGGTTGTTTGTCTTGCTATCGTCGTTCTTATGGCAAAAGGCTTATCCGACACAATTGAAAATATGGTGCAGAGCTTAGGAGCGCCTAAATCTTTAGTTGGGGTTATCATTGCAGCCGTAGTACTTCTTCCGGAAGGTGTTGCAGCCATTCGTGCAGCAAGAGCCAATCAAATTCAATCCAGTTTAAACCTGGCTTTAGGTTCAGCTTTAGCAAGTATAGGGTTAACGATTCCGGCAGTTTCTACAGTTTGTATCATGTATGACATTCCATTGGTTTTAGGATTGGATAAAAAAGATGTGATCCTGCTTTCCTTATCCGTATTTATTGTAATGCTTTCCTTAAGTCGCGGAAAAACCAATATCCTTTATGGAACAGTTCTTCTGGTAAATCTGGCAGCTTATATTTTTACGGTCATTGTCCCATAAAAAATTATAATTACCTTTTTCATATAAAAAAGAGTCTACAATATTTTAAATTGCAGACCCTGTATTTACTGTATTTATCTTTTAATCTTGCATATCCCATAGCTCTCCTTCGCCTTGGTAGCCATTCTGTAGCCACATTTTATCGAAGGCATGGCTAAGAGTTTTACCTTTTTCTTTGCCATAGCAATTGAAGGAAACTTTATTAGGACTGTGTACTACCAATTCCCACTCTTCACCTTCTCCCTGAATTCCGTTTTGTAACCACAATTTATCAAAAGCATGGCTTAAGTATAACCCTTTTTCTTTGCTGGTGCATCTTAATGCTACTCTGTTATTTGATAATTTTTCAAGAATGAAGACTTCGCCTAATCCTCTGATACCATTTTGAAGAAATACTTCTCCATTTCCATGACTTAAGAATTGTCCTTGCTCTTTTCCTAAGGCTTGTAATAATACTACTTGAGCTGTTTCTACGTTTTCTTTAACTAGTTCCATGATTTCTGAGTTTTTAAAAATTTCCTACTCTGATTGCTTTTCGGATACCGCAGTCAAAATTTGTTTAAGACGTCTGTAGTAATTTTGATGAAGTAAAGGTAGATATTAAAAAAACGAATTTGATCAGTAGAAATACTTAAAAATCAACTATTTGCAAATTTAACCAAATAGTGAATTATTTTATTTTTTTTGATTATTCATGGTCTTCTGCACTTTAAAATTAAAAATGCATTTCAGGAAATTGACGAAATTCGATTGTTGAATTTCAGCTAAAAAATAAAAATCAGATAAAATTTGAGAGATAATTGCTTAAAGCCTTCTAGCTAATTCCATTTTAAAAGCCATAAGCTTTGCTATATTTTCAGATTTGTAGATTGCCATATCAGCGTTTTCTCCTACGAAATTCTCTTCAATGGTTGTTCTCCACAATTCAAGCCACTTGTCAAAATGCTTTTGTTCCATAGCCTGAATCTCATTAATGGGAAAATGTACACCCATAGGATTTCCTTTATAGGTCATTTGTCCAAATAAAATAGATTCCCAAAAAGAATACATCTTTGGAAGGTGTTTATCCCAATCAACTTTTGCAATATCATTAAAAAAGAAGCTAATGGTTTCATCCTTAACGACTTTTGCATAAAATGAATTCACAAGGTGTTCAATGTCTTCTCTTGATTCAAGCTTTTTCATATTTCAAATGTACAGCAAAAACAAAAGATAAATCTATAGATTGGATTGATAAATTTCATAAAAACAATATTTTATCTTTGCATCCGGAGATGAAATAAGAATGAATTTAGACTTTTATAAAAAACAGGCTTTACAAAAGCAGAAAGAACATAAAAAATTTCTGGACGGATTAAAAAAGAAACCGCCCAAAAATCTTGATTATATTGTACAAGAAACCCATGATGAAGTCTTTGATGAAATAGACTGTTTACAGTGCGCCAATTGCTGTAAAACAACAGGTCCTTTATATACAGAAAAGGATATTGAAAGGATTGCTAAGCATCTTCGGATGAAATCAGCTGATTTTGAAGCTAAATTTTTAAGAGTGGATGAAGACAATGATAAAGTATTACAGAATTTACCATGCTTCTTTCTAAATAATGACAATACCTGTTCTATCTATGAAGTAAGACCAAAGGCATGCAGAGAATATCCGCATACAGATCGTAAAAAGATCTATCAGATTAATAATTTGATGCTGAAAAACACGGTTATTTGCCCCGCTGCATATGAGTTTGTAGAGAAGATGATGAAGAATATCGGAAAGTAATTTTTTGGGAGAAAAGAAATCCTTGTCAAGGTTTAAAACCTTAACAAGGATTTGTAAAAAGGTTCAAGAAAGTCCTTTTAATAAAAAAATATCGCCATTATCCAGCTTTTATTTTCCTGAAAAGCCCGTCAGATTATTTTTTGTAAATTGTTCTTAAAAAATAATAAAGTACGTTAAATAAGTAACTTACAAATAATTTTGTACATAATGTGTCGTTTAGTTTAAACAACCATTTAAAATATTACATTATGAAAAAGTTATTTTTAACTGCTGCATTTACATTAGTAGGTGTGATCACAGTATCAGCTCAAACGGAAACGCAAAAGAAACCGGGTGAAGCGCCAAACACTACCCAAACACAACCAAAAACAGAAGAAGTGAAAACAGATTGGAGTACTTCTACTACCACTCAGAAGTCTACTACTCCTGCAACGAATACTCCTACTACAGAGCCGGCAGCAGACCCGTCTGTAAGCCCTGGAACTACCCCTGAAGCTACAAAACCTTCTGAAGCTACAAAAGAAGAAAAGAAATCTAAAAAGAAAAAGTGATAGTACTTTAGTAAACAACTAGTCGGAATCCTGAAATCTTGTATTTCAGGATTTTTTCTTTCTTATTTCATCCATCCTGAATTCAACAATTTTAGTAATCAGTTCAAACGGAATATTTTCTGTGATCGGAAACTGTACAGCCCCTTTGGAAAACTTATATTTTCTTTTTTCGAAATCCTTTTCAAAATTCTTAATACCTTCAGCTCCAGGATAAAATCCAATATGTTTTTGATATCCGGCAAAATATACCAAAGGTTTACCCAGATATTTAAAAGCTGGCATCTGATATCCGATATATTCTTCTAAATCAGGAGCCACAGCATGTATTGCTTTTCTCAGTTCAGCCAGTTTCTCCATTACATCTATAGGAAATAGAAGAAGATATTCATCAATATTTTTAAAGGCATTTTTCTATACCTTAAAAATAAAAAAAGCGTTGCATATAGCAACGCTTTCTCCTTTCACTTTTTACTTTTTTCCCATTATCCCGGGAACAGGCTATATTAAAAAAGGTCGGGATTTTTCCCAACCTTTGTTTTTTTATTACACAACTCCTTGAGCTAACATTGCTTCTGCTACTTTTACAAAGCCGGCAATATTGGCACCTTTTACATAGTTTACATAACCGTCCTCATCTTTTCCGTAGTCTCTACAAGCTTTGTGGATACCGATCATGATTTCCTTTAATCTTGCATCTACCTCTTCAGACGTCCAGTTAAGACGGATAGAGTTCTGAGTCATCTCTAATCCTGAAGTTGCAACACCTCCAGCATTGGAAGCCTTACCAGGAGAGAATAATACTTTATTATCTAAGAAATAGTTGATCGCATCAAGTGTAGAAGGCATGTTCGCAGCTTCAGTTACACAAAGACATCCGTTTTCAACTAATTTTCTTGCATCATCTAAATCTAACTCGTTTTGAGTTGCAGAAGGGAATGCTACATCACACTTCACATCCCAAGGACGTTTTCCAGCGTGGAATTCAGCAGATGGATATTTTTTAGCATAATCTTCAGCTCTGTTGTTTCCTGAAGATCTAAGCTCTAATAAATAATCAATTTTTTCTCCGCTGATACCATCTTTATCATAGATGTATCCATCCGGACCTGAGATCGTTACAACTTTAGCACCAAGCTCAGTTGCTTTTTTGATAACTCCCCAAGCTACGTTTCCGAAACCTGATACCGTTACAGTTTTTCCTTGGAAATCCTGTCCGATAGTTTTAAGCATCTGCTCAGCAAAGTATACAACTCCGTATCCTGTAGCTTCAGGACGGATCAATGATCCTCCGTAAGCAAGACCTTTTCCTGTAAGTACTCCTGTAAACTCGTTTCTGATTTTTTTGTACTGTCCGAATAAATATCCGATTTCTCTTGCTCCTACACCGATATCTCCTGCAGGTACGTCCGTTTCAGGACCGATGTGCTTGCATAATTCTGTCATGAAAGCCTGGCAGAAACGCATTACTTCCATATCAGATTTACCTTGTGGATCGAAATCTGAACCTCCTTTACCTCCACCCATTGGAAGAGTAGTCAGAGAGTTTTTAAACACTTGTTCGAAAGCTAAGAACTTAAGAACTGATAAGTTTACAGTAGGGTGGAAACGGATTCCTCCTTTATATGGTCCAATTGCAGAGTTCATTTGAATTCTGAAACCTCTGTTAACCTGAATTTCTCCTTTATCATCAACCCATGGAACTCTGAAAATAATAATTCTTTCAGCTTCAGCCATTCTTTCAAGCAGCTTCATTCCGGTATATTCTTTTTTAGTAGCAATGAATGGAATTACGGTTACGGCAACTTCTTTTACAGCCTGTAAGAACTCCGGTTCGTTAGGATTTTTTGCTTCAATTTTTGCAATAAACTCTTGGATTTTCTGGTCAATATTATATTGTTCCATATATTAAGGTTGAATATTATTGTCAACAAATTTAATTTTTTTTTCAAGATTCACAACACTATATTTTAACATTGTTAAAAATTAAATAATAATGTTTCGTAATATTATTAAATTGATAATTTATTCGTAAAAATTATTAAAAATGAAATGTTATGTATGAAATAATGCAATATTAAGAAATCGTTAATTCTTAAATTGCAATAAATTGCCTCCCGGAAAATGATTTTACTTTCCCCAAAAGTTCTAATTCCAAAATTATTGGTAAAATTTTATGAGACGAAACAGAAATTTCCTGAGCCAGATCGTCCAATGAAATCTGTGGATGGTCTTTGATAGATTGTAAAACAAGTTTTTGATTTTCAGTTAATTGTATTGAAGTCTCACTGCGGGGAAACAGTTCTTCAATTTTTCCTGAGGGATCGTTAAATCCCAAAAGATTGATAAGATCTTTGATTGTTGAAATAGCCGTTGCTTTGTTATGGAAAATCAATTGATTACAACCTTGGCTATAAATGTCCGAAATCTTTCCCGGAAGAGCAAAAACATCTCTGTTATAGTCATTGGCGAAAGAAGCTGTACTTACAGATCCTCCTCCAAAAGCAGTTTGTACGACAATAGTAGAGGGGGAAATTCCGGCTACAATTCTATTTCTCTGTATAAAGTTTTCACGGTCCGGTTTTCTTGAAGAATTGAACTCGGTCAATAATGCTCCTCCATCCTGAAGTATTTTTTCTGACAGGCTTCTGTTTTTGGCTGGATATAAAAACTCAAAACCGTGGGCAAGCACTGCTATAGTTGGTTTTTGTCTCCGAATAGACTGTTCATGAACCTCTTTATCTACCCCTAAGGCAAGACCACTTACAGAAGCATATTTTGAGGATTGGCTTGCTTCAAAGAAATCTTCAATAAACTGCTTACCATAGGAAGTCATATTACGTGTTCCTACAATGCTTACTTTTTGAAGGGTATCATCAATATTTCCTTTTTGGTAAAGAATTGCGGGAGCATCTGCACATTCATTAAGAAGGGAAGGTATTTCTCCAAGGTGCCTTAGTCTTATATTGACGTTATTTTTTTCACAAAACATCAATTCTTTTTCAGCAAAGCGTAAATGGTCATCATTCCCAATATCAGAAACGGTTTTAAGCCCCATTCCGTCTATCTTTTTATATTGCTTTTTTGCATGAGTCCAGGTCTCCTGAGCGCTTCCGAAAATTTTAATCAGCTTATTGAAATTGATATCGCCGATCTGGCTACATTCACGTAGGGCGATTGCATAGAAGTATTCTTCGGTGATCATTTGTGTTTTTTTTCAAATGTAGTGAATTAAGTTTTTATTTTTTTCTTAATTCATCCAAATGATCCCAAATGTCATCTCTTTTTTTATAAGGAAGTTCCAGGAAATCTTCCGGGTGATTTTCTTTGTATTCCTGCCAAAGCTTATCATCTTTTTCACTGTAATAATTGGGAAATTCCCAAATAAATTTTTTCTTTCTTTCACCTACATTTTTAAAGAGAAAGGCTATAATACTACCGACTAAAGCTCCGGAAAGGTGAGCCTGCCATGAAATCTTGCTGGGTTCCTGCATATTATAGAAAAGTTCTTCAGGAAGCATTCCCCAAACTAAACTTCCATAATACAATACCACAAGCAGTGAAATGGTAAGCAGCTTCATATTCCATTTAAACACCCCACTGAAGAAAAGAAAAAATGCAAGAACATATACCACACCGCTGGCACCAATGGTACACGTGTACATATATTCTCCAGTCATGATATCAATAGGAGGGAGTAGCCATACCAACAGTCCTGTTGCAATCCATCCGGTAAAGAACACCTTGTTGGCTACCAAAGGATAAAACTGATATAAAAGAAACATCAAAGCCGCGATAGGAATTGAATTTCCAATGATATGATCCATATTTCCATGAAGAAGAGGAGAGGTAATGATACCCAGCAGCCCTTCCGGAACAAGAGGAATAATGGCTCCGAAGCAACTTCCAAAAAAGCCATGCATTTGTAAAAAGTACCCGAACCACATTGCAGAAAGCATCAGCAATGGATATATAATCGCTCTTTTGGAAATTACATTTTTAAACATGAAGGTTTTACGTCAAATCAAAAGCCAATGATAAATTTCGGAAAATTTGTCGATGAAAGAGTTTCTATTGCTCTGATTTTAAGACAAAAGTTGTCAATTTTAACGTTTAAGCATCTTATTTTGGCATCAATTTTACTAAAGAACCTTATTGTTAAGGGATTAAACTTTATAGAATAGAATTCTTTAAGGCTTAATTTGCCTTTTAAAAAAATTATATTAATATTTTTGCATTGAAAATTTAGAATAATGAAGAAGTTTTTATTGATTCTCTCCTTTTTTGTTGGGATGTATGCCAGTGCACAAGAAGAATTAAAAAAGGATTCCATCGTGGTAGATACAGTAAAGTACTGGTCGGTATTAGGAAAAAACACTTTAATGATTAATCAGGCTGCCTTTTCAAATTGGGTAGGGGGTGGAGCCAATAACGTAGGGTGGCTTGCTGGTATTAATTATAATATTACCTATGAAAAAGATAATGATCTTTGGGAAAACATTATCATTCTTGGCTACGGGCAGAATGATACCAAAGGACTTGGGATCAGAAAAACACAGGATATGATCAATGTTTCTACCAACTACGGGCGTAAGTTTTCCAAAAGCTGGTATTTCTCTTTAGGGACAGGATTGCAGTCTCAGTTTGCTCCGGGATATGAAGATGGAAATAATCCGGAAGCAAAAAAGATTTCAAATTTTATGTCTCCGGGCTATCTGAACGTCGGGATGGGTATCACGTATAGACCCAATGATAATTTAACCGTGACTCTACGACCTACCAACGCCAGATGGACTTTTGTTTTAGATAAAGATCTTCAGATTGCAGGAAATTATGGTCTGAAAAGTGATGGAGATTCTTCGTTGTTACAATTCGGTTTCTTAGGAACAGCGCTGTACAAGGTTAAAATTATGGAAGATGTTCACTTAACGAATACCGCATCTGTATTCTCCAATTACCTGGATCGTCCGGACAGGCTGGTTCTTGCTTATGGAGCGATCTTAAATTTAAAGGTTAACAAGTATATTTCATCCAATATAACATTAGATGTGCTGTATGATCATAATCAGATTGAAAAAACACAGCTAAAGCAGACCTTAGGAATTGGTTTTGCCTATACATTGGATAACGGAGTAAAACGCTCTGATCGAAAAGACAGCCAATGGTGGATAAAAAAATAAATTAAAAAATACTATAATATGAAAACACTTCAGAAATGAGGTGTTTTTTGTTTTAAATTATACAACTATTTTAAGTTTCTTTAAGTTCGTTATACTATATTCAAGTAGTTAATTGCTTTAATTTTATTGTGTTACATTGGGTTTTAAAGTGAAACTAAATTCATTTCAGAGTGAATTTTGAGAAGGTGTGGAGTATTATTTTTATACATTTGTAAAAAATCGTTTGATTATGAAAAAAGTTTTATTGATCGCTTCCATTTCTTTTGGAGCTATTGTAACAGCACAAGAAACTAAAGCTGATGCCCCAGCAGCAGATACCGTGAAAGCCTGGTCTATTCAGGGACAAAACACACTAATGCTTAATCAGGCTGCCTTTTCAAACTGGGTAGGTGGTGGAGCCAACAACGTGGGATGGCTTGCAGGGGTTAATTATAACCTTACTTATGAGAAGAATAAGGACCTTTGGGAAAATATTATCATTCTTGGTTACGGACAAAATAATACACAGGGTACCGGAGTAAGAAAAACTCAGGATGTTATTAATTTATCAACCAATTACGGAAGAGAGTTTGCTAAAAACTGGTACTTCTCTGCAGGAGCAGGTCTTCAGACTCAGTTTGCACCAGGTTATGAAGACGGGAATAATCCTGATGCAAAGAAAATTTCAAGCTTTATGGCTCCGGGATATCTGAATCTGGGTGCTGGTGTTACTTACCGTCCAAATGAAAATCTGACGGTAACTTTACGCCCTGCTAACGCGAGATGGACTTTTGTATTGGATAAAGATCTTCAGACAGCAGGAACTTACGGTCTTAAAAATGATGGAGATTCTTCTCTGTTTCAGTTCGGTTTCTTGGGAACAGCAATGTATAAGCTGAAAATTATGGAAAATATTACTCTGCTTAATACCGCTTCCGTATTCTCAAACTACTTAGATCACCCTGAAAGGCTGGTATTGGGATATAGTGGAGTGTTAAGTATGAAGATTAATAAATATATCTCTACCAACGTTACTCTGGATCTTTTGTATGATCACAATCAGATCTGGAAAACACAGTTAAAGCAAACATTAGGAGTAGGTCTTGCTTACAACTTTGATAATGGAAAAAAACGTTCCGAGAACAAGGATAACCAAAATTGGTTGAAAAAATAATTCGGAGTTATTATACATAAAAAAGCACTTCATAAGAAGTGCTTTTACTTTATCAATATATATAAATTTTAAAATTCTATATCTACTTCCAGTTTCTCTGCCAAAAGCTTTGAAATTTTCTCCTTTAGAGGTTCAATATCGATATTCTGCATAGCATCATTAGCAAATGCATACAGAAGTAATGCCTGAGCTTCTTTTTTAGAGATTCCTCTTGCTCTTAAATAGAATAATGCATCTTCATTCAGCTGTCCTACTGTACATCCGTGAGAACATTTTACATCATCAGCAAAAATTTCCAACTGAGGTTTTGTGTCAATGCTTGCGCCTTCGCTTAGCAATACGTTGTTATTCTGCTGGTAAGCATTGGTTTTCTGAGCAATTTTATCAACAAATACTTTCCCGTTGAAAACTCCGTGTGCATTACCATCAAAGATTCCTTTGTAGTTTTGGTAACTCTCACAGTTCGGGAAATTATGATGAACTGCCGTGTGATGATCTACCAACTGATCTTTTCCGATAATCGTAATACCATTCATGAATGAATTGATATTAGATCCATTCTGGATGAAATCAAGGTTGTTTCTTACCAATTTACCTCCGAATGAGAATGTATTTACAGTTGTTAAACTGTCTTTTTCCTGTTTTGCGAAAGTATTGTCAATAAGATATGAAGTATTGTTGTCGTTCTGAAGTTTATGCCAGTCTGCTTTTGCATTTGGATAAGTGAAAATCTCAGTCACAGAGTTTGTTAATACATAAGTACTGTCAAAGTTGTGATGACTTTCAATGATCTCTACTTTTGCCCCTTCTTCTACGATCAATAGATTTCTTGTGTTGTAGAATGTGTTTTCTTCTTGATTCTGAGAGATATAGAAAACATGAATTGGCTTTTCAATTACTACATTTTTAGGAACTTTCAAAAAGAAACCGTATTTGCAGTAAGCAAGGTTTAAGTTTGTGAAAGCTAAATCTTTAGAAGCAATTGTATTGAAATATTTTTCAAAAACCTCTTTATGTTTGTCATCATTCAATGCATAATTGAATGAAAGGAACTCTACATTTTCAATAGATACTTTTGAAAGCTCTTTGTGAAGTTTACCATTTACAAAAACAATCCAATCAAAATTTTCTTCACCCAGATGCAATTGATCAAACTGCTCCTTAGTGATATTATGGTGTTCGTTCGGAAAGAAGTTGTAGTTTTTTTCCGTGATCTCCTTTAGATTGGTATATTTATATTCTTCGTCTTTCTTTGTCGGAAAACCAGCTTCTGCAAACTTTCCTAAAGCCTGAACTCTCGTTTCATCCAAAAAACGGTGACGAAGTGTGCTTAGAAATTCGTTATGATTATTTAAAATTTGTTCGTTTAAACTCATTTTCTGAACGTTTATTCTGTCAATTATAAGAATGCTAGATTCCTACGGAATGACAAAGATTGCGTTTAATTTTTTTTATTTTTATTGGCTTTAATCTTTCAAATTAATTTAAAAGCCAGTCGTACCCTTTTTCTTCAAGTTCTAATGCTAAAGACTTATCACCTGTTTTGATGATTTTTCCATTAGCTAAAACGTGAACGAAGTCAGGCTGAATATAGTTAAGCAATCTTTGATAGTGAGTAATCAAAAGAACTGCATTTCCTTCGTTTTTAAAAGCATTTACACCGTCTGCAACAATTCTCAGTGCATCAATGTCTAATCCTGAATCTGTTTCATCCAGAATAGCTAATTTCGGGTCAAGCATCATCATCTGGAAGATCTCATTTCTTTTCTTTTCACCTCCTGAGAATCCTTCGTTTAGTGATCTTGAAAGGAAATCTTTTTTGATTCCTAATTTTTCAGATTTTTCACGAATCAATGCAAGCATTTCTTTTGCCGGCATTTCTTCTAATCCGTTTGCTTTTCTTGTTTCGTTTAAAGCAGCCTTGATGAAGTTCGTTACAGAAACTCCCGGAATTTCCACTGGATATTGGAAAGATAAGAAGATTCCTTTGTGTGCTCTGTCTTCAGGAGCATCTTCAATGATGTCTTCTCCTCGGAAGATGATCTCTCCACCTGTCACTTCGTAATCCTCTTTTCCAGCGATTACAGAAGAAAGGGTAGACTTACCGGCTCCGTTTGGTCCCATAATAGCGTGAACTTCGCCTGGCTTTATTTCAAGGTTAATCCCTTTTAATATTTCTGCGCCGTCTTCAATTTTGGCGTGAAGGTCTTTAATTTGTAACATTCTTGCTAACTTTTTCTTTTTATAATTGTACTAGCTTCCTCTGTACGTGGAATATCCAAATGGTGATAAAGTAATCGGAACATGATAATGCTCGTTGTCCTTGATCTTGAATATTACTTCAATAGACGGATAGAAGCTTTCTATATTTTTATGTTTGTAATAATCTTCTATGAAAAATACAAGTTTATATTTTCCGTTATTACCGGCTTTTTGATATGGTAAAAAATCTGAAACCCTGCCATTATTATCAGTTTGCTTTTTACCAAGAGAAACCCATTGTTTTGTGTTTTCATTATATTTTTCCAGTCCTATTTCAACTTTTCCTGCAGGTTGTCCCTGTGAAATATCAAGAATATGACTTGATAATTGAAATCCTGTTTTCTCCTGAGCAGAAAAACTTACAAAAATAAACCCAAAAAATACCAATAAGAACTTTTTCATAGAGACTATCTTTTTCAATGGGTTATCCAACTGAACCTTCTAATGAAATTTCAAGTAATTTCTGTGCTTCAATAGCAAATTCCATTGGAAGTTTATTTAATACTTCTTTACTGAAACCATTTACGATCAAAGCAATTGCTCTTTCCGTATCGATACCTCTTTGGTTACAGTAGAAAATCTGATCTTCTCCGATTTTTGAAGTCGTTGCTTCGTGCTCCAATTGTGCCGTAGGATCTTTAATTTCAATGTAAGGGAAAGTGTGTGCTCCACATTCATTACCCATCAATAGTGAATCACATTGTGAAAAGTTCCTTGCTCCTTTTGCAGAAGGCATTACTTTTACCTGTCCTCTGTATGAGTTTTGAGACTTTCCTGCAGAAATACCTTTGGAAATGATTGTAGACTTGGTGTTTTTTCCAATGTGGATCATTTTTGTTCCTGTATCGGCGTATTGGTGGTTATTCGTTACTGCGATAGAGTAGAACTCTCCGATAGAATTATCACCTTTAAGAATACAAGACGGATATTTCCATGTTACAGCAGAACCTGTTTCAACCTGTGTCCATGAGATTTTTGCATTTCTTTCACAAAGACCTCTTTTCGTTACAAAGTTGAATACTCCTCCTTTTCCTTCTTCATTACCTGGGTACCAGTTCTGAACTGTTGAATATTTAATTTCCGCATTATCCATAGCAATCAGCTCAACAACAGCGGCGTGAAGCTGGTTTTCATCTCTTGATGGTGCTGTACATCCTTCAAGGTAAGAAACATAACTTCCTTCGTCTGCGATAACAAGCGTTCTTTCAAACTGTCCTGTTCCTGCCTGATTGATACGGAAATAAGTAGAAAGTTCCATAGGACATTTTACCCCTTTTGGAATATAGCAGAAACTTCCGTCAGAGAATACTGCGGAGTTTAATGCTGCATAGAAGTTATCTCCTCTCGGAACTACTTTTCCAAGATATTTTCTTACTAAATCAGGGTGATTTTTGATCGCTTCAGAAATAGAACAGAAAATAATTCCTTTTTCCATCAAAGTATCCTGAAAGGTTGTCTTTACAGAAACTGAGTCTATTACGATATCTACAGCAACTCCTGAAAGTCTTTTTTGTTCCTCGATATTAATCCCTAGCTTTTCGAAAGTTTTCAATAATTCAGGATCTACCTGGTCAAGGCTTTCCAATTCTGGTTTTGCTTTTGGAGCAGCGTAGTAACGGATTGCCTGAAAATCTGGTTTTTCATATTTGATATTCGCCCAGTTAGGCTCTACCATTTTCTGCCAGATTTTGAAAGACTCCAAACGCCATTCAGTCATCCATTCCGGCTCCTCTTTTTTAGCGGAGATTGCACGGATGATATCCTCATTTAAACCAATCGGGAAATCTTCGTAATCTATTTTAGTTTCCCAACCGAATTCGTATTTTTTATTTTCTAGATCGACTCTTAAATCGTCTTCAGTGTATTTACTCATTACTATTTTTTAGATTTCAGATTTTAGACCTCATCATTTTTCTGACGTCTAGTATCTTATGTCTTTTCTCTAAAGACTAAATGATTCTCCACATCCACATGTTCTGGATGCGTTCGGATTGTTAAAAACAAATCCTTTTCCGTTCAATCCTCCTGAATATTCAAGAGTGGTTCCTGCTAAATAAAGGATGGATTTTTTATCTATAATAATCTTAATATCATTATCTTCAAAAATCTGATCTGTGTCTGTTTTTTGGTTGTCAAACTTTAAAACATACTCTAAACCAGAGCATCCGCCGCTTTTCACCCCAACTCTTATATAATCTTCAGCAGGGTTAAAACCATCTTCCGTCATAAGTTGGATGGCTTTCTCCTTTGCATAGTCTGATACTTTTATCATTGTATTTATTTAGAATGATTTAATGAGGCAAAAATACGAACAAAAATCAGGATATAAAAATCAGCATTTTTATTTTATCGATTTTTATCATTGATGAGTTTAACCTTGGTAATCTTTTGAAATCCAAAACATAAATTAACTTATAATGAAAAAATTAGGCATTATTGCTCTGGCACTCTTTATACAGCAGGTTTCAGCCCAAGCAAACAGGTTTGTATATCAGGTAACGATGAAGCCGGATGCTGAAAATAAAACAGATATTAAAACTGAAAATGCATATCTTGATATTTCTCCGGAAAAATCGGTTTTTTACTCTGAAAACAGAATTAAAAGAGATTCTATTATGAAAAAAGCGTTTCAAGGTGGCGGTGGAAGAGGAAATATCAACAGAGATCAGATGGAAAGCTTAAGAACGAATATCAATTATACGGTAGAAAAAGATAAAACGAATCAGAAGACTTATTTTAAAGACAGAATAGGAAGAGATATGTATTCTTATGAAGAAGACAGACCACTGACGTGGATAATTTCTTCGGAAACTACCAAAATAGGAGCGTATAAGGTTCAGAAAGCAGAAACAGAATTTGCAGGCAGAAAATGGACGGCGTGGTTTACTACGGATCTGCCTTATCAGGATGGTCCGTATAAGTTTGGAGGACTGCCGGGATTGGTGGTAAAAGCAGAAGATGATAAAGGAGATTATTCTTTTGATTTAATGAGAAATTATAAGATCACTGATTTACCAACGCTGAATCAATTTGGTAATACTTTAAAAGTGAAAAGAACAGATTTTGTAAAGCAGCAGCAAAAGTTCAAAACAGATCCAATGTCATTTATGACCCAAGGAGCTGGGGGAATATCTGCTCCAATGAGAATGGGCGGAGGAAGAGGTTCTGGTGGTAATCAAAATCCTGCTGATATGAGAAAAAGAATGGAGGAAAGGGTAAAAGAAGAAGCTAAAAAGAACAGCAATCCGATTGAGCTACAATAAAAATGTATTCTGGCTAAACCTAACAGGTTTTCAAAACCTGTTAGGTTTAAATCAGGAAGAAAGCAGAAATAAAAATGCCAGTGAAGATCTTCACTGGCATTTATTGTATCATGTAAGTTTATTTTATTATTTCAAAAGTTGGTTGAAAGTGTCACCCTGTCTGATATCACCGGTGTTATATCCCTTCATAAACCATTCTTTACGTTGTGCTGATGATCCGTGGGTAAAACTTTCCTGATTCACATATCCTTGTCCTCTCTTTTGAATATTATCATCTCCTACGGCTTCAGCAGCATCTATAGCAGATTGTATATCTCCGGGTTCAAGAATTTTTTTTGAATCATCGGTACGTCTTGCCCAAACTCCTGCATAAAAATCTGCCTGTAATTCTGTAGCAACAGATACTCTGTTCATTTCAGCTTCGGAATATCTTCCGCTTCTTCTCAACGCATCTACTTTCTGTGTGGTTCCTAAGAGAGTCTGTACATGGTGTCCTACTTCATGAGCAAGAACGTAGGCTACAGTAAATTCAGTTACTTTGGCACCAAATCTCTGCTGAAGTTCACCAAAGAAACTCATATCCATATATACTTTTTGATCTGCGGGGCAATAGAAAGGTCCCATTGCAGACTGAGCTGTTCCGCATGCCGAATTCGTTGTATCTTCAAAAAGTACAACTGCAGGTTTAGAATAAGTCATCCCATTTTCTTTAAAGATCTGATCCCATGTAGTGATGTTCCATTTTGCCATCATATCTACCATTTCACCAATCTTTTTTTCTTCTACAGTAAGTTCTCTGCTTTCAGAGTTGCCGGAAGATTGTACGCTGCCGGAGTTCAGTATGCCGGAAGGATCTCCGCCCAAAAAGAAAACAATGGCTGCTATAATTAAAGTTCCGAGTCCGCCACCTACGATCATACCACCTCCGCCACCGGAGCCACGGCGATCATCAACGTTACCGCCTCTGTCGTCTGTCCATCTCATAATAATATGTTTTTTTGTATCCGTAAATTTATAAAATTAAAGTTTACGATAATTTATTAAGTTATAAATGGTTTACTGATCATTGAACTTTTCTACCAAAATTCTTTTATAATAATCTTTATTATGCCCGTTGATATGCTCCAGATAATTGTATTTATCTGTAAAATATTGTTTTTGGCAGCTGATAGGAAGGTATTGAGTGCTGGTATCATCTTCCGTATGCTCTATAATACGATATGTTGGAAGATTTACCTGTAAAAGGTCTTTGTTTTTTGCTAAAGCTTCAATGATGCTATAATCTAAGAAGTTATTGCATCGATATGTTTTTATATCTGTTTCTATATATTTTTTATAATAATAATTGAGAGCTTCTTTTCTGAAGACTTTATCTCTTCGGCTAAAAGTAGTGAATAACGTAGAAAGCCAGTTATATTTAATATGGTTCTTTAATCTTTTTGTTGAGCTATTATCTTCAGGAGAAACTATTATGCTGGGTAGTTTTACTTTTTTTAATATGTCTACAAGTAGTAGTTCTGAAACGGTTTTTAGTTCGTTGAAATTTTTCTTTTCACCAATTTGTTCATAAAGCTGAATCTTTCCAAAGAGATCTGCATTGAGATTCTCAGAAATATATTCATGAAGAAAAGAATGATCTCCGGTTAATAACAATTTATTGTCCTTTTCAATAGTTATAGATAGTTTTTCCTTAGGCTCTAAAAATATATTGATAGTTCTGGATAGGTTCGAACCCTTGATTGAAATAGAATTTACCCCTGAAAATTCTTTTTTACTCCCGCTGTTAAGCTTTGTAGACTGATTGCTATTTTCTATCACCACAGACTCACGGGTTGCATTGATAACCGTAATATTTTGACTCTGTAATGTTGTAAAATAAAATAAGAGGATACCGAAAGTAATCCTCTTATTTAAAAACGAATATTTCATATTCTAAAATATAAAATTATCTGTTAAGTTGTTTGGTCTTCAGCCAATACGATGTTGACTGATATGCTGAAATGGCATCATCCACTAGCTTTTGGTCCTTGTCTTTTAATAATTTCTCGTCATAATATAGCTTAAACTCAGGTGCCAAATTACTGTTTTCCAGCTCTAAAGAATATTGTTTTGCTTTTTTAACAGGAGAAATGATGGTTAAACGATTGTCTTTTACAAATCCGAGATCCTGGTAAGTCGCAATATACGCCTTAGGCTGGAATTCCGGTTTGAAAACATCTTGTCCCAGAAACTTAGATTGGTAGCTGAAATTCAATAATCCGAAAAGAGTAGGCATCAGATCAATCTGAGACATCAGGGCATCGAATTTTTGAGGCTGGATAAATCCTTCAGAAAAGATCATTGCAGGAATTCTGTATTTATCCATAGGAAGTTCAGTTTTTCCGGCGCTGGATGCACAGTGGTCAGCAACAATTACAAAGACTGTATTTTTATACCAATCCTGTTTCTTTGCCATATCAAAGAATAGTTTTAAAGAATAGTCTGTATATTTTACACCACCTTCACGAGATTTAGCTGTTCCCGGAATATCAATTCTACCATCAGGATATGTAAATGGTCTGTGATTGGAAACCGTCATCCAGTGATTAAAGAAAGGTTTTCCTGATTTCGCTTCAGCATTCATGACCTGAATTGCTTTTCTTGCCATATCTTCATCTGCAACACCCCAAACATTAGCAAAGGTGATTTCTTCCGGCTTAAAGTTATTTCTGTCTACAATATCATATCCGTTGCCTTCAAAGAAGTCCTGCATATTATCAAAATAGCTATATCCGCCGTAAAGATATTTAACATCATATCCTTTTGATTTGAAAACGCTTCCGGTAGTGAATTTATTCTTGTTATCATCCCTTTTAATGATACTTTCTCCAGCTGTAGGAGGAATGCAAAGGGTTAAAGCTTCCAATCCGCGTACAGTTCGGTTTCCTGTAGCATACAGATTGGTAAACATAAGTGACTTTTCAGCAAGGCTATCAAGAAAAGGAGTAATCTTCTGCGTGTTTCCATAATGTTCCAGGAAATCAGCGGAAAGACTCTCAATGGAGATTAAAACTACGTTTTTCTTTGCTTCAGGCTGCTCTGCAACAATATTTCTGGATAGTGTATGTTGCGGAAACTGGCTCAGGAAGTTCTTTTCTGCCTGCTTTTGATCAAGTTGTGAATAGAATTGGAAATAATCCAGTTCATTATGAGTAAATGCCCAATAGAACTTAGGAATTCCGTTAGCTTCAATTTCATCAGCGAAAACGTTATCAGACTTTATCTGCATTAATGAAGGGATTACCATCAAACTTACAGCACAAAGAATAGCAAATGTCCCCAGTAAAATTAATTTTTGTTTAAAATTTGGAAGCTCAAGCAATTCATCCTTTGTTTTTTTATAAATGAACCATGTAATAGCGATAGTAACAGCTAATATTGCAGAGAATAATGGAACTACCGGATAACTTTCCATGATATTTCCAATCACTTCATTCGTATAGATCAGGTAATCTACAGCGATAAAGTTGTAGCGGACTCCAAATTCATTATAGAAAAAGTATTCACTTACTCCATTGAATATGATAGACATAACATACAGAAACAATGTAATAAAGTATAATACATTACGGATCCTGATTCTTTGGGTGGGAAGGAAAAGCATTAATCCGAACAATAATGTTTTCAGCCCTACAAAAGAAAGTGCAATTTCAGTGACAGAGCCTCCGTATTGCTTGAAAATATTATTAGGAATCAGCCATATATAAAGAAAAAATAAGACTAACATTCCAAAAATAACATAGCCATATGGTTTTTTATATTTTGAATTGGAAAGGAACAGAAAATAGAGAGCGAGTAGGGAACTGGCAAGTATGAAGACAAAGAAGTCATTCACAACACCTATAAAAAGTACTTTGATTACCTCAAAAAAACTGAAACTGGCAGTTGTAATGGGATGAAAAAAGAATACTGTTCTTATAATCAGTGAGATAATAAGATAAAAAGCTCCTAGATACAGGAAGGGTTTTACTTTTTTTAGAAACATGAATTTCGGTCTATACGATTTTCACAAAGATAGTTGTTGTACACAAATTTTAGATCAAAAAAAGTAAAACATAATATTTATTAGTAAGATTTTAAGAGTTTAGCCGTGTAAATTAAACAAATGTTCAATGCATTTAGCATTATCCTAAAACCTTTCAACAAAAAAAAAGGACTATTAAAAAATAGTCCCATATATTGTTAAAGTATATCAAAGATTAGGAATGTCCGAAACCGATATTTCCTTTTTTATCAGACAGATTCTTTTTGAAATCAATCATTCTTAAAGCTGTAACTGCTGCTTCAACGCCTTTATTACCAAGATCACCACCACTTCTTGCGATAGACTGTTCTTTGGTATCATCTGTTAATACACAGAAAATTGTAGGAGTATCCGTCATGATATTACAATCCTTAATTCCTTGCGCTACTGCAGAGCATACATAGTCAAAGTGAGGCGTTTCACCACGGATTACACACCCGATAGAAATTACTGCGTCATATTTTCTTTCTTTACAAAGCTGCATACTAGCGTAGCTTAATTCAAAAGCTCCGGGAACAGGGAAAAGCTTAATATTTTCAGGTTTTACGCCTTCTTTTTCAAGGATTTCCAAAGCTGCGTCACGAAGATTGTACGTTACAAAATCATTCCACTCAGAAAAAACAATGCCGATAGAAAAATCTTCGGCATTGGTTATATGAAGTGGCTTGTAATCGGAAAGATTAACTGTTGCCATTTTTTAATAATATTTAGTCATTTCAATGTAAGAATCAGACATTCCGTTGTCATAATCCTGGTATTTCTCGTCAATTGCAGAGAAGTATTTTTTAGCATCTGCATTTTTCTTTAATCCTAAAGCTACAATACCTGCTTTTCTTGTGAAGAAATAAGTAGTATAAGGATCATCAGACGCAGTAGCTGCTTTGTCTAGTAATGATAAAGCTTCATCGTTTTTGTTCAATCCTGATTTAGCATCAGCCATAGCACCATATTTCATTGCCATTAGCGTTTTGTTGTCAGAAGAGAATTTATCTAAAAGATCGTAAGCTTCCTGGAATTTTCCTTCTTTGAATTTCAATAAACCAGCGTTGTAAGCAGATAATTGCCCGATGCTTGTTCCGGAATATTCATTAGATGTACCAATGAAACCTGGGTTTGCAGCAGATTTTCCACCTAAAGCTTCTTTTTCTTTATTTTCATTTAGGTTTTTCTGAGCAGCAAGGAAACTTTTTACAGCTTCAGCATTTTTAGGAGCAACTACAAACTGCTTATATCCGAAGAATCCTAAAACTCCTAAAACTAAAACTCCAAATACAATACCTAAAGGTTTTGAATATTTTTCAAGAAATCTCTCAGTGTTTAAGGCTTCTCTGTCAAGATCTTTGAAGAACTCAACCGTTTCTTTACCTTCTTGCTCGTTCTGAGCATTCTTTCCCAATTTTGCCATAAGTTTTTAAAAATTGAATTGCAAATTTAATTGTTTCTTAGAGATTTACAAAATACTTTTAGAGCATTATTCTATAAATGTTATGAATTATCAACCGTTGATAATAAAAATGCCTCGAAAACATAGTTACGAAGCATTAATTTTTTATCTGTTCTGATTAATATTCTAAAATGTGGTAGACTTCTGCACCGAATTTTTTCAGCTTTTCATCTCCCTTCAGGTCTTTTAAACCAATCAGGAAACTGAATTGTGAAACAGTAGCACCTTGCTTTTCTACTAATTTAGCGGCTGCTTCAGTAGTTCCTCCCGTTGCTAAAAGATCGTCGTGAATTAAAACTCTTTGTCCTGGCTTTATCTGTCCTTCACGAGTTTCAATAACAGCACTTCCGTACTCCAGATCATATTTTTCTGAAATGACTGGTGGTGGAAGTTTGCCTGCCTTCCTGATTAAGATAAAAGGAACTTCTAAAGCTACAGCAATAGCAATTCCGAACAGGTAACCACGGCTTTCTATTCCGCATACTGCATCTACTTTTCCTTTACTGTTAGCAGCAAGGTCTGCAATTACATCTTCATAAAGTTTAGGATCTAAAAAAATAGGCGAAATATCTTTAAACTGAATCCCGGGAATAGGAAAGTCTGAAATATTTTCAATTGTTTCTTCTAATTTTCTGATCAGTTCTGGTGAAGCCATTTATGGATTGATTTTATAGCTGGAAATTTTCCAGTCTCCGTTTACATTTTTAAGTCCGAAAGTTACTTTCAGAGAAGTTGTTTTACCGCTCTTATCCGTTACATCATACGTAGCATTTACACTTGCGCCATTAGCATTCGCAGCACTTGTTGTAATGTTTTTTACGCTTACATTTTTTACTGCACCAAAACCAGAATTTGGGTTAGAGAAAGATTCATAGCTTCCCCAGCTTGGATTATTGGATGCGTCATAAGCAGCTTTTAGGTTTTGAGAGCTTACACTGCTCAAGAACTTGCTAACCGTATTCTTAGGATCTGCTGTTGGCTGTTTTGGAGCAGCAGGAGCAGCAGGTGTTGCTGTAGCAGGATCTGTAGTTGAAGATGGAGTAGTTGTAGATGGGTTATTCGGATCTACCACAGCACTTGGTTGTTGTGGTACAGCAGCAGTATCAGTTTTAGGAACTGCCGGTACTTTTAGGGCAGCTGCATTTACATCAAGCCCGATTTTTGACATTTTGAACGTCTTTGCAGTTGTTTTTACTGAAACAGTGATGTCTATTTTATTATCTACAACTTTAGATGCCGGAATAGAAGAGAATTTAAGATTAAATCCTTTAAAGTTGTTATCCTGCATTAAGTTTTTAGCTGTAGAAAGTCTCACTCCGTTACTGAATACTTCTAGTGTCGCTTCAAGTCCGGCACCTGTAAAAGAGACAGGATTTCCTGCTGCATCTACAAGTCTGGGTACAATTTGAATAGCAGTAGGCGCACCACTTCCATCATCACCTGTTGGTCTTGTAACAATGCTTAATGCTCCGGCTTTTACGTCATTCGGGTCACTTTCTTTAGCTTTATCATCACCGAAGATATTCATTTCACCTAGAGATGGCGGGTCAGTACTTACCCATTCTATACCATTTTTCTGAGCCACTTCGTCAGCAAGAGACATGATTTCAGGAACTTTCTTCCCGTTGATCAGTTTTCCAAGAGCTTTTAGTTCATTTACATCACCATCAGCCTCTACGCCAAATGTTTTAAGGATATAAAGAGCTTCATTAAACTTAATCTGCTTAATGGTAGGTAGGCTGGAAGTCATATCATTAATACTTGACTGCAGCGTTTTAGTATTCGTAGCATCTACATGATCTTTCTTACATGCTGTAAAAAGCAACAGACTGAAAACAAGTAGAAAAGAAAACTTTTTCATTTTTATTTGGTTTGTTGCAAATTTAGTAAAACCTTTATTAATAGTTGATTTTATTTTTTGTTTTGTTTTTCCTGCAGGTCGGCTTTAAAGAAACTGCTGAAAATCGTCTGCATATTAGGGAATGAAGCGTCTTGCCAGTATTGAGTTTTATAATTGCTGATTTCCGTATTGAATTTCACACTTTCAGTTTTATTATCATTGCTGAAACTGATTTCGGTTGTGTAGAAATTTTCGTAAGAAACAACCTGATTATAATCTTTCTCACTTTTGTGTTTTAGTTTAATATATTCTGTTTCATTAAACTCAAGAAGGTCTTTGAGGCTCTTTTGAGAATCTTTTTCAAAAGCGATATTTTGAATGCCTTTTAAATCAAAAAATCGGAATCCAAATAAGGCAAATTCTTTTTGTTGTAAATAGGCTCCTGTAACTTCTATTTCATCTTTTGTAGCTCCTTTAAGTTCTTTAATTTTTGTATTCTTCTTTTTATATTCTTCAAGATTTCCTACTTTTTTAAGTTTTGGAGGATTCAGCGAGTTCCCATAATCCCAGCTTGCTGTTTGTTTTTTTTCCTCTTTTGGATCAATCAGTCTGTAGATTCTATACTGTTCCACGTTTGTACTTTTTAATTTTTTTGTTTTATTATCAAAAATGTAAGTGATCACCCCATCAGCATAGCCGTTTAATTTGTTATTGACAGTAACGTAAGAATTAAAGTTTCCTTTAAGAAGAATATATTTTGCCGGCTTATTATTCTTGATCACTACAGTTTCAATTTCTTTTACCTGATCATTGATTTTGATGACAGATTGATCGAGTTCTGAATACGAAAGAGTAGCCACAGGGAAATTATTATAAACCAATTGAAATTTTTCCTGAGAAGGGATCAGTGATTGCTTTTCGATTTTTCCATCAATATCTGAGTAGGCGAGGATACTTCCATCTCTGCCAAATACTGAAACTTTAGAAAGTGGTTTATTCGTTTTTTCAGATATAAAAGTAATGGTTTGTGCATTCGTAAAGTAGGAGATCAAACTAAAGATAATGTAGAACAGGTAAATTCTTTTCATAGTAGGATATTATTTTGGTATTAGCTTATAGAGCAGTCTTAATATAATTCTGTGAAGATGATTATTCAAATTAGAACAAAAAAAAGACTGATCGTTTAAACAATCAGTCTTTTATAGTTTTATTTTGTTACAAGTTCCTTAGAAAGGATACTCATAAATTTCAGATTCGTGTAAGAATGGGTTTCCTGTAGGAATCAGTTTAAGCTTAGTTAACGCTGAAAGTACAGTAAACATAAATAATCCAGCTACGAATAGGATTGCTCCTAAAACAAGTAAGAATACTTCCGGAGTGTTCCAGTAAGGTCCTACTGTTCCTGGCATTACCATGTTGAAGTAGTCTAGGATGTGTCCTAAAATAACTACTACAGCCATTGTAGTAACTACTTTGTAGTTTCTCTTGATGCTGCTACTTACTAATACCAATAATGGTAATAAGAAGTTGATGATTAGCATCGGTAAGAAAGTAGGAGAGTAGTGTTGGAATCTTCCGAAGAAGTAGTTAACCTCTTCCGGAACGTTTGCATACCAATAAAGCATGAACTGAGCGAACCATGTATATGTCCAAAGCATACTTGTAGCGAAAAGGAATACTCCTAAGTCGTGTAAGTGGTTGTCATTGAACTGTGGTAAGAAACCATTTTTCTTAAGGTAAACACTTAATAGAATGATTACAGCAATACCACTTGACAGGCAGCTAACCATTGAATACCAGATATACATTGTAGAATACCAGTGAGGGTCAATAGACATCAACCAGTCCCAAGCCCAAGCAGCAGAAGCAAATCCGAAGAATGCAATATAACCTACTGACCATCTGTAAAGCATTTGATACTCTACCTTAGACTTAGTTTCGTCTACTTTTTTAGACTGAGCCTTTAATTTCCAAGCGAAGAAAGAAGCACCAATCACATAGATTAAAGTTCTTACTGCATAGAAAGGAATATTTAAAAACTTTTTCTTTTCGAATAGGATCACATCAAAGTGTGGATCATCAGGATTTGTTAAAGCTGGATCCATCCAGTGGAACAAGTGTCCGTTATGAGTGATGTTTAAGATCATTAAGATAACCAGAATTGCACCACCATAAGGGATAAAAGAAGCGATAGCTTCCATTACTCTTGTAATGATAATTGGCCATCCTGCATGTGCAGCGTGCTGAATAGAATAGAAGAATAATACGCAGCAGCTTACTCCAAAGAAAAATACAGCTACAAAATGTATTGCTGCTAAAGGCTGGTTGTGTACCTGCATTTCCGCGTGCTCAAGGTGAGCTGCGTGGTCTTGAGGTCCAACCATTTCACTTGAGTGTGTAGGAGCAGTATGACCAGAAGCATGAACAGCTTCCATCATGTGTTCTATTTTCTCAGTAGAAAGTCCTTTATTCATAAAGAAACCAATACCAAACAGAACTAAACCTACAACAAGAAGTATTATAGAAGTTGATTTTAATTTTGGTGAAAAACTATACATTTCTTTTCTTATTTTTTAGTTTCGGTAGTCGTTTCAGTTGCTGGGGCTGCGGCTGCCGGTGCTGCTGCTCCTTTTTTGAAGGCGCTCATCACATACATTGCCACTCTCCATCTATCACCAGGGTTTAGCTGTCCAGCATAAGATCCCATCGCGTTTCTACCGTTTGTTAATACATAATGAACAGACCCTACTGTAAGCTCTCTGTCAGCATAGTTCGGTACTCCAGAGAAAGCCCCTGTTTGTACAATTGGTCCTTGTCCATCACCTCCTGTTCCGTGGCATGCAGCACAAGTGTGGTCAAACAATACTTTTCCTCTTTCAAGATCCTTAGCTGCATTAGCTGGGTTCAAAGGAGAAGCCGTTAGTTTTTTAGAAGCATCATATCCTGCGTTGTACTCGTCAACATTTTTTGGAAGTAAGCTTTCTTCAAAAACTCCATCTTTATTCTGAGCAACTGAACCTTCTACTGGAGAAAGACCTGTTGCACCATTATTCTTAACAAAAGCAGGAATTTCATTTTCATGATCTGAATACGCATCCTGAGCTTTCATCAATGGATCATAAGCTACCGGAAAATACATGTCCGGGAAGTATACCAATGGAGTATTCTCCTTTGGTCCGCAAGAGTTAAGTAAAACTGTTGTTAAACCTAAAACTGCTGTAATTCTTAATACATTCTTTTTCATTTTAAGCGTCTTTAACAGTTATTTCTTCAACTCCAGTTTCAATTAGCAACTGTTTTACAGATTCTACATCTTCAGTTACGAATTCCATCATGAATTTATCATCAGTAGTTCTTGGATCCGGGTTCTGAGCTGGAGCTCCTGGATACATTTTGTTTCTAACTAAGAAAGTTAAAGACATCATGTGAGCCGCACAGAATACCATTAATTCGAACATTGGAACTACGAATGCAGGCATGTTGTGTCCCCAGTCAAATGCTGGTTTACCACCGATGTTCTGAGGCCAGTCGTGGTTCATTACATACCAAGTTAAAGTAGCACCGATAGTAACACCATAACAAGCATAGATGAAAGCAGCATCAGAAATTCTAGTTTTCTTTAACCCTAAAGCTTTATCTAGTCCGTGAACCGGAAACGGAGTATAAACTTCGTTTATTTTGATTCCTTTATCGTTGAATGCTTTAACGCCGTTCATTAAATCGTCGTCGTCAGCATAAAGTCCGTATACAATTTTAGTGGTGCTCATCTCCTTCTTTTGCTTTATAAGTTTCACCTGAGATTTTCAAAATCGATTTTAATTCAGCCTGTGCAATTACAGGGAATGTTCTTGCATATAATAAGAATAATACAGAGAAGAATCCGATTGTTCCTAAGTATACACCCACATCAATGATCGTTGGCTTAAACATTGTCCATGATCCTGGTAAGTAGTCTCTAGAAAGGTTGATAACGATGATATCAAAACGCTCGAACCACATACCGATGTTGATGATCAATGCAACGATGAACGTCCAGATAATGTTTGTTCTTAGTCTCTTGAACCAGAATGAAGCTGGAATTACAAGGTTACAGATGATCAGTGACCAGAATGCCCACCAGTAAGGTCCTACAGCAGCACCTGGAGAAAGATATGTGAAATCTTCAAATCTAGATCCTGAGTACCATCCGATGAAATATTCAGTTGCGTAAGCTACAGTTACCATACCACCAGTTAAGATGATTACGATGTTCATAATTTCGATATGATACATTGTAATATACTCTTCTAAGTGACACACTTTTCTTGCAACTAATAATAGTGTTTGTACCATTGCAAATCCTGAGAATATCGCACCAGCAACGAAGTAAGGAGGATAGATCGTAGAGTGCCATCCTTTAATTACTGAAGTCGCGAAGTCAAAAGATACGGTAGTGTGTACTGAGAATACAAGCGGAGTTGCTAAACCTGCAAGAACCAAAGAAAGTTCTTCGAATCTTTGCCAGTGTTTTGCTTTACCACCCCAACCGAATGCAAGGAATGTATAAATCTTCTTAGTCCAAGGAGTTTTAGCTCTATCTCTGATCATTGCAAAGTCAGGGATTAGTCCCATGAACCAGAATACAGTTGATACTGAGAAATACGTAGAGATCGCAAATACGTCCCAAAGTAGAGGAGAGTTAAAGTTCCCCCAAAGAGAACCGAATTGGTTTGGTAATGGGAATACCCAGTATCCAACCCAAACTCTACCCATGTGAATTACCGGGAAGATTGCCGCCTGTACAACCGCAAAGATCGTCATCGCCTCTGCAGATCTGTTTACAGACATTCTCCATCTCTGTCTAAATAATAATAATACCGCTGAGATTAGGGTTCCGGCGTGACCAATACCTACCCACCATACGAAGTTGGTAATATCCCAACCCCAGTTAATAGTTCTGTTAAGCCCCCATGCTCCAATACCTGTTCCGATAGTATAAGCGATACAGCCGAATCCATAGATGAATAGAACTAAGGCAGCATATAATGAGATCCACCATAATTTACCTGCTCTTTCTTCGATAGGTCGTGCAATATCTTCTGTGATATCGTGATAAGTTTTGTGACCAATAATTAGAGGTTCCCTTATCGGAGCTTCGTAATGTCCTGACATTTTTTACCTATTTATTATTTAAACTTTATTTTTCTACTCTGTTTCTTACTTTAGTGTGATAGAACACGTTTGGTTTTGTTCCGATCTCCTCTAGTAAATAATATCTTCTGTTAGAGGCATACACCTTTCTAATTGAAGAATCTTTATCATTCATGTCTCCAAATGTCATTGCACCCGTAGAACAAGCTTTAGAACATGCAGTCTGGAATTCTCCATCCTTCACTCTTCTTCCTTCTTTCTTAGCCTCAAGAATAGTATTCTGAGTCATTTGGATACACATTGAACATTTCTCCATTACCCCTCTAGTTCTTACAACTACATCCGGGTTAAGTACCATTCTTCCTAAATCGTTGTTCATGTTGTAATCGAACTTGTCATTTAGGTTATAAGTAAACCAGTTGAAACGTCTTACTTTGTATGGACAGTTGTTTGCACAATATCTTGTACCGATACATCTGTTGTAAGCCATATGGTTTTGACCTTGCTTACCGTGTGAAGTAGCCGCTACCGGACATACAGTTTCACATGGAGCGTGGTTACAGTGCTGACACATTACTGGTTGGAAGATTACATCTGGATTATCAGCCGGGTGATTCAATGCTCCTCCGTCTCCGAATGCAGTACCATACAATTCAGGTACAGCCATTCCTTCTTTTAATCCTTCGTATACTTCTACTTTCTGTCTTGAAGAATAGTAACGGTCAATTCTTAACCAATACATATCTCTAGACATTCTTATTTCTTCTTTACCAACTACAGGAACGTTGTTTTCAGCCTGACAAGCAATAATACATGCTCCACAACCTGTACAAGAGTTCAAGTCAATAGATAAGTTGAAGTGAGGACCGTCAGTATCATCAAATGCATCCCAAAGGTCAATTTTTCTTGCTGGAAGAGCTCCACTGATTGTGTGGTATTCCAAAGGCTTGTTCCATCCTTTGTGCTCATCATCGAATGGTACGTTGATGAATTCAGCTAAAGGAACTTCCTTAGCGATTTCGTAACGACCCATTAATGTATTTTGAAGCTGGATACCTGCGAATTCATGATCTTCTCCTGTTTTCTCAATTTTCACCCCTGAAACAACAAGGTTAGAACCATCGAATAAAGGATAAGCATTTACTCCTGTATCTGCTGTAGCTCCTGAGTTTTTCTTACCATATCCAAGAGCAAGACCTACTGATCCTTCTGCTTGTCCTGGTTGTACGAATACAGGAACATCTTTTATTGTAACTCCGTTTACCGTAAGGTTTACGATAGAACCATCTAACTGCATTCTCGCGTTAAGATCGTTATCGATAGCAAACTTTTCTGCGTCTTTCGGAGAAATTGTCAAGTAGTTATCCCAAGCCATTCTAGTGATCGGGTCAGGTAACTCTTGTAACCAAGGGTTGTTTGCCTGAGTTCCGTCTCCCATAGAAGTCTTAGTGTATAATACTAATTCTAATTCAGAAGCTTTGAAATTTCCTAATTCAGCAACAGCCTGTGCAGCGTTTCCTCCTGCGTAAGATAATGTTGTTGAGTTAGTAGAAGGGTTAATACCGTTATATAATGCCTTGTTGAAAGAAGTACCACCTAGAAGAGAAGCAGAATTCGCTTTTAAATAATCATAGTAGTTGTTTGCAGCATTATTCTTACCGTTTTTCCAAACCAATAGAGATTCTTCAATCTGTCTTGACTTGTAGATCTTTTGGATCGTAGGCTGCATTAATGAATATACTCCAGTCTGTGGTTCGATATCTCCCCAAGACTCTAACCAGTTAGCAACTGGAATAACAGCCTTAGCTGCTTTGTACATTTCATTTTTCTTATCAGCAACAGCAATTACGTAAGGAACTTTAGATAAAGACTTCTTGAAGTCTTCTCCTTTCGGGTGAGCATAGATAGGATCTACATTGTTTGTAATTAATACACCAACTTGTCCACCATTTACCCATCCTAGGAATTCCTGGTATCTTGCACCGTTGAATTCTTTTAGGAAGTTTGCTTTACCAGTGAAAGCTACTGAACCTAATTTTTGGTTAATTAAGTGTGCTAAAACCTGTGCTCCTTTAGAACCGTCAGCGAAAACAACAGCTTTGCTTCCTTTTGCTTTAAGTTCGTTAGCAATTTCAGTTGCAGTCTTATCAGAAGTACCACCACCTACGATTGCGTTGTAAACTTCAACTAATGTTTTGTTTACTGCACTTGGCTTTAATCTATATCTTGAGTCAGCATTAGCACCAGTTAATGACATGTTAGATTCCACCTGGATGTGTCTTAACATGTTTGCCCCTGGCTTTCTTGCTGCTGCGTAAGAAGACTCTAAGCTTGAAGCGTTGTAGTCTCCTAAGAAATCAGCTTGGAAAGAAACTACCAATTCAGAACCGTTAAGGTCATAAACAGGTAATGCTCTTTGTCCGAATACTTCCTGAGCAGCATCTAATCCTGCAGAGTAAGGGAAAGCATCGAATGTTACTAATTCAGCTGTAGGATATTTTGCTTTGAATTCAGCAAATAACTTTTTGAAAGTTGGTGAAGCAAAAGAGTGTGATAAAACCACAATCTTTTTGCCTGACGCTTTTGCTTCTTCTAAACCTTTAATAACAAAACTGTCTACTTTATCGAAAGTTTCATCTTTACCGTCTAGTTTAGGCTGTTTTACTTTATCGTTATCATAAAGAGAAAGTACACTTGCCTGAGCTCTTGCGTTAGTTTTACCTAAATCACCACCAGCTGGGTTTGGTTCAATCTTGATGGGTCTACCTTCACGAGTTTTTACTAATACACTAGCAAAGTCGAAACCGTCAAAATATGTTGAAGCGTAATAATTAGGGATTCCCGGAATAATATCGTGTGGTTTTACCACGTAAGGAATCGTTTTGATTACCGGAGCTTCACAGGCAGCCAATGTTACTGCTGCTGTAGAGAATCCTAGTAATTTAAGGAAATCTCTTCTTGAAGTACTAGATCCGTTTGTCTCAGCATCTCCAAGGAAATCTTCTACCGGAATTTCTTCCTGAAACTCTTTCTGAGCCAGCTTATTATTTAAAGCTGGATCTTTAAGTTCATGAATACTTCTGAATTGTATTTTGTTTGAAGCCATTTATACTTCTAATTTTTTAGTTATTAATAATGACATTTACCACACTCAAGACCTCCAATTGCATCTACAGTGATCTTACCTCCATCTTGTGGATATTGTTTTTTCAACTTGTCGTGTAGATTCTTGAAGTACTCTTTATTATAACCGTTGTTCATATCAACCTCAGTAGTTCTGTGGCACTCGATACACCATCCCATCGTAAAGTCGTTAGCCATCTGAACAACATTCATTGTATCAATTTTTCCGTGACAAGCTTTACAAACAACATCAATTTTGTTGTTAGGGTTCTTCTTGTTGAAAGAATTGATGATCGCTTGTTCACCAGCAATTACGTGCTGAGAGTGGTTGAAGTAAACGAAATCTGGCATGTTGTGGATTCTTGTCCATTCAACCGGCTGTGTTTTTCCTGTGTACTGTTGTTTTGCAGGATCCCAACCTGTAGCCGCATAGATCTTCTGGATTTCTCCGTCATAGAATGCCTTATCTTTTCCTGGCTCCATGTAGTGATCTGCGTTGTATTCAGAAATTGTTCTGTGACAGTTCATACAAACGTTCATAGAAGGAATTTCAGATACTTTTCCATATTTAGCACTAGAGTGACATAATTGACAGTCAATTTTCTGTTCTCCAGCGTGGATTTTGTGAGAGAAGTAGATTGGTTGCTCAGGCTTATAACCTTTGTAAACCCCGATCCACATCAGCCAGTTCCAAACTCCGTAAGCAGCAAGAATAGCAAGAATAGCCAATAATGCTTTCCCAACGTAGTGGAACTTCTCGTACATTTCACTGAAAGAACGAACTCTAGTCTCGTTAAGACCTGTTAACTCTTCAGATTGACCCAGCTTCACTAATTGTCTTAGTTTTACCAAGATCCAAACTAATAGACCAGCAATGGCTAAAAGTGAAATGATAACGATGTTTGTTGTGCTTTTGTCTGCAGGTGCTGCAGTAGCTGAACCTTCACCAGCTGTTGCTTTCGCATCATCTTTCTTCGGTTCTGGTTCTGGTGGATTAGTAGTGAAAGCTAAAATGTCGTCTATATCCTTATCTGTAAGATTTGGAAAGACCTGCATTTCAGTCTTGTTGTACTTTTCAAAAATCTCATTGGCGTATTTATCCCCAGAAGCTCTAAGAGCTTTGTTGTCTTTGATCCACTTGTGAAGCCAATCTTTGTCTACACCACCTTCTGTCTTTACACGTTCTACAACACCTTTTAAGGGTGGTCCTACAACTTGTTTGTCCAGCGCGTGACATGCAGTACAATTCGCTTTGAAAAGTTTCTCTCCGTTTTTAGGATCGCCGTCTTGCCCGTAAAATGAAGCACTGGTTGATAGCAATAAGCCTATTGCGATCAACGTTTTTTTATAATGCTTTCTCCAACTAATCATTTAAATTATCTTATGTTAGTAAATTATTGAACATTCAATCAATTCCGCAAAAATAATATTTTTAACAGAAATTTAACGGCATATCCAAAAGGGAAAATATCATTTACGTTTAATTTGTATTGATTCTAAATAACCTGTTTGGTATAGTTTTTTAATTTGTATAAATTTGCGGAAACAAGTTTAAATGAGAAATTTGATTAAAATATTTTCGATATTATCGTTATTTGGATTTTATAATATTGAAGCTCAGCAGGTTGTTAAAAAAGATACGCTTTCGGGAACGGAGCTTGTCATGACAATGGATTCTAAAATAAATGCTGCCCTGGAAGGAATTGAAGGGAAGTGTTCAAAGGTTGCGACCAATAATTCCACTAAAGATTTTAGCAGTAATGATTCGGCTATCTCTTCAGGAGTGATTGCAAAACCGCCAAAGATTTATGTACCGAATAGGGAATTGACAAACGCTGAAATTTGTAAAAAAAATCCTAGAATTTTAGGATATAAAATTCAGATTACAACAGTAAAAAGTAATGAAGAAGCAAATGAGGTAAAGTCTTATTTCAGAAAAAGATTTCCTAACCTGAAAGTAGAAACAGATGCTTCTTTAAGACCGAATTATAAAATTCTTGCAGGAAGTTATTTTACTAAACAAAGTGCTTCAGGAGATCTTTCAAAGATCAGAGAATACTTCAAGTCTGCAGTTGCTGTGCAGTATAGAATTTTCTGTGCGGAAGCAAAATAGAAATATAAATTTTCGATTGAAAAAAATAAAAAAGCTGAGATTTTTCTCAGCTTTTTTTATTGATAATAAGTTTCCAGAAACCAAAAGAATTCTAATATTCTAAACAGGTTATTTGAAAGTAAATAGACGAATAATACACTGATTGTTAGGGTTAAAAATGCAATCATTTTTGGGTATGATCTGTAAGCGTAGAACAGCCAGCCTATAAGTAATGGATATACAAAAACGAAATGTCCTCCATAAATGTAAGACGTGTGCAATCCGAATCTCATGATGCAATGAATGATAATGTCTATGAAAAATGAAACAGCGATTATCTGCACCCATTTATTTTTAAAATTCTTTATATAACTCCAACTTACTAACAGCAGTATTATTGCTATAAAAACATAAGGAAATACTGATGAATAAAGGTCCATGTAAAGTGCTTTAAAATGAAATCCTTTCATGTTGTGCTTATCCGAAATAATGAAACTTGGAAACAATATATTGCCTCCGAAAAAGAAAGAAATAATCATATCCCAGGTTGGCATTGACTCTACATTGGAAAACTTTTCATACTGCTGGTTTGTCTTTGAGAATATATTTTGATACTTGAAATCAATTCTGTTAAGATAAAGTAGTGCATATATGATGATAGCGATTGATCCTCTTAAAATAACACTCGCAATTTTCTTCCAGTCTTTAAAAAGTCCTCTTTCAAATAAGACGGGAATAAAAACTTTTACAATGTTTGTCACGGTAAGTCCTCCAATTGTTATACTTGCCAATGATAGTGCTGCGGCTGGTATTTTTTGTTCCTTTTTCAGTTTTAGGGCTGCATAGTAATTGTAAAGTGAAAGTAGAAATAGTGTGTAAGTGAAGTTCTCCGGAGTAAAGGACAGGATAATATTGGTTGAGAATACCCCAAAGAATAAGGTGATCAAAAAACTGTAAAACAACGGTAGTTGGATGATGTTTTTTAAGTATTTAAAAATCTGGATAATATTTAACGTAATGATAATATTGCTTAGCCATGCTAATGTAAGTCTGAAATTAACATCCATTTTTCCACCTGAAATGAAAAGGCAGAATTCTCGGATCCAATTGAAAAAGTAATAAGAAAGCGGGTGTCTTTCAAAGCTGCCTCCGGTCATCAGGATAGATTTGTTGTCAAAGCTGAAATAGGCATCCCAGGGAATTCTGTTGTCAAAGATAATTCTGTAGTGAATGGCGATATAAGATCCTAAAATTCCATAGCAGGTAATGAAAAAGAGGAAAACAGCTAATTCTGCATAGGAGGATGGAAAAACCAGCCTGAAAAAGTGAATGAGTTTTGTTTTGATAAGAGACACGGGTCAATTTTTTTGCAAAAGTAAAATAAAAACCACCAAAGTTGGTGGTTTTATAAATATTGTTGATTGGCTAAGAACTGCATGAAAGGGTAGAGCATCCGGCTGTGTCATCATATCCTGAGGGTCTTTTGGCTGAGAATTCAGGAAACAATTCTTTGTATGGATTTTCAAGTGCCTTAGTTAATTTTTCGAGCATTTCAGTTTTTCCGTTGTCAATTTCTTCAATACATTCATAAAGCAGATAATTTCTTAAAGTAAATTTTGGATTTGATCTTTCCATCATTTTTAGAGATTCTTCTCTTGAAATTGTGTTTAAGCTCAAACGTGATTGGTAATTTTCAATGAAGTTTTTAAGTTTATTTCTATTTTCTTCATTCAAAAAAGTATACGAGGCATTAGCGAAATGTTCTTTTACATCAGTTTCAGGGGTAAGCTTTTCCAATTGATTAAAAAATAAAGTATAGTCAAATTGAAGTTCCTGCATTAATCCTTGCCAGTTAGTGAAAAATTCTTCATCGTCTTTTTTCAACTCATCAAATCCGAACTTTCTGCAAAGCATTTTATCATGGGATTCCCAGAAATAAGTGCCATATCTGTTTAAAGTGTCTTCTAGAAACTTTTCATCTTTGATGATAGGGTGAAGTGCATTGGCGAGCTGCCAAAGATTCCACTGGGAAATCTGTCCCTGTTTTCCAAAAGCATATCTTCTTCCCGGAAGATCGGTGGTGTTTGGAGTGAAGTTTAAATCATATTCATCCATCATAGAATAAGGACCGTAATCTATGGTTAGTCCTAAAATAGACATATTATCGGTGTTCATGACACCATGTACGAATCCTACTCTGAACCATTCCACCATAAGATCTGCAGTTCGGGTACAGACATTTTCAAAAAAGTCCCTGTATTTTTGAGCATCATTGGAAGTAATTTCGGGGAAATAATTTTCGATGGTAAAATCAAGCAGCTCTTCAAGGGTATTATATTCTCTCTGGGCAGACATGAGTTCAAAATGACCGAAACGTAGAAAACTTTCAGCGGTTCTTATCACTACAGCTCCCTTTTCTAATTGTGGATTCCCGTTATACATGATATCACGTACTACATCTTCTCCTGTGAACGCAAGGCTTAAAGCTCTTGTTGTAGGAACTCCAAGATGATACATCGCTTCACTCATCAGATATTCTCTTACGGATGACCTGAGAACAGCTCTTCCGTCCGCATGTCTTGAATATGGTGTTGCCCCAGCTCCCTTCCATTGAATTTCCCTTCTTTTTCCTGAGTCATTTGTGATTTCACCAGCAAGAATTGCTCTTCCGTCTCCAAGTTGCCCTGCCCAGTTTCCAAACTGATGTCCCGCGTAGGCTGTAGCATAAGTTTTAACATTTTCGGGAAGATGGTTTCCAACCAGAAAATCAAGGTCTTTTTCTTCATACTTTCCTAATCCTATTGTCTCTGATAAAGCTTCGTTAAAGGCTATTAACTGTGGTTTATCAAACCCGGCAGGTTTAATAGTGGAAAATAAGACCTTGGGAGTATTTCGCTGCATAGGATTGTTGGAAATATCTCCTGGAAATATTTTAGTGAAAGGCTGTTGGATGCGTTCGATATTCATAAGTCAAAGGTATTAATTATAAAAGAAAAGACCTTCCAAATTATTGAAAGGTCTTATGTATATCTAAAAGAGAATTTATTTATTGAAGTCTACCTCATCGTTAGAGTGAAGGTTTTCATTAATATTTTCTTCTTTCTTTTCTGTTGGTTTTTTAGGAGTAGGATCTGCTGCTCTTGGATTCTTGATCTCGTCAATAGTCTGAAGACTTCCGTCATCTCCGTATCCGCCACCAAGTCCTTTAAGGTTTGAACAGCCGTCTTTCCAGTCAGAAGGTTTGATAAATTTATCATCCGGAGTAACTCCTAATGTTTTGTCTGCCCATACTTTCTTCATGAAAATTGCCCAGATTGGTAATGCCATTCTCGCACCCTGTCCTTCACCGGTGCCAAGGAAGTGGGTTGCTCTGTCTTCCCATCCAACCCAAGCTCCTGTTGCCAGTTTTGGTGTAATACCCATGAACCAACCATCGGAGTTATTCTGTGTTGTACCTGTTTTGGCAGCAATTTCAACTGCTTTTGAGATTCCTCTTCTTCCTAATTCTCCTGATGCAGTACCATATTGTGCAACACCTTTCATCAGTTCGATCATAGTGTATGCATACATTGGATTCATTACCTCTTTAGGCTCTACATTTACCTCTTTGATTACTCTACCATTGGCATCTTCAATTCTCCAGATCATTTCCGGCTTATTGTAGTTACCATAGTTAGCAAATGTACTGTAGGCACCTAGCATTTCATAGATTGTAATATCTGATGAACCTAATGCGATAGTATTGTTTCTAGGAATGTCTTCCGTTACTCCTAAATCTCTTGCTGTCTGGATAACGGCATCTACACCTGTCATTTCAATAAGTCTTGCAGCAATCGGGTTTTGAGAGTGGGCTAAACCATCTTTTAAGGTAAGCATTCCTCCTCTTCCCGGTACATGCCATCCATTGTGATCATAAGTTCCGTTCGAAACGGTAGAACAAGGAGTCATTCCCAGTTTCATAATTGCCGTTGCATATACAAATGGCTTGAAGGTAGATCCTACCTGTCTCTTACCTTGTTTGATATGGTCATATTGGAAGTGCTGCCAATCAATACCACCTACCCAAGCTTTGATTTCTCCGGTTCCCGGAACCATAGACATTAAACCTGCCTGTGCAATTTGTTTGTGGTACCTGATAGAGTCCCAAGGTGACATTTCAACTTCTTCTTCTCCGCTCCATGTAAATCGTGAAGTTTTGATTGGTTTTTTGAATTCCATCATAATGGAATCTTCAGGCATTCCGTCTGCTTTTAAAAGCTTATAACGTCCGGTTCTCTTCATTGCCTGAACCATTACATCCTTGATCTGCTTATCAGTAAGGTAGTAGAAAGGTCTGTTCTTTCTTCCTCTTTGCTCAGCATCAAATCTTTTCTGAAGATCCGTTAAGTGTTCCTTGATAGCTTCTTCTGCATACTTCTGCATTTTAGAATCAAGAGTAACATATATTTTTAAACCGTCTTTGTAAAGATTCAGCTTTTTACCCGTTTCTTTTTCGTGAGACTCAAGATATTTATCGATTTCTTTTCTCAGGTAGAACTTATAGTAAGCAGAATATCCGTCAGTAATACTTTTAATAGGATGGAAGTCTACTTCAATCGGAGTGTTTGCTGCTTTTTCATATGTTTCAGCGCTGATATATCCTGTTTTCTGCATTTGATCCAGTACAACATTTCTTCTTTCCTTTGCTTTCTCAGGATATCTGTAAGGGTTGTTTTTTCTTGGATTTTCAAGCATGGCTACAAAAGTTGCAGCTTCCGGTAAGGTAAGCTCAGAGGTCTTTTTGTTAAAATAAACTCTGGATGCCATTTCAATACCGTTTGCATTGAACAAAAAGTCAAATTTATTGAAGTAAAGAGTGATAATTTCTTCTTTAGTATATCTTTTTTCAAGACTTACTGCTACTACCCATTCTTTCAGTTTTTGGAAAGCTCTTTCGAATTTATTCTGAGAAGCAGTTCCTGTAAAAAGAAGTTTTGCCAGCTGCTGGGTAATGGTAGAACCACCACCACGACCACCACCATAGGCAACGGCTCTGGCAACTGAGTATAAGTCAATTCCTGAATGCTCTTTGAAACGCTCATCTTCTTTAGCCTGAAGGGCATAGATAAGGTAAGGAGGAAGGTCTTTATAAACGATAGGCTGAGTTTTTTCTTTCTCAAATTTACCTAGTGTCACTCCATCTGAAGAAATAATTTCAGAAGCAACAAAGATATCCGGGTTTTCAAGTTCTTTCACATCTGGCATCTCTCCAAGGAAACCTTGGGAAACAGAAAAGAAAATCCCTGAAACCCCTAAAACTACCGCAATGAGTGCAATCCAAATAAATGAAACCCATTTTTTCCAGGAGGTATCTTTCTTTTTTTTGGGAGGCAGAGGAAATGTTTTCCCCTTGCTTCCTGCATTTTTTTTGTTTTCTTCCATTTATGGTTACGGTTTAGCCGTTTCTATTTTTATTCCAACATCCTCAATTCCCGGAAGGGTATCATTTCTCATCGCCTGTGTAAGCCCGATTTCATATTTTCCCTTTCCTGGAAATTTGTAATTTACTTTGTACTGAAACAATGTTTCCTTCGTGTCACCAAAGCCTGTACCAAGCCATTCTCCGCTTGGTTTTGCCAGAACATAATTTAAGGTGTCTGTTTCCTTTTTCTTGTTCTGCAGGTTCGTGAAATTTACAATAAACCTTATATTACTGTAAGGATAATCGTTATTGTTTCTTACGACAAATATAATATTTTTAGGATTCTGCGGATCTGAAATTTCAAGATTAAATTTCTGCTCACTTTTCTTATTCCACTTATTATCAACGGAATTCATAATCACATCTTCTCCTGAAGAAGAGTTGCAGCTAAAGAAAAGGATAAAGGTCAGTAATCCTAAAATGTTACGCATTTTTATCTTTTTTTGGAGGATATTTCTTTTTAAATTTTTTCTTGTTCGGGTTGCTTTGCGGTGCTTTTTCTGTATTAGAATTAGCATCAGCCTTTATTGCCTTTTCCACAGGAGCTTTTTGTTGCTGTTGCTGTTGCGGTTTGGGCTGTCTGGGTTGATTTCCGGAATTAGCGCTAGGGTTTTCAGGTTTCTCAGTTCTGTTAGGTCTTTCTTGCCTTTCAGGTCTGTTCTTCTTTTGCCCTTGTCCCTGAGGTTGTCCCTGCCCCGGGTTATTGTTGTTAGGCTTATTCTGGTTGTTTCTGTTTCGGTTGTTTCTGTTTTTCTTTTCGAAACGGTCTACGTTGTTCTCCTGAATCAGATCGATGCTCTGAGTAGGTGTATCAGGCTGTTTCAGATCTTCAAGAGGAAGTATCTTTTCACCTCTTTTGTTTTTAGAAATCAGCTTCTTAACAAGATCAATATCGAAATCATACCAAGCAATGGAGTTGTCTACATAGGCAAACCACATTTTCTTTTTAAAGACATCTATTTTGATGCAGAATGCCTTACCTTTTTCTGTTTCCAGTGTGGTAGAAGAAGAAGGGAAATTGCTTAAAGCGTCCAGATAGCTGTCCAGTTCATAATTTAGACAACATTTAAGTTTACCACATTGTCCGGCAAGTTTTTGCGGGTTGATACTTAATTGCTGGTATCTTGCTACATTGGTGTTTACAGATCTGAAGTCTGTAAGCCAAGTAGAACAACAAAGTTCACGTCCACAAGACCCAATTCCGCCTACTTTTGCAGCCTCCTGTCTGAATCCGATCTGTTTCATATCGATCTTCGTTCTGAAAGCACCGGCGTAATCTTTAATCAATTGTCTGAAATCTACCCGGTTATCAGCTGTGTAATAAAAAGTGATCTTTGAGGAATCACCTTGATATTCAACATCAGTAACCTTCATTTCAAGACCTATTCTTTGAGCTATTTTTCTAGCTTCAAGCTTTACAGCGTCTTCCTTTTTTCTGACTTCCTGCCATACCTCAAGATCCTTTTGGTTGGCTTGTCTATATATTTTAAGTGCCAATTCTTCTGAAAATTTCTTCTTTTTCATCTGAATTTTCACTAGTTCTCCCGTAAGGCTTACTACGCCTACATCGTGTCCCGGACTAGATTCTACTGTAACTACGCTACCAATATGTAAAGGAATATTGTTTACATTCTTATAAAACGATTTTCTGTCATTTTTAAATCTAACTTCTACAAAATCACACCTGTTTGGTGCTGGATTGTTGATGTTAGAAAGCCAGTCAAAAACACTTAATTTATAACTATTCCCGCAGGTATTTACATTTTCACAGCCATTTGCAGTCTTTTTAGGACCGCAAGAATGTGCAGAATCGCCGGATGTTTTACATCCACAACTCATATTTTTATTATTTATAATCTTGCAAATTTATGTATTTTTCTCTTTATGCGATTCTAAAATACTCAAATAACCTGAATTCGGGTAAAACATTTCTGTATTTTAATAAGGAATGGAAGGTTTAACCTGATAAGAAGCGGGTTATAACTATGCCGAAATCGGTATTGTTTTATGAATAAGAACGAAGCTGTTTAACTTAATTTTTTTCGCGCTATTTTATTTAACTTTTTATTTAAAAATGTTAATCGACTTTTTAAACATTTGTTTAATATTAAACAAGTTTTCTTTATTGGTTTTTGTGTTTTATTAAAAGCTTGTTAAATATACATTTATGATTTATTATGTCTGGAATGTTATTTTAAACATAATTTTCTTTTGGCATATTGTTTAAAATATTAGGAAATATTAACAGACGTATTCAAAATAATTTTATATTTGGATTATATAATAATAGTCTATGAAAAAAATATTAGTATCAACTGCTTTATTGGCGGGCGTTTTATCTTACGCAGGGGGCTTCAGAGTGTCTTTGCAGGGGGTAAAGCAATTGGCAATGGCGCATACTAGTGCTCATGCCGAAGATGCGAGTGTGACATTTTTTAACCCAGCGGGTATGTCATTTATCCCTACTAAGCTGAGTGTAGTAGCTGGAGGGTTTGGTGCAGGTAATAAAGTTACTTTTCAAAACTTAAATACCTTACAGAGTACAGAGACGGACAATCCAATAGGAACCCCAATCTATGCAGCGATTACTTATAAACCAATAGAAAAACTATCAGTAGGTTTCAGTTTTTCAACTCCTTTCGGAAGTACAATTAAATGGCCTGAAAACTGGGAGGGCAAGGAAATGGTGCAGAAAATGGAGCTGAAGAGTTATTACTTCCAGCCAATGGTTTCTGTGAAACTGGCGGATTGGGTATCTTTCGGAGCAAGCTATATCTACGCAAGAGGAAAGGTAGATTGGGATAAGGCTGTTACACAATTCAACGGACAGGTAAATATTAATGATGAAAAAGCAAGCGGGCACGGATATGGATTCGGTTTCTATTTCAGACCTGATCCGAAATTGGATGTGAGTATTGCTTACCGTTCAGCAATTGATATGAAAGCTAAGCATGGGACAGCAACATTTAAATTCCCTACACAGTCCCCTTATTCATTACTTAAATTAAATGCTGCAGGGCAGGATGGGTTCTCTGCAACACTTCCATTAGTAGAAGAATATACAATTGGTTTAACATATAAAATTACTCCAAAATGGTTAGTTTCTGCAGACTTTAACTACCATGGATGGGAAAGATACAGCAAGCTTACATTAGATTTCGAGAATGCTCCTATTGGTAATCAGCCATCAGATCCAACAGTTCTTGTAAATCCTAAAAACTTCAGAAACTCTAAAACATTCAGATTAGGTACTCAATATGCCTTCTCTAATATCATTTACGGACGTTTAGGTGCTTATTATGACGAAGCCCCTTATACTACAGAAAACTTTATTCCGGAAACTCCTTCATTCGATACTTTCGTAGTTACAGGTGGGGTAGGATTTAAGTTGAAACAATTCGGAATTGATGTGGCAGGAGGATATGCAATGCCTAAGTCTAGAGATGTAAACAATGCTGCTCTTGGGTTCTATGGACAGGCTAAGGCAACAGCATTTTACTTTGGTCTAGGTTTATCTTATAACCCTTTTTAAATTAAAAGAAAGACTATGAAAAAAATTATAATGTCAACAATCGCAGTATCTGCAGTTCTTTTTACTCTAACAAGCTGTAAAACAGATTTTGATACTGATGTAAAAGATATTCAGGTAACAAGCGGAGAGGCAGACTTTTCAAGATATATTTCATTAGGAAACTCATTAACAGCAGGATATAGAGACGGTACGCTTTATAGCAGCGGACAAAGTGAATCTTATCCAAGTATGATTGCAGGACAAATGCAATTAGCAGGAGGAGGAGCTTTCAAGCAACCTATGATGCCTAATGATGTAGGAGGATTTATCGGGATACCAGGTTTCTCTGGAAAACTGACTCTTCAGATGGTTAACGGAAGCTTAGCACCAGTAGAAAGTGCTCCGGCTGCAGCATTAGATGATGTTACGGCAGGCGGTCCATATCAAAATATGGGAGTTCCGGGAGCAAGAGTAGCACATTTATTAGCTGATGGGTATGGTAATAAGGCAGGGTTAACTCCGGTGGCGCCTACTGCAAATCCATATTTTGTAAGATTTGCATCTACACCTGGTACTTCAGTAGTAAAAGATGCCTTAAAGCAGGATCCTACTTTTATTTCTTTATGGATTGGTAATAATGATGTTCTTTTATATGCTACTTCTGGTGGAGCAGATCCAGCTGTGCCAATTACCCCTGTAGACGGACCGGTAGGCGTAGGATTTAGTAATACCTATGCATATCTGGTAGAACAATTATTCCCTGCAGGAACAAAAAGAAAAGGAGTTATTGCTAATATTCCGACAGTTACCAATGTTCCTTACTTTACAAGAGTACCGGCTATGCCACTTACTGGATTAACGGATGCTCAGGTAAATCAATTGAATACAGCATATGCTCAGTATAATGGAGGATTGCTTCAGGCTAAAACATTAGGTGCGATCAATGATGCAGAATATCAGAAAAGACTTATCAAGTTTACCGCAGGAGCTGTTGCTAACGGAGCTGTGATTGTAGATAAAGATTTGTCAACTGTTCCGGGACTTCCGAAATACAGACAGACTACAGTGAAAGACTTAATTCTTTTACCAGCAAGTAAGGTTCTTACTCCGCAAGCAGGAGGTGGAACATCAGTTCCTTTAGATGATAAATATGTATTGACTGAACTTGAAACAGCAAAAGTATTGACTGCTACCACTGCATATAATACGGCTATTAAAAAAGCAGCAACAGATAAAGGGTTGGCATTTGTAGATATGGATGCTAAAATGAAGGAATTAAATTCTCAATCAGGAATTATCTGGGATGGTGTAAGATATACTGCAACATTCGTTACAGGAGGAGCTTTCTCGCTTGATGGTGTTCACCTTACAGGTAGAGGCTACGGAATTGTTGCGAATGAATTTATCAAGACGATCAACATGAGGTATAAATCTACTTTACCACAGGTAAATCCTAGCAAATATTCAGGAGTTACATTCCCATAATTATTTGATTAAATAAAAACTTAAAAACCACAGGAGTAATTCTTGTGGTTTTTTTTTAAATTTGCAAAATCTTTTAAAAAGTAAAAATGGCCGATCAGTTAAGTTATCTATTTTGTACAAGAACCAGCAGGGACTTGGCAGAGAAAATTGCCCAGAGTTATGGGAAAGAATTAGGAAAAATCAACTTTCAGGAGTTCAGCGACGGGGAATTTGAGCCTGTTTTGGACGAATCTGTAAGAGGAGGAAGGGTTTTCCTAATCGGATCTACGTTCCCACCTGCAGACAATCTTTTAGAACTTCTTCTAATGATTGATGCAGCGAAAAGAGCTTCTGCAAAGAGCATTACCGTTGTAATCCCTTACTTCGGACTTGCCAGACAGGACAGAAAAGACAAACCTAGAGCGCCGATCGGTGCTAAGCTAGTTGCTAACCTTCTTACTGCAGCGGGAGCAACAAGAGTGATGACAATGGATCTTCACGCAGATCAAATTCAAGGGTTCTTCGAAATTCCTGTAGATCACCTTTATGCATCTACAATTTTCGTTGATTATATTAAATCCTTAAATCTTGACAACCTTACCATTGCTTCTCCGGATATGGGAGGTGCAAAAAGAGCGAAAAACTATGCAGGTCACTTAGGGGCTGAAGTAGTAATTGCCTATAAAGAAAGAAAAAAGGCAAACGTGGTTGAAGAGATGTTCCTTATTGGGGATGTTACAGGTAAAAACGTAATCCTTATCGATGATATGATTGATACTGCAGGAACGCTTTGTAAAGCGGCAGATATCCTGATCGAAAAAGGAGCAAAAACAGTAAGAGCAATGGCAACTCACGGAGTGCTTTCAGGAAAGGCTTACGAGAATATTGAGAACTCAAAAATCTTGGAAGTTATTGTAACTGACTCAATTCCTGTTAAAAATAATTTGTCAACTAAAATAAAAGTGCTATCTTGCGCCCCATTATTTGCGGACGTTATGACAATGGTTCATGAGCACAAATCAATTAGCAGTAAATTTGTTATTTAATTGATTTTAAATAGTTTGCAAATTAAAATTAGAACAAATTTTTAAATTTTTTATAAATGAAATCTATTACAATTCAAGGTACAAAAAGAGAAAGCGTGGGCAAAAAGTCTACAAAAGCTTTACGTGATGCTGAATTAGTTCCTTGTGTTGTTTATGGAGGTGAGGCACCTTTAAACTTCTCTGCTGAAGAGAGAGCTTTCAAAGGATTAGTATACACTCCTGAAGCACACACGGTATCTATTGAAATTGACGGGAAGGCAATTCCTGCAGTTCTTCAGGATATTCAGTTCCACCCAATTACGGACAAAATTCTTCACATTGACTTCTACCAATTATCTGACGATAAGCCAGTTGTTATGGAAGTTCCAGTAAGAATTACAGGACGTTCTAAAGGTGTTGTTGCTGGTGGTGTTTTACGTCAGTCTTTCAGAAAGCTAAAAGTAAAAGCTATCCCTGCTAACCTTCCTGACGAAATCGTTGTTGACGTTACTCCATTAAGAATCGGAAACAAACTTTACGTAGGTGGAATCAAGACAGATGGATATTCTTTCATGCACCCAGACAATGCAGTAGTAGTTGCTGTTAAGATGTCTAGAAATGCAATGAAAGGTGGTGCTGCTGCAATGGATGATGAAGATGAAGAAGAAGCTGAAGAAGTTGCTACTCAGTCTCCTGACGTTCCAACAACAGAAGAGAAATCTGCAGAATAAGAACTGCTTATTTAAAAAACATAGAACCCGTCTTTTTTTTGGCGGGTTTTTTGTTGGGTTGCCAGATCCTGAAAAAATGGATCAGGTGCAAAATTTTGGAACTAAGCAAAAACATCTGCATACCTTTTGTTGAAGAAACACATCCTTTTTAATCGCGAAGAAAGATGATTCAAACATTTATTTCCGGAAGCTAAAAAGGACAACTTTTTCGCTGAAAAAGCTTTGTGGATAGATATTCGCTTAGAAAAAATCAATGAAATTGATTCAATCCTTTGCTTTCTTAATATTATGAGATAAAGCTATAAAAACTCTGCCTCAAATTAAATTCAATATGATCCTTAGTTTTTGAGATTGATTCGAAAAAATACTAAGGAGAATAAAGGTAAATAACAGATTACATAAATTTTAAATGGCTTTTATTTAAAAATATTTTATTTACTTAAAAGAAATATTGATTGAGCCTATTTCGCGTTTTTGCTTCTCGCTTCACCTCATCAGCTTTCTTCATCCTAAACCATCGAATATTTCTATCAGCTGATAACTATCACCCTTTAACTGAGTATCTTCTTTCGGAAAAAAAGCCGTAAATTTGAAGAGTTCTAAATAAGAACGTCTTAATTTAAAAAATAAATAAATGTTTGACATTCAGGAAATAAGAAGCCAGTTTTCTATATTGGACAGAGAAGTGAACGGTAAGCCATTGGTTTATCTGGATAATGCAGCTACATCTCAAAAGCCAAATTCGGTTTTGGAAATCTGTCACGCATATTATACAGAGCTTAATGCCAATGTTCACAGAGGAATTCATACTTTAAGCCAATTAGCAACAGAAGAAATGGAGCTTTCCAGAAGGAAGATCCAAAAGTTCATCAATGCTGAACATGATTTTGAAGTGATCTTTACTAAAGGAACAACAGAAGGATTGAATCTTATCGCTTATATTCTGACACAGAAACTACAAAAAGACGATGAGATCATTATTTCATATCTTGAACATCACTCGAACATTGTTCCATGGCAAATGCTTTGTGAAAGAACTGGAGCAAAACTTCGTGTTATTCCTATCGATGAAAACGGAATCCTTCAATTAGATTATCTTGACCAATTCCTAAGTGAAAAAACGAAGGTTGTTTCTGTAAATCAGGTTTCTAATGCATTGGGAATTGTAAATCCTATTGAAGAGATCATTGCTAAAACCAGAAAAAATTCAGATGCGTATATAGTAATAGATGGTGCCCAGTCTGCTCCTCACTTCAATATTGATGTTCAGAAAATGGATTGTGATTTCTTTGTTTTTTCAGGACATAAGATGTATGCTCCGATGGGAACAGGGATTTTATATGGTAAACGTGAAATTCTTGAAGCTTTACCACCATTCCACGGAGGAGGAGAGATGATTGCAACATGTTCTTTTGAAGGGACAACTTATGCAGGGCTTCCTTTTAAATATGAAGCAGGAACACCAAATGTAGGTGGAAATATAGCATTAGGTGCAGCAGTGGACTTTATGGGAAGAGTAGGACGTGAGAATATTCAGAATCATGAAAATGCTTTATTGGAATATGCTCAAAGACATCTTTTAGAACTTGAAGGAATTAAAATCTACGGTGAGAAAGCTCATAGAACGGGAGTAGTTTCCTTTAATCTTGAAGGAATCGGTATTTCTTCCGATGTAGGAATGATCCTGGATAAAATGGGAATTGCTGTAAGAACAGGACATCATTGTACACAGCCGATCATGAATTTCTTTAATATTGCAGGAACAGTAAGAGCGAGTTTTGCTGTTTACAATACTTTTGAAGAGATTGATGCTTTGGTAGAAGGTGTTAAAAAAGCTCAGCGAATGTTAAGTTAATCGTTTTTAGAAAAATAGAAACACATAAAAAGCCCTGTCAGTAATGATAGGGCTTTGCTTTTTATTCTTAACTTTCATTTGAAAGCTGATTCTGTTTTACAGGTTGGGTTTCCAGTCTACAACCGCTCTGATGAATGCCTCAGCATTTTCTACAGGCACATTGGGAAGAATTCCGTGTCCTAGGTTGGCGATATATCTGTCTTTTCCGAAACGGTTGATCATTTCAGTTACCATTTTTTTGATGGTTTCAGGAGTAGAGTGTAATCTTGCAGGGTCAAAATTCCCTTGAAGAGTCATCGTATGGTTTGTTAATGTTCTTGCGAATTCAGGCTTGATGGTCCAGTCAACGCCAAGAGCAGAAGCTTTAGACATCGTCATGTCTTCTAATGCAAACCAACATCCTTTTCCGAATACTACAACATGAGTAAGCGGGCTTAATGCTTCAACAATCTGGTTGATGTACTGCCAAGAAAATTCCTGATAATCTGTTGGAGAAAGCATTCCACCCCAAGAATCGAAAATCTGAACTGCAGAAACACCTTTTTCTACCTTTCTTTTTAAATACGCAATTGTTGTATCAGTAATCTTTTGAAGTAATAAATGAGCTGCTTCAGGCTGTTGGAAGCAGAAAGATTTAGCAATATCAAAAGCTTTACTTCCCTTTCCTTCCACACAGTAACAAAGGATAGTCCAAGGAGATCCGGCAAAACCGATCAATGGAATTTCATTGTCTAATTTCTGAAGAGTAAGTTCAATAGCATCAAAAACGTATCCTAAAGTATCGTTCACATCCGGAATCTCGATATTCTGAACCTGTTCCATTGTTCTGATCGGAGTGTCCAGCCATGGTCCAACGGATTCTTTCATTTTGAAATCAATACCCATCGCCTGAGGAACTACCAAAATATCAGAAAACAGAATCGCAGCATCTAAAGGAAATCTGCGGATAGGCTGTAAGGTAATTTCAGCAGCAAGTTCAGGTGTCTGACATCTTGTAAAGAAATCATATTTGTCTCTTAAGGCAATGAATTCCGGCAGATATCTTCCAGCCTGCCTCATCATCCAGACAGGAGGTCTTTCAACGGTTTCTCCGCGAAGTGCTTTTAAATATAGGTCGTTTTTTATCATAATCTATTTAAACTAATATTACCGTCATTTCCGGTAACAGATATTTTAAAATCTACTTCCAAATTCCTTCTTTATCAATTCAAAGATCGATGCTAAGGTATTTTCCTCAGAAGTAAAAATATTATCATGAGTATATTTTCTCAATTCCCCCGATGTGGTTTCTCCTATCGAAAACAGCTTCATATCTTTCAGGGAATTTTGCTTTGCAAAACTACGAACTCCGCTTGGACTAAAAAATACTGCAGCATGATATTTTTCAGGTATTAAAGGATTGATTTCCTCCGTGTTGTAGATCGTAATTTTTTTATACTTAATATTTTGAAGGGGAAGTTCCTTGTCTAGGACATTGATCGCTAAGTTGCCACAGAAGTGAAGAAATTGTTCGTGTTGGCAGTTTCCGATAATAAATCTGGAAAGCGTATCAGCATTTTTCAATACCTTAAATGTTCCAAAGCCGTGTCTTCTTAACGCTTTCTTTGTTTTTTCACCCACACAGTAAATCTTGTTATAATTTTTTGCAGTGAAATTTTCATTGGGTTTGAATCGGTTTTTAAAAAACGATGCAACGCCATTCACACTGGTGAAAATCAGAGAATAATTTTTAAGATCAAAAGGGCTGATCATGATAGGCTTTGTCTTAATTACCTCAACACAGTCAACCAAAATATCCTCTCCTAATTCTTTGGATATAATTGACGGGTCTATATTTTTGGTAAATAAGATTTTCATGACTGAGGTTAGAAAAATGAAAGAAAATTAAAAAGGTTTTGATAAATGTAAGGGAGTTCCTTAGATCTGGCTTTTGATTTCTGCCATTAATTCTTTCCCGCCATTTTCAAGAACAACTTTAGCATACTTTTCTCCAAAATTTTCTGATGGATCATATTTGAAGTTCTCATCGATAGCAATGCAGTTTTTACCGTCTAAAGAACAAAGCGCTGCGGTAAAACGGATTTGATCTTCAATAATTTCAGCAAAAGCCCCGATAGGCGCAGTACATCCTCCTTCTAATGTGCTTAAGAAGTTTCTTTCGATTTCTACACAGATCTGAGTAGGTGCGTGGTTGATCTGTTTCAGTATTTCATTGATTTCCGGCTTGTCCGAGTGTCCTGCAACAGCAATTACACCTTGTGAAGGTGCTGAAATCATTACCGGAAGCATTTCGTAATCAATTTCCATTTTCATCCTTTTGATTCCTGCCAATGATAGAATGGTAGCATCAAAATCTCCATCTTCAAGCTTTTGAAGACGAGTCTGGATATTTCCACGGATATCTGAAAATTCTGTTGTAGGGTAGTGTCTTAACCAAAAAGCTCTTCTTCTCAAACTGCTTGTCGCAAGTTTAAGTTCATGAAGTTCTTTATTTCTGGCTGATTCTTTTCTGATCAGGATATCCTGTGGATAATCTCTCTCCAGATAAGCAATCATCTCAATATGATGAGGTAATTGAGTTGGGACATCCTTTAATGAGTGAACGGCAATATCTATTTCATCATTCAATAAGGCAACATCAAGGTCTCTTGTGAAGACCCCTGTGATTCCCAGTGAATATAAAGGTTGATTAAGGTTCTTATCGCCAGAAGAAACGATAGGAACGATTTCCGTTAAATAATTATTGTTTTGAAGATGTCTCGCAACTTCTCTAGCCTGCCAAAGTGCAAGTGCGGAATTTCTTGTTCCTATTCTAATGCTTTTCATTGAATTCGTTGTTTGGTTGTTCAACTAATATTTCGTGCATTAATTTACTAATTTCTTCGGCTTTTAAAGGATTGTCGATGATATATTTTGCAAAGCGGTTGGTGATTTTCTGGATCATTTTGTCAGAAAGTTCCATATCCGTGATGCCTATATATTTATTTTTCTTGTAAAAATTATGCATTTCATTGCGTTCCATGTTCTTTAAAACCGCTTTGAAATGGTGAATATTTGGTGCTAGTTTTCTTTTTTTCTCCCATTCAATGAAATCTTTCATCAGTTCCTTGATAATTTTTTCAGCTTTTGGGATTTCTTTTTCTCTTTGCTGAATCGTTTCCTGGATCTGCTTTGAAAGTTCATCAACATCTATTAAAGTTACATTTTCATTTTCTGTAACATTCTTTTCAACATTATGAGGAATGGAAAGGTCAATCACTAATGTTTCTTTTCCATTAGGGAAGTGAGACTGATTGATGATCGGGTGTTTTGCTCCCGTTGCCACGATAAGAATATCCGTGTTTTTTAATTCCTTGTCAAAATCAGAATAATCAACATGAGGAATATTATATTTCTGGGAAATCTTTTCAGCTTTCTCCTGAGTTCTGTTCGCAATTTTAATTTTTGGCTGATAAACATGCTTTACCAGATTGTCAACAGTATTTTGTCCAATCTCACCAACTCCCAAAAGAAGAATATTTTTTTCAGTAATTCTCTTCTGGCTGTTTAAAATATAATGAACTGCTGCGTAAGAAACAGAAGCGGCTCCGTTTGAAATTCCGGTTTCATTCTTAATCCTTTTTGAAATCTGAATAGCTGCGTTAATCGCTCTTTCCAGATAAGGATTAGAATTTTGCCTTTCCCTTTTAAAACGGTTATATGCTTTTTTAATCTGTCCAATAATCTCAAAATCCCCGATAATCTGACTTTCAAGTCCGGCAGCTACTCTGAAAAGGTGAATCAAAGCCTCTTCTTTGGTAAGGATATTAGCAAACTGAAGAAAATCCGTAAGATTTACCCCAATGGTTTTGCAATATTCTTCAGCCACTAAAAGATAATTGGAGGAAGTCGTATAGATTTCGGTCCTGTTACATGTGGAAACCACAAATGCATCTCCCAGATCTTCCTGATGAACTCTGGAGACAAAGTTTTTGATGTTTTCATCAAAGAATGCAAATTTACCTCTCGTTTCTACATCAGCCTTTTCGTAGCTGATAGAAAGCACGGCAAAATTCGACGTTTGATGGATGTTGGAATACTGTAACATAAGCAGTCGCAAATTTACGCTTTTTTTAATTAATCACCCTCTGAAAGTGTATATGATAATTATCGTAAAAAACTATAGAGATATTTAGTGTGATAAGGTGAAAAAGAGTTGAAAGGCTTTTCAGGCGAAGTAAAGATGAATATATGAAATTTGAGGTGTGATTAAGTGGTGTTTTTTTAATTGTAGTTTTTGAGAATGGGAATCTTTCACCATCTATTTCTCTGTTTTCTTACTCTTGTCCGCCTTCTTCACTTTGCATGTCTTTTAGCATTTTAACACTCCATTAAATTTAGTTGAAATCAAACTCTGTAATTGTCTAAACAGAAAGTTAATAAAGAATTATAAATTTTAATAAAATTTTAACCAAATTATGTTGTGATGAAATTTCTTTAGTATTGTTAAATTTATATCTTTGTAAACTTAAAATCAGAAGAAAAATATGAGTTTATTTGATATGTTTACGCAAGAAATTGCGATAGACCTGGGAACAGCTAATACCCTTATCATCCATAATAATAAAATTGTTATAGATCAACCTTCGATTGTTGCAATCGAACGTTCGTCGGGTAAACCTATTGCTGTGGGTGAACAGGCTAAACATATGCAAGGTAAAACTCACGAGGATATCAAGACCATCCGTCCCTTGAAAGATGGAGTAATTGCAGATTTCCACGCTTCTGAACATATGATCAAGGAGTTTATCAAAAAAATTCCCGGAATCAAAGGTAAATTCATACAGCCTGCATTAAGAATTGTAATCTGTATCCCTTCTGGTATTACTGAAGTTGAAAAAAGAGCGGTAAGAGATTCTGCTCAGAAAGTAAACGCAAAAGAAGTACGATTGATCTATGAACCAATGGCAGCTGCTATAGGAGTTGGGATCGATGTCCAGAAGCCTGAAGGAAACATGATCATCGATATAGGTGGAGGTACTACAGAAATTGCCGTAGTAGCTTTAGGAGGTATTGTATGTGACAAGTCTGTGAAAATCGCAGGAGATGTATTTACGAATGATATCGCTTATTACTTAAGAACTCACCATAACCTTTACATTGGAGAAAGAACTGCTGAAAGAATCAAAATTGAAGTTGGCTCAGCTGTGGAAGATCTTGATGTAGACATCGAAGATATCCCGGTACAAGGTAGAGACCTTATTACAGGTAAGCCTAAGGAAATTATGGTTGGGTACAAAGAAATTGCACGTGCATTAGATAAATCTATTATCAGAATTGAAGATGCTGTAATGGAAACCCTTTCTCTTACTCCGCCGGAACTGGCAGCCGATATTTACAAAACGGGTATTTATTTAGCAGGAGGAGGAGCATTACTAAGAGGACTTGCAGACAGAATTCACAAAAAAACAGGACTTCCTGTATTTGTAGCTGAAGATCCGTTGAGAGCTGTTGTTCGAGGAACTGGTATTGCGCTTAAGAATATGGATAAATTCAATTTCTTAATTAAATAATTTTAACTTTTTACGACTATACATCTGAATGGGATTTTTGCTGAGACTATTTTCGAAGAACACACTCTTTGTCTTCTTTATATTCCTGCAAATTATTGCTCTGGTGCTGATATTCTCAAGAAACGCCATGCAGAGATCCTGGGTTGCCGGGCAAACTGCTGCATTTAACTCATGGGTTTCAGGATATATTGATGAAGGAGTATCTTATCTGAAGCTAAAACAGATCAACGAAGATCTTGTGGTTCAGAATAAAGCCCTTATGACTGAACTTTATGGAAAAGACGGAGGTAAAAATCCGGTTTTCAAAAGAGTTCATGATACCATCGGAGGTGGTCAGATTTATACTTTTGTTGATGGCGAAATTGTATTCAACAGTATCAACAGAAGAAATAATTACTTTACGATTAACCGTGGTCGCAGAGATGGTGTATTCCCACAAATGGGGGTAATGGCACCAAGAGGAATTGCGGGGATCGTTATCAATTCTACTGACAGTTATGCATTGGTTCAATCTGTATTAAGTGTAAACAAGATCAGAATTAATGCTGCACTGAAAAACTCAGGATACTTTGGTACTTTAACCTGGAATGGAGATAATTCAAGGGTTATGCACCTTGCTGATATTCCAAAATATGTGGCTTTGAAAGTAGGTGATACCGTTGTTACAGACGGAAAATCAGCCATCTTCCCAAAAGGAGTTACCATTGGTACTATTGCAGGGTATTCAGTAGATAATAAAACCGGCTTTTGGGATATTTCCGTAGAGCTGAGTGAAAAAATGGGAGCGTTGAATAAAGTGTATGTAGTGAAGAATCTTAAGAAAGCAGAAGTGCAGAAGATTCAGGATACTATGCAAGCTGTAATAAAAAAAGAAAATGATTAGCAGGACTTTATTTACCGACATATTGATTATGATTTTTCTTGTGGCATTACAAATTTTTGTATTGAACAGGATTACTCTTTTCGGGAAATATACTCCGGTATTATATCCTGTGTTTGTCATGTTTTATCCTTTCTTTAGAAATAAATTTCAATTTCTTGCCCTAAGCTTTTTAATAGGGTTGGCAATAGACGGATTCCTTAATTCATGGGGGATCAATGCCTTTGCCACAACCTTAATTGCTTATTTCAGAACCTTGATATTCAGAACGTCTACAGATACTTCTACAGACTTTTTCTCTTTTCAGTCCCTTCAATGGGCGCAGTTTTTGCTGTTTTTATTTTCAAGTATTTTCCTGCATCAGCTTTTAGTACAATATATTGAGTTCTTTAAGTTTAGCAGGTTTTTTGAAATATTATTTAATGTAGTGGTGACAAGTGTAATTTCATTTATATTTATAGTTATTTACGCATTAATATTTAAAATCAAACAAAAAGTTTGAACACACGTTATTTAAAAATCTTTTCCGTACTTGTTATAATCGCTCTTATTTTTATAGCGAGGCTTTCTTATTTACAGCTATTTACAGACCGTTATGCATTAAATGCTGCTAACACTTCTATCAAAATTGAATATGTAATTCCTCAGCGTGGAGTTATTTTTGACCGTAACGGGAAAATTATGGTAGGTAACCAGCCTGCATATGAAGTTTCCTTTACTCAGGCTTTAATGAAACCTGATTTTGATACTTTAGGTTTTTGTAGTTTGATGAAAATCACTAAAACAGATTTCATTAATAAGATCAATGTTATTAAAAAGGAAAAATACTATTCTAAGCTGACTCCTATGACCTTTTTAAAGGATCTTAGCAGAGAAGATATTGCAAGAGTACAGGAGATTATTTTTAAGTATCCTGCTTTTAATATCGTACAAAGACCTCAGCGTCAGTATGAAGTTTCTACTTCCGGAAACCTTTTAGGATATACCAGTGAGGTAAATGAAAGAGAGATTAAAAAAGACTCTACTTACTATCTGCCTGGAGATTTTATCGGAAAAACTGGAGTAGAAAAATCGTATGAGAAAGAACTTCGTGGAGTGAAGGGGATGAAGTACATCCAGAAAGATATCAGACTTCGAAATATCGGTTCCTATAAAAACGGAGCATTAGATAAGGATGTTATTACTGGTAAAGACATTACTCTAACTATTGATTATGATCTTCAGAGAACAGCAGAAGAAATGCTTGTTAATAAACACGGAGCAATTGTAGCTATAGACCCTAATAACGGGGAAGTATTAGTTGCTGCTACGGGACCTGATATTGATCCAAACCTCTTCACCGGACCTTATAAATCCAAAAACCTATATGCTTTATCAAAAGATACGCTTTATGAAAATAAACCTACTTTTGATCGTTCCTTACAAGCCGGATATCCTCCGGGATCTACCTTCAAGCTGTTAACTGCTCTTGCTGCCATGCAGATGGGAGTAATGGATGAAAAAACTATTTTTCCTTGTGGGGGCGGATTTTTCTATAAAGGTAAAAGAATCAAAGGACATGGTGGAGCAGATCCGTTAATTCCTTCCATTCAGGTTTCCAGTAACTGCTTTTTTACCTATGCATTTATCGCAATCATCAAAAAATATCCGGGAAATCCTTCAAAAGGTGTTGATGAATGGAAAAAAATCATGAGCAGCTTTGGGGTGGGTGAGTTTTTAAATAATGACTTTGCGGTAGGAGCAAAAGGAAGAATACCTTCCGGAGACTTTTATGAGAAAAGATTTAAAGCCATCATGAAAGCAAGCGGTTCCCAAAGAACTGATTTCAAAAACTGGGATGAAATGTCAACCGGAGCTATTTATAACGGAATGGGGCAGGGTGATGTTTTGGTAACTCCTATTCAGCTTGCAAATTATGTGGCTGCGATTGCTAACAAAGGATGGTACTATACACCTCATATCGTAAAAGGTATTGATGGAAAGCCTAATCCTGATCCAAGATTTAAGGTTAAGCATAAAACTTTAGTAGATCCAAAACATTTTGAGCCAGTCTTAAAAGGAATGGAAGCAGTAGTGTTAAGAGGAACCGCAAGAGGATTAAAATCCAACGATTTTACACAATTAGCCAAGACAGGTACTGCGCAGGTTCCACAAGGAAAGGATAATTCTATCTTTGTATTGATTGCTCCTGCTGATAAACCAAAAATCGTTGTGGTGGCAGTAATGGAACATGCAGGATTTGGGGCTACGTGGGCAGGACCGGCTTGTACGGTAATCGCTGAAAAATACATTACCGGTGACCTCAAAAGAGAGAATCTGTATAAAAAGATGATAACCTCCAGTTTCATGCCGGAGTACAAAAGACAATGGATTGCAGATTTGAAGCGTAAAGGACTTTATAAAGATCCTAAACCAGATTCAATAAAGCAAAAAAGGATAAAAGATAGCCTGGAACTTGTAAAACAACAAAAAGCCAAGCTTCAGAAAAAAATAGAAGACGAAGCCAAAAATAATAACACTGCTAAAAAACCTACTAAGCAATGAAATGGACAGAAGGAATAGATAAACTAGGTCTTGGACTGTATTTCCTGCTTTGCATTTTTGCGATTGCCAATATTTACAGTGTTGATCAGAAGCTTGGAGAAAAACAGTTGATGTTCTTCTGCATATCTGTTTTTGTAGGGCTGATCATATTTGTAGGGAGAAGTAAATTCTTCGAGAATATGGCTGGAATCATTTATATAGGTGGAGTCTTGCTGTTAATCGGTCTTTTCCCTTTTGGTAAAGAAATTCTTGGACAAAAAAACTGGTATAAATTCGGGAGTTTTACCATGCAGCCTGTAGAGTTTGCAAAAATAGGAACAGCCCTGATGCTTGCCAACTATGTTTCAGGACCGGATTTTAATCTCAAAAATAGAAAATCTTTATTAACGGCATTAGCAATTATCGGTATTCCGGCAGCGGTTGTGTTAGCTATTCCTGATGTTGGATCTATGCTGGTATTCATTGCCTTCTTCATTGCTCTGTATAGAGAGGGGTTAAGCGGAATGTTGTTCGGGATAGGATTCATTTTTGCGGCTGTCTTTTTGGTTGCATTGGCAATTCCTCCGGTGTATGTAGCTGTTGCCATTCTTGTTATTGCAGGAGTTTTAATTGCTATGAATTATCATAGGATGTCTTGGGATGTCATTTCTATTTCCGGGATTTCAGGATCTATTCTTTTACTTTGCGGACTGGCATTCGGTTCCCCATATATTTTAGAAAAACTTCCAAAGCACCAAAGAGAAAGAATTGAAGTTCTTTATAAAGGTGAAAAGGCATTCAGAGATACATCAGGATACAATTTATTATATTCCAAAACGGCAATTGGTTCCGGAGGGCTTACAGGAAAAGGCTATCGTGAAGGTTCCGTGACTCAGGGGAAATTTGTTCCAGAACAGGAAACCGATTATATCTTCTGTACCGTAGGAGAAGAATGGGGCTTTATAGGAAGTGCTGTCCTTATATTATGTTATATGGTGTATATTGGTAGAATCTATTACCTTGCAGAAAGACAGAAGTCTACTTTTAACCGCGTATTTGGGTATTGCTTTGCCTCGATCTTATTAATGCACTTTTCGATCAATTTGGGGATGGTTATGGGGCTTTTCCCGACAGTAGGTATTCCTCTTCCTTATTTCAGTTATGGAGGAAGTTCATTGCTTGCATTTTCAATGATGACCTTTATTTTCTTTAAACTTAATTATTCTGATAAAAACAGCTTAGTATAATTTCAGATTTTAAATCTTGAAATTGTTTAATTCCGTCTCCAGCGGAAGTATTGTTATATCCATTAATCACTTATACTATTATGAAAGATGCTTATATCTTAGATCAAACCTTTGAAAGTATAGATTGTATCAAATTTCCTCTAGAAAAAGGAGAGTATGAAAATTGTACTTTCAAAAACTGTAACCTTGAATTCATGAATTTATCTGGTTTCAGCTTTACAGGTTGTGAGTTTATAGAATGTAATCTTAGCATGGCAAAACTTCTAGGAACGGCATTTCGTGATGTTGTATTCAAAGAATGTAAAATGCTTGGATTGCAGTTCAGTGATTGTAACGGTTTTGGTTTGTTTTTTAGATTTGAAGGCTGTATCCTTAATAATTCATCATTTTATCAGACTTCAATAAAGAAAACTATTTTTAAAGAATGCAGATTGGTTGAAGTAGATTTTACTGAATGTGATCTTTCCAATGTGCTGATGAATGGATGCGACTTATCAGGTGCCGTCTTCGATAATACAAAGCTTGAAAAAGCAGATTTAAGATCATCGGTCAACTATTCAATAGATCCGGCTGTAAATAAGCTTAAAAAGGCTAAATTTTCACTTTCCGAAGTTTCCGGACTGTTGTATAAGCTGGATATTGAAATTGACAGAAATGGATAGGTTTTCAAGCTTGTTGTAAAATAACGCTATTCCTTATTGGGAAAATCTTATAAGTACATCATAATAACATTCAATAGAAGCAGTTTAGCCAAACATCTCAATTAGGATCAATAAAAAAGCCATCAAAATCTTGATGGCTTCATTATTTAAATCAATTATTTATAAAATTAAAAATTTGCTGGTGTAGCTGAAGTAACAGCGGCTAGGTTGTTGTAAGCTTCTCCTTGCTCGTTGATCACTCTTTTTGCGAATCTGTACTTAGGTCCCCAATAAGAATCATTCAGAGAAGAGATCATTACACCTTTAGATGTTGCTGCGTGGATAAACTTAATCTCTCCTTCTTCAGTAACACTTTCTACAATACCTACGTGAGAAATTCTTCTTCCGTGAGAAAAGAAAATTAAATCTCCTTTCTGTAGGTTTTCTTTTTCAATTCTTTCACCCTCCTGAGCCTGAGAAGCAGCTACTCTTGGTAAAGTAAGACCTGCAGCAGCCCCGAATACAGAAAGAACGAAAGCTGAACAATCAATACCTCTTCTTGTAGTTCCTCCGTATCTGTAAGGAGTTCCAAGGTATGTTTCAGCTTCAGTAAGAATACCGTCAATGGTTTTGTTATATTGAATTGCTTTTGCAATCTCAGAATTCTTAATTGCTTTTTTAGCACTTGCTATAGATGCAGCTTTTTCAGCAAGGAAAGAGTCGATAAGTTTTTGCTTATCCTGCTCCATTTTTTTGTTATCTATAGAAGCTAGTTTGGCATCTGTTTTGTATTCTTTTGTGTAAGTTGCTGGTTTTGAAACCACATAATTTGTAGCACACGATTGCAAAGATACTGTTGTAACTAAAGCAACTAAATAAAACAAAACTCTTTTCTTCATATATATTTGATTATCCGTGTTAAAAAGGAATATTTATTTTCAAAAGCAATACAAAAGTAGAGATTCCGAGCAAAAGACCCCTGATATGATAATTGTCAGGAACTTATTTTAACACTATTTAACATATTATTTACATATGTTAAAGAAAAATAAACCGCAACAGCCTATTTTTGGTCAGTATGCGGTTTTTTTTATTAAGATTCTTTAACAAACTCTCTCGATATTCTTCTATAAATCGGGATTTGTAATCTAAAACTCTAATTTTCAGAGGTGTTAAAAAAACAAAATTATTTCTTCTAAACTCTAGAATTAAAGGGGCTTTCAAGCCTTTTTAAAGATTGATACAAATACAATATCATTTTGCTGTATGAATAGAATTTGAAACAGGATGTTTTTTAAGTGGAATAAAATTTAACAGATGTATTAATAAAAAAAATTCCCCGGAAAACCGAGGAATTTAAACTAATATGGAACTTTACAGATGTTATTTTGTAAACAACATTTCTCTGTATTTTGTCATCGGCCAAAGCTCATCATCTACCATCATTTCTAAAGCGTCTGAAGCTTCTCTGATACCGTCAAATAATGGTTTTACTTTGTTGCAGTATTCTTCTGCCTGCTTTTGGCTGTTTGATACGCCTTTTGCAGCCTCTCTAGCTTTAAGAAGATCTTCAACGCCCAGCTTGATTTTAGAAACATTTTCTGAAATGCTGGTGATCAGACTCATCTGTTCTTTTGCCAACGGCTTAAATTCTTTATCTCCGAAGATCTCTTTAAGACCTTTAACGTTTTCAATCAATCTGTTTTGGTAATTTAAAGCAGAAGGAATGATATGGTTTCTTGCAATGTCACTTAGTACTCTTGCCTCAATATCAATTACAGTAGAGTATTTCTCTAATTTGATTTCATTTCTTGCTTCAACCTCTCTGTGGTTAAAAATTCCGATTTCCTCATAAAGATCAAGGAACTTTTTATCCATTTCCTGCTTAAGAGCTTCTGGAGTTGTTTTAAGATTGTTCAATCCTCTTTTCTCGGCTTCTTTAGCCCAATCATCAGAGTAACCATCACCTTCAAACATGATGTTTTTAGATTGCTTGATATATTCTCTTAATACATTGAAGATCGCTTCATCTTTTTTAAGACCTCCTTCGATAAGAGCGTCTACTTCTTTTTTGAAATCATTAAGTTGTTTTGCAGCAATAGTATTCATTACTGTCATAGATTCTGCACAGTTTGCAGATGATCCTACGGCTCTGATCTCAAATTTATTTCCTGTAAATGCAAATGGAGACGTTCTGTTTCTATCTGTGTTATCTAATAGAATTTCAGGAATTTTTCCAACTACATTTAATTTTAATTCTGTTTTTTCTTCCGGAGATAATTTTCCGTTTGTTACTTTTTCAAGTTCCTCTAAAACACTGAATAACTGGCTTCCGATAAATACCGAAATAATTGCCGGTGGAGCTTCGTTAGCACCTAATCTGTGGTCGTTACTTGCAGAAGCGATACTTGCTCTTAAAAGATCAGCATATTCATGTACTGCTTTAATAGTATTCACGAAGAATGTTAAGAACTGTAGGTTCTTCTTAGGGTTTTTTCCAGGGCTTAAAAGATTTTCACCTGTGTCAGTTGCTAAAGACCAGTTGTTGTGCTTTCCACTTCCGTTTACGCCGGCAAATGGTTTTTCGTGGAAAAGGATATGGAAATGGTGTTTGTGAGCTACTCTCGCCATAATGTCCATCAGTAAAGAGTTGTGATCTACGGCAACGTTTACTTCTTCAAACATTGGAGCCAGCTCAAATTGATTTGGAGCAACCTCATTGTGTCTTGTTGTAGCAGGAATTCCAAGCTTCATACATTCTACTTCCAATTCTTTCATGAAGTTCATTACTCTTGTTGGAATAGAACCAAAATAATGATCATCCAATTGCTGTCCTTTTGCAGGAGAATGTCCTAATAATGTCTTTCCTGTTAATACAAGGTCAGGACGAGATTGATATAAAGCAGAGTCAACCAGGAAATATTCTTGCTCCCAACCTAAAGTAGGAGTTACTTTCGTTACATTTTTATCAAAATACTGCATTACGCTTGTTGCAGCTTCATCTACAGCATTTAAAGCTCTTAATAAAGGTGCTTTATAATCCAATGTTTCTCCCGTGTAAGAAATGAAGATCGATGGAATACATAATGTAGTTCCCATGATAAATGCCGGAGATGTAGGGTCCCAAGCGGTATATCCTCTAGCTTCAAAAGTATTTCTGATTCCTCCGTTCGGGAAAGAAGATGCATCCGGTTCCTGTTGGATTAGCATATTTCCGCTGAATCTTTCGATAGCTCTACCCCCTTCGATAGGAGTAAAGAATGAATCATGCTTTTCAGCAGTAGTACCTGTCAAAGGCTGAAACCAGTGAGTATAGTGTGTTACTCCTTTGCTCATTGCCCAATCCTTCATCGCTACCGCTACCTGGTCTGCGATATGTCTCTGGATCTTTGTTCCTTTTTTAATAGCATCCATAATAGAACTGAATGCTTCTTTTGTTAAATATTCTCTCATTGTTTCTTCTGAGAAAACATTTTTACAGAATAGCTCTGATAATTTCGCAGGAATTTCAACAGAGTTATCTTTTCTGAAATCCTTAAATGGTAGGGTTTCTAATGCTTTGAATCTTAAGGTTGACATATTTGGATGAATTTTGATAAGGCAAATTTACAAAAAAAATGAAACGAAAATGATTTGACCCTAAAAAAATAGGGGTGTTGTGAAAATTTATATAAATTAAACAATTGTTTGGTGACTTTTTGATAGGGTGTGTCTATTGTTTCTGATATTAAGTCTAATTTTAGGTACAGTAAAAGAAATTTATACCTATACATTCATTTTACAGGGTGCATCGAGGAATTTTGGGGAAAATTGGAGGTGTATAATGATGATAATAGCTTTTTTTCCTTGCTGTTCAGATTGAAATAATTCTATAAATATATTATTTACTTGTTTGTATTTCTATTAAATAAGAGTGAAAGTATAAATGATGTGTATTTTGATGTTAAATTTTGTGTAAATGTAATTTTTTATTAGCCTTTTTTTACCTTAGAATGTCTCTTTTAAATTAGAAAAGAGATAAAGAGCCACAATTGTTAAATTAAAATTATTAGTTATGTCACAAAATAAAAATACCGTTATTGCGAGGAATGCAGGAGAAGGTAAGATATATGAATATTACAATACTTCAATTGAGGAGGTGTTATCTATGGCAGAAACAGGACAGATGAGTTTAATGAGAATCACAATGATTCCACATACTGCGCCATCTCTCCATGTTCATACTCATGAAGATGAATTCTGGATTGTCATTTCAGGAAAAGTGCGATTCTGGTTTGGTGGAGACTCGTTGGAAAGCTGCATTACCCGTGATGTAGGACCTGGCGGTGTTGTATTCGGTCCGAGACTGGTATCTCATACTTTTGATACAATTACTCCAACGAGTGAAATTCTTATTGGAGCAAATCCAGGAAATATAGAGGCTTATTTTTATGGTATCGGTAAAGATACTGAACGTAAAGATGAAGAACATTCGGATTTGCTTGGTGAATTTGGTGTAACGATCATTGACCGAGCTCCGGATTTACATGGAGAAAGCTAATGAATGGTGATCTTCTCATCATCTTAACTAAGGGTAATGAGAGGTATTTCTTATTTTTTTCCTAAATGAATATGTTGCTTGTATAACCTATTGAAAGTTAAGAATACTTAAAATAAATTGGACGAAGATTTTGTATATTTGTGTGAAATTTATTTTATGACAAATTCTAGAGCAAGAGAAACAACAGAGGCTATTGAAAGACTATACATCTCTATGAGACACCTTTTTTATAGAGGATTTTTCAAGCCGGCAGGGGTTTCAGGAGAAAGTATCAGAAGCTTGTTGAAAACCATTAATCCGGAAATTTATGGGACCATGAATATCCCAAGCAAACTTGAGCTTGATGGTTTAATGTATGTATTGGACAGGCTTCCGGAAGGAATTGAAGAATGTGCTTTTATTCATCTTACATCAGATGAGGGGTTTGATAAAGGAAGTTTCGAACCTATTGTTCCGAAGAAAAGAAGAAGAAACTGTTATAGAATAGACGAACACCAGATGAATATAGAAGTTCTTTTGGGACGTTCTGAAATTTATGACATTCTTACCCACCTTACATTCCTATTTATAGAAGCTGATAAAATCCGTAACCTGGCATTCATTCAAGATGAAAACTGGAAGCCTACGCGTGCTTTCAAAATTATTGAAGAGGTGGTAAAGGGAGAAAAAAAATTCAGCAGAAAAGAAAAAGAAGTGGCGTTGATTCACCTTTCATCTTTAATAGGAAGATCGTTTGATGAAACCTTAAGAGCTTATAATACTTTTGGTGATGATAATAACCCTGATCGTTTATTCAAAATTATCTACAACCTTGGTAAGGTAAGTCTTGAAGATGCTAAAGGAGCAAGAGAAAGAGAAATTTATTTCAGTGCTATATTAAAAGAAAGAGTAGGACATCACTATTTTGGTGAAAAATGGGCAAATAAAGTAAAGGAAGTTTTATTTGAGAATAATCTTCATATGCGTCCGCTGCATATCATTTCTGCTAATATGCACTCTGTAAAAAATATGCTGTATGCTAATGAAGCTCTTAAAAAGAAGCATCATCATGAAGTGGATTATAAGCTGTATGAAGAAATTTCAAATAAGAAAGACCTTCGTGATAAAGTATTGAAATATGCTTTGGATGAAGGAATGATTTATATTGCAGATAAAAGTGGAAGTAATATTGATGTTCAGATCATTGACCTGAGTAAGACGGACCTGAAAAATACTCCATTTGCAGATTGTAAGTTTTCCGGAGATGATGTTGTAATGGTATTTGACTATGCATTCGGAGAGCAGGCTTTTGAAGTAATGGATGAGTTGTTGAAACCTTTTGAAAATAAAGGCGAAGTATATATGATGCATGTAAAATCTGTATCCATTATGGGGAAAGCAGGAATTCTTACAGGAGAAAAAGGAGACATCATGATCCCGACTTCCCACATCTTTGAAGGAACAGCAGATAACTATCCTTTTGAAAATGCATTGAAGCTTGATGATTTTGAAGATGATGAACTGAAAGCTTTTGAAGGTCCTATGATCACTGTTTTAGGAACATCACTTCAGAATAAGGATATTCTTTCTTACTTTATGAATACTTCTTGGAGAGCTATTGGTCTTGAAATGGAAGGAGCACATTATCAGAAAGCGATTCAGGTTGCTTCTAAAATCAGACATCATATCTCACCGGATCTGTTTGTTTGCTATGCTTATTATGCTTCGGATAATCCTTTGGAAACAGGAAGTACATTATCTTCAGGAGGTTTAGGTCTTACAGGAGTGAAACCAACCTATCTGATCACTTTAAGAATTCTTGAAAAAATCTTAAGAAGCGGGAAAAAAGAAGTTTCTGCTAAGAAATAATCTTTAATCTCGTATTATAAAATATAATCTCAGCTGTTTTTTTACAGTTGAGGTTTTTTATTTTAAAAATATCCTTGTCAAGGTTTAAAACCTTGACAAGGCTGTTACGAGCTGCCAAAATACCAGACTTAAAAACCTTAGTAATACAATAATCCCATGAAAACTACTTATGGAAAATTGTTTTACGGTTCATTTAACAAAATAAAAAAAACAGTATCTAAAAACCATATTAAACAGGATAAAATCCTCACATAACTCCCCATTTGAGGGTTTTGTTTAAAATACCTACCTTTAGAAAAAAATAAAATTTTAAATGAGAAAATCGGCTGCAATCATTTTTGCGTTTATCATTTCACAATTTCATGCTCAGCAAGGAGCTTATTATCAGCAGGCTGCGAAGTACAAGATGGAGATTGATGTCAATGCTGAAAAATTTACCTACCAGGGAAAACAAACTTTAGAATACACCAACAATTCACCTGATGAGCTGAATGTGGTATATTTTCACCTGTATTGGAATGCTTTTAAGCCTAATTCAATGATGGATCAGAGGGTGTCTTCCCAAGGGAAAAATGGTGACGGAAGGTTGCAAAAAAACGGGATCTCAACATTGTCTTCTATTCCTAAAGATCAGGAAGGAGCTCAAAATATCCACTGGATCAAACAGAATGGTAAGGATCTGAAATTTGAAGTTCAGGAAACCATTATGAAAGTTTATCTGGCGGAGCCTATCAAGCCAAATTCTACAACAACTTTTACCATGGATTGGGATGCTGTAATTCCTCAGCAGATCAGAAGAAGTGGAAGAAACAACAGAGAAGGTGTGGATATGACGATGACACAATGGTATCCAAAAATTTCAGAATATGATTATGACGGATGGGCTACTTTTGATTATTTGGGAAGAGAATTTCATGCTCCGTTCTCAGATTTTGATGTCACGATTAAAATTAACAAAGACTATGTAGTAGGAGCAGGAGGAATTCTTGAAAATCCTACAGAAGTAAAAGGATATGATGCGGCTGCTAAAATCAAAACGGAAAAAGATAAAAAAGCAACCTGGAAATGGACTGCCAAAAATATTCTTGATTTTGCATGGAGCGCAGACAGGGATTATTCTGTGGAAAGCTTCAATGTTCCGGAAGGACCGAAAGTATATTTAGTATATCAGAAAAACGATAAAACTAAGGTTTGGGGTGAAGCTCAGCCTTATATCACTAAATATTTCCAGATCATGAACAGTCATTTTGGTAAATATGTATATCCTACTTATGCTTTCATCCAGGGAGGAGATGGAGGAATGGAGTACGGAATGTGTACCATGATCCTTGGAGAATCTAAAAATATTAAGGACCTGATGGGGCTAATGGCTCATGAAGGTTCTCACTCATGGTATCAGCAGATGCTTGCTACTAATGAATCTGTACGTCCCTGGATGGATGAAGGTTTTACAAGCTATGCAGAAGGTTACACGATGTACCAGCTGTTTCCTGAACAATTACCCAATCCTTTTGTTGAAAGATTGAATGCTTACCGAAACTTTGTTAAAAAAGGAATCGAAGAGCCTGCAGTATGGCTAGGAGATCATCATGACAACGGAACGTCTTATACTTATTCCACATATGTAAAAGGAGAATTGTACCTTGTACAGTTAGGCTACATTATGGGTGAGCAAAATCTTGCCGAAACATTAAAGCAATATTATGATCAATGGAGTATGAAACATCCTTCAGACAGAGATTTTCTTCATATTGCCCAGAAAGTTTCGGGGATGGATTTGAAATGGTTTCACAATTACTGGATCAATACAACCAAAACAATTGATTACGGAATTAAAGATGTAAAATACGATGATAAGTCTACAACTATTACATTGATCAATAAAGGACAGGTTCCAATGCCTATTGACTTCAGCGTAATGACTAAGGATAAAAAAGTGGTTACTTATCAGATTCCATTAAATATGACCCATACATGGAAAGAAAAAGATGTCTATGGTGAGTTTAAAACAATGCCTTACTGGGCTTGGACACAGAAGGAATATACCATTACAGTTCCTTATACAAAATCTCAGTTAGCCGTATTAGGAATAGATTTCAGCCAGAGAATTGCTGATGTAAATCCTGAGGATAACTTTGTAGAAGTAAAATAAAAAGATAAACATAGAGATAAAAGGAGTATTTAGAAGTACTCCTTTTATTTTTTTATAAATTTGGGATTCAAATTTTTTCAAATCATAGCCTGCTAAAATATAAATGAATTCAATTGTAATAAACGTAGGAAACAGTAATATCAGATTTGGTCTTTTTAATGGCGATAATTGTGATATTTCCTGGGTAATCAACACGAAGCCTTACAGAACGGCTGATGAACTGTATGTACAGATGCTGATGCTTTATCAGACCTATAAGATAGAGCCTAAAGAAATTGATAAAGTAATTATCGGATCTGTGGTACCTCAGCTTACCAAAGTAATGAGCTCAGGAATTAAGAAGATTCACGGTATTACTCCGGTTATTGTTGACAGAACTACTCCGTCAGCTGTGGTGGCAAAATCAAAGCAGATGGGAACAGATATCTATGCCAATCTTGTAGCCGCTCATAATCTGTATCCTAATAAAAAGAAAATCGTTATTGATTTCGGTACCGCTCTTACTGCAAGCTGTGTTGCTGAAACAGGAGAAACATTAGGGGTGATCATCGCTCCCGGAATTGTAACTTCTTTAAACTCTCTCATCAGCCAAACGGCACAACTTCCGGAAATAGAGCTTAAAAAACCAAAAACAGTTTTAGGATTAGATACCGTTACCTGCATGCAAAGCGGAATGGTGTATGGTTTCCTGGGAATGGTAGAAGGATTTATTGATCGTATTAACGATGAGGTGAATGAAGACTGCTTCGTTGTAGCGACAGGAGGAGTTTCACATGTTTATAAACCATTGACGGATAAAATTCATGTGATGGATAGACTCCACACTCTGAAAGGACTTTATTTCCTTGGAAAGGATTTATAAGCATCTTCATTAATATTAACATGAATATCATGCAAGAATTAACCGAATTTCCAAAAATAGAAACTGAAAGACTTGTTCTCTCTCAATTGGAAGAAAAAGATATTCCTTTCATCGTTGAGCTTTTACAACATAGAATTTTTTCAGATCTTACCTCCAATATTCCTTATCCTTATACTGAGGATGATGCAAAATTTTGGCTGAAAATGGCGGATGAAGCCTTTGATGAAAAAAGCGGCTATACTTTTGGAATCCGAAACAAAGAAGAACAGCTTATTGGTGCCATCGGACTTCATGACAGAGAAGATGATAAAGCAGAATTAGGCTACTGGATGGGAATTCCTTACTGGAATAAAGGATACGTTACTGAAGCTGCCAGAGCGATTGTAGAGTTTGGTTTTAAAGAATTACGACTTAATAAAATTTTTGCGACTCATTTCCCTCATAATCCTGCTTCCGGTAAAATTATGGATAAGATAGGAATGGAAAAGGAAGCGCTTTTAAAAGAGCACGTAAAGAAAGATGATGAGTATTTTGATCTCGTCATGTATTCGATCTTTAAAGATTAATTTATATAAGACTTTATAAAAAATGAAAAACAGCCTAAAAAGGCTGTTTTTTTTATCTGCATGGCTGGCATTCTTGCAACTTTTTCATTGTTGTTTAAATGGAATTAGCTTCTTTATCTCTAAAGACCTCCTGTACATGGCTGGCATGCATATTCAGGATTTGGATAGATCCATCCGCCACAACAGTCTGGAATAGGTTCCAATTGGCATCCAAGTTTTCTCTTACCTGTTTCAGGATCTGTGTAAAAACATTGTCCAGGTGCGATACCACCATTGATTTTAGCTGTTTCTTTTCTTGATAACTTTCTCATATTGTTTTAATTTGAATGTATATCAAATGTAATTAATTATTTGATTACTTGTATCTTATTTATTCAATATGTGGTGATGAAAAAAGATTTATCTTTTGCTTTTGAAAAAATTCTTAACAATAGCAGAGCATTCATTTTCCATAACGCCCGTGATTATTTCTGTTTTTGGATGTAAGGAAAGATGTTTGTTTATGAAGCCTCTCTGCTCATCTCTGGCACCAATAACGACCTTTGAAATTTGTGACCATGAAAGAGCGCCGGAACACATGACACATGGCTCCATAGTCACATACAAAGTACAGCCTTTTAAATACTTTCCCCCTAAAAAGTTGGCGGCAGAGGTTATAGCCTGCATTTCTGCATGTGCCGTAACATCATTTAATGTTTCAGTAAGGTTGTGAGCTCTGGCAATAATACGGTTATTGGAAACCACTACACATCCAATGGGAACCTCATCCTGTTCCAAGGCGGCTTCTGCTTCCTGCAGTGCCATTTTCATATAATATTCGTCAGTAAACATAATCAAATCAATCAACCATCGTTAAAGTCAAAGGAATTCTGAAACGGAATCTAGCCGGATCTCCTTTTACCAAAGCTGGAGAAAATTTCTCAGTAATAGAGTAGAGGGCAATCTCTGCCTGTCTGTTGAAGGTGAAATTATCTCCCTGTGCATGAACATTGCTCACGCTTCCATCTTTTTCTACAACGAAAACAACATCTGTTTTCACCGTTTTTAAATCTGAATTTACTCCCTCTACATAAAGCAGATCTGCAACTTCCTGTCTCAAGGTATTCATTCCGCCAGGATAATCGGCAATTTTTTCTACATCATCCGGTTTATCTGTAAGGTTTTGAGGCGTTTTTATCGTTTTCAGGATTTCAAGATCTTCGATATTTCGAACCCTTAATAAAGCTCCAATTAAAGCTGTGTTTTCAATGCTATCCATCTTTTTCATAAAAAAAGCAAAGTCACCTTTAATTGCCTCCTTTTTGAATACATTGTTTTCTGCATCAAATTTTTTCTTGAACTCTTTATTCAGCATGTTTCTATGCTGGTTGTAATAATTTTTTACAACCCGGAACTCTTCTTTCTGCTGCGATAAGCAAAACGAAGAAATAATACAGCAAATACAAATGAATAAAGTTCTCAATAAAGGTATATTTATGTAAATATACTTAAAAAATGTGAGAAATATTTGAGATATATTAGCTTTCCAGATAACGGTTTAGGGATTCCTGAAGATGGTTTCGGATATCGTCAACTAAAGTTTTAGGCTCCAGAACAGTTACTTCTTTTCCATAAGAAAGGATCTCCTGCATAAAGTCATAAGTAGGATGCAGGAAAAATTCGAAATAGATCTCTTCCGGGGTTTCTTTAGTTTCTTTTTGCGACTGGTGAAGAGGAAAGCTTCTTATATATTCACCTTGATGACGGCTGCATTTTAGAACAATATTCTGTGGTTTCTGTTCAGCAAGATTCATCACTCCAAAAGCATTTTTGAAATGTTCTCTGAAATTATACTTATACTTTTCTCTGAACTGATTTTTCGCCACATCCAGATAATTGATTCTGTCTAATCCGAATGATTTTAAAATTTTATCCTTAGTATCAATGGCGATGAGGTACCATCTGTCTTTGGATTCCTTTAAGGCAAGAGGATGAACCTTTCTGGAGGTCATCAATTTGTTTTTATAATTGTAATGCTCAAAGGTGACCACTCTTTTATTACGAATGGAAAAGAACAGATCATAAAAATGCTCTATACCCGTAGGTTTACGGCTTTCAAAGAAAATAAAGTCTGAAAAATCCGGATGAAGATTCAATGCATTGCTTACCTGGAAAGATTCAAGCAGTTTTTGATTGTATTCATCCACTTCCATGATCGGGCGGCTTTCAATATAATACCGGTTATCACCTTTTTTCTTGTTGTGGATAGAAAGATTGAAAAGATCGGAGATCTCACGGATGTCTCTTTGCAAGGTACGGATAGAGTAGCTCTTGATATCCGCATCCTGGAATTCAAAAGAATTTAAAAGATATTCCTCCATCTGCGAATAAGTAGCAGGAGAACTTTCTAATCTTTTAATAATTAAGGCATATCTTGTCAGATAAAAATCTTTCTTCATTTTTCTATTTTTATGTTGCAGCAGAACTGCGTTTCATGGTAAGGTTTTATAAGACAAATATATGCGGTTAATGCGACAAAACGTGTCGTGTTTTATTTTTTGTAGGAAAATATATCTTAAATAATATAGTCCATCTTTTTAATAATAATTTCCATTATTGTCTTTTTTTATTTCATGAATTGAGTGTTTGGACTGTATATACAATGGTTCCCCGGTAATATCTGAAAATACCAAAAAATCAAGTGAATCAAAAACAGGTTCGTTTATAATAACTACCCAGGTATTGATAATTTCTCCAGCGGGTTTGGCTAATTCATCTTTTTCGTTGTATGCCACATTGCTGATATTTCCTTCATTAAAATAAGCAGGGTTTAAATCTTTTAAAACCTTTTTTGCTTTTAATAATATTTTTTCTTTAGTATAATTCATTTTATTTTTAATGATTTAGTCCAGTGATCTAAAAATTGTTGTTATTTACTTATTGTCCATAATCAATAAAAGAATTCTTATCTATAAATAAACGGAAGGTAGCTGGTGTAAGTTCTATTTTTGTGATAGGGCTGTTGGCAATAGTGAGAATTGTTTTATCATGTAAGGTTTCTTCAGTAAATGATTTTCCTTGCAAACCAGTCTTTATTATACTTTTGAATGTTTGTAACGGTTCTGAAAATTCTATGAATAAATTATCCAGATATTCAGTATTGGCGCCAAAGACTGTTTCTACACCATATTTAAAGTCAAACTGAATTTTTTTAATATCTTTTCTTTTAGAAGATTCTTTTTTTGTTTTCATTTCATAATCTACAATTCCTGTCCATAGAGGCAATGGATTAGCATATTTGTTTTTGAAAACTTTGATAATGGTTGTAATTAAATCCGGTAAAGAAGCTTTTAATAATAAATTTTCCAGCTGTTCTTCTTTTTTATAGTTCTCCAGCGTATTAGGGTCATATACTTGCTGATCAAGTGCCGTTAATCTGTATTTTTCAGGAGTAGTATAAAATAAAATTTCTAAATCTTCATCTGTTATCATTATTTCTCGATTTTATAGTTCATCATCATCTTCCCATTCTTCAGCATAGCCATGCTTGGTATAGGTACAATGTACTTCACCTGTTTCTACATCTACAATAACAAATTGAGGGATAGGTTCTTGATAACCTTCAAGATAGTAAGTTACTACAAAAATATTCCTTATCATATCTTCATACTTTCCATAATTAATCATTTTTTGTTCTTCATAATAAATCTCATCTTTCTCATCAATAGAAATATATTCTCTCTTGCGATCTTGTAAGTATTGTTTGACGATTTCTAATGCTTGTTCTTTTGTTATCATAAATTGTATGAATTGGAGTTATTCCCAAAACTCCTGAAAGAAGTTCTTTTCGATTATCATATGCTATAAAGCTTTCATTATTATAATTATCAGTTCCGAATAAGGGATCTTTTGTATTTTCAACACATCCCATTAAAGGAATCACCATAATTCCCTTTTGTAAATACTCAAGTACTTTATCCTTATTACCATCTATCTGAGTATAGCCTGAAATAAGATCAGGAATACTTTCTGATATAGGGAAATCATCATGTTCTTTTATAAATCCAAAATATTTCATATTACCAGAATGATTAAAGGTAGTTTTTATATCGTGAAAGTTATGGTATAAAATCTTATTCCGAGTATAATTTTTACAATGCATTTAGTAAAAATAATAAGCCACAGTAAATCTGTGGCTTATCGGTTATTAGTCAAGGTATTACTCTATCCAATATAAGGAAAGAAGAGAATTGTTATTTTTTAGACATTGTTCTGGCTGTCCAGCATTTTGTGAATGGTGAATTCAAAGGAAATTGAGAATGTTTAATGAGATTGCTTGCGCGGATTATTGAGCTTTCAAGGTATTAGCGGACAGCGCAGAACTTGTCATATTTAGAAAAATATATTAGAATGTTTCTTCTTCAATTACATCATTTTCAAAGTCTTTTCTGAAGAAATTTTCAATGTCATTGAGATAGTTGTCATAATCCATCTCAGCATTTTCGATATCGCTCCACTCGATGGTGTAAAGGTCTTCATTGAAGACTGTGTCGGGATTGTGATCTGGTGTTTTCATGTTTTGTGTTGTGATAGAATGTTGGTTATATTGTGAACGTGCTTTTGGCTGTTCTGCATTAATGAATGGTGTATTCAAATGTTTGTTGAGTTTTTTATGATTACTATTTTGTGACTTATTTATACTCCAAAAGTAGGGGTGTGAAGCGTCAAAACTTGACGTGTTAAAAAAAGATTTTATTTTTTTTATTATAATCTTTAAAGCTTATATTGTGTGTTTATAAGCTGAAAAACTTATATTTTATTTCTGATGAGTTTCTGAACAATTTGGTTCAGTATTTCCCTGTTATCATCAATATAGCTTAATCCGGCTTGTATAAGGTTTTCAATATTAGATCGTCTCACATTATCCATTGCGGGGGAAGCATTTTTCAAAGAAGGATTCAGGCGATAATAATTTTTCTGATTTCTCAAACCTAACGTCTGGAACATTTGAGCCAGTTGATAATCCACTGTTTCCGCATTGGCAGACATCAGGATATCAATAATTGGATTTACCCAGCCTATTTTTCCTGCTTTTTCCAGTTTTTTAAAAGAATAAGGTCTTGCTTCAATTCCTGTTCCTATTGAAATGATAATCATGTCATTAACGCTGGGATGATTCGTTTTCTGATGGTTCTTTAAAACTTCTGCAAAAGGTATTTTTCTTGCCTCGGCATAAGCGCAAAGTGCCGGATTATTCGCAAACATACCGCCATCAATCAGGCTGAAAATCTGTCCGTACATTGATTTGATCTGTACCGGGCTAAAATAAGTTGGTGCTGCTGAAGTAGCTCTGCAAATATCCTTTACATAAAAATTATCAGTGCTGAGATGAGCTTCCCAAGAGTTGAAAAGCTTTGCTCTTCTGTTTTCTATATCATAACTTGTTATTAAACATGGTTTTATTAATTCTTTTAGTTCCAGATTTCCAAAAAAGTCATTCAGATTCTTTTTAAGCGCTTCCTGAGAAATCTTTTCATTCAACAATCCGAATGGATTTACCAGTTTTTCCCAAAAAGAAACCTGGAAGATATCACCGCCTTTTTCAGCGTATAGTTCTAACCCCTTTTGAATAGAATATTTTGCTTTACGCACTTCGTCAGGGCACAGAATGATAGATGCGATCAGACCTCCTGTGCTGCTCCCTGCTACCAAATCAAAATAATCCCCAAGCTTGGCGCTCGGTTTATCATAATACTGGAGCTGTTCCTCTATGTAGCGTAGAATAATACAGGTAATGATTCCTCTTATTCCGCCTCCGTCCAAAGAAAGAATGGTTGTCTTTTTCATGTGATATTTTTAAATTGTTTTTTAAGAATACATGTAATATGTGAGCAATGGATCTGTTGTTTATCAAAAAATATTTTATTTTAAACAGTTGATTTTCATTGTCTTTTGGTTGTTTTCTTATAAATCAAAGATAGGACGGAGAAGCGACAGAACTTGACGTATTATATAAATTCAATTAAAATTTTTTAAAAAAAGAGCCTTGAAAATGAATAGTTTACATATTAAGTTTAGGAATTCTTAATGTGTTTTTTTCGGATAAAATTAAGCTGCGAATAGAGACTGCTGCCGGTTTGGTTTTATCATAAGATAACATATCCGGATTGATCTCTGGTCATCTTGATAAGTGTTCTCCAATTGGTTTTTACCACTCCTTTTTTGGATGGAATATGTTTTTTTTCAAAATGAGGTAAGTCTTTGAAGGTCTTCCAGTTTCCACCCCAGTCCCAGCCGTGTTTTGCGAAGATTTTTACACATTCATACCAATCGGCAACTTTATCATTATCCCAGTCTTTTACAGTGTCCCAGCTTGCTGTTTTTCCGTCAATCATTAAGCAGATATCCACGGCAAGCCCATAATTATGAATGCCTTGCCCGGCTTTTGCATTTGTTACCTTTTTTCCTGAAGTAATTCTTCCGATGGCATACAGTTTTTCCTGCTCCTCAAAAGATCTTAATCCTTGGGTAATTCTGATCTTTGCTCTTCCTGTAAGTGCTTCGTCACATTCCTTAATAATTTGCTTCATTTCGTCCCTTACAAACGGATGTAGTTTCTGAATTCTTTCGAGTGTTACTTTGTCCATATTTTTTACTTTAAAACAAAAGTAGGAGCGGAAAGCGTCAAAAATTGTCGTGTTTTAAAAAAAATGATTGAGAAAAAAATAATTTTTAAGGAAATGTTTTTGAAAACAAAGCTATATGGCTAATGCGACAAAAGGTGTCGTATTTTAAAATATTATTTATTTGTTTTTCAGATTGTTAAATCTAATGTTAAAAATTAAGCAAAAGAAGATTTTATTCTTTAAAAGCAATAATTTTGTACAAATATTTCTAATACGATTATCATGTATGCGCTGGTAGATTGCAATAACTTTTTTGTTTCCTGTGAAAGGACTTTGTATCCTGAGCTTGAAGGCAAACCTGTTGTGGTTCTTTCGAACAACGATGGATGCGTCGTGTCCAGAAGTAAAGAAGCGAAAGATTTAGGAATTCCGATGGCAGCACCTGCTTTCAAATATAAAGAGCTTTTTAAACAGTATGATGTGAAGAGCTTTTCTGCAAAATTTGAACTTTATAATTACAAAAGTCAGAGAGTCATTGATATTGCCAGATCTTATGTGCTAGATTATGAAGTTTATAGTATAGACGAGCTATTTCTCGATCTTACCGGTTTTAAATATATAGACATTCACGAGTATTGTCTTAAAATTAAAGATGAGATTTTAGAAAAAGAAAATATCCCTGTAAGTATAGGAATCGCTCCCAGTAAAACGCTGTGTAAAGTTGCCAATAGGATTGTGAAGGATTTTCCGAAACAATGTAATGGTGTTTATATTATGGATACTCCTGAGAAAATAGAAAAAGCACTGAAATGGCTTAACATAGAAGATGTGTGGGGAATAGGACGAAAACTGGCAGTAAAAATGAATGACAGTGGAGTATACAAAGCCTGGGATCTTCTTCAGAAGCCGGAAATGTGGGTGCGAAAAATTATGGGTATTCATGGAGTAAGGATGTTGAATGAATTAAAAGGAATTCGTCAGCTGGATCTGGATGCTCCGTCACCTAAAAAATCAATTGCAGTTACCAGAAGTTTTATGGAAATGCTTACCGATAAAGAAGCCGTTCGGGAAAGGGTAGAAACCTTTGGAATGTATTGCTCGGAAAGATTACGAAAACAGAATACCTGTTGTAAAATGATTACGGTATTTGTACAAACCAACCGCTTCAGAAAGGATCTCCCGGAATACAGAAATGCAAAGACTCAGATCTTGCCCAATCCTACAAACTCTTCAATCTTGATAGGAAGAGTAGTCAATGAACTTTTTGAAGCTATTTATGAAGACGGATTTCATTATAAAAGAGCCGGAGTTATGGTAAATGATTTTGTTCCGGAAGATCAGAGACAGATCAGTCTTTTTGAGGAGGATATTCAAAATCAGCACCTTCCCGTGATGAAAGCAATGGATGCTATGAATCGCAAATTCGGAAAAGATAAAGTCCGTTTGGGAAGTATGAGCGGTGAGAATACTTTCGGACGTGCTCAGCTATCACCAGAATATGAAGCTTTCTTAAAAAATAATACTTTACCTGAGGCGAATTTTAGATTTCATTAAAGGATGTTCTGATTATACACTCCTCAAAACTAGAATTTACTTTTTCTCATACTTCCAGTTTCTTCCTTTACCTTCAGCAATCCATTCTAAAGCCTGGTCCATTCTTTTATTTCTGGTGGCTTCTGTTTTTGCTTCTGTTATCCAGTTGATATATTCTTTTCTGAAAGATGGAGAAGCTTTTTCGAAAACTTCCAATGTTTTTGGTTGTGTCTTTAATGCAGATAAAAAGTAGCCGGGAATTTCTACCTCTGTTTTAGAGGGAGCCGCTTTTTTCATAGTTACTCCCATATCCGTAAGTTCCATAGCTTCTTTGATTGCTTTTTTTAGCTGAGTTTTTGATGGAAGATCTTCTGTTTTTGTGATTTTTCCCAGACTAAACATAGAATTCTTTTCAATATCCTGAGTTATTTCCTGCATGGTTTTCATTTCTTTTTCCAGCCAGAATCCAAAGGTACAATGTTGTTTGAATGATGCCATAGCACAAAGATTTTTTCCTTTATACGTAAAGTGTGGAAAACTCCATTTCATTGTTTCTTCTGCATCAGGACAAAACTCATGAACGGTCTCCCGAATATAAGAGAGAATAGGCTTTGCAAAATCCTGAGATTTTTCAATATAAGTATCTATTTTGGGACTGTATTTATCCATGCTTTTTATTGGAATAATTGAACGGTTTCATTGACAAGAAATTTTACCTGATCCGGTCTTCCTCTGTCGTTTTTCGGATTATTGGCATAGCTTCCGGTTTTTACAATGACCATATCATGTTCCGGAGCTATAATGATGTACTGACCTTGTAGTCCAAGGAAATAATAATGTTTGATGGGATTGTCATGATTAATCCAAAGTCCCATCCCGTAAATATTTTCAGATTTCTCAGTTGGAGTTCGCATTTGCTCAATAAAATCAGCATTAAGAATTTGCTCTTCTCCCACTTTTCCATTGTCCAGAAACAATTGTCCCAACTTTGCAAAATCTCTTGCATTAGAATGAATACAGCAATAGGTTTTTTCCATTCCATAATTGTCAGTGCTCCATTTAGCATTCTGTTCCATTCCTAAGGGAATCCAGAATTTTTCGGATAAATAGTCTGATAACGATTGTTTTAATGCTTTTTTCAATGCAAATCCAAGAAGCTGGGTAGATCCGCTTTGATATTCGAATCGGGTTCCCGGTTTTTCTTTGAATTTTCTTGAAAATACTGCTTTTACAAGGTTTTTTCCATAATAAGCTCTGGCGTTGGGAAGAAAAGGACTGTTGTAATTTTCATCCCAATCAAGACCGGCTTCCATTTGGGCTAAGTTTTTTAATGTGACCTCATTGCCCAATGGTTTTTCTTTAAACTCAGCATAAAAATCTGAAAGCTTTTCATCAATACCATGAATAATTCCTTCTTCAATGGCTTTGCCCAAAAGCATTACTGTCACCGCCTTTGCCATGGAAAAAGAATTGGTCTGGGAAAGCTGATTATATCCGTCCCAGTATTGCTCATGAAGGATTTTACCATTTTTAATAATAACAAATGCTGCTGTTTTGGCGTGTTTTAAATCTTCAACTAAATGTTTCGGTAATTCTTTTTTGTTATACTCTGAATCCTCTTCCCAAAGTTTTGGAGATGCAGTGATAATAGGATTGCTGGGAAAAAGGTCGCCGTCATCAATATAAGCACTTGATTTTCCTTTAAGGTAAGTTTTGGAAATGCCACTGAATAAGTAATCATATCCAAAAAAATAAGCCGCTGCTGCTCCGGCTACAGCGCCTCCTATCATGTACTTCAGTATTCTCATATGTTGTGATTCGGGTCTCTAACAAATTTAGAATAATTTGGTTATAAAAATTAAAATGAACCGACAAATAAATTATTTTTATTTCGTGAATGAGAAATTGTATGGAAAGAGATGATTAGAGATGATGTGAGGTAACAAAAATTTTGATACTCAAAAAACTGAAAATTGTTGATAGAAACATAAAAACGCCCTGAATTTCAGGGCGTTTTTGTTTATATTTTAGAAAGTAAATTTCTGAAGTTGGTTTTCTCATCAATGATTCTTCTCAACTCTGAAACAGGAACTCTTTCCTGCTGCATCGTATCTCTGTCTCTGATGGTTACTGTATGATCCGTTAATGAATCATGATCTACTGTGATACAGTATGGGGTACCGATGGCATCCTGTCTTCTGTAACGTTTTCCGATGGCATCTTTCTCTTCATAGAATAAGTTGAAATCATATTTCAGATCATTGAAGATATTCTCTGCATATTCCGCTAAACCATCTTTCTTCATCAATGGAAGAATAGCGGCTTTAATAGGTGCTAAAGCAGGAGGTAAAGATAAAACTGTTCTTTCTGAACCGTCTTCCAATACTTCGTCCTTCAGACAGTGAGAGAAAATAGAAAGGAATAATCTGTCTAAACCTACCGATGTTTCCACTACATAAGGTACATAGTTTTCATTTCTTTCTGGATCGAAGAACTGAAGTTTTCTTCCTGAATGCTTTTCGTGAGCTTTCAAATCGAAATCAGTTCTTGAGTGAATTCCTTCCAGTTCTTTAAATCCGAATGGGAAGTTGAATTCAATATCAGCAGCAGCATTTGCATAGTGAGCTAATTTCTCATGATCATGGAATCTGTAATTGTCATTTCCTAACCCTAATGCTAAGTGCCAGTTCAGGCGCTTTTGTTTCCACTGCTCATAGAATTCAAGTTCTGTACCAGGAGCTACAAAGAACTGCATTTCCATTTGCTCAAATTCACGCATTCTGAAGATAAACTGTCGTGCCACAATCTCATTTCTGAACGCCTTACCAATCTGTGCAATACCGAAAGGAAGTCTGTGACGTGAAGTTTTCTGAACATTTAAGTAATTCACAAAAATACCCTGTGCCGTTTCCGGTCTTAGGTAAAGATCCATAGCACTGTCAGCAGAAGCACCAAGCTTAGTTCCGAACATTAGGTTGAACTGTCTTACTTCCGTCCAGTTTTTAGAACCTGTATCTGGATCAGCAATTTCAAGCTCTTCAATCAAAGCTTTCACATCCGCAAGATCTTCATTTTCTAAAGACTTTGCCAATCTTGAAAGAATAGCCTCTCTTTTCGCTCTGTATTCCAGAATTTTTGGGTTCGTAGCTACAAATTGATCTTTATCGAAAGCGTCCCCGAATCTCTTCGCTGCTTTTTCAATTTCCTTATTCTCTTTATCTTCAATTTTAGCACAGTAATCCTCTACCAAAACGTCTGCTCTGAAACGTTTTTTAGAATCTTTATTATCAATCAATGGATCGTTGAAAGCATCTACGTGTCCTGATGCCTTCCATGTTGTAGGGTGCATAAGGATTGCCGAATCAATACCCACAATATTTTCGTTAAGCTGTACCATAGCTTTCCACCAGTATTGTTTGATATTATTTTTAAGTTCAGCCCCGTTCTGTCCATAATCATAAACAGCGGATAAACCATCATAGATCTCACTGGAAGGGAAAATAAACCCATATTCTTTAGCGTGAGAAATTACTTTCTTGAAAACATCTTCTTGCTTTGCCATAATTTTTTTACGTCTGATGTGCAAAAATATGAATTTGGATTCCAAAATCATGAAATTCAATAAAAAAAGCTATTAATAATACGATAAACAGTCTGATTTTCGTTTTTTAGGAGCCGGGAACCTGCTTTCGCTACTCGCTTTTTGTGGGTTTCGGCGGCGGCAAAGCCGCCGCCGAAACCCACAAAAGAGCTCAGACATACCGCTCAATCAGGGCTATTGACTTCTGCACCTCTACAAATCTAACGGGTTTCTTAAACCCGTTAGGTTTAGAATAAATATAATCCCTTAAACAGTAAAGTCTTCTCTCTAAACAAGAATCACTAGAAAATTTCTACTTTTGCCACATGTTAGAAATTCTTTATCGTGACGAGCATATTATTGCCATCAATAAGCCAAGCGGGCTGTTGGTTCATAAATCCTTTTATGTAGGAGAAGCAGATACTTATGCCATCCAGGAATTGAGAAATCAAATTGGGCAAAAGGTTTATCCTGTGCATCGTTTAGACCGAAAAACCTCCGGGGTTTTGCTGTTCACTTTAGATAAAGATACGCTTAGAATCATGAGTGATCGCTTTGCCACCAGAGAAGTGGAGAAAAAGTATATTGCCATTCTAAGAGGCTGGGCGAAAGAAGAAGAAACCATCGATTACGATTTGATTAATGAAAATGAAGTCAAGCAGAATGCCGTTACTTATTACCATCTTTTGCAAAAATCAGAAATTGATTTACCTTTTTTAAAGCATCAGACTTCAAGATATTGTTTGGTAGAAGCTGTTCCTGAAACGGGACGATTTCATCAGTTAAGGAAACATTTTAAACATATTCTGCATCCGATTTTAGGTTGTCGTAAACATGGATGCAACAAACAGAATAAATTGTGGCTGAATACTTTTAACATAAACAAAATGACCCTTCATGCTCATCAATTAATTTTCAATCACCCTATTACCAACGAAAAAATGATACTGAACGCTACTGTAGATGAAGAGTTCAAAAAAGTAGGAGATATTTTGAATTTTGATTTAAGTCAGTATTCTTAGTTTACAACGAAAGGAAAGTAAATCCTTAAAATCCTTGTCAAGGTTTTAAACCTTGACAAGGATGGTGTCTCTGAGTATCTCAAAAAAGATCTCATCCCATTTAGCGCCTATGTATTGTTTAGTTACACTCGATTATAACGTTAAAAATCATCTCACTGATTTACAGATTATGCGGATCTCTTTGTCTTATAGATGCTATATATCAAATATTTCGATAAAATAACATAGGGTAATTATACATTAATTTTAAAATGAGTAATTTTGTAAAACTTTTTTTCAATGTACAAATCGCTCATTCGTCCGATTCTTTTCAAATTTGATCCCGAAGAAGTGCATCACTTTACTTTTTCGATGCTAAAGAATTTTGGATTCCTTACTAAATTATTTTTCCCAAAACCTATTGAAGACAAGCGTCTGGAAAGAGAAGTTTTTGGATTGAAGTTCAAAAATCCTGTAGGACTTGCTGCTGGTTTTGATAAAAATGCTACCCTTTTTAATGAATTAGGTGACTTAGGATTCGGATTTGTAGAAATCGGTACGGTAACACCAAGAGCTCAGGCAGGAAATCCTAAAAAGAGATTGTTCCGTTTAATAGAAGATGGTGGAATCATTAATAGAATGGGATTCAATAATGAAGGGCTTGAAGCCGCCATTGAAAAACTGAAATCCAATAAAGGGAAAATAATCATCGGCGGAAATATCGGAAAGAACACAGATACCACCCCTGAAAATTATACACAGGATTATCTGGATTGTTTTGACGGTCTTCATCCGCATGTAGATTATTTTGTACTGAATGTAAGCTGCCCCAATGTAGGAAGTCATGCAAAACTAGAAGATGTAGAATATCTGCGTGAGCTGATTACGGAAGTGAAAAAGATCAATCAGTCAAAAACCGTACAGAAACCTATATTACTGAAGATTGCACCAGATCTTAATAATACACAATTGGATGAAATTGTAGACTTAATTGCAGAAACAAAAATTGATGGAGTAATTGTTTCCAATACTTCAGTAAACAGAGAAGGTCTGAAAACTTCAGCTGAAACTTTGGCACAGATAGGAAACGGAGGATTAAGTGGAAAGCCTATTCGTGAAAGAAGTACAAAAATGATTAAGTATCTTTCTGATAAAAGTAACAGAGCGTTCCCGATCATTGGAGTAGGGGGTATTCATTCAGCGAAAGATGCGATTGAAAAATTAGATGCCGGCGCAAGCTTAGTTCAGTTGTATACGGGATTTATTTATGAAGGACCGGAACTGATCAATGAGATCAACAAAGAGATTCTAAAAAGAGCAAGCAGATTGCCAAGATAATATTGAGAGACCGTTTGGTCTCTTTTTGTTTTAGCTACTAATGCACGAATTTTCTTTGTTGTGTTTTTGTAAATTCGCAGGGAGATTTTATTTCAAAGAAGGTTACTTAAAAAAATTGTAATCAAATACAATCATTGTTTTTGAGCATACAAAATAAAAATTCGTGCATCCGTGGCAAAAAATATAGTGTAATCCTTTACTTTGATTTTACAACAGAAGAATTTTTTGTGTCAACTGTCAATGTATATGCAGGGGAAGAATAGGATTTTGGAACTTTAAACTGAAGAACATTCGGATCTTTGGTTTTCATCTTTTGAGTCTCAAATATCCCTTCACGACAGCTTTCTGTTAGAAACTCTTCGTAGCTCTTATAATTCCAGTCTTTCGTAAAATAAAGCACTCTATATCCTTTTTCACCATCGCTGGCTCCGCACATCCCACAGAAATTAAAATTGGAAACTTCCTCAAAATAAAGCAGAATGGTGTTTGCCTTGCCTCCTGATGTATAAGAAATCAATTGATTACCACCAGCTTTATTAATTATGTCATAGGTATTGATCTTTTTATTATTCGGTAGGATCAGATAGTTATTATAACGATAAATCATATCATTTCCGGTGAAAAGTTTTGCAGGGTGTATTTTTTTATTGAGTTGAAAGTGACCGGAAATAATATTTTCCTTTGATGAAGAATGTTCAAATATAAGAGATTCCTGAGGAGTTAATGTTTGTGCTATTTTATCAGTTTGTTCTATTTTTTGTCGGGAGGTAATGTGTTCTTTAAGAATTTTTGAACTTACTTTGTGCTTATTGCCAAAGTTATACAAGGACAGCTTTCCATAAAAATCATAGATTCCGGTTAATGGAATTTTCTTCTGATACTTATCATAATAGTACCATCCGTCTACATAATGCTGATACTGGTCACAATCTACAATTCCTGTGTAACTGAGCATAATAGTTATAGGAACGCCTGCAATCTCTCCTTTGAAAGTCTGAGAAGAATCTGTTACAGCTTTTAACTCAATTTTTTGGCTTTTCCCCAAAAAGAATAAGAACAGTAAGAGAAGGGCAAAGTTTTTTTTCATGGTTAAGATATCGGCGGATTATTTTTTAAATGAAAAAATGGGCAATTGTATAGATTATCAATCCTACCAAACCACCTACCAGGGTTCCATTTACTCTGATGAATTGCAGATCTTTTCCTACTTCCAGTTCCAGTTTTTCACTGAGTTCCTTTCCTTGCCAATTTCCTACGGTTGTACTGATGAGGTTCCCGAATTGATGAGTATTTTTCAGAATGTATTTGTAAGCTGTTACACGAACCCAGTGATCAATTTTATTTTGAAGATTTTCATCTGTTTTTAAATTTTGTGAAAATTCATTCAGGTTTTTAGAAAGATAATTTTTCAGAGCAGAATGATCTTCCTGTAATTCTTTCATGAGTGTTTTTTTAATGGAAACCCAGATATCATTGGAATATTCATCAAGTTTATCATTTTTCAGAAGTCCATTTTTAATAGTTTTGAATTCTTCGTCCCATTTCGGATCTTCTTTAAGGTCAACAGAAAATTCATGGATTTTTTGAGTAATTAATGTTCTTACCGCATGATCCGGATTTTCTTCAATTTCTTTAAAAAAATCTGACAGCCCATCGGCAATCTTATCAGCAATCTTATTATCTACAAAGGACGGAATGAATGAATAGCTTCCTTTCTTCACACGATCTTTGATCATCTCATCATTGGCGATAATATATTCCTTAATTTGTTTCGAAAGGTTCGTAACGATTCTTTGGTGATCATTTTTTTCCAGGATATAATTGATTCCGTTTCCTACCACTTTATTAAGCTTGATATCATCCGTCATATCAGAGACTTTTTTACTGATGAACTGGCTAACGGTAGAATCATCCAATTTATTGAGAATATCAAGAATGATGTCTGAAATATTTTTAATCAGAATTTCCTGGTTTTTGCCCTTTCCAAGCCATTCTCCAACAAAACTGGAGATTTTAAGCTTTTGAATATAAGGGCGGATATTTTGCGGCGAAAGAAAATTGCTTACTACAAAACTTCCCAGGTTATCACCCAGTCTTTGCTTGCTGCTTTCAATCAAATTGGTATGAGGAATAGGAAGCCCGAGAGGATGACGAAATAGAGCGGTTACCGCAAACCAGTCTGCCAGAGCACCTACCATAGCAGCTTCAGCAAACGCGCGTACATAGCCGATCCAATGAGAATCATTAGATTTCTGGAGGATTGTCGTAACAATGAAAATAAGAGCCATCAGAACAAAAAGTCCTGTCGCAAATGCTTTATATTTTCTGAGCTGTTTTCTTTTTGCTTCGTCATTCATAATCTCAAATTTACTAAATTTGGGTATCAAATCATCCAAGATTTGAACCACAAAAGATACAAAAGTGAGAATGTTACTTCTTAAACTGAAGTGTTTTTTAAATTAACTGTCACTTTTGACGTTAAGAGATAAATAATTAAAATTTGTGATGAAATCTTTAGTTTCAATCATCATATTAATTTTTCTGCAGGGATGTACGCAGAAACAACAACCTATTAAAATTACTTCTATGGAAAATACAGATGCAAAAAATAATCCATACTATTCAAGAACAGATACTACAAAACTGAATATTTCTAATGATGAATGGAAAAAAGTTCTAGCCCCCGATCTTTATGCAATAGCGAGAGAAGCTGCTACAGAAAGAGCATTTACCGGAAAATACAATGAATTTGATGAAGCAGGAGATTACTATTGTGCGGTCTGTGGAAACCATCTTTTCCGTTCTACATCAAAATTTGCAAGCAGCTGTGGATGGCCAAGTTTCTTTGAGGCAGATAAAGAAGGGGTTTATTATAAAAGAGATCAAACTTACGGTATGGATAGGGTAGAGGTGCTTTGCAAGAGATGTGATTCTCATCTTGGGCATGTCTTCGATGACGGTCCAAAGCCTACAGGGCTGAGGTATTGCATGAATTCTGTGAGTCTGGAATTTGTAGGAGATTCAGAAAAATAATGTGCTTTATTTCACATAATCAAGACGTTAAAGTTTCTTAAATTGAGTTAAACTTTGTGGAGTTATAACTTGTTGATAGCTATGTTTTTATAATTTTGCCCCACTAATTTGGAATTAATATATTATTGAATGAAAGGATTTTACGGCGTACTAAGCCTTGTTTACATGGTGTCGACTTCATTCTATCTTTCTCCAAGAACGGTGGTAAAGAATGAAAATCTAAAGACAACAAAAACCGAAAAAGTAGCTGAAACGAAATCTGGGAAGAATACGACAACTGTTGCTGTATCTTCGTCAGAAGCATTATACCAATCCATTGAATTTGATCCGGAGCATGAACTTAATTATGAAGTTTTTTCTAAGGCATTAACGGGATTTGAAAATCTTAAAAAAGCAGGGTTGCTTACCGATGAGTCGCATTTATTGACTATCTGCGATTTTTCTATGTCTTCCAATACAAAAAGACTTTGGGTAATTGATCTTAATGACAAGAAAGTACTGTTCAACTCATTGGTTGCTCACGGTAAAAATACAGGCGAAGAATTTGCTACGAATTTTTCTAATACGGAAAGTTCGCGGCAGAGCAGCATGGGATTTTATATCACGGATGCAACTTATCAGGGAGATAACGGATATTCATTAAGATTATTGGGAATGGATAAAGGATTCAATGATGCAGCGTATAGAAGAGCTATTGTCATGCATGGAGCAGATTATGTAAGTGATGCATTTGCTGCAGTACATAAGAGAATCGGAAGAAGCTGGGGATGTCCAGCGGTGCCCAGAGAATTGTCACAATCAATGATCAATACGATAAAGGGAAGAAATCTACTTTTCATTTATTATCCTGATCAGAATTATCTTTCCTCTTCGGAATGGTTAAAAGCATAAGAAAAAGCAGTCTGATCAGACTGCTTTTTTATTTTTAGATGAAAATTCTATTGTAAATATACTTCCTTCAGAAATCTTAGAATCTACATAGAGATTTCCATCATGAATTTCTACAATTCGTTTTACAATAGAAAGCCCGATTCCGTTTCCTTTTTCAAAATTTTTATTAGATCCTCTGTAAAACAATTCAAATATTTTTGAAAGATCCTGTTCTGATATTCCTATACCATGATCTATAAAACGTATTTTTATAGATTGGCTGTGTGCTTCAATTTCTACACGGCAGCTTTTATTTTTAGAATATTTACAGGCATTTTCCATAAGATTTGAAAAGGCAACTTGTAACAGATAAGGGTTACCATACCCATCGTAATTACTTTCTTCTTCGTCATTACTTATATAGTTGATTCCGATTTTATAATGAATATTTTTTTTAATTAGGGCTAGTTTTGCTTCCGCTAAGATTTCATCTAACCGAATATTGGTAAAACTAATCTGTGAAACATCATAGCTGGCTCTTGCGAAATCTAAAAGTTCTGATGAAAGTTTTGATGCATCATTAGCATCCTGAAGAGCATTGTCTATAGAAAGTTTATAGTCATCCAATGTTACATTCAGCTCTTTTGCAAGCTCCAGTTCTGCAATAAGGATGGAAAGCGGCGTCCGAAATTCATGAGAAATGGTTGTAACAAATTGTTTATGATTGTTAAATGACTTTTCCAGCCTGTTAAAAGTAGAGTTGAACGTTTCTGTAAGTTCATAAATTTCATCTTTGGCTTTTGGAATATCAAGACGTTTGTTAAGATTATGTTCTGAAATATCACGAATTTGAAGAATAATGTCTTTTAAAGGTTTCAAAGTATAATATGAAAAAAGAAATCCGATAATGAAAATAACAATAACCGAACTGATATAAATGATAATAATATCTTTCTTAAATTCTGCGATATGGGCATTTCCCGTTATATCCACAGCACTTCCGATGATATAATAATCTTCTCCTGCTGATTTGAATTTAATGGCAATATACTGGCGGTCACCCTGTTGCCAGAATATTCTTTGTTTGTTGGATTTGATGATTTTATCAAGATACTTTTCATTGCTTTTCAACGGTGGAATATCCGTAAATGTCAGATTTTTTTTACTGTTGTAAACACTGATGTCAGCCTCATTCAATAGTTTCTGATTTCGTTGGTGCAGTTCACGAATCTTTTCATCACTGATTCTTACATCAAAAATAAATTCGGAGCGCCAGATGACTTTATACCCTAACCGGTCATTAAACTCATCTTCCCTGTTCTTTTCAGAAACAACATACAGTACATAAGCAAACATAAAGAGAATACCTGCTGTAAGAATGGCGTAAATTAATGCTGTTCTGGTTGCTATTTTCATAATTGTGAGGAAAAAATAAACCCTACACCCGGTTTGGTATGAATGAGCTTAGTATCAAAATTCTTATCTATTTTTTTCCGTAAATAGGCAATGTACACATCAATATAGTTGGTTCCTGTATCAAAATGATTGCCCCATACATTATCGGCAATTTCTTCACGGGTGAGAATTCTTTCGGCATTGCTTACAAGAAAGACCAGAAGTTTGAATTCTTTCGGCGTAAGTTCTATTTCTTCGCCATTTCTAAAGACACGGTTAATTTTTTTATTAATCTTAAGATCATGATATTCCAGATCGGTGAGGTAGGTTTCTTTGGTTTTGTTTGAGCTTCTTTGGAGAATTGCCTTTATTCTGACAAAAAGCTCTCTTATTTCAAAGGGTTTTACCATATAATCATCAGCCCCTGCATCAAATCCTTCTACTTTCTCATCAATAGTTCCCAATGCGGTAAGCATGATAACCGGTAAGTCAGGATATTGCTGTTTAATAAATTTACATAAATCTATTCCGTTCATTTTGGGAAGCATAATATCTGTAATAGCCAAATCAAAGGATAATTTATTAAGCAAAACAACAGCATCTTCCGCATCCTCTGAAATGTATACCTGATAGTTCTGGCTTTCCAGACCACGCTTTAATACACTTGAAACCCGTGAATTATCTTCTATTATTAAAATTCTCATAAGGAAAAATTAAGGGTGTTGAAGGCTGATATTCAGAGTAGTATTTTATTTTAAAATATTGATTCTCAGATTGCCTTAAGCCCTTTGCAAAGGTATTTCTTATTTTCTTTTTATGGTAACAGATTAACTCTTTTAATAGTTTTCTATAAGGTTTCTAATAGATTTCTAATAACGGTCCCGGCTTTCCCTATCTAATTTTGTCCCGTTGAAATCAACAAAAAAGATTAGAACAGAAAAATATGAAGACAAGATCTTTCAGAACCGGAATTGCTTTAGTTGTCCTGTTGGGAATTACGGGAAAATTAGAAGCTCAGAAAAAAAATGACTTTAATAATCCGGGATTGACTCATTATTTTAATGATGAACATTCTCGTTATATTTCCCTGAGTGGTTATGCAGAATTATGGGCAAGATATACCCAGCTTAATCCTGGAAGTCTTATCAATAACCAAGCAAAATCAGATGCCTCCGATCTTTCTCTTCGCAGGGTTAGGGTAAAGATGACATATAAGCCTACTGAAAAATTAATGTTTGTATTACAAGGAGGAACTACCAATGTGAATGTCAACGCAAAAGGAAGTAATTACTTTGATTTATTGGATGCTTATGCAGAATATGCTTTTAGTGATAAAATAGCTTTCGGGGCGGGGCGTTCTACATGGAGAGGGCTTTCAAGATTTACGACAGGTCCTTTGAATACATTACTATACGATTTACCGGCGTATGCTACATCTAATGCAGGTGCTACGGACTATACAGTACGTGAACTCAGTGCTTATATTAAAGGACAGCTTGGTAAGTTTGATTATCGGTTGGTTGTTGCTGATCCTTATACCATGGCAACTTCAGATCCTAAATTTAATGTGGCGACTTTCAGTAAAAACTCTCCAGGGAAAGATTTCTCAGGCTATTTCAGATATGCTTTTTTGGATAAAGAGAATATTTCAACCCCATTTAATTCAGGTACCTATGTTGGGAAAAAGAATGTGTTGAGTGTGGGAGCAGGATTTGATTATATCCATAATGCTTTATGGCACCAGGATGCTGCTAAGAATACGGTAAATGATGATATGAAAAGTTTTGCAGTAGATTTATTTTATGATGCCCCTTTAAATAAAGAAAAAGGAACCTCGGTAAGTGCTTATGGAATGGCAATGCATAATGACTATGGTCCTAATTACATCCGTTACGTAGGGACAAACAATCCCGCTACCTCTGTAGATGTTACACAAGCCAGTCTAAACGGTGCCGGAAATGCCATGCCGGTTATCGGAACAGGAAATACTTATTATTTACAGCTAGGAGGAACACTTCCTTATTTAAACAAAGAAAAGAAAAACCTTCAGCTCCAGCCTGCTGTTGGAGTACAGCTGTCCGATTTAAAAGGACTGCATGATAATGCTATTGTCTATGATGCCGGAATATCATTGTTAATGAATGGAATGTCTTCCAGATTAACCTTTGATGCTCAGAACAGACCGATCTACGCTAATGATCCTTCGAATAATGCGTTTGTTTCAGATAGAAAATGGCAGTTTGTTCTTAAATACAGAATTGATTTTAATTAAATAAATATATGACTATGGAGAGAAGAAAATTTTTATTCCGTTCGGTACAAGCTTCAGCTATGTTACTTATTTCCGGAAATATATTTGCCTCTGCTTTACCTATGTTTAATCCTATAAAAAAGAAAAAAATGTACTTCCATTATTTATTATTCTGGCTCAGAAAAGACCTTTCGGAGCAACAAGTTAAAGAGTTTGAAAACTTTTTTGAAGGTCTTAAAAAACTCCCTTACCAGAAAAATCTCCGTTACGGAAAGCCAGCAGCTTCAAGCCCAAGAAATGTTTTGGATAATACGTTTACCTATAATGCTTCTATGGAATTTGACAGCCTTGAAGAACTGGAAGCTTACGGGCAACTTCCTGAACATCTCGCACTGGTGCAAAAATATAAGCCATTCTTTGAGAGAATGTTAGTTCACGATACTGTATATAATTAAAAATAAAATTTAAATTTATAATGAAAAAAATCATTAAAAGCTTCAGCCTTATTTTGGCATTAAGCACCGTAGGATTTATGAATGCACAACATAAAAATCATAAAAACGTGAGTGTAACCCCGGAAGAATCTACAGAGTTTATTCCTGCTGTAAGATTAATTAATAATCCGGATGGCTCGTGTACTTTTGAAAAAGGAAAGATTCCGACTCTCAAACACATGAATACAACAACTTTCTGGATGAGTAATAAAACAGAAGAATGGGAGAAGAATGCTCATCCTGCGCCCAGAAGACAGTATGTTATTACCATCAAAGGAAATATCAGATTTAAGGTGACAGATGGTTCTACTTTCATGATAAAACCGGGCGTAGTACTTCTTGCTGAAGATCTTATAGGAACAGGTCACAGCTGGGATATGGTGAAAAGTAAAGAATGGGAAAGATTATATATTCCTATAGCAGAAAATGCTGATGACTTTTTCGTACGCGATGCTCAGTAATTTTAATACATCTCTTTTTAAAGAGTATATATAGATTCGTTACATGTTGAAGCAGCCAGCCGGCTGCTTTTTTTTGACATAAAATCTAGGTTTTTACTCTATCAGCGAAGTAAAATAAAAAATCCCTATGTAAAAACACAGGGATTGAAAATTATTTTCATTTCAGCACTAGCTGAACTTTTTGAAAACTAAAGTAGCATTATGTCCTCCAAAACCAAAAGCATTACTTAATGCAAAATTGATTTCTTTTTCCTTAGCTTCTCCGAATACGATATTAATATCTTTCGGAATATTCTCATCAATGCTGTGAAGATTGATGGTAGGAGGAATAATACCTTTTTCAATAGCTTTAATGGAAAGAATTGCTTCAACGGCTCCTGCCGCTCCTAATAAATGCCCGGTCATAGACTTTGTAGCACTGATGTCAAGCTTTTTATTTCCTTTAAAAGCCTTATTGATTGCTTTTAATTCAATCAGATCTCCTAATGGAGTAGAAGTAGCATGTGGATTGATATAATCGATGTCCTCCATATTCACACCCGCTTCTTTTACGGCTAACTGCATAGCTTTAATAGCTCCCACACCTTCCGGATGAGGTGCCGTCATGTGATAAGCATCTGCCGTCATTGCTGCCCCTGCTAATTCTGCATAGATTTTTGCTCCTCTTGCCACTGCATGTTCATACTCTTCAAGGATTAAAGCTCCGGCACCTTCACCCATTACGAAACCATCTCTGTCTGCATCGTAAGGACGGCTGGCTGTTGCAAAGTCGTCATTTCTGGTAGACATAGCTTTCATAACAGAGAAACCACCTATTGAGGCAGGGGTAATAGCTGCTTCGGAACCTCCGCTGATGATTACTTTTGCTTTTCCAAGACGGATATAGTTGAAAGCGTCCATCAATGCTGTATTTCCTGTAGCACATGCGGAAACCGTTGTATAATTGATTCCCTGCAGACCGTATTTCATAGAGATCATTCCGGAAGCCATATTGGCAATAAACTTAGGAACAAAGAACGGATTGAAACGTGGTGAACCATCACCTTGTGCAAAATCCATTACCTCCTTTTCAAAAGTCCACATTCCGCCTTGTCCGGTTCCCCAGATTACTCCTGTGTCAAAAGGATCCATTGTTTCAAGTTCCAATCCTGAATCCTGTAATGCTTCAGCCGAAGCATACATTGCATATTGTGTAAAAAGATCACTTCTTTTGATTTCGTTGTGGTTAAGATATACCTTTGGATCAAATCCTTTAAGCTCACACGCAAAGTGTACCTTAAATTTTTCAGAATCGAAATGAGTAATTAACCCCGCTCCGCTAGCTCCATTAATACTGTTTTGCCAGAATTCTTCGACATTATTTCCAAGAGGAGTTACTGCTCCCAATCCTGTAATGACAACTCTCTTCATATAGTTATTGATTTTAACCGATTAGATTTTTTATGGGATAAAGGTGATTTACCCATGCTTCATATCACATATTTCTTTCAACGCTGTGTTTTGCGTTTGCAATATTATCATTTTTCTTTCGCTACGGACGAATAATTAGGTATATTATTTATAGCATAACGAATATTTGTTCCTTTGATTTACTTTTCTATGATCATGGTAACTCCTTGTCCCCGCGCTGCACAGATCGAAATAAATCCTTTTCCGCTGCCTTTATCACTTAAAAGCTTGGCTAAAGTTCCTATAATTCTACCTCCCGTAGCTGCAAATGGATGCGCGGCTGCAAGGCTTCCTCCCTTTACATTCAGTTTGCTGCGATCTATCTTTCCAAGAGCTTTTTCCAATCCAAACTGCTTCGCAAGGTCATCATTTTCCCAGATTTTAATCGTTGCTAAAACCTGTGCCGCAAAAGCTTCGTGAATTTCATAGTAATCAAAATCTTCCAGATTCATTCCTGCTTTTTTCAGCATTCTTTCGGCAGCAAAAACAGGCGCTAATAATAAATTCTGCTTGTTTTCCACGTATTCTATTCCTGCCAGCTCAGAAAAGGTGATGTAAGCCAGTATAGGCAAATTGTTTGCTGCTGCCCATTCTTCACTTGCCAGTAAAACGGCTGATGCACCATCAGTAAAAGGAGTGGAGTTTCCGGCTGTCAAAGTTCCGTTTTGTTTATCAAAGGCAGGTTTTAATTGAGATAGTTTTTCAAGGCTGGTATCACGACGCAGATTATTATCTTTATCCAAACCGAATGCAGGAGTAATCATATCATCAAAGAATCCTTCATCATAAGCTTTTGCCATATTCTGATGACTTTTCAGTGCCAGCTCATCCTGATCCTCTCTTGAAATATTGTAATATTTTGCTGTAATTTCCGTATGTTCACCCATTACCAATCCTGTTTTAGGCTCCTGTCCCTTATAAGGAACAGGCATCCAGTCTTTCAGTTTTGGACTGAGTAGTTGTTTTACCTTTCCCAATACAGATTTTTCCTTATTGGCATTTAAAAGAGCTTTTCTCAGACGGGGTGAAGATTCAAAAGGTATATTGCTCATCGCTTCTACACCACAGGCGATACCACTTTCGATTTGACCCAAAGCTATTTTGTTCCCGATGTAAATAGCTGCTTCTATTCCCGTATCACAAGCCTGTTGAAGATCACAAGCCGGAGTAGCAGGATCCAATGAAGTATTCATTACGGTTTCCCTGATGAGGTTACTTTCAGAAATATGTTTGATAACAGCGCCACCAGCCACTTCTCCGAGTAATTTTCCCTTGAGTTGATATTTCTCTATCAATCCGTTAAGAGAAGCCAGTAATAGTTCCTGATTGCCTTTCTCTGTGTAGGCTGTATTCATTCTTGCAAATGGAATTCTATTGTATCCTACGATTGCTACTTTTTTTGTTTCCATATTGTGAAATTTATGATGGAAGAATAGTTAATTCATGGTCGATCATGTGATTGATCTTATCTAATGCCTGATTCAGAAACTTTTCATTATCCATGGTTTTGGACAGTAAAATTCCTCCTTCAATAAGCATAATAAACAAAGAAGTATATTCCTCTGCATGTATTGATTGCTTCAGCTCTCCGGATTGTTGTCCCTTTCTAATCACCGAAGTAATTTTTTCAGACCACAGTGTGAAAGACTGCTGCACACACTTTTTAAGGATAGGAAAAGAATCGTCAGCCTCCGTTGCGGCATTCATTAAAGGGCAGCCTCCATTTGAAAATACAGAACGCCAATTTTCCCTGTAAAATGTTACAAACGCATGCAGTTTTTCCGTTGAGGTTGAATATTGTTCCCCAAGCGATTGATTCATCACTCTGCTTAAAAGTGCAGCATTATATTTATATACTTCAATAGCTACCTGATCTTTATTCTCAAAGTTTCCGTAAATGCTTCCCTTAGTCAGCCCTGTAGCCTGGGTAATATCTGACAATGAGGTTGCGCTATAGCCTTTAGTATTAAATAAAGTTGCTGTTTTCTCAATGATGAATTGCTTTGTCTTTTCTGCTTTAGACATTTTAAGTGCTTAATTATAATGCAAATATACAAAAATATACCAATCGGTATATTTTATTTTAAAAAATAAGTCAGGACTTTTAAATCCGGACTTATTTTTGATCGTCTTTATGTTTTAAGCTAAAGTGGCATTCAGGGTAATTTCAAAATTAAATGCTGCACTTACAGGGCATCCTTCTTCAGCGATTTTAGCAAACTTTTGAAATTCTTCCTCAGAAATTCCAGGAACTTTTGCTGTTAATGTCAATTCTGATTTTGTAATTTTTCCAATACTTGGGTCAAGGGTAATGACAGAAGTAGTTTTTAATTCTTCAGGATTATAACCCGCCTGTGAAAGTTCTGCATCCAGTTTCATCGTGAAACATCCAGCATGCGCTGCTGCCAGCAATTCTTCAGGATTAGTTCCTACGCCATCAGCAAAACGGCTGTTGAAAGAATACTGAGTTTCGTTCAATGTTGTACTTTGAGTGGTTAAATGTCCTTTCCCTTCTTTAATGGTTCCGTTCCAAACGGCTGTTGCATTACGTTTCATACGATGATATTTTGTTTAATATTAATGTGATGTTATTGAAAACTATTCTAAATTTTATTTAAAGATACAAAAAACATTATGTAAGATGACGGAAAGATAGAGGGATAAATTTCTGATGAAAATAAAAAATTATACGTAAAAATTAATAATATTTTATCAATTTTACCATGAATTGTACTTCACCCCGATATTTATTAACCTTTCTTGAAAATGGTCTGTATGAATGGATTAGAAAATATTCTACGAGAAATAACTCCACTATCTCCTGAAGATAGTTTTCTGGTATTTGACAGAATTAAGGAATCCTTTGAATTTCCCTATCATTATCATCCTGAAATTGAGATCAATTTTGTATACAAAGGAAAAGGATACCGCAGAATGATAGGAGATCACACAGGAGAAATTGGTAACCTGGAGCTGGTATTAATAGGACCCAATCTGCCGCATTGCTGGGCAAACTACAGATGCAAAAATAGAAAGACCCACGAAATTACGATACAGTTCAATCAGGATTTCTTTAATCAGTCTATGATGCAGAAAAATATCCTTAAACCAATCAATAATCTGATGAAGGATTCCATTAGAGGGATTCTTTTTTCAACGGAAACGGCTGAGAAACTAAAAGATTCGTTTTTAAATCTTTCCAAGATGAACAGCTTTGAGTCCTTTATCGAGATAATGAAGATTCTCAACGAGCTTGCCACAGCCGAGGACAAAACTTTACTGTCTTCTTACAGCATAGAACTTGAAACCTTTGTAGATAATGATAAGATGAAGGTTATACATGATTTTGTGCATGAGAATTTTGAAAATAAAATAACGCTTGATACCGTTGCTGCATTGGTGAATATGAGTAATGTCACATTCAATAGGTTTATCAAAAAAAGAACGGGAAAAACTTTTATTAATTATCTGAATGAAATCAGAATTAGCTATGCTGCCAGATGGTTAATGGAAAAAAATCTTACTGTTTTTGAAATTGCTTTCGAATCAGGATTTAATAATATTGCCAATTTCAACAAAGTTTTTAAATCGATTAAAAACACGACTCCCACAGAATTCAGAGAACAGTTTAAGGGAGTGAAAAAGATTGAATAGACCTTATTTTAGCAGTTATTTTCTAATTCTTTTTTGAAAAAAATATAAGATAAACTCTCTTTTTTTTAATGTTGAGAGTTTGTTTTAATGTATTGGTATTTAGTGCTTTACTTATGTGTTTTTTTAATTGCTGAAAAAATAATATCGTTTTATGATAAAATAGCATTATATCAGGCTGACAACAAAATTTAGATTTGTGAATGTGAATTAAATCTTAACAAAACTTTAAATAATTGAATGTTAAAACAATAAAATATTGTTTAAAATTTAATAAACCATTTGTATTCAATTTATAAAGTAATGTCATTGATTCTCAATTAAATCTAACTAATCTAAGCCTTATGAGAAAAGCAGTTATACCGGTTCTATTCGTTTTTTCACTTTCTGCTAACGCGCAGGAGAAAAAAACAGCCGATACTACGAAGACAACCGATATTCAGGAGGTCGTAGTCACCTCTTTGGGGGTTAAAAGACAGGCTCGTTCGCTTACTTACTCCAGCCAGCAGATTGGTGGCGATGAGCTGACAGAAGTGAAAACACCTAACCTTTTAAATTCTATTAACGGAAAAGTTTCCAATGTACAAATCAATAGGACCAATGGTGTAGGAAGCTCGGTAAGGGTAGTGATGAGAGGAAATAAATCGGTCTCCAATAGCCAGCCTCTGTATGTAATTGACGGGATTCCTATTATAAATGGAACCGGAAAATCAGCAGATATCGGGCAATATTCCAATATGCCGGATCCGGGAGATGTTTTAAGTTCTATCAATCCTGACGATATTGAGAGCATCAATTTCCTGAAAGGAGCTTCTGCTTCTGCGTTGTATGGTTCAGCTGGTGGAAACGGTGCTATCCTGATTACGACTAAAAAGGGAAAAATGGGCAAAAGTTCCATTACTTATAGCACCAGCCTTACCGTAGAGAGAGCTTATAGTCTTCCAAAACTACAACACAGCTATTTGTCATACGATCCATCTGTGCCGGATCAGCAACCTGGACAATCTATATACAGCTGGGGTGCAAAAGGAACATCAAAAGATTATCTTAAAGACTTTCTGCAAACCGGAACTACATGGGTGAACAGCCTTTCTTTTCAATCCGGAAACGAAAAATCAACAAATTATTTCTCTATCGGGAATACTACCAACAAAGGTGTAGTTCCAATGTCATATTTTGATCAGTACAATATCTCTTTCAGAAATTCAAGTAAGTTTCTGGATGATAAATTGACATTAGATGCTAATTTTATTGGATCATTGCAGGAAAGTAAAAACAGGCAGACTCCGGGAGCTTCTTTTTCTCCTTTAACAAGTTTATACTGGCTGCCAAGAGGAGTAAATTTTGATCAATACGGTCCTGACAATTATACTATTTGGGATAAAACGAGATATTTACCTGCCCAGAATTGGTGGGAAGTGAATCCAAGCGGTTCTTTCAAAGGAAACCCAGCGACACAAAATCCATATTGGATCTTAAACAGAAATCCTGTGACGGTAAGCAATAAAAATGCTTACGGGGCACTTTCATTATCTTATCAGATCAATCCGTGGTTGTCTGCGAGGGTAAGAGGAAATTATAGCTGGAATACATCGGATAGCCAACGTGATATAGCTGCTTTCTCAGCACCAAGTTTACTGGCAGAAGGCGCTAATGGAAGAATGCTTAAAAATATTTATGAAAACTCTTCTACGTACGGAGATGTCTTGTTAATAGGTAGCCCTAAGCTAAATGATGCTATTTCTCTAGATTTTACGGTAGGAGGAAGTATCAATACTACAAGAAACAAAATTACTCAGATTGATAATGCTTATCTGGCGGTGCCGAACCTTTTCACTGCAAATAACCTCCAGTGGAATGTAAACAGGTCACCCGGAGATGGTTATCATCATATTTACACGAATATGAAAAAGCAGGTACAGTCTGTATTTGCAAGTGCTTCATTAGGATATAAAAACATGTTTTATGTAGATATGACCTTCAGAAATGACTGGGATTCTACGTTAAGCTTGACAGATCAAAAAGGAGTTGATTACGAATCGATAGGAGCAAACGCAATATTATCTTCTATTTTCAAGCTTCCGGAGACGATTAATTTCTGGAAAGTAAGAGGATCGTATGCAACTGTCGGATTAGGATTACCTACCAATATTTCCAATGCAATGATAGAATACAATAAAGGGTATGCTTATGGAGTAGATGCCGGAACTATTGTATATCCTAAAAGTTCTTTTGCAACGGGAGCTGGTTTTGAAGCTTTACTTCCAAGACCGGAGCTTAATAAAACATTTGAAGCAGGAACCGAAATAAGAATGTTGAACAACAGACTAAGCTTTGATATTACTTATTATAATTCCAATACAAGTAACCAGCTGCTGGAAACGTCTATTTCTTCAAATTTAGGAGGGTTGGCACCGGGATCCTATTACATTAATGCAGGAAAGATCAGAAATACAGGTTTTGAATCTTCTTTATCCTACAAAATTTTTAATTCTGAAAAATTTGGCTGGACAACTATGGTAAATGCATCGGCAAACAAAAATAAAATTGTTGAGCTTTTCCCTTCAAGTTTAAGCATTAAAGAAGATCAGCTATTTTCATTAACGGGAGGAGGAGATTATACAAGACTTAAATTGGGCGGATCTTTCGGAGATATTTATGGTATAAAATTCAAAAGAGATGATCAGGGACGCATTTTAGTGAATGAAAAAGGAGTTCCGTTAGCAGAAGGAACACCTGCTTATCTTGGAAACCCGAATCCTAAATTTATCCTTGGATTTAATAATTCATTTAACATCGGTAAACTTGGAGTTTCCTTCCTTATTGACGGTAAATTTGGAGGTAAAGTTCTTTCCCTTACAGAAAAGGCTAATGATTTATACGGAGTTAGTAAAGCTTCTGCTGATGCAAGAGATGCGGGAGGAGTATCTGTTCCTAATGCGGTATATGCACCGGGAACCCCTAATGCAGGTCAGGCTTATACAGGTTTAACAAATCCTCAGGATTATTATAAGGCTGTAGGTACATCAGAAGGGTATGCAAAAGGAATTGATGAAGCTTATATGTACAGTGCTACAACAATACGTTTACGTCAGGCTTCTGTTTCGTATACTTTTGATATCAATTCAAAATATATGAAAAATGCTACGGTAAGCTTAGTGGGAACTAATTTATTTTTCTTCTATAAAAAAGCACCATTTGATCCTGAACAAGTGTCCGGAAATACACCTGGAGGGGTAGGAGTAGATTCATTCGGACTACCGGTTACCCGTTCTATAGGATTATCATTAAAGGCAAACTTCTAACTTTTACAATTACAAAATGAAAATCAATACCATTAAAATAGTAACATTCGGAGCAATAGCATTATTTTCTGCTGTAGGATGTACCAATGACTTTGAAGAATATAATCAGGAGAAATTAGGAGGACCTGGAGAATTTTATGCTGATTTTTATGCCGTGGTAGACCCCATGAAATCTATACAAAGAGGGTTGCAGGCAGATTATCAGCGTTATCCGAACCTTAGTGCAGATATGTACAGTGGAATGTTCAGTACTGCAACTCCATTCAACGGTGGAGTAAATAACCTTACTTATTCTATGGTGGATGACTGGAACAGTAAACTTATTGCTAAGCAGCAGGACATTTTCAATTATTCTATTATCATTGATAATGCAGCTAAAGGAATCTATAAGGGAGTAGATTTTACAGGAACATTTGCGGTAAAAAAAATCCTGAAAGTTATTACGGCAGCTAGAGTGGCTGATAGCCATGGTCCTGTTGTATATAGTAAGTATGAAACACCAAATGCAAACGGAGTTACAGATTTTGACTCTCAGGAACAAGCATATAATTACTTTATCGCAGATCTTACAACAGCAATCAATGACTTACAAAAAGTAATCGTTACACCGGCAACAGAAAGTGTAGAAGATAAATCTGCATTGAAAAAAGCAGATCTGGTATACGGTGGAAGCATGATTAAATGGGCAAAACTTGCCAATTCGCTTAAGTTAAGAATGGCAATGAGAATGAGCTATGCAGACCCTGCAAAATCAAAGCAGTATGCAGAAGAAGCATTGTCTTCATCAGCAGGATTGATTACGGAAAATGCTGATAATGCATTAATAAGTGTAGGACAGTCTGAATTAAGCTTTATCATCTACTCATGGGGAGACTGTATGATCGGGGCACCGTTAATGGCTTATATGAATGGATATAAAGATCCAAGACTTTCAGCATACGCAATTCCGGCAACAGACAGTCAGGTAGATGGAAAATTCATTGGGATACGTCAGGGAATTGATTTATTAAATGGTAAAACAACCTATGGCGGATTTTCACAACCTCAGGCAAAGGCGGCTTCTGGAGATTATTTCTCATCTACGGATGGTAAACTTAAACTTTTCACTGCTGCAGAAACATGGTTCCTGAAGGCTGAAGCAGCTTTGAGAGGATATGCCGGAGCAGGAGATATAAAAATAAACTATCAGACCGGAGTTCAGCAATCTTTCGGAGAATGGGGGAAAAGTGCAGATGTCGGGAGCTATCTTGCCAACGCAACAGATACCGAAGCTCCATATGTAGATCCTAAAAATGCAGCTAATAATATAAACGCAGGAGATTCTCAGCTAAGTACTATTACAATCGCATGGAATGATGCCGATTCTAATGAAAGAAAACTGGAAAGAATTATTACTCAAAAATGGCTTTCTCTTTACCCGAACGGACCTGAAGCATGGGCTGAGCAAAGAAGAACAGGATATCCTATCCTTTTTAAAGTGAGAAAAAATGATAGCGGAGGAACCATCAGCACAGAAGCAATGATCCGAAGAATCCCGTATACAATCAGCACAAAAACTTCACTTTATAATTACCAGCAGGCATTACAAATGCTTAACGGACCTGATACAGGAGGAACTAAGCTATGGTGGGATAAAAAATTATAATATCAACATCATCTAACAATACAGAGACATCTCAAATTCAGATTCATCTGATTCATTCAGATAGGAGAGTAACGTAGGCTCTCTGATAAATTTATAGTTTCGTTTTTAGCTGAATGAACTTTGAGATGTTCTCTTTTTTTAGAATTTTATTTTTAAATATGGGAAAAAAAAACTCCGGAACCCGTCGGATTCAGCCGATTCTTTGGATATCCACATTATATTTTGCAATGGGTGTACCTTTTGTGACCATTAATGCGGTATCGGGAATCATGTATAAAGACATGGGCGTTTCGGATTCAAAGATCACATTCTGGACCGCTCTTATTATGTTTTCATGGACATTGAAGCCACTATGGAGCCCCTTTTTGGAGATCTATAAAACAAAAAAATTCTTTGTTGTTTTTACTCAGTTTGCCATGGGAATTCTCTTTGCTCTGATCGCATTAAGTCTGCCCTTACAGGATTTTTTCAAGTATAGCATTGCACTTTTTGCCGTTGTTGCATTTTGTGGAGCAACCCATGATGTAGTAGCTGACGGAACTTATATCGGATTTCTTACCAATAAAGAGCAGGCAAAATATATTGGCTGGCAAGGTGCCTTTTATAATCTTGCCAAAATTATCAGCAGCGGAGCATTAGTCTATTTTGCAGGCATTTTAGAAAAAACAAAAGGAATTACCCAGGCGTGGATGATCATTATGGCGATCTATGCATTACTCTTTTTTGCATTAGGCGTTTATCATTACCTGATATTGCCAAAAGAAAATAAAGAAGTGGATAAAAAGGCTGAAAAAACAGCCGGAAATATTCGTAAAGAATTGCTGGACATCATTATCTCCTTTTTTACTAAGAAGAATATTCTGTGGTCTGTACTCTTCATTGTCTTGTATCGTTTTGCTGAAGGTTTTGCTATAAAAATAGCCCCTTTATTTTTTAAGGCACCAAGAACTTCAGGCGGATTAGGATTATCTACCTCAGATATTGGGCTTATTTACGGAACCTACGGATCAGCAGCTTTTATATTAGGATCTGTTCTTGCCGGATATTTTATTTCCGCACGAGGTTTGAAAAAATCTTTGATATGGCTGTGCTGTGCATTCAATATTCCTTTTGTGGTTTATGCGCTCTTAGCTCATTATCAGCCAACAGAACTTTTGCCTGTAGGAATTGCTGTAGTGGTGGAATATTTCGGATATGGGTTCGGTTTTGTAGGATTGATGCTGTATATGATGCAGCAGATTGCTCCCGGAAAACATAAAACAGCCCATTATGCATTTGCAACAGGAATTATGAATCTTGGCGTAATGATTCCGGGAATGTTCAGTGGGATGATCAGCGATTGGATTGGATATAAAATGTTTTTTATCTGGGTATTGGTCGCTACAATTCCTGCATTCCTTGTGACCTTATTTGTTCCTTTCCCTTATTCAGAAAATCAGAAAGAAGAATAAATCAATTATTAAATCAAAATTAAATAAAAGTAAAAATACTTTATGACAACTCAATCAGTAATGATTCCCTGGCAGGATCGCCCGGAAGATTGTAATGATATTATGTGGAGGTTTTCCGAGAACCCGATCATTAACAGGTATGCTATCCCTACATCGAATAGCGTTTTCAACAGTGCCGTAATTCCTTTTGAAGATGGATTTGCAGGAGTATTCCGTTGCGATAATAAAGCCGTACAGATGAATATTTTTGCAGGGTTCAGTAAAGACGGAATCAATTGGGATATTAATCATGATCCTATTGAAATGAAGGCAGGAAATACTGAAATGATCGAATCCGATTATAAATATGATCCCCGTGTTACTTTTATAGAAGACCGTTATTGGATTACATGGTGTAATGGTTACAACGGACCAACAATCGGGATAGGATATACTTTTGATTTTAAAGAATTCTTCCAGTGTGAAAATGCTTTTCTTCCTTTCAATAGAAACGGAGTGCTTTTTCCAGAGAAAATCAATGGTAAATATGCCATGCTGAGCCGTCCAAGCGATAATGGGCATACTCCTTTTGGAGATATTTATATCAGCTACAGCCCGGATATGAAATACTGGGGAGAACACCGTTGTGTAATGAAAGTAACCCCTTTTGAAGACAGTGCCTGGCAGTGTACGAAGATTGGTGGAGGACCTGTTCCTATCAAAACAGAGGAAGGGTGGCTGCTTTTCTACCACGGAGTAATCAATACCTGTAGAGGGTTCAGATATTCAATGGGAGCGGCATTACTTGATCTTGAAGATCCAACAAAAGTATTGTACAGAACAAAACCATATTTATTGGCTCCTGCAGAAATCTATGAGCTGACAGGTGATGTCCCTAATGTGGTTTTCCCATGTGCTGCATTAACGGAAGGTGACAAAGTAACAGTATATTACGGTGCAGCCGATACTGTGGTGGCAATTGCCTTTGGATATATTTCAGAAATCATAGATTTTATGAAAAAGAATTCAATCTAAACCATATAAAATTTTTTTAAGATGTTGAATGCCTTAATTTCTTTCATTTCTATGATTTTTATAACGGTTTTCATATTTTTAAACCAATTTTATAATTAAAAAAAATCCTGACCTCTATTATCATGAAAAAAGAACTGCTTATTTCCCTTTTTACAGCTTTGGTTTTTACAGCAAATGCCCAACAAAATAAAAACGATGTTCTATCATGGGTAGATCCTTTTATAGGAACAGGAGGACATGGGCATACTTTTCCGGGGGCTACCACACCTTTTGGGATGATTCAGCTAAGCCCGGATCAGAATACCAAAAGCGGAGACTGGGATTGGTGTTCCGGATACCATTACAGCAGCAAAACGATTATGGGATTCAGTCACAATCATCTAAGTGGAACCGGATGGGCAGATCTTGGAGATATTTTGGTGATGCCAACAGTAGGACAGGTAAAAATGACTCCGGGAACGGAAGATCAGCCAGGTTCCGGATATCGTTCAACATTCACCCACGATAAAGAAACAGCATCTCCGGGATATTATTCCGTAATGTTAGATAGCTATGGTGTGAAAGCTGAACTTACCGCTTCTCCAAGAGTAGGATTCCATAAATATACTTTCCCTAAAAGTGAAGAAGCCAATATTATTATTGATCCTACCAATAAAATTTTCGGAAATATTTACCATACTTTGGTGAGTGTAGAAGGGAATAATAAAATAAAAGGATACTGCTATAGCAACGGTTGGGGAGGAAAAAGATTCGCTTATTTTGTAATGGAATTTTCGAAACCTTTTAAATCTTACGGAGTTTATGCAGAAGGAAAAATTAAAAACAATGAAAAGATTGCGCTGGCAAAAGACGCTAAAGCATTTGTAAGGTTCTCTACAGAAGACAGTGAAAGCATCGAAGTAAAAGTTTCCCTATCTCCGGTAAGTACAGAAAATGCTCAGGCAAACTTTGATGAAGAAGCAAAAAATGTTGATTTTGCGAAGGCGAAAGAAACAGCACAGAAGACCTGGAGAGACCTTATCGGGAGATTCCAGGTGACAGGAGGTACAGAAAGCCAGAGAAAAATTTTCTATACCGGAGTGTATCATACTTTTATTGCGCCAAATCTTTATATGGATACCAACGGAGATTATGTTGCCGCTCAGGAGAACATGAACACTAAATGGTTTACAAATTACAGTACCTATTCCTATTGGGATGGCTTCAGAGCAACACATCCGCTGCTTACCATTATGGATCAGAAACATACTAAAGAATTTGCCAACTCTCTGATTAGCAGATATACAGATCGTAAAGATCATATGCCTATCTGGGAACTTTGCGGATATGACAATTTCTGTATGCTGGGTTACCACAGTGTTTCTGTAATCTGGGATGCTATTTCCAAAGGAGTACCGGGAATTGATGGTGAGAAAGCTTTCGCAGCAATGAAGGACGCTTCTCTTACCGATAAAATGAGCAGCAGTGATGGTGGCGGCGGTCTTAATGACTATATCAAATTAGGCTACAGTCCGTCTGAAAATGGAGCTTCAGTTTCTGCAACTTTAGAATACGCTTACGACGATTGGTGCATCCAGCAATTAGCCGAAAAATTGGGTAAGAAAGATGAAGCTGAAGTGTATAAAAAAAGATCTATGAACTTCCTGAATACTTTCAATAAGGAGAATAATCACTTCTGGCCAAGACAGAAGGACGGAAAATTCATTGCGGATTTTGCGCTTAATGACTGGAAAAAACTTCAGCCCCACTGGGTTTCAGGAAATATCTGGGCGTATGACTTCTTTGTTCCACATCAGATTGATGAAATGATGAATCTGTATGGCGGGAAAAAAGGTTTTGAAGAAAAATTGGATAAAACCTTTACAGAAGCATTGAATATGGAAGGAGAACAACATGTTGATATTTCAGGATTCATTGGTTCCTTAGGGTTTGGAGATGAACCGGGACATCACGTTCCTTACTTATATAATTACGCAGGAAGCCCATATAAAACACAGAAAATGGTAAAATACATCCGTGATAATATGTATGCTGCAAAACCGGACGGAATTGTCAATAATGAAGATTGCGGACAAATGTCAGCGTGGTATATATTCTCATCATTAGGATTCTATCCTGTTACCCCTGGGAAACCGGTATATGCTATCGGAGCGCCTCAGTTTCCAAAAGCTTCTCTACAATTGGAGAACGGTAAAACATTCACTGTAGTTGCAGACAAGATTTCTGATAAAAATATCTACGTTCAGAAAATGTTCCTGAATGGAAAAGAGTATAAAAGCTGGGAACTGAACCATTCCGACATCATGAATGGTGGCGAGCTGAGATTTGTAATGGGAAGTAAACCTGTAAAATAAGACTAATAAAAATAAACGAAACAAAAGTATCAATGGAAAGGAGAGATTTTATTAAAACAAGTGCATTGGCGGGAGCCGGATTGCTGTTTACACAAAATGTTTTTGCTAAAAATTTGGTCACGGAAGGTTTTCCTGTAGTTCGTGTCCCTAAAGATAAAAGACATTTTACCAGTGAATCCGTAGAAAATGCAATCGTAACTTTTAAAAAGAAAGTTAAAAATAAAGAATTAAGCTGGCTGTTTGAAAACTGCTTTCCAAATACATTGGATACTACCGTTTATTACACTGAAAAAAATGGTACTCCGGATACTTATGTGATTACAGGAGATATTGATGCGATGTGGCTTCGTGACAGCTCAGCACAGGTTTTTCCTTATCTTCAGTTCTCAAAACAGGATGAAAAGCTACACAAGTTAATATCGGGAGTTATTCATAAACAAACCACATTCATCCTGAAAGACCCTTATGCGAATGCGTTTTACAACGATGACAACAAAATAAGCAAGTGGAAAGAATATGACCACACCGATATGAAACCAGGAACCCATGAAAGAAAATGGGAAATAGATTCATTGTGTTATCCTATCCGTTTAGCATATCACTTCTGGAAAACAACAGGAGATACCAAACCTTTTGATGACAATTGGTTAAAAGGAATTAAACTTACTTTACAGACTTTTATTGAACAGCAAAGAAAGAAAGATCTGGGACCTTACAAATTTGAACGTACAACCGCTTGGGCAACCGATGGAGTTCCGATGGGAGGATATGGTTATCCGACAAAACCTGTGGGATTGATCAGCTCCATGTTCCGTCCGAGTGATGATGCTACGATCTACGGATTCCTGATCCCTTCCAATTTATTTGCAGTAGTAAGCTTACGCCAGGCAGCAGAAATGGTTTCTCAGATAAAAAATGATAAAACATTGGCTCAGCAGCTTACAGATCTTGCCGATGAGGTAGATGCAGCTATTAAGAAATACGGAGTTTATAATCATCCGGAGTATGGGAAAATATATGCTTTTGAAGTAAATGGCTTCGGAAGTTATAACCTGATGGATGACGCCAACTGCCCAAGTTTATTAGGACTGCCTTATCTGAATGCCGTAAAAACAGACGACCCTGTTTACCTGAATACAAGAAAATTTGTATGGTCAGAAAACAATCCGTTCTTCTTTAAAGGTAAGCTGGCAGAAGGTATAGGAGGACCACATATTGGACTTGATATGATCTGGCCAATGAGCATTATTATGAAAGCACTCACTACCAAAGATAAGAGCGAGATCAAATGGTGTATTGATACTTTACAGAAAACGCACGGTGGTACAGGTTTCATGCACGAATCTTTCCATAAAGACAATGATAAGAAATTCACCAGAGAATGGTTTGCATGGTCAAATACCTTATTTGGGGAGCTGCTATGGAAAACCTTCAATGAAAACCCTGAACTGCTGACGTAGATTTTTTATTGAATTTATATTGACTTGATTTTTAAGTATTTCCCTTGGCAAAAGGGAAGTGCTTAAGGATACCTATGTCAAATTTTAACACAAAACATTTCCAAAAAATTATATTATGAAAAAAAAATCCCTTCTTATTCCCCTGATGGCAATGATGCTTCAGATCGGGTCTCAACTCAATGCACAGCAGCTCAATCCGCTAGGAATTTGCTATGTGGAAGTGAATAATAACAATATGCTGAATGCTGGTTCTTATACATTACAGAACACCAACAGACAGCTTTTTGATGTTGCTATTATCTTTGCAGCCAATATCAATTATGATGTTTCCAAAAACAGAGCCTATATTTCAAGTAATAACAACGTTACTAAGGTGCTGAATGATGTGAACACCTATGTGAAACCCCTACAGCAAAAAGGAATTAAAGTTCTTCTCGATATCTTAGGAAATCACCAAGGTGCGGGAATTTCAAATTTTCCCAATCGTGAAGCAGCAAAAGACTTTGCTTTACAGGTTGCCCACACTGTCAATACTTACGGACTGGACGGTGTAGATCTGGATGATGAATATGCCGGATATGGTAACAACGGAACAGGACAGCCTAATAACAGCTCTTTTGTAATGCTGTTACAGGAACTTAGAGCTGCAATGCCTGATAAACTGATCACATTCTACTATTACGGACCTGCAACATCAAGACAAAGTTATAACGGGGATGCAGCCGGAAATTATATCAATTACAGCTGGAACGCGATGTATGGAACCTACAGTGTCCCAAGTGTGCCTCCTCTTAATAAAACAAAGCTTTCTCCAGCCGCAGTATGGATACAAAATACCAATTCTGGCTCTACTTCCGCCTCTACACTGGCAAGCTTAGCAACCAGTACAAAAAATGACGGCTATGGAGTCTTCATGTGGTATGATCTGGGTTCCACCAATGTTGCCAACTATCTAAGTACAGGTTCTAATATTCTTTACAATGAAAATACACAGCTCAGCGGACAGTTATACTCTTGGTCTCAAGGACAAAGCTGTGATCCGCCGTTAGGATTGGATATAAGTAACATTACAGGAACTTCTGCCAAATTAAACTGGACTTCCAATGGATCTCAAACCTATAACATAGATTATAAGCCGGCAAACTCAACAGTCTGGACCAATGCTGCCACTAATTTTTCAGGAAATAATGTAACCATTAATAATCTTACCCTGAATACAGATTACGACTGGAGAATACAATCCAATTGTTCACCAACATTAACGAGTACTTATCTTTTTGCTCCAAGATTTAATTCAGGAAACGGATGTGCAATACCTTCAGGATTAACGTCAGGAAGCTATCTTGGAAATACAACCCAACTATCGTGGACAGGAACAGCTTCTTCTTACACATTACAATATAAAACAGCGGCAGCAACTACATGGAACGAGGTTCAGAATATTACTACAAATAATTATTCCTTACAAAATCTTACTCCCAATACAAACTATGTATGGAAAGTACAAGCTGTTTGTAATGGAGGCGTTACAAGTACTTATTCTGGAGAGGGAACATTCAACAGTGGTTTGGCACCTATCACAAGCCCTGGTCCAAGATCACTTTCCTTTAACGGAAGTACAAATTATCTCAATGCAGGTCAGTTTAATCTAAGCGGAAATGCTTTGACATTTGAAGGGTGGGTAAAAGTAAACGCATTTAAAACAGCTTTTCCTAATATTTCATCTGTAATGGGGATTGAAGTAGGAGACAGTAATTCTGCAATGTTGAGATTTGGAGACGGAAACCTTGCCAATAATAAACTTCAGTTTGTATTAAGCTTTGGATCATCGCAGGTAAAATTAAACAGTAATGCTTCATTCAATACAAACACATGGTATCATATCGCTGCCACATATGATGGAGCGTCCATGAAGCTTTATGTGAACGGTAATCTGGATGCAAGTTCGCAAGTAACAGGTAACTTTACGGCAAACGGAATTCTTTATCTGGGAAGAAATTATGATAATTCCCGCGCCATCAATGGTTCTCTGGATGAATTCAGAGTGTGGAAAAGAGCATTGTCTGCTCAGGAAATACTAGATAATAAATGCAATGTTGCTTCCAATTCAACAAATCTCGAAGCCAACTGGAAAATGGACGAAGGAAGCGGAACAGCTGCACTGGATTCAACACCCAATACGCATTTTGCAACATTAGTGAACATGACAGCTTCTAACTGGAAAACAGATGTTCCTTGTGTTACCTTATTATCCGCAAAAGAAACCCATCTATTGAAAGAAAGTGGCGTATATCCAAATCCGGTCAGAAAAGGAAATGATATTCATTTTACAATCAACGACAGCTCAGCTGCAGAAGTGGCATTATATGATAACGCCGGAAAAATATCAAAAAAACAGAATATTAGTCAAAATAATAATATAATCAATACACAAGATTTAATAAGTGGTACTTATATTTACAAAATTACATCTTCAAATAATGAAGTATTATCATCAGGAAAGATTATTGTAAAGTAAAATACAGATACAGAATATTTTAACTGAAATAATGTTAAATTGTAAACAGGCAGACAGGTTGTATATTCTTGTTTGTCTGTTTTCAGTCATAAAGAATGGATTAAAATTAAAAGCAATGCAGAATATATTAGGAATTGATATTGGTGGGTCACATATTACGCTGGCACAGGTAAATGCAGAAAAACGAGAAATTATTACTTCAACGTATGTAAGAGAACATGTCAATTCATTTGATGATAAAGAAACTATTTTCTCTGCATGGGTTTCAGCTATTGAAAAAGCGGCTCATGATCTGGTAAGAAATGATCTTATAATCGGAATTGCCATGCCCGGACCCTTCGACTATGAAAACGGAATATCTCTGATGCAGCAAGGAAAATTCATCGATATCTTTCAGGTTAATATTAAAGAAGAATTAGCAAAAAGGTTATCAGTAGATCAAAACCAGATTCACTTTGTAAACGATGCGGCTGCTTTTATGGAAGGAGAAGTATTCGGCGGATGTGTTCAGGATTTCAAAAGAGTTTTTGGAATAACACTTGGAACAGGCTTGGGAACTACTTTTTACAATGGAGAAACAGCAACCGATGAAGATTTATGGGATACCCCCTTTAAAAAATCAATATCAGAAGATTATCTGGCAACAAGATGGTTTGTTAATCGCTATGAAGAACTCACCGGTGAGAAAATTTCAGGAACCAAAGATTTATTGGATAAACCAAAAGAAATTCAGGATCAGATATTTAATGAATACGCCGATTCCTTTTCTGAGTTTATCATAAAAAATGTAGCTCATTACCATCCTGAAGTCTTAGTTTTAGGAGGAAATATCGCAAAAGCTTATCCCTATTTTGAAGAAAGATTTATTCAGAATTTAAAAAAGAATACGATTCATTTAGAAGTAAAAATTTCTGCTATTTTTGAAGATGCTGCTATTTTAGGGGCTGCAAGCTATGCATTGAAAAAGTATCAACTAATTAATTAATCAACGAAACGATATAATGAAGTCAATATTTTCTACTTTTTTTCTCGTAATACAGGCTTTGGCTTTCGGGCAAAATCTATCCCCTGTAGACTACGTAAATCCATTGATGGGAACCCAGTCAAAACCTTCCTTATCTACCGGGAATACCTATCCGGCAGTTGGATTGCCTTGGGGAATGAATATCTGGACTCCGCAAACCGGAAAAATGGGTGACGGATGGGCATATACTTACGATGCAGACAAGATCAGAGGATTCAAACAAACCCACCAGCCTTCCCCATGGATGAATGATTATGGCGCATTTTCTATCATGCCCGGAGTCGGTAAAGTTAAATTCAAAGAAGACGACAGAGCAAGCTGGTTCAGTCATAAAGCTGAGGTTTCAACGCCTTATTTCTATAGCGTGTATCTGGCAGATATCAATGTGACAACAGAATTTGCTCCCACCGAAAGAGCTTCCTTCTTTAAATTCGATTTCCCGAAAACAGACAGTGCTTACGTAGTAATTGATGCTTTGAACAAAGGTTCATATGTTAAGATTCTTCCTAAAGAAAGAAAAATTTTAGGATACACCACCAGATATTCTACAGGGAAATACGATAATTTCAAAAACTATTTTATCATCCAGTTTGATAAAGACTTTGAGCTTACAAAAGCATGGAAAGATGATAAATTTATCAATGACCAGTTAGAAATTACAAGCGATCATGCAGGAGCGGTAGTAGGCTTTAAACTAAAAAATAAAGAATCGGTCTATGCAAAAGTAGCTTCTTCGTTCATTAGCTTTGAACAGGCAGAACTGAATCTCAAAAGAGAAATAGGAAACAGAAACTTTGAGCAGGTAAAGACAGATGCTAAAAATATCTGGAACAAAACTTTAGGAAAGATAGATGTAAAAGGAGGTACAGACCAGCAGATGAGAACTTTCTATTCATCTTTGTACAGAACGCTATTTTTCCCACAAAAATTATATGAAATTGATGCTCAGAATAAAGTAAAACATTGGAGCCCGTACAACGGTAAAATTCTGGATGGAAAAATGTTTGCGGGAACAGGATTTTGGGATACTTTCCGTGCATTATATCCTTTCCTGAATCTTGTTTACCCAAGTATCAATATGGAAATGCAGGAAGGATTAGTGAATGCTTACAAAGAAGGAGGATTTTTACCGGAATGGAGCAGCCCCGGATATTCAGATATCATGATTGGGAACAATTCAGCGTCTGTAGTAGCAGATGCTTACATTAAAGGACTTCGTGGATACGATGTAGAAACCCTTTGGCAGGCAGTAAAGCATGGAGCTGATAACGAAGGACCTATAGAAGCCGTTGGACGTGCAGGAGTAGAATATTACAATAAGCTTGGATATGTTCCTTACGATGTGAAGATTAATGAAAATGCTGCCAGAACATTAGAATATGCCTACGATGATTTTTCTATTTATCAGCTAGGAAAAGCATTAGGAAAACCTGCTTCAGAAATTGATATTTATAAAAAAAGAGCGTATAATTACAAAAATCTGTTTGATAAAGAAACAGGGCTAATGCGCGGTAAAAATAAAGATGGGAATTTTCAGAAACCTTTTAATCCGTTTAAATGGGGAGATGCTTTTACAGAAGGAAACAGCTGGCATTACACATGGTCAGTTTTCCAGGATGTAGATGGTCTTGCCGAGCTGATGGGAGGTAAAAAGAAATTTGAGGCAAAGCTGGATGAAGTGTTTTCTTTGCCGCCTGTTTTTGATGATAGCTATTATGGTGGTGTAATCCATGAGATCAGAGAAATGCAGATCATGAATATGGGACAGTATGCTCACGGGAATCAGCCTATTCAGCATATGATTTATTTGTATAACTATGCCGGCGCTCCTTATAAAACACAATATTGGGCAAGACAGGTGATGAACAAATTATATCAGCCAACACCAGACGGATATTGCGGAGATGAAGATAACGGACAGACTTCTGCGTGGTATATTTTCTCAGCATTAGGTTTTTATCCGGTAACACCAGCAACAGATCAATATGTATTGGGAGCACCATTGTTTAAAGAAGCTACCATCCATTTAGAAAACGGAATGAAAATTGAAGTGAAAGCACCGGAAAACAGTGCTGATAATTTATATGTAAAATCATTGAATGTAAACAAACAGCCTTACTCCAAAAACTGGCTAAGCCACCAAGAGCTGATCAAAGGCGCTGTTCTGGATTTTAAAATGGATAATAAGCCGAATAAAGAGAGAGGATCACAGGAAAAAGACTTTCCTTATTCAATGTCTAAAGAAGAATCAAAAAAATAATTTTTAAATTAAAAATACAATTATAACTGTATGAGTACAGAAAAAAAAGAAATATTCGAAAGAGTAGAAAATAAGCTGAAGGCACAAGGTTTTACTATCGCAGCAAAAGATGATACAAGACCATGGGGAGGCTTTTTCGTGATTGATGAAACACAGGCACAGGATTTTGCCAATCAGTATTTTGATGGAATTGATGTAGAAAATCTGAGAATAGGAGGGAAGTTAAGCCCAAAAATTCTTATTGTAGCTCCGGAAGCAAGACTAAGCTGGCAATACCACCACAGAAGAGCAGAGATCTGGCAGGTTGTGGAAGGAACTGTAGGAATCAAAAGAAGCAATACCGATGAAGAAGGAGAACTTGCAGAATACAATCCAAAAGATCAGGTTAAGCTACAACAGGGAGAGAGACACAGGCTGATAGGTCTGTCAGGCTGGGGAATTGTAGCAGAGATTTGGCAGCATACAGACGCTTCCAATCCTTCAGACGAAGATGATATCGTAAGAGTACAGGATGACTTTGGAAGATAAAATAAAAAAGCAGCATCAGATTTGATGCTGCTTTTTTATTGTGGTAAGGAAACTGGATGCTGGAAGAGGGAAGTTACTGAAGATTTACGGAATGGTTATTTCAGCTATTGATTTAATGCTTCAAAGAAAATAAAGAGAAAAAAATAAACATTATAGGTTTCAAAAACCTATAACGTTTTGTTTATATTAATTGATCATAGTTAAAGAAATCTGTCGCCGAAAAGTACTTCCAGCCTCCATCTTCTATCTTCCCGCTTTTAAAACGTTACATCCAGCCCTACATAAAAGTTTGCTTTCATAATAGGAGCATATACCATTCCGCCATCAAAATAATTTCCGAAAGGATTTTTAAAATCGATGATTGCATTTTTCTGATAATAAGAAGTAAGATTTTCTCCGCCTACATAAGCTCTCAGCTTCTTATTGAAGTTTTTTGAAACCTGTGCATTCAATACAGCATAAGAGTTTGAATAGGCAGGTAATTGAAATTCCGCCGGATTACCAGCCATATCAGGAAGTCTTTGTTTTCCAACCCAATTTAGAGTAGTATCAAAGCTCCAGAATCCACCTTTATCATTTTTGTTGGTAGAATAGGCAAGGTTTACAAACCCTCTGTGCTTTGCCATAAACGGAACTTCTCTTCTCCCTCCGATATAATCTGCCTGTACATCATAGTATTTATAAGCAAGCCTTACATCAAAGTTTTTGAATGGTGTGAAATCCCACTGAGTCTGGAATGAATTGGCAAAAGATTTACCCTCAAGATTATAGAACGTCAATTGCTGAGGTGATTGGTCTAAATCTACCAATACCTGATCCTGGAAATCTGTTCTGAAGAAATCTGCAATAATGCTGGACTTTCTTCCGAAAAGCTTAAACTCCTGTTGTAAACTCGCGCCATAGTTCCATGCGATCTCAGGTTTCAATCCATAAATATTACCTCCGTTAGGCAAAATATTGATCGTTCGGTTTGAAGCAAAATATTGTTGACTTTCCGCAAATACATTTGCCGTTCTGAATCCTCTGCCCGCAGAAAGTCTTAAAATAGTCTGTGGAGTGAAATCATACTTGAAATTCACTCTTGGAGTAAATTGTGTACCTGCCAAATTATGAAAATCAACTCTGGTTCCAGCCACTAAAGTATATTTTAATCCTGTTAAAGTATACTCAGCGAAGATTCCCGGAACAATCTCGTTTCTCTTTAGATTATCAGTCAAATAAGTTTCCTCATACCCGTCATACAAGAAGCTTGCGCCTGCTTTATACTTATGATTGGTATTTCCAAGAATACTTTCAAATATTAAATTCGAATAATAGGTATGTTGCTTTCCCGCATAATTTCTCAAACCGAAGAAACTGTCCTGCTGATGATAAACATATTGATTCATCCAGCCGATACTTTGATAAGGTTTACCCTTAAAAACATATCCTGTTTTATTCCAAACCTGAAATCTTGAAATGTCAATTCCAACGCCATAAGCAGGTTGTTTATCCTGACCCAGTTTTTTATCAAAACCAATCTGTCCGGAAGTTCTTTCATCCCTGATAAAATTAATTCCAAAATGAGATCCGAATCCGGACTTTTCAAGATCATTATAGTTTAATAAATAAGCTGCATTGATTTGAGTTCCTTTGGGTCTATCGAGGAAACCATCGTGATTCATATCCGTATTCCCGAATGTTCCGTTACCGTGAAGCAAAAAAGTCTGTGACCATTTATCGTCAATAGGGGAAACATTAGTAATATTGATTTCTGCTCTTCCGTTGAAATCTGAGAAAAGATTCATTGATGTTTCCGGAGTCTTTGCATTTTTCAGAAGCTCAGTGTTAATTTGTCCTGTAATGCTTTCATAACCGTTGGTAACAGTACTTCCGCCTTTTGTTAGCTGAATACTTTCAATCCATCTTCCGGGAATGAAATTTAAACCATATGCAGAAGCCAGCCCTCTGACCTCAGGCAGTTGCTCTTTCGTTAAACTGGTGTATTTCTGATCCAAGCCAAGCATTTTTAGCTGTTTTGTACCCGTTACCGCATTACTGAAAGAAACATCTACTGTTGCGTTGGTTTCAAAACTTTCAGATAGATTACAACACGCTGCTTTTAATAGCTCTTTTTTATCAATATTAAAGACAAGCCCAGTTTCCTTTTTACTTAAAGAAGTAGCCGCTTTAGAACCCGTTACAACAACGCCTTCAATGTTTTTCTCATGTTTGCTGTGAGACTCATTGTCAGATAGTACCTGATGATCTTTATGATCCTCATGCTTAGCCCCTTCTTCATAATGAACCTTTGGATTAGCGTCTCCGAAAACAAAATCTCTGTCGTACAGACAACATCCCGGCAGACCATTATAAACATCATCAGAAGCCTTATACTTTTCATTATCATGTCCTGCATCAGCAATTGACTTTAAAATCTTATCTGATGAAGTTTTTGACGGATCAAAGTTTAAGACAACGGTTTGTTTGTCAGCATTCCATTCTGCTAGATCTGCGCCTGCGTTTTTAGCAGCTTTTTCAATTCTTGCTTTACATGAAGCACAGTTTCCTCTTACATAGAATTCGTTTTCCTTTTTGGATGGAATAGTGCTATTGTCATGATGTTCATGATGGGCTTCCATTGATGTAGGCTGTAGATCTCTGTCATATAAACAACATCCCGGAAGGCTTTTATAAACATCATCAGAAGCTTTAAATTTCTCATTGTCATGACCTGCCTCCGCTACTTTTTTCAGAATATCGTCCGTAGAAACCTTATCCGTTTCTATAGTCAGTGTTTGAAGATCAATAGAATAAACGGCTGTTTTTGCACCTGCTTTTTTTGCAGCACCTTCAATTCGGGTTTTGCACATTTCACAGTTTCCTTTTACCTTGAATTGGTTTTTGGAAATATTCTGAGCCGATATAAATTGTGTAAATAAGAATAATGCACCAAGTATAAACCTGGAAATATATAATTTCATTTTGTTTAAAAGTTTAGATTAATTAAAAAACGGTTCATTACATAGCATAATGAACGCACCAAGTCTTAATTAACCTATCTTAGGCGGTTGCCAGATTTCCTTTAAACGATCCGAAAGATGCGGAGCAGAGTATTGAAACTGTGGATTCTTATTCTTTTTGTAATAAGAAAGTTCCAGTCTTAGATTCTTTGAAAACGGAGTCTCAATAAAAGTATAGCAGGCGATACATGAAGAGCAGCAGTCATCATTGCACGATGATTGTTTAGAATTATCTTTGCCTTCTTTTTTTGAGGAATGATTTTTACAGCAGTCACTCTTTTTGGATTCTGCTTTACAGCATGTTTCCTGCATAGATTGAGCGTAGAAGCTATCCTTAGGAACTAAGAAAATTCCCAGACAAAATACTATTGCAAGTATGTGAAACAGCTTCATAACTGCAAAATTACAAAATTTATAGCAATGGATCACCAACTTTTATAGCACAGTTGTGCCAAGGTTCTCCATGAGCAGGGTTTAATTTGGGTTTTTCACCCTTTGCAATATTCTGATTTGCCGGTTGCGAAGCCGGAGTTGTCTGTACTATATTCTGAGCCGGAGCAGGTGTAGGCGCGGCTTTACTGTTTAGAGGTTGCCCTACAGGAATATCACATCGGTGTCCTGGCTGTCCGTGAGGAGGATTCATTCCTGGAGCAGTTTTAGCCAGTCTTTCATTATTGGCAGCGACTAGATTTGCGGGTACAGTGCTTGGGTCTACCTGAATTACATTTTTATTACCTGTACTGACATTTTGGGGTGCAGGAGCAGGCTGACTGTTCAGAGGTTGCCCTACAGGGATATCACATCGGTGCCCTGGCTGTCCATGCGGAGGATTCATCCCTGGTGCGGTTGCCATAGGTGCTGGAGTGGTGCTGGATTTAATTCCTGCCTGATCCATCAATGATGTTTTAGGAGTATTGTTTATAGCTACTGCGGGTTGCTGAGAACCTGCTTCTTCTTTTATATAAGTTGCTCTTTCATCCTTTTTACAAGAGACCGTTAATAATGATACAGTGATCAAACCTATAAATGTATTCTTCATATCCATTGGTATGAAACAAAATTAGCAAAACATTTTCAATTGTTTTGCTAATTTTATATTTATAATACGATTTTTAGATTAATTTTTTACCAGAAGTCTAAATCCTTCTCCGTGAACGTTGATGATTTCCAATCCTTCGTCATCTTTTAATAATTTACGAAGCTTAGCAATATAAACGTCCATACTTCTTGCCGTGAAGTAATTTTCTTTCTTCCAGATCTTTCTTAAGGCAAGATCTCTTGGCATGAAATCGTTTCTGTGGATACAAAGAAGCTTTAATAATTCGTTTTCTTTTGGGGAAAGCTTATATTCTTTATCACCTACTTTCAGCTGTCTCAGCATAGAATCAAAGAAAATATTGCTGATTTTGAACTGCTCCTGTTCTTCATTTTCAAGCGTAGAGCTTCTTTGAAGAATAGCTTTGATCTTATATAAAAGAAGTTCAGTATCGAATGGTTTGGTGATATAATCGTCAGCTCCTAACTGATATCCTTTCAGAATGTCTTCTCTCATATTTCTTGCTGTAAGGAATATGATAGGTGTATTTTTATCAATTTTTTTTACGTCTTCAGCTAATGAAAACCCATCTTTCTTAGGCATCATTACGTCAAATATACAGATGTCGAACTCATTTTCTGTAAATTCTTTAAGTCCTTGTTCTCCGTCTGTTGCAAGGGTAACTTCAAAATTATTGATTGTTAAATAATCTTTAAGCACCGCTCCGAAACTCTGATCGTCCTCTACTAATAATATTCTGTTGCTCATAACTTTTACTAATTAAAAATTAACAATTAAGAATGAACTTACTCACTCTCTCTCTTCTTATATTTTGTTATTTGGTTTCTTATTTATAATTAATGACGGTAAAGAATGTTTTCATTTTATTCAATACTTATCACCATTACTTATGCTTTTAGCCCATTGGAAGTTTAATTGTAAATGTACTTCCGTTTCCTTTATGGGAATCTACAATAATCTGTCCTTTATGTAATTCTACAATCTTTTTAACATAGGAAAGACCTAATCCCTGTCCTTTTACATTATGAATGTTCCCGGTTTCTTCCCTAAAGAACTTTTCAAAGATCTTGGTCTTGTTCTGGGTTTCCATTCCCATTCCTTTATCTGAAATTTCGATTACATACCAATGCCCTTCGTTTCTTGTTTCCACATGAATTTCCGGTGCTTCAGGAGAATACTTGTTTGCATTATCCAAAAGGTTAACCAGCATATTTGAGATGTGGAACTCATCTATTTTAAAATTATAATGAGTCGCATTGAATTTCTGGGTAAGGGATCCGTTTCTCTGCTGTACAATCAGGTTGAAAGATTCAGTAGTTCTTTGGATCAATTCTCTTACATTGGTTTCTTTCAGGAATAGCTCTACTTCATTTCTTTCAAGCTTAGACATGTTCAGAACATTTTCCACCTGCTTTTTCATTCTCAGGTTTTCCTGTTTGATCAATTCTGAATAATATTTTACCTTATCAGGATTGGTTGCGATCTTGTCGTTTGCCAGGGAATCCGTTGCTACAGAAATGGTTGCCAATGGAGTTTTAAATTCATGAGACATATTGTTGATGAAATCTGTCTTTACTTCAGCCAGCTTTTTCTGCCTCATCATATAATTAATAGAAATAATATAGATTCCTAAAATCGTTAATAATGAAAGGAAGGTTCCCAGAAGCATTGGCCAGTTGTTCATTGCTAAAGAGTATTCTTTTTTAGGGAAAACCAGAGCAAGATTGTATAAAGTGTTGTACTTTTTATCCGTGAAAAGGGGATAGCTGTAAGTATTGCTGTCTTTTTTCTCTTTATAAGCTTTATTAGCAATGCTGGTCAGTTTATTATTCTTATCAATAATTCCGTACCCGAATTTTGCTGTAATTCCTCTGATTTTTAGCTCTTTTGTAATAACTGAATCAAGCGTGGCAGGATTTACTCTTTGAGCGATAGGAAGATTGTTGCCATATACCTTTACGAATTCTTTCACCGCATAATCTCCGGTTTCAATATCCTGATTGATGTCTGAGGTAAGAATTTCACGGCTGGTAGTGTCTCTTTTTATTTTGTATGCTGCTTCATCCGTGTATAAAGTTGTAAGCTTTACAGAATCACCTTTTTTAGAGATGGGAAGCTGCGCATTGGAAATAATATTCTTAGAATAGATGATTTGTCTTTGAGTACCGGAATCTTCTACCTGCTGAATTGTTGTAAGTGAAGGATTTTTGCTGTTGGCAAGAATGGTACTTCTGTTGTCTTTGGTAAGGTATTTATCAGCTTCAATTTCCTCGACGGTTTTTGATGTGTTTTCTAAAACAGAATAAACTTTATTAGAAAAATCCTGTTCCAGTACACCGTAATACCCTTTCAGCCAATAAAATTGGAGCGTAACGAAGACAATCAGTGAGATCGTCATAAACACCGAAATTATTGGGATGAATTTATTATTCATTATTTAAATTATATATGTTTTGGAAAAATGAATGTTAAAATTAATTGTTTTAAGATTACATAAACAAAAAACGAGCCAAAAAATTATGTTTTTTTTCTTAAAAGAGTCTTTTTTAACAATTATTTATGAATTAATAATTACTTGTCATATGAAAAGTCCTTTCAGTAAATAAAACGGTAACTTTATTAAAAATAATTACTTATGGAATCTAATATCGTTTTCAACAAAGATTTTGACTCAGACAGTGTATATGTGATGAAAATTTACAAAGCTGATGTTTCAACAGTATGGAACTATTTTACGCAATCCGGATTGTTAGATCAATGGTGGGGACCAAGACCGTGGAAATGTGAAACAGTAAAACAGGATTTTAAAGAAGGAGGGATATGGCATTATGCTATGGTAGGTCCTAATGGCGAAAAATCTTATTCCCAATCTAAGTACGGGGAAATTATGGAACACAGAAGTTTTGACTGGATGAGCTCTTTCTGTGATGAGAATGGAAATATTAACAAAGATTTCCCCAGTTCCAACTGGTTATTTGGTTTTACAGGAGTGGAAGAAGGCACAAAAGTAACCGTGAATATTCATTACCAATCACAGGATATTATGAAAAAAATGCTGGATATGGGATTTGAAGAAGGTTTCAAAATGGGACTGAATCAATTGGAAGAAATTCTAGAGAATTTGGATAAATGATGTCATTGAACAGCTGAAAAGAGAGAAGAAAGCAATGACGAAATTAATTTTGTATTATAGTAGAACAGAGTGCTCTAATGGAACACTCTGTTTTTTATTGCTTATTTTATTATTGAAGCTACAGCTTTTCTATACTGATAAAAGTTCCGTCTGTGGGAACAATTTTGTAATTATCAGCCACAGTAAGGATAGAAACCCCTCCCGATACCTGTACTTTCAGCTGGTCACCTTTGTCAAACATGGCAAGAAACTCCATGGTTCCGACTCTGTTGGCTCCGGCTGTAATTAAAATGGCTTCGTTCAAAGAAACATCATTTCTTGCAAGTACATTTCCATTCTTTAATGCTCGGAAAGAAATCACTGGCGGGCTTACGTGTATCCCTGAGCTTTTTACCTTTAAACTAATAAGAACTTTATAAAATCCGGATTCTTTGAAGGTGAAATTATTAAAGTTTCCATTGACAGTTCCTTGAGGATCAATAATTCCCAGCTTGTCCGAATCTAAAGTATTATTATAAAAGCCAAAAGGAACATCCTTTTCACCACAACCGATAAGAACACATGTTACCGATGGAAAGTCATTTTCTGCTGTTGCCGGGTTCATGCTGGCTCTTGTGGTTCTTCCTCCATTTTCATAGAAGGTAGGCTTCCACTTTTCTCCATCATATACAACCGCTCTTTTAATGTCTTTTTGGTAAAAGATCATTCCCTGCATGGTAGAATCGTCATCGAAATGATCGGCTTGGCTGGCATTATAAAGCGGCAGTTCTGTTTCGTTGTTTACTGTGGGAATCATCATTCCTTTGGACTTGGAATCATTATCTTCTTTATTGACCACACTAAACATAGAGTTTGTGCTTGGATTGTTGCTGTCACCCACGATCACCTGAGCAAAGGCTATCTGGGCTGAAAGCAAAAATGTTGTTAAGTATATTTTTCTGATCATCTTAGTTTAATTTTTCTATATATAAAAATGTGTCTTTATCACTCATTTTAAAAGTAACTCCAGCGCCTACATTCAGCCCGCTATCAGCCTGAATTCCTCCTCTCAATCGGATTTTATCGCCTGATTTAAGAAATTTTGTGGTAGAAAAGCTGTTGATGGAGTTTGAGCTTCCGGCTGTGACTAATAATCCATATAATAAGAAACTGTTTTCATGAATTTTTTGCCAACCGTCTCCCGGAGCACTTGCATATAAAGCCTGAAGTGAGATAATGGTAGCGGCATTTCCTACTGAAAGACCTCCTGCGTTACTCGATTTTACTGAAGGGTTGATTCTGTAGAAACCGTCTGAAGGGATTGTGATCTCTCCATCTGTATTGACTGTTAATCCTAAGTTGTTGACATTATTTCTGTCAGGATTATTTAATATTTGAAACTGTAGGGTAGGGCGTCCCGTTATCCCAAGTACATTGGCAACGGTCACATCTGCGGAACCTGATCCAAGGATGCTTAGATTTCTATAATTTTTTATACTTTTTTCCGTAGCTGCAATCCATCTGTATCCGTCATATTTTACAACATCTTTTATTTCTTTACTGTAAAATATCAACCCGTTATCTTCTGGCTTATTTTCGTATAAGTCTGGCTGGGATGCATTATAATGAGGCAGCTCTGTGTGATTTTCAACACGTGGGAGCATGATTCCTTTTGTATTATTTTCTACTTGTAATATTGCTCTTGGATGCACTGTTTCAGGTCTGTTTCCGATCTTCACCTGAGCAAAAGCCATATGGGTTATAGCGGTTACAATAAATGCGTTTAGTGTAATGGTTCTCTTTATCATCTTAATCACTTACTTTGGTAAACATTATTTCTCTTGGATAGTATTGGGCAATATTCGTATTGGAAGCTGCAGTAAGGGTAATTGCTACCGAAACTGTTGCTAATGGCGAATGTATTCTAGAAACGATATAATCTCCGGCATTTAAACGAATTCTGGTCGTTGTGAATGCTGCCGTATTGGTATCCCCTCCAATTCCAAGAATACCATAATAATCAGGAAAGAATGTGCTGAGCTTTATTTCACTGTGAGTTCCGTTACTTTGTTTAAGATAAGCTCTCAGCTGATACTGAGGACCACTTGTTAATGAAACTGCACCGCCTGTTTTTGAAGGTACATTTAAGTAGATGTCATAAACACCAGGTTCATTGATGACAAATTTAGCATTGTCATAGCTTCTGTCAACATAGGCACCTCCACCCGGAACTACTACTGTTTCTCTTGTAATGTTTAGATTGTTGTAAGATTGCTGTCCGTCTACCGGAGCACCGAAACTAAGCCCTACATGTCGCCCGCAGCCAAGTAGCACACAAACTACACTGGTCTCTTCATTGGCAGTTGCCAAAAATCTGGACTGCTTCATTTTAAAGTCAGCGGCGGTAGGTTCATTGTTCCATTTGGCTCCATCATACGAGTAGAAGGTAGCATGGGTTTTTTCGAACATCATCATTCCTGTCATCTCACCATCGGCAGCAGATGGGTTGTATAAAGGAAGATTATCCGGTTTGGATACTTCAGGAAGCATCATGCCGAGATTCTTTCCTTCATAATTACCGTCTATCTGTAAAATGGCTTTGTTGTGAATTTCAACGGTAGGGTTTTTTGAAATACCTACTTGTGAAAAAGCCAAATTAAAAATGAGCAACATCAAAGAAGTGTTAATTTTTTTCATGGTTGATTTCTATTTAAATTTTAATCTGTTTTATGCAGAAGAATTTTTATCGAAATACATAGTTTTTTCAGTTTTTAGTTTTTTTATGTTTTTTCAAATCTTTCTTCGCCAGTTCACAGAATGAACTGGGATTTCATTTGGTTTGTCGTTTTTTTCCAGGCTTATACATTGGTGTAAGCCTGGAGAAATTGACCATAATATTCTGAGGGAAATCGACCAAAGTAACTGGTCAAAAGAACGTGGTCTGGAAAAGGCTAAAAATACAAATCTAATATGGTATCAGCCAACCAATTTGTGAAATATCCTGTGTGGTAAATTGAATGTTAGAAAAATAAAATGATAAGGCGCTGGGTCTGAATTGGTTTAAAATTTTAATTATTTATTTAATTTTAAAATATATTTTTCTATGTCTGATTATTTGTGTTTTTAAAAAAAAGAGATAAGTGTGCCCCTATCTCTTTTTTATATGTAAAATGCTTTTTTTATTTTATTTTTTGATAATTAAGCTAAGTTTTCATTATCAAATTTTCAAATTTGAACAGTTTAAACTTTAGATTAATTCTTCCTCCTGAAAGTACTGAATAATCGCTTTTTTCATAAGCAAAGTCTGCTCATTAGGTCTTAATTCAGGAAGTTCTTCCAGTTTTTCGAACTGAGGCCATCCGTCTTCATAGTGTGTGAATTTATAATATCCAAACGGTTCTAGCAATCTGCATACTGCAATATGGATGAGATTTACTTTGTCATCTTTTGTATATTTCTGCTGTCCACTTCCCAATTCCTGTAATCCTATTAAAAACAATAGGGTTTCAATGGGAGGATTTTTTTCAGTCTGGAAATTATCTTCAAAGAACTGTTCTATTTTTTTCCAGTATTCCGATTCATTCATATCTTGATATTTGTCACTTTTTATCATGACGATATATATTTAAAAATTATTGTTTACTTAGCTCTTCTGATCAATCTTCAAAAGAAATGCGTATTCCAGTGCATCTTCCTTCAAAGATTCAAATCTTCCGCTTGCACCCCCGTGTCCGGAGCTCATATCGGTTTTAAAGACCAGAATATTGTCATTCGTTTTTAATTCTCTAAGCTTTGCTGTCCATTTTGCAGGCTCCCAATACTGTACCTGAGAATCATGGAATCCTGTGGTGATCAGCATATGCGGATAGTCTTTTGCCTGAACATTGTCGTATGGAGAATATTCTTTCATATAGTAATAATATTCCTCATCATTTGGATTTCCCCATTCATCATACTCTCCGGTTGTTAAAGGAATAGTATCGTCTAGCATGGTAGAAACCACATCCACAAAAGGAACCTGAGCTACTATTCCGTTGAATAGTTGAGGCTCATAGTTGACAACCGCTCCTACCAGAAGTCCGCCTGCACTGCCACCCATAGCGTACATATGTTCAGATGAAGTATAATTTTCTTTTACTAAAAATTTTCCGGCATCAATAAAATCGAAGAACGTATTTTTCTTGAATAGCATTTTTCCATCTTCATACCATTCTCTTCCAAGATATTCCCCGCCTCGGATATGAGCGATAGCATAGATAAATCCTCGATCCAGAATAGATAATCTTACGTTTGAAAAACTTGCATCTACAGTATGCCCGTAACTTCCATATCCATATAAAAGGAGAGGAGTGTCAGCTGATTTTTGTGTGTCTTTATGATATACCAAAGATATAGGAATTTTAGTTTCTCCATCTCTGGAATCTGCCCATATTCTTTCTGAAATGTAATTTTCAGGAATAAATTTTCCGCCAAGAACCTCCTGTTGCTTCAGAAGTTTGGTGGTTTTATTTTTCATATCATATTCATAAGTAGAGCTTGGCTGTGTCAAAGAAGTATAGCCATATCGTAAAACTTCAGTTTCGAATTCCAGATTGATTCCTATATAAGCGGTATACGTAGGATCTGAGAAAGGAAGATAATAAGATTCTTTTGTTTTTTCATCAATGATCTTGATTTGTAAAAGACCTCTTTCTCTTTCCTCAAGAACAAGATAATCTTTGAATATCTCAAAACCTTCCAGCAGAACTTCGGCACGATGAGGAATTACATCTACCCAGTTTTCCATGCTGCAGTTATCAATCTTCGTTTTAACGATTTTAAAGTTGATAGCATCATCAGCATTCGTAATAATGTAGAATTCATCTTCGTAATGTTCCACAGAATACTCAAGATCATCAATTCTTGGCTGGATGATTACCCAATCTGCAAAAACATTATCTGCCGGAATAAAACGGTGCTCGTCTGAGATGGTACTTGAGCTTGCAATGAAAATGTATTTTAAAGATTTTGTTTTAAAAACATTTACATCAAATGTTTCGTCTTCTTCATGGAAAATCAGGACATCTTCAGAAGAATCGGTTCCAAGCTTGTGTCTGTAAACCTGGAATGCACGAAGGCTTTTGTCTTTTCTGATATAAAAAATATGCTGATTGTCATTAGCCCAGACTACTTTACCTGTTGTATTAAGAATTTTATCGGTAAGAATTTCTCCTGTCTTTAGATTCTTAAAATTTAAGGTATAGATTCGTCTTCCTACATTGTCTGATGAAAAAGAGGCTAGCTCATTATTAGGGCTTACTGCCACACTTCCCACTTCAAAGAAAGTTTCCCCTTCTGCTAGAATATTAACATCAAGTAAAATTTCTTCCTGATTATCCAGGCTTTTATGCTTTCTGCAGAAAATAGGATATTCTTTTCCTGCCTCATAGCGTACAATATACCAGTATTCATTAAAAAAATAAGGTAAAGACTCATCATCCTTTTTGTAACGGGCTTTCATTTCTTCGAATAGCTCTTCCTGAAGCTCTTCAGTATCTTTCATGATGAATTCTTCATAAGCATTTTCTTCTTCAAGATATTTAATGACTTCAGGGTTTTCCCTTTCATTAAGCCAGAAGTAATTATCAATCCTTCTGTCCCCGTGAGTTTCTAATATTTTCTCTATTTTTTTTGCCTGTGGAGCTTTCATCCGATATTTTTAGTTATTTACGCTTCTGAACTTTACAGAGACGTTTTATTTTATATTAATTCTTGTTCAAATATAAGAAAGGCTGTCAAATTTTTGACAGCCTTTTCATTATTATTGAATGACAGTGTTATTTTTTGATGGTTTTAATTGTTTTTATACTTCCGTCTTTCATTTTTAAAGTAACTAAATAAAGTCCTCCTTTTAAATCTCCCAGATAAAGAGAAGATGATGGTTTTTCTATAGTTTTTATTTTTCTTCCCGAAGTATCTGTAATGAAAATAGAGTTTACCTCAGAAATATTAGAAATAGTAAGCATATCATGGAAAGGATTAGGAAATGCTGTGAGCTCTTTCTTATTTTTGGAAATCTCGTGAGTAGATAATATAGAATCATCGTATGCCGAAATTAAAAATTCTCCATTATGGCTATAGGGATTGTGTTTCCACACACTTATATATAATGTAGTGCCCGGAATCTGAGATGTTAAAGATATAGAAGGATAAAGGTCATGTACACATTCAATTTCATTTAAAGAATTACAGTCTCCATTATATACGGTGATTAGCGGATTATAAAATGGTGAGTTGGGAAGGTTAATTGTTTCTATTTTAAGATTTCCACTCGTTGGAACAATAACTTTAAACCAAACATTGTCTTTTTCTTCTGAATTACAACTAGGTAAAGAACCATCAGTACTGGCATCTACATTAGTGGAAATAATTGATCCTGAATCAAAATCAGTTCCTACTGTTAGAAGTTGTGCCCCAGAGCAGTTGTCATTAGAAGGAGGAACGGGATCGTAAGCAGAAATTTGAAATTCTGTGTCTTCACTATCCTGATCTTTTTTCCATACACTGATATATATCGTTGTGCCTGGTGCTTGCCCTGTTAGTAATATGGATTGGTCATTATCTGTACTACAGCCTATTTCAACAAGAGAATCACAAGTACCGGTATAAACGCTAATAGTTGGGTTGTCGAAATAATATCCGGAAGTATTTTGGGTTTTTATTTTTAACTGACCACTTTGTGGGATTATTGCGGTGAACCAAATATTATTAATAGCATAAGAATTGCATGAAGGTGGAATGCCGTCACTTGTCGCATCAAAATTATGAGTAGTAATTGCTCCTGAATCGAAATCATTTCCTACTGTTAAAGGTTGTGCCTGTGAGCAATCATCATTTACAGGAGGTATAGGATCATAAGCTGAAATTTGAAACTCTCCATCCTCTGTATAAGAATCTTCTTTTGATGCGCTTATGTAGATGACTGAACCAGGTGTTTGCCCTATTAATGTTATTGTTGAATTCGCATTGGTATTACAATCAATCTCTGTTAAAGAATCACAGGTGCCATTATAAGCAGTAAGGGTAATTCCGTAAAGTGATGAATCAGTTGTGCTTAATGTACTTATTTTAAGATTTCCACTCTGAGGGACTACTGCAGTAAACCAAATATTACTTATTGCTTCTGATGCACATGAAGGAGTAGGACCATCAGTTGTTGCGCCGGTATTGTCTACCGTAATTGCTCCCGTTGCAAAATCTGTTCCTACATTCAGAGATTTGGCTTCCGAGCAGTTATCATTAGAGGGGGGAAGAGGATCATAAGCCGAAATTTGGAAATCGCCATCACTTATTTCAGAATCATATTTCCATACACTTATATATAAAATAGCTCCTGGAGTTTGTCCTGTTAATTTGATTTTTGAAAGACTATTTTCATTACTGTAATTTTCATCATTACAGCCAGCTTGATTTAAAGATCCACAGGTTCCATTATATATAGTAATTACCGAATCGTCAAATGCAGAGTTAGCTGCTGTACGCGTTTCTATAGTAATGTTTCCGCTTTGTGGCACTACTGCTGTAAACCATACGTTATTTACGGCATTTGTGGCACAGGAAGGAGGTTCTCCATCAGTGGTAGCACCTGAATTATTGAAAGTGGCTGCTACTGATGTGAAGTCTGTTCCTACATTCAGAGGGATGGCTTCCGAGCAATTGTCGTTTTGAGCATTAGCCAGAACAATGGTGAATAAAAATAAACAAAATAATAATTTTCTCATACTAAAGTTTTTTTTTAAATATATATAAAAAACACCGTGGATAAGAGAAATGGTATAATATTCTAACTATTTGATTTTTAGTATAAAAATGTTAGTTTTTGATGTGTTTTAAAATAAAAAAACCATCCTTTCATTTGAAAAGATGGTTGATTATTTTGTATTTGTAAAGGCTATTTATGCAAAGCTTTCACATATTTTTCAAGAGCCATGGTCATAGAAGGCGTTTCCTTCGTTGGAGCCATCAAATCTACTTTTAATCCGGCTTCTTCTGCGGCAGCCAGAGTGGTGTTTCCAAAAACTCCGATTTTTGTCTCATCCTGCTTGAAGTCCGGGAAGTTTTGTTGCAAAGACTTGATTCCTTGTGGGCTAAAGAAAATCAACATGTCATAATCTTTAATGTTGATATCTGTAAGGTCACTACAAACGGTACGGTACATGATTGCTCTTGTCCACTCTACGTTCGCAGAATCTAAAGTTTTTACAATATCCGGGCTTAAAACATCTGAAGATGGCAACAGGTATTTTTCAGTTGGAAACTTTTTGAACAGAGGAAGCAGGTCTGAGAAGTTTTTCTCCCCAAAGCTGATTTTTCTTTTCCTGTACACAATATGCTTTTGAAGGTAGTTGGCTATTGCTTCCGACTGGCAGATATATCTCATTGTATCCGGAACTGCAAAACGCAGCTCTTCTGCAAGCCTGAAGTAATGGTCAATCGCATTTTTACTGGTAAAAATGATACCGGTATATTGCGTCAGATCTATTTTCTGAGTTCTGAGCTCTTTATTGTCAACCCCTTCGACGTGGATAAATGGACGGAAATCAATCTTTATTTTTTCCTTCTTCGCTATATCCAGATATGGAGAAGACTCACTAGGCGCTGGTTGAGAAACCAATATAGACTTTATTCTCATCTTTGACATTTATTAAAAAAATAACAACTTCCAAAGCAGTAATAATGGTGCGATTTGGAGCGTGCAAATATACAAAAATTTATAATACCATTTCTCCGGAAGAATCTTGTTCTTGTGAAATAAATAGAAAAAAACTTTGAAAATGAATACAAAAGAAAAGAAGAAGAAATAGTAAAGGAACATTTTATTTCTGTCTACAGGGAAGTAATAATGCGTTATACACAAGATTATTAATAAAAAAGACAGGATAAAATAAAACTTTGTGGAGGTGAAATAAAATATCGTCCATTTTTTTCCATCTCCTATACTTTGGTAAAATAAAAATCCTAATGCAGATTTTGTTAAATAAAAAAAGATAACCGCCAATAATGTATAACCAAACTTGTTAAGCTGATATCCTCCAATCTGTAAATCTGCAATATATTTTGGAACTACAGGAATATACTGTGAAATCAAAACAGAAAGTGTAAGCGTGATCACACAGGACGTAATGATCCAGCTCGGCAGGTTATTACTCGCATCAAAATACTTTTGAAGCAGAAAATCCTTAAGACTGGCATCCCTTTCTATAATGTTCATCATGAAAACATATAAAAATATACAGCCTATTAGTATAAAAATTACCCAATCGTTGTTCTCAGGTATTCTTACATGATTGATGAAGTTTTGTGATGACGGCAAATTTTAATTTTTTAATTTTTTATTTAACGATAAATAACACAACTTGGCATAGATTTTCTTTATTGCTTTCCCTATGAAATTTATGCTAAAGTATATTTCTCCATTGATTTTCACACTATTCAAAACAGATAAACAAACTTCCTGAAATAATGATATAATCTCTGAGAAATATTTTTGCAAAATTATAGATTATTTTGTATAAAATAAAAAGGTTAAATAAACTATCTTTGCAAACTGAAATGAAAAAACTCGTCATCATCCCAACCTACAACGAAAAGGAAAATATTGAAAATATTATTTCCGCGGTTTTTGCATTGGAGAATGACTTTCATGTTTTAGTAGTGGATGACTCTTCTCCGGATGGAACGGCAGAATTAGTAAAAGACTTACAAAGAAAATATCCCCATCATTTACACCTGTCCATAAGACATATCAAAGATGGTTTGGGGAAAGCATATATTCATGGATTTAAGTGGGCGCTTGAAAATAAATATGATTATATTTTTGAAATGGATGCCGACTTTTCTCATAATCCCAATGATCTGCCTAAGCTTTTTGAAGCATGCCTGAATGCCGATATGGCGATTGGTTCCCGCTATTCAAAAGGAGTAAATGTAGTCAACTGGCCTATGGGAAGAGTATTGCTGTCTTATTTCGCGTCAAAATATGTGAGATTTATTCTGGGACTTCCTATCCATGATACCACAGCCGGTTTTGTCTGTTTCTCACGAAAAGTACTGGAAGAGATCGGATTAGATAATGTAAAACTGAAAGGATATGGATTTCAGATTGAAATGAAATTCAGAGCCTATAAAAAAGGCTTCAAAATTGTAGAAGTTCCTATTATATTTACCAACAGAATTTTAGGAGAAAGCAAAATGAACGGTGGAATTATTCATGAAGCTGTTTTTGGAGTATTAAACCTGAAGTGGAAATCAATAATCAACAGGCTATGAAAAAACTGATCTTTATTTTCGTTTTGATGAGTATGTTGTCATGCAGCGATTTTATCGATAAACCTAAAAACCTGATCGATCAGGATGTGATGGCTGAAGTAATTGCTGATCTTATGATTAATGACCAGGCTGTTTTTACATATCAGGACAAGAATATGGAAGCCGGTACACGTTTCGTTTTAAAATCTCATAACGTAAAACCAAGTGACTTTACAGAAAGTTTCAAGTATTACGTTATCAAAGAGAAAATGAATGATATAACGAATAATGCACAGGAAATTTTACTTAAAAAAGATCCGAAAGCAGAAAAATATGTAAAGGAAAAATTGAAGCAAAGCGGAGGCGCTTCTCCTTTTGCCCAATAAATAAATGATGAAACGGGTTTTCCCGAAAAGATCGCTGATGGCGGTGAATTAAAATAGTATACAGATGAAATTTTTTAATATAGAAAAAACCTCTGAAGGAAAAGCTAGGGCAGGGGAGATTACTACAGATCACGGAAAGATTCAAACTCCTATTTTTATGCCTGTAGGAACTGTTGCAAGTGTAAAGACAGTTCATCAGAGAGAATTAAAAGAAGACATTAAAGCTCAGATTATTCTGGGAAATACTTACCACCTTTACCTTCGTCCCGGAATGGAAACAATGCAGGATGCCGGTGGATTGCATAAATTCATGAATTGGGATCTTCCTATTCTTACAGATTCAGGAGGTTTTCAGGTTTTTTCACTGGCAAGTAACAGGAAAATGACAGAAGAAGGTGCAAGGTTCAAGTCTCATATCGACGGAAGCTATCACATGTTTTCTCCCGAAAGATCTATGGAAATCCAAAGACAGATCGGAGCAGATATTTTCATGGCTTTTGATGAATGTACACCTTATCCTTGTGATTATAACCAGGCAAAATCATCCATGGAGCTTACACACCGTTGGCTGAAGAGATGTATTGAATGGACAAATGATAATCCTGAACTTTACGGACATAAGCAAAGACTTTTCCCAATCGTTCAGGGATCCACGTATTCAGACCTTAGAAAAATTTCTGCGGAAGTGATTTCTGAAGCCGGAGCAGAAGGAAATGCCATTGGTGGACTTTCTGTAGGAGAGCCTGAAGAAGAAATGTATAGAATTACCGATGAAGTAACCGATATCCTTCCAAAAGAAAAGCCAAGATATCTAATGGGAGTAGGAACTCCTTGGAATATCCTGGAATCTATCGGATTAGGAATTGATATGATGGATTGTGTAATGCCTACCAGAAATGCCAGAAACGCAATGCTTTTCACTTGGCAGGGGGTAATGAACCTTAGAAACGAAAAATGGAAGCGTGACTTCTCGCCTTTGGATGAATTCGGAACCAGCTTTGTAGATAAAGAATATTCAAAAGCGTATCTTCGCCACTTGTTTGTGTCCAAAGAATATTTAGCAAAACAGATTGCTTCAATCCATAACCTTGCTTTTTATCTTGATCTGGTAAAAGTAGCGAGAGAACACATCCTTGCAGGTGATTTCTATGAGTGGAAGAACTCCGTAGTACCAATTCTTAGACAAAGACTGTAATAAAAGTATGCTTAAAATTGTAGACAAATATATTATCAAAAAATACCTTGGAACTTTCAGTTTCATGCTGGTACTATTGTCTATAGTGGTGCTTGTCATCGATGTGCAACAAAAGATTCCAAGGATTGAAAATGCAAAAGCCCTTGACTCTAAGCTTGATCTTGGGTATTTTCTTATTCATTTCTATCCTTTCTGGATCATCAATCTTGTAGTGACATTTCTTTCCATTCTTGTATTTATTACCGTGATCTATTTCACCTCAAGAATGGCAAATAATACTGAAATTGTTGCAATTATCAGTAGTGGAGCCAGTTTTCACAGATTCTCAAAACCCTATCTATATACTTCAATTTTAATTGCATTGGTGGCGCTTTTGGTATATCATATGATACTCCCTTGGGCGAATATTAAAAAAAATGAACTGGAAGCTTATACCTATAATGCAGCCAATAAAGAAAAAATATTAGGAACCGCTCCCGCATCCTCACAGCTTAGCAAAACCGAATACATCTTTGTAGATTCCTGGAATAAAAGGGAAAAAAGAGGCTCAGGTTTTGTCTATCAAAAATTTGATAACGGTAGAAAAATGACATACGAGCTTAAAGCAAGTGATGTATACTGGGATCAGGAGAAAAAACAATTCGTCTTAAATAATTACTACGAAAAGACCATTAATAAAGATAATTCAGAAAAACTGGGTAACGGAGCAGAACTTAGGAAAAACTACGGGCACGCACCGGAAGAACTTTTCCCGAATGAGCTTTTAGGACAAAATAAAACCACTCCGGAACTTCTGAAGTTTATCGAAAGAGAAAAAGCAAGAGGAAACAGTAACCTGAACTCTTATCTGAATGAACTGCATCAGAGGACTTCTATGCCTGTTTCTATCATCATCCTTACATTCTTGGCACTTTCATTATCATCTCAGAAGAAGAGAGGAGGGTTAGGAATTAACCTTGCAATAGGTATTTCACTGGCATTCCTTTTCGTATTCTCATTTGAGGCTTTAAAAGTGGTTTCAGAGAATAAAAGTTTATCACCGGCATTGGCAATGTGGCTGCCGAACCTTGTATTCCTGCCACTTACCCTTTACCTTTACCTTAAAAGAGCCAATCAGTAAAGAAGTTTTACTTCTTTGTGATAAAAAGAATGCATTCCGTCTTCCAGCTCGATCCAAAGCTCACCTTTGTCATCTGCCTTTCGGATAATGCCATTTTGTCTCTCTTTGTCAATCTCGAAAACAGATATAGTATCTTTTCGGAACAGATGTTCATTAAATCTGTCAAGGATTTCCTGATCATTCGGAATATTTTTCATTTTTTCAGAAAGAAATTCATGAAAGCTTAAAGTAAAATCTTCAAGGTCAAATACCTTACCTGTCTGCGTTAGAAGTGAACCTGCGTTGGATATCTCTTCGAATTTTTCCTGAAGAATATTGATTCCCGTTCCAATGATGAAATAATTATTTTGATTAATTTTTTTCTTTTCAATTAAAATTCCGACGATTTTTTTACCTTTAAGGATGATATCATTCGGCCATTTAATCTTTACGTCATTATCAGCCAAATTGGCAAGGAAATCACGGACAATAATTGCGGTATAATAATTGAATATAAAGTCGGAGCACAGGATGTTTTGGGTATTCACTGCCAGCGTATATGCCAGGTTTTTTCCGGCAGTCGGGATCCATACATTTCCATACTGACCACGACCTTTTGTTTGATTGAAAGTATGCAATCCTATAAAATCTGAATTTTCATAAAGTAAAAACTTTGATATTTCGTCATTAGTAGAAGAACATTCTTTCAGAGAGAATAGTTGACTCATTTAAGAAAACTTTAAGACATTAAGGGAGTAAAAGTAAGGTTAAAGTAAAGAAAAAACAATAAATTTGCAGATTATAGTATTTTTTTAATGAATAAAACAGCAGAAAAACAAGCACTAATAGATAAAATCGTTGAAGCACTTCAAGATGTAAAAGGTGAAGATATTATGATCTTTGATCTTTCTAATATTGAAAACTCAGTGGCGGAAACGTTCGTAATATGTAGCGGTAACTCGAATACACAGGTTGCGGCATTAGCTGGAAGTGTAGAGAAAAAAGTGAGAAACGATCTTAAAGACAGACCTTGGCACGTAGAAGGTACGGAAAATGCAATGTGGGTATTGGTAGATTACGTTTCAGTAGTGGTTCATATATTTCAAAAAGATGTACGTGAGTACTATGATATAGAAGAGCTTTGGGGTGACGCAGTCATTACCAAAATTGAAAATGAATAATAAAAATTTTAAAAAGTATAAATGAATAATAAAGGATTCAACTGGTTCTTTCCTATTGTAATCGTAGCTCTTTTGCTATATTTTGGCTCCAATTTCTTAGGAGGAGACGTAGCAAAATCTATTGATGAAGATGGTTTCTTTAGAGAAATGCAGGCGGGGAAAGTCCAAAATATAATTATATACAAAGACATAGAGAAAGCTGATGTTTTCCTTACCAAAGAAGCGAAATCAGCAATGGTTTCTAAAACAGCTAAAGAAAACAACCCTCTTTCCGCATTTGAAATGGCTCCTAAAGCAGATTATTCTGTAAAATTCGGAGACCTTCAACTTTTCCTTCAGAAATTTGAACAGATCAAAGCTACAGATCCAGCGATTAAAACAGCTAAAGATTACGGAGCAGGTAAAAGCCCTTTCGCAGATATTTTAATATCAGCATTGATCTGGATTGCTATTTTAGGATTATTCTACTTCCTTCTTTTCAGAAAGATGGGTGGAGGCGGAGGTCCTGGTGGACAGATCTTCTCAATCGGGAAATCTAAAGCTAAGCTTTTCGACGAAAAAGAAAGAATCCAGGTGACATTTAAAGATGTGGCAGGATTAGAAGGAGCTAAAGAAGAAGTTCAGGAAGTCGTAGACTTTTTGAAGAACTCTGAAAAATATACAAAATTAGGAGGTAAAATTCCTAAAGGAGTATTATTGGTAGGTCCTCCGGGAACAGGTAAAACCCTATTGGCAAAAGCTGTTGCAGGAGAAGCTAAAGTTCCTTTCTTCTCACTTTCAGGTTCAGATTTCGTAGAAATGTTTGTTGGGGTAGGAGCTTCAAGAGTAAGAGATCTCTTTGCTCAGGCTAAAGCTAAATCTCCAGCGATTATCTTCATCGATGAAATTGATGCTATCGGACGTGCAAGAGGAAAAAATAATTTTTCAGGCGGAAACGACGAAAGAGAGAATACATTGAACCAGCTTCTTACTGAAATGGATGGTTTCGGAACAGATACAAACGTAATCGTAATGGCTGCAACGAACAGAGCTGATATCCTTGATAAAGCTTTGATGAGAGCAGGACGTTTTGACCGTTCTATCTATGTAGACCTTCCGGAGCTTCATGAAAGAAGACAGATCTTTGATGTTCATTTGAAGAAAATCAAGCTTGATGATAATGTAGACAGAGAATTCCTTGCTAAGCAAACTCCTGGTTTCAGTGGAGCAGATATTGCCAACGTTTGTAACGAAGCAGCACTTATCGCAGCAAGAAATAATCATACTTCAGTAACAAAACAGGATTTCCTTGATGCTGTAGACAGAATCATCGGTGGTCTTGAGAAGAAGAATAAAGCGATCAAACCTTCTGAAAAAAGAAGAGTAGCTTATCACGAAGCGGGTCACGCAACTATTTCATGGTTGGTAGAACATGCTTCACCACTGTTAAAAGTAACAATTGTTCCGAGAGGACGTTCTTTAGGAGCAGCTTGGTATCTTCCGGAAGAAAGACAGCTTACAACTACTGAGCAAATGTTAGACGAAATGTGTGCTACATTAGGAGGTAGAGCTGCTGAGCAGGTGATCTTCAACAATATTTCAACAGGAGCACTTTCTGACTTGGAAACTGTAACGAAAAGAGCACAGGCAATGGTAACGATCTACGGATTAAGCCCGAATATCGGTAACATTTCTTACTATGACAGTTCAGGACAGTCTGAATATAATTTTGGTAAACCTTATTCTGAAGAAACGGCAACTAAGATTGATGCAGAGATCAAATCGATTATTGAAAACCAATACGAGAGAGCGATCAGAATTCTTGCAGAAAACAAAGACAAGCTGGATGCTCTTGCAAGTAAGCTTTTAGAAAAAGAAGTGATCTTCCGTGAAGACTTAGAAGAAATCTTCGGTAAAAGAGCTTGGGATCCTGAATTGACAGAGAAACCGGTAACTAATACAATTCCTGAAAAAGAACAACCGGAAGTATTGGAAACACCTCAGATCAAAGAAAAAGAGGAAGAAAGCGAAATACAGGCTCCAGAAAGCCCAACGCAGCTTTAAGTTCCTTTAAAAATTGGATATATAAAACCTGACAACTTTAAAATTGTCAGGTTTTTTCATATTTAAGGAGATATTTTGAAATCTATTGTAATTTATTTTCTATTTTTGTATAAAGTTGACTAAAAATAGATTAAGTTGAATTTATTCAAGAGGATTGTAAGCAAACTTACCAACCAGCCTGAGGAAGAAGAAAAACAGAGCCTGGAGAAGCTAGGGGACTCGCTGAAAAATGCGGATCTCGACTATAAGTTTGCGCAATTATTTACGCATTCGGGGGGATTTTTTAATTATTGTGCAGATGAAGCGGAAGCTCTACAAACTTTAAATCAAATTATCAAAATAGAAGGTATTCATAACTTATTCTGTTGGGATAAAGAACTTCAGAATTTCTTAAATGTAGTGAAGTCTCCTTATACTTTAGAACTGCAGGCATCCAACGATGCCGCATTTATCACATGTGAATACCTGATTGCATATGACGGAAGAATTATGCTGTCTCACAATAATATCCTTCATTATCATTCCTCAAGGCTACCTGAGAAAATTATCATCATAGCCAATGTTTCACAGATTGTAAACAACCTGAATGATGCCATGGGGAAAATAAAAAGAAACGGAAATATCAAGAACCTTACTTCTATCAGCGGAAGCCAGTCTAAAATGGACAGTTCTTCAAATTCCAATACAAAACTGTTTTTATTGCTGCTTGAAGATTAAGCACCCACATTTAAATTTTAAATTTTGGACAAAAACCTCATTCAAAGAACCATTTCAGGTCTCGTTTATGTAGCCATTATCATTCTTTGTACGACTCCATTGGGAGCGCAACTTATCAATAGTGTTTTTCCTGATCTTATTCAACAACAGTATCTTTACCACGGATTGATAAGCCTTTTGTTGGTTGTAGGTACATGGGAATGCATTAAAATAATGAAATTTGGGAAAGGATATGAAAAGTGGGTTGTTTACCCATTAGTTATTTTCATCTTTTATATTTTTTCCAAAAGATACTTCCACCACGATTTCTTTTTTGATTTCAGATTGAGCGAAATATTAGCACTGGGATTGATTGCGATTGCCGTAGTGACCTTATTTAAGTTTCCGAACGAATTATACTACGACAGCGGAAAACTGATCTTTACGGTCATTTATGTGGCTCTACCTTTTAGTTTTGCTTTGGGGCTGCCCAAGTTCTCAAGTTATGAACATACTTTTTCACTGGAAGTACTTTTCCTGTTCATCCTGATTTGGAGTAGTGATACTTTTGCATATTTGGTAGGAAAGTTCTTCGGTAAACATAAAATGGCTCCTAAAATTTCACCTAAAAAAACATGGGAAGGATATGCCGGAGGTGTTGTTTTAACATTAGTTTTATCCTATTTCATAGAACATTACCAGCCTGAGCTTCGTGCGAACTGGATGGTAGTAGGTTTTTTAGTGGCTGCTTTTGCTCCACTAGGGGATTTGGTAGAAAGCCAATTGAAGAGAAACTTCGGTGTAAAAGACAGTGGAAACATCATTCCGGGGCACGGAGGAGTATTAGATAGGCTGGATAGTTTTATTATCTGCGTTCCTGTCGTATATTTGTACTTTATTTTAGAAAAATTTATTTAGTCTCATGAAATTGCATAGAGAATCAAAAGGAACGATTACGGTAGCAACGATACTGTTTCTGGTATTGGGAGCTTTAGCCATCTATTTCCTTAAAATATGGTCATTATTGATCATCATGCCTTTGTTGGTAATTTACTGTCTGGTATTCTGGTTCTTCAGAGTTCCGAACCGTACTATTCTTGACCACAAAGAAAATGTAATAGCTCCGGTTGACGGAAAAGTAGTAATGATCAAGGAAGTGGAAGAAAATGAATTCCTAAAAGGAAAGGCAATTCAGGTTTCTATCTTCATGTCTCCTCTGAATGTACACATTTGTAGATATCCGGTTACCGGAAAAGTAATTTACAAAAAGTATCATCCTGGGAAATATCTGGTAGCATGGCATGAAAAATCTTCTACAGAGAATGAAAGAACAACAGTAGCTGTAGAAACTGGAACAAACCATAAGGTGGTATTCAGACAGATTGCAGGGTATGTAGCAAGAAGGATTGTATTCTATTGTAATGAAGGTGATAAGGCAAGTGCGGGACATGAGTTCGGATTTATCAAGTTCGGGTCAAGAATGGACGTTTTTCTGCCTTTAGACACGGAAATCATCTGTAAGATAGGCGACATTACCAAAGGTGGTTTGGATGTGATCGCTAAATTAAAAGATTAAGATTATAATCATCATACTAAAGACTGTTCTGAGAAGAGCGGTCTTTTTTGTTTTTAAATACTGATGAAACGAATATCACTAATAAAAAACGAAGATCATCTCCGTTTTATATCAACCCTTCTAATGGTTATTTAAGCTTTAATATACTGCTTTATTTCGTCTAATAAGTTTAGGATGAACTCTACCGGCAAATCATCTTCGGCATCAATTAAAAGAATCTTAAATTTCTTTCTCCCATCCTGCGTAAGTTCCGGATAATCAAGCTTATCACCATGATAAAAACTGAGGTAGTGTTTTTTATACTTTTTGCTATAGTAAAAATAGCACAGCATTTTCTTTTTATACTTGATAAAGGGAAGACCGAAGCTGAAAGTTTCTGTAATATTTTCAGGATCTGAAGCGAGAATGGTTTCTCTTAAAAAAAGAAGAGTACTTCTATCAGGCTCTTCGATTCTGTAGAAATACTCTTGTATGGGATTCATTTTGAAATTGATTAGAATGTTTTAGTCAAAGTTCTGTAATTCAACAAGCTTGTTGTACATCCCTTTTCTGGCAATAAGATCATGGTGGGTTCCTTGTTCTACAATGGTTCCTTTTTCCATTACTACAATCCAGTCTGCTTTTTGAATGGTTGAAAGTCTGTGGGCGATAACAAGAGAAGTTCTGTTTTCCATCATCTTTTCAAGGGCATCCTGAACGAATCTTTCGGATTCTGTATCCAAAGCTGAAGTTGCTTCATCAAGAATCATGATCGGTGGATTTTTCAATACAGCTCTTGCAATGGAAACTCTTTGCTTCTGACCTCCGGAAAGCTTATTTCCGTCGTCTCCGATATTGGTATCATAGCCTTCAGAAAGACCAGTGATGAAAGTATCTGCATTAGCAATTTTAGCGGCTGCAATTACTTCTTCTCTGGTTGCATCAGGTTTCCCCATCAGAATGTTGTTATAAACAGAATCATTGAATAATACGGATTCCTGAGTAACCATTCCCAGAAGCTGGCGGTATTCCTGTAGTTTTAAATGTTTAATATTTGTTCCGTCAATTAAGATTTCTCCTTCAGAAACATCATAGAATCTGGCTAAAAGATTGGCAATAGTTGTTTTACCACTTCCACTTTGCCCTACTAAAGCAACTGTTTTTCCTTTTGGAATCGTAAGATTGAAGTTTTTAAGGATCAGATTGGCTTTATCATAGTAGAATCCAATGTTCTTGAATTCAATAGTATTTTGAAGGGTAGAAATAGAAACCGGTTCTGCAATTTCTTCGATTTTAACATCTGCATCAAGGATTTCCAATACTCTTTTCAGAGAAGCCTCTCCTTTTTGTACATTAGAAATAGATGAAGATAACGTCTTTGCCGGTGGTAAGATCTGGAAGAACATTCCTAAGAACACCAAGAAACCTGCAGGCGATAAACTTTGGTCTACAATAATCTGTTTTCCACCATACCATGCGATGATCAAAAAGGTAATGGAACCTAGAAATTCACTCATTGGCGACGCTAATTCTTTCTTTCTTCCCAAACTCATTGAGCTTGAGATCCATCTGTTCATAGATTGCATAAAACGGCTATCCATGATCTTTTCTGCATTAAATATTTTAATAACCTTTGAAGATTTCAACGTTTCGTCTACGATAGAGAAGATTGTTCCCAATTCATGCTGTGCTTCATGAGAATCCTTTTTAAGACTTTTTCCAATTAATGCGATCATCGTTCCCATTACAGGCAGTACCAATAAAGAGAAAAGCGTCATTTCCGGGCTTACAATAAATAATGAGATCAAAGTACTGATCAACATAAAAGGGGCGTTGATTAGCTCAACTAAACTGCCCAGAATACTTCCTTCAACTTCCCCCACATCATTAGACATACGGGACATCATATCTCCCTTTCTGCTTTCAGTAAAAAAAGAAACGGGTAACGATAATATTTTTCTGTACATGGCACCACGCAGATCTTTGGTAACTCCTACACGGTAATTGATCAAAAGTAATGCTCCTAAATATCTGAAAACATTTCTTAAAAGAAACATAAAGGCTGTAATGATACACAACCAGGCAAGAACTTTCAGAGAACCGTATTCAGAAACTAAAGACTGTATATAATAAGTGGAATATTGCTTTGCATAAGAGAAAAAGTCTATGATTTCACCGGAATAAACGGGTGCTGCATCTTGTTTTTCAGATTGTATAGTGCCAAAAAGCATTCCCAAAACCGGTAGAATAGTTCCTAAGGAAGCAATCTGAAAAACGGAATACAGAATATTGAAAAATAAACTTCCGTAAATATATTTTTGGTGGGGTCTCGCGAACCTCAGAATTTTTTTATACTCGTTCATTCAATGAAAAAATTGGATAGCAAAATTACGCAAAATTAAAAGATAAGACGTTCTTAATCTTCTTTTACTTTAATGGATATGTTTCAAAATAGAGCTATTTGTTACAAATGACTGAATTTTAAATGTATAATATCAAAATCCGCATTCTGTATTGAAATGTGAGATGCCTATTATGAAGAATAGTTTTGTGCAAAAGTATGAAGTAGGAAAGTGGAAGAAAGCTCAGGGAAAAAATGTTGAAACCCTTCTGTTTTAGATGTTTCTTGCGTTTTTTAGCCACGAATGCACTGTTTTTTTATTTGTGCATTCGTGGCAATTAAAATATGTTGAGAAGATTTTAAAATTTGACCTTATCATTATATTGAGGATCAAAATTTTTAGGAGTCAGTTTTTCTAATGTTTTTCCAAAATTATTGATAATCTGTGTCATATTGTTCACGTCAACAATATTCATATCGTCATTTTCATGATGATAATGGGTTGCTTTTGACATATCAACCGTTGAAAAAGAATGTGCAATAATTTTCTTTTTTACAAAGCTTACATTATCTGAACGGTAAAAAAGCTGTTGTTTGGCATATGGATCCGCATTTATTTTTAATCCGTTTACAGCATATTTATTGAACAGTTCATCAAGATCTGAAAATCCGTCGCCTGTCATATACAATGCATTTTTCCCCCATTGGGATTCTGTAGCCACCATTTCAAAATTGAAAAGGGCAGTCATAGTTTGGTAAATAGGATCAAGATTCTGATCTGTAGAAATAGCTTTTGACCCTAACATCCCTTTTTCTTCTCCATTGAAAGCCATGAAGACCATTGAAAACTCAGGATTCTTATTTTTGAAATAGTCTGCAATACCTACTAAAGTTGTAATTCCGCTGGCATCGTCATCTGCTCCGTTATAGATATTATCTCCTTTTTTGTTACTGGTTCCGATATGATCGAAATGACCTGAAAATCCTAGAAATTTATTCGATTTACCTTTTTTCATACCACATACATTGTAAGCGGTTTTTCCATTGTAGTCAAAAGGAATCAGGTAGGAGTTACCTGTGCAATATTCCAGTTTATTTTCTTTGAAAAGATTCGCAATATAATTTGCTGCATTATCATTTTCAGGAGTTCCTATTTCGCGTCCTTTCATTTCATCGGAAGCAAGGGTTGAGATAACTGTTTTTATTCTCTCCTGAGATACTTCCTGTGCGAAAGTAAAGGTTGACAATAGAGATAAAGTGAGATAGGTTATTTTTTTCATATGGTGATGATTGATATTATTTTTAATGATTATAAATATCTTACCGTGTAAAAATAAAAAAACAGCTCCAATAAGGAACTGTTCTCACTCAAAAAATCGTTGTAAGGCTATCGAAGTCTGTCTACAGATTTTACGAGCCTCTCATCTTTACGGATGTATACGTTTGCTATAAGCAGACATATTACCGCAATCAATGGGAAAATCGGCTCAATACCCTTCTCAGGAAACTGAATTCCTCCGGATAAGTTTAGTAACCAGTACGCCAATACACCAATCAACAAAGCGTTTATAATGATGCTGATGGTATTCAGCAAAATTTGTCTTTTTCTGTTTTTGAAACTAAAAATACTTAATGCACCTATAATGACAAGTACTATAGCTCCAATATTAATTACCGGGATAGTGTCTGATAAAACAACATCCTGTCCCGTTATAAAAAGGAAAACAGCAGCTAAAACTGCTAATAGGGTCCATATAGTTTGTATTCTCTGTAGCATTGAATATTAAATTCTTGGCAAAAATAACATAAATTTTGCACAATTCAAAAATAAGTGTAGATTTGCATTATACAATGTACTTGAAAACAAAAGTCACCGGACTTACTTTTCTTACTCACAATTAATTACATTTTTACATTAAATATGTTTAACATAGAAACGTTAAGGTCAAAATCCGTAACGGAACTGACTAAAATCTTAAAGGATTTGGGCGTTAAAGTTGCAAGAAACAGCAATGAAAATGACAAGATCTTTGCAATTCTTGACTTTCAGGCTTCCAACCCTAAAGTCTCAAAAGATTATTTCAACGCCACCGAAACCAGCGCAAATACTGAAGAAGCCCCAGCAGAAAAACCTGTGAAGGCTCCGGCAAAAAAAGCTGCACCAAAGAAAGCTCCAGCTAAGCCAAAAGTGAATGCAAAAGCACAGGCAGAACCAATAGTAGAGGAAAAAGTAGAAGAAAGTTTGCCGGTTGCTGAAGAAGTAAAAGTTGAAGAGCCTAAAGCTGAAACAGTAATCGCAACTGAAGAAGCCTCTACAGCGAATGCCGCTAAAAAGAAAAGAAAAAGAGTTCCTACCAATACAGGTAATACGGAAATCTCTCAGGAGAAACCAGAAGCTCCTAAAAACACAGAACCTCAAGAGCCTGCTCAGGCTGACGAAAAGCCCAACCATCCTCAACAGCAACAGGCTAATAAATCTCCAAGAGGAAATAACCATCCGCAAAACGGCGGAAACCAACATAAAAATCAACATCAGCATCAAAACCAAAACCCTAATCAGAATCAAAACAGACATTCTGAAAAGGCTGAGGAACATGCAGACCACAAGAAAGAGTTCAACTTTGACGGTATGGTAAGCATTGAAGGGGTGTTGGAAATTTTACCGGATAACTACGGATTCTTACGTTCATCAGATTTTAGCTATATCTCTTCTCCCGATGATGTGTATGTTTCTACAGCACAAATCAGAAACTTTGGTTTAAAAACCGGAGATACAGTAAAAGGAATTGTAAGATTACCTAAAGAAGGCGAAAAGTATTTTTCATTATTAAGACCTACAGAAGTTAACGGACGCGATCTTGCGTTTATTAAAGACAGAGTAGCGTTTGAATACCTTACCCCACTTTTCCCTGAAGAAAAATTCAATCTTGCAGGAAGCGGATCTACTGTTTCTACAAGAATTGTTGATTTATTCGCACCTATTGGTAAAGGACAAAGAGCAATGATTGTTGCACAGCCTAAAACAGGTAAGACAATGTTGCTTAAAGATATTGCTAATTCTATTGCGGCTAACCACCCGGAAGTATATATGATGGTTCTTCTGATTGACGAACGTCCGGAAGAGGTAACTGATATGGAAAGAAGTGTAAATGCAGAAGTTATTGCCTCTACATTTGACGAAGCAGCAGAAAAGCACGTAAAAGTAGCTAACCTGGTTCTTGCAAAAGCACAGAGAATGGTAGAATGCGGACACGATGTTGTTATTCTATTAGACTCTATTACCAGATTGGCAAGAGCTTACAACACCGTAACGCCTGCATCAGGTAAGGTTCTTTCCGGAGGGGTAGATGCTAATGCACTTCACAAACCGAAAAGATTCTTCGGAGCTGCAAGAAAGATTGAAGGCGGTGGTTCTTTAACGATTATTGCTACTGCGCTTATCGATACTGGTTCTAAAATGGATGAAGTAATCTTTGAAGAATTCAAAGGTACAGGTAACATGGAGCTTCAGTTGGATAGAAAAATTGCTAACAGAAGAATTTATCCTGCAATTGATCTGGTTTCGTCCAGTACCCGTAGAGATGATCTTCTTTTAGATGAAGTGACTTCACAGAGAATGTGGATTTTAAGAAAATATCTTTCTGAAATGAATCCTGTAGAAGCAATGGAATTTGTAGATAAGAACATTAAAGGAACCCTTAACAATGAGGAATTCTTAATGTCTATGAATAAATAAATTTAATTATTGTTAATTAGAAAGCACGAATCCCTAGGATCCGTGCTTTTTATTTTTAAGCTAACTACTGAATAAAAAAATATTTTAAAACTTAATTCATTCTAAATCAATGTATCAATGTTAAAGATTTATTAAAGTAATCCCCAATCTTTGATAATACCTTAAATATTGGCTAATTTTGAAGTATAACATTAAAAATAAAGATTATGTCATTTGAATTACCAAAACTAGGATATGCATACGATGCATTAGAGCCTACTATCGATGCAAGAACTATGGAAATCCACTATACGAAACACCACCAGGCGTATATTGACAATTTAAATAAAGCAATCGAAGGAACTGATCTAGCTGGAAAAACTATCGAAGAGATCTGCCAGACAGGAACTGATAAGCCAGCAGTAAGAAATAATGGTGGTGGACATTTCAACCACTCTTTATTCTGGGAAATCTTAACTCCTGGAGGAAGCAAAGAGCCAGTAGGAAACGTAAAAGCTGCTATCGAAAACTATGGTGGTCTTGATAAGTTCAAAACTGATTTTTCTGATGCTGCTAAAACAAGATTTGGTTCTGGATGGGCATGGTTAGTAAAAAATGCTGATGGTTCTGTATCTGTTTCTTCTACTCCAAACCAGGATAACCCATTAATGCCTGTTGCAGACGTTAAAGGAACTCCGGTATTAGGATTAGACGTTTGGGAGCACGCTTATTACTTAAATTACCAAAACAGAAGACCTGATTATGTTTCTGCTTTCTTTGAAGTTGTAAACTGGGATAAAGTAGAGGAGTTATTCAACAAATAATTTTCACTATTATAAAATAAAAAAGGTTCAGAATTTTCTGAACCTTTTTTATTGTGAATGACGATTACCACCTTACAGCATCACTTCCGGATAATCCGTTCATTCTTAATTTGTATTTCCAGTTTACATATACAAAAACCTGATATAGCTTATATTCAAATTTGATCCCGTAATTTTCTTTAGGATCATAATCTATCCCGGATTCTATAATGTTTGGATATCTTCCTGAGTTATAATAACTGTTCCATTCATTGACCAGAAATGTATTTTTTGTTTTCAGGTAAGACTCAGAATACTGGTTGATAGGTTTAGCTACAGCATTCAGAAAGTAATCGAATTGAGTGTCAATTACAGTAAGGTCCCATTCTCCGTCTTCATTTTTTGAAGGTTTCATTTCATACTGCTCTTTATCTTTTTTCGGAGTATTCTGAGAATAGCAGCCATAGGGTATAAGAGCAATACACAATAGAAGGATTAAATTTTTCATGACTTCTTACTATTTATATAAAAAAAGCACTCCAATAAGAGTGCCTTTCTATATTATTTTTTAACAAATTCTTTCTGAACTACAGAAACCGCCGGGAAGTGGTCACTGTATCCTCCTGTAAATCTGTCTCCATCCCAAGAACGTAATGGATATCCTTTCCACTGTCCTTCTTTATTTACTAAGTAAGCCGGAGCATAAATCTCTGCTTTGTAAATACTATAAGTAGGAGTAAGTTTTTCCGGAGAATAAAGGTTTCTTGAAACAATAATCTGATCAAATAAGTTTGGAGCATCTCTATAGGCTAAAGAAGCTACACCAGCCTTATATAGTTTATACATTAAGTTGTAATAAGGAGTCTTATCTGATAATTCACTTGGATCACCTACAGCTGCAAGGTGTTTTTTCAAACTTGGGCTTACAGGATCATCGTTATAGTCACCCATTGCGAATAATTTGATGCCAGGATTCTCTGCAGTTACTTTATCCATTTCTGTTTTTAGAACAGTGGCAGCAGTATTTCTTTTGGCAAGAGAGATGGCTTCACCACCTCTTCTGGAAGGCCAGTGATTCATAAAGATACCTACTTTTTCACCGTCCAGTAATCCTATTGCGATTACAATATCTCTGGTATATTCTCTTTTTCCGTTTTCATCATAGATTTTAATCTCTTTTTTATACGAATCAAGCACGGTAAATCTTCCTTTCTGATAGATAATCGCTACATCAATACCTCTGGAGTCGTAAGAATTAAAATGTACAATACCATAGTTGCTTTTTGCCAACGCAGGTTGCTTGATAAGATCTTCAATAACCTGTCTGTTTTCAACCTCGATTAATCCACAGATTGCCGGATTGTCATTGGTATATTGTCTTCCCAGTTCAGAAATAACCTTAGCTTCGTTTGCCAGTTTTTGATTATAGTACTTTGTTCCCCATCTTTTTGGGCTGTTTGCTGTAAAATCTTCAGATAAGAATTGTTTTCTGATTACTTTTTTTCCAATCAAAAGATCATCACTCCATTCTCCTTTATAGTCTTCTGTCGTTTCAAGAAATTTAAGAGAGTCTACGGGTACACTTCTGTGAAACTTGGGATTGGAACGAGGCAATGTTCCGTCAATATAATCTGCAGAAGGAATGGTATCCCAAAGGTTTTCTACGTTTAGGAATGCGACAGCTGCTCTTCGTACCTGTTTCTGTTGTGAGAAAGCAGAACCAAAGCAAAACAAGGCAGCAATGATTAAATATTTTTTCATATTCTTAGTATATTCAAAAAATTGAGGGGGTAAAATTACTAATTTTATATAACAATAAAGAGTAAAATGCTCTGAGTTTAGTTTAAGAAAAGATTAAGTATCAGATTGAATGACGAAAAGATATGTGTTGAAAGCTATATTGATAATTAGTTGATTTTTCCCGAAATAAATTATTTGTTTTGAAATTAATAATGATAATACATGATTGTTAAAGTTTTTTTAGAGAAAATGATTTTCATTTTTTGTGATCCATTAAAATAGGGCGTTTTTTTTAGGATAATTATGAGAGGTTAAGAAAAATTAATAGAATAAATAGCTAAAAATGTTTGAGTTAATGAAAATAGTCCTAAATTTGTTGCCCTTTAAATAAAGAAGGAGTTAAAAATAAGTTTATTATGATTAAAAAACTATCCCTAATCTCTTTGTTTACTTTAATGCCTGCATCTTTTTACTTTGCGCAAACTACTGTTTATGCGTATGTTAAAGATCAGGAAGGTAAGCCTTTAGAGAAAGCAGAAGTAGATCTAGCAGAATCCAGCAATGATATTGCAGCGGATAAAATTGGGTACTTCCAGTTTGTGGATTTAAAACCTGGCCATTATCTTATCACAGTAACAAAACCAAACTTTGAGTCTAAGATTGTAGAGTTTGACGTGACTGGTGATGAGAAGAGAAAAGACTTAGGTGTTATTACACTTAATTACAACTTAGGATCAGATGCAGGAGTAATAGTTATTGATGATTCAGCAAATGATACCGAAGATGGAGGTTCATCAATGCAGCCTACAGTAGGGCTTTTAAGCTCAGGAAGAGATGCTTTCCAAAATGTTTCCGCTTTTGAACTGGGTGCTTACTGGTTCAGACCTAGAGGGGTAGACAATAGATTTGAGGATGTATTATTTAATGGAGTTTCCATGTCTAAAAACGATGATGGAAAAATAGACTTTAATAACTGGGGAGGTCTGAATGATGTGACAAGATACCCTTATGAAAATGTAGATAACATCACTCCCTCAGAATATACTTTTGGTAATTTAGGAGGTGCTGTTTATTATAATACAAGAGCTTCCAGCTATAGAAAACAGACTTCATTAGCATATTCATTTACTAACAGAAGTTACCTTCACAGAGCAATCGCAACCTATTCTTCAGGACTTACTAAAAATGGATGGGCATTTACATTCTCAGCAAGCAGAAGATGGGGAGACAGAGCAATCCTTGATGGTGTATATCAGGATGCTTATGGATATTTTGCTTCTATTGAAAAAAAGTTTAGTGACAGACACTCTATTAACTTAACAGCTTTCGGATCTCCTACTTACAGAGCTTCAAATTCTCCAAACACCCAAGAGGTTTATGACCTTATGGGAAAAAATTACAACTCTTACTGGGGATGGCAGGATGGAGAAAAAAGAAACTCCAGAATCAGAAATGTTTATGAGCCGGTATTCATGTTGACCGATTATCTAAAAGTGGGTAAAAATTCAAACTGGATCAATACAGTATCTTATCAGTTCGGTAGCGATGCAAGAAGCCGACTAGACTGGTATCACGCTGCAGATCCGAACCCAACATATTACAGAAAATTACCAAGCTTTGGGCTTTTGACGGCTGATGAATTCAGAGAACAGGCTCAGATCGACTGGAATTATATGTATAATTCCAATCGTTTGAATCTTTTGAATATGGATAAGTCTAAGAGGGGAGCTTCTTATACATTGGTAGAGGATGTAAATAAAGATAAAACATTCAATTTTGCATCACACTTTGATACAAGGCTAAAGGATAACTGGAAATTGAATATTAACTTCAATTATCAGAATCTTAAATCTGATAATTTCAGAAGAATTAAAGATTTATTAGGAGCTAATTATGCAAATAACCTTAATGCTTTTAATAATGATGTTCAATATAATGTTGATGATCCTAACACAGAGGTTAGGGTAGGAGACAGAACTCAATATTCTTATGAATTGACTAAAAATCATTACTCATTAAATATTTCTACTGAGGTTGATTTCAGCAAATGGAATATTGTGGCTTCAGTATTCTCTTCTTATTCTGAATCCTACAGAGATGGGAAGTTCAGAAATGCATTGTTTATGGATAACTCAAAAGGAAAGAGTGCTGTATATAGTGCATTAGATGCCGGAATTAAAGGGAAAATCACTTACAAGATCAACGGTAAAAATTTCATCGTTTATAACGGGGCTTTATTCAGTTTAGCACCTACATTTAATGAAATCTATATTAATCCAAGAGCAGGAGACTTCTTAACCCCTGGAGTTAAAAATCAGGTGATTAATTCAAATGATATCAGCTATATCATGAGGGGGCAGATTTTGAAACTTAGAGTTTCAGGATATTATACTACGATCAGTAACTCTACGGAAATTTCCAGATATTACTTAGCCGTTTCTTCCAATAATACAGGTTCATATAATACGTTGGTAAATGAAGCTATGAGTGGTGCTGATAAGAGATATCTTGGTGCAGAATTAGGCTTCGATGTAAAAGTTACACCTACGATTAATGCGGTAGGGGTAGCAAGTATTGGTGAATATAAATTTACAAATACTCCTAACGTATATACATTTGATGACCTTAATTCATTCAGAAGCTACGGTACAGCTAATATCAAGAATTATAAAGTAGCAGGAACACCTCAGAAAGCATTCTCATTAGGATTAAAATACAATTCACCTAAATACTGGTGGGTGGGAGCATCAGCTAACTATCTGATGGATCAGTATCTGGATTTCTCTGCAATCAACAAAACAGCTGCAATGTACACGATTCCAAATACAGGAGGCATGCTATATGACGGCGTTACACCGGAACTTGTTCAGATGTTAACCGCACAAACGAAATTTGATGATCAGTTTATGCTGAACGCCAATGCCGGTAAATCTTTCCAATTCGGAAAATATAGAGTAGGGGTGAGTGTTTCAGTAAATAATATTTTAAATAACAGAAATTATGTAACTGGTGGATTTGAGCAAGGAAGATATGCCAACTTCCCGGATGCACTAGCAGAATACCAAAGAGGAACACCTTACTTCGGTCCAAAACTATGGTATGACAGAGGAAGAACATTCTTTACTAATGTTTATTTAAGATTCTAATAACAACGATAATGAAAAAGTATAATCCATTTTTAAAATATATTTTTATTGCTGCTGCTTCTCTATTGCTAACTGTAGGTTGTGTGCAGGATGATAATTATGATGAGCCAAACCTTCAAGGTTACCAATGTGTTCAGGACTTTCAGGCTAATGTTACATTGGGTGAATTGAAAAAGAAATTTACTGAAAATAACCCAGGTAAAGTTGCATATGTTTTTCCTGAAGACAAAACACCAAACGATCCAAGTGATGATTTATATATCCAGGGTTATGTTACTTCTACGGATGAAACAGGGAATATTTACAAAACAATCTATATTCAGGATGCATTAGAAAACCCTACACACGGTTTTACAATTAGTGTTGATCTGGTGAGTTCTTATACAAGATTTCCTCAAGGATCTAAAATTTACATTAAACTTAACGGACTTGCTGTAGGTACTTATGGAAATGTAGTGCAGTTAGGAGTAAGAACAGGGGGAGAATCCGGTGTTAATGCTGTTTCCAGAATTCCGGAAAAAGCAGTTCCTAATGTTATTTTCAGATCTTGTACAACAAGAGGTGAAATTAAACCATTGATTAAAACTTTAGCGGAATTAGCAACTAACGAAGATTTAATCGGGTGTTTAGTTCAGTTACCTGAAGTAGAATTTGACTCAAGATCTTTATGTTCAACATTTGCCCCTAACGGACAGACTGTAGACAGAGGAATTGGTGAAAAATATAATGAAACAACAAAGAAATATACCACAACAGGAGTTGTAAGAAACAGTGGATATGCTTCATTTGCAAACCAGACCCTGCCTGCAGGTAAAGGGAAAATGACGGGTATTTACAGTAAGTTTAACAGTACAACTCAGATTTACATTAATAAAGTAGCTGATTTAGATATGGAAGGAGTAAGTGCGGATGGAATAGATCACCACTTCCCACGTTTAGATTTACTACCAAATAATCCTTGTAGATTTAGTGATAACGGTCTTACTGCTAAAACAGTGGCTGATGTGAAGCAACTGGCTGCAGGATTAGCTTCAGGTGGTTTGGTTCAGATTACAGGAGACTTCTATGTAAAAGGACAGGTTACGGCTAATGATGAGTCTTCTAACTTATTCAAATACCTTTATATTGAAGATGCAACTGGAGGTATTAAAGTAAACATCAATAAAACTGATCTATATCTTGACAGTAGATTTAAGTTAGGAAAAGATCTGATGATCAAATTAAAAGGTCTTTATATCAGAAACGTTAACGGTGAACTTCAGCTAGGTTCTAATGATAGCTCTACAACAATAGGGTACAGAATTAAAGAAGAAGATGTTTATCAGTATTTATTCGATTCCAATACTCCAGCAAGACCAGTAGTAGCTACAGAAAAAACTATTTCTCAATTAACAATGGCTGATGTAGGAAGATGGATCAAAATTAAAGATGTTGAATTTATTAATGGCGATCTTGGAAGAACTTATGCTGAAGGAACAAATACATCAAACAGAACATTAGAAGACTGCTTCGGAAATACAATAGATTTAAGGACCAGCGGAAAAGCTACGTTCGGAATAAAAACTGCAGGAGCAATTGAAGTTTCTGGAGGAAAAGGAGATATCTATGCTATTCTAAGTGTTTATAATAACAGTTACCAGTTATGGATTACTCAGCTTACAGATGTACGTTTTACTAATCCTACAAGATGTGATGGCAGCGTTTATACACCACTTCCTGTTATTTACAGCGATAGTTTTGGTGCCGGAGGTTTCGGTGCAGATTGGACTACTGTAAATAAAGTAGGTCCTAACCAATTCTGGCAATCTATTAACCAGGGAGGAAACGGAAGTAATTACTATGCATATATGAATGGAAATGCAGGTGGAGCTAATAATAACTTTGCCAACGAAGACTGGCTAATTTCAAAAGCGGTAAGCTTAGTAGGAAAATCTAAAGCTTCTGTAACCTTTACTTCTGATGTAAGATATTCAGGAAATGCACTTCAGATTTTTGCAACTGATAATTATACAGGAGATGTAGATACTACAACATGGACTCCGCTACAAGCAACATTAGATACTAATACAGGTGCTTTTGGAGACTGGGTGTTCTCTGGAAATATTGATCTAAGTGCTTTCTTGGGTAAAAACGTAAGAATTGCATTTAAATATACTTCTACAACATCTGCTGCTGCAACATGGCAGATTGATGAATTCAAAATTAAAGGACAATAATTATTATTGCTCTATAATCTCAAAACCGGTTCAGTAGAACCGGTTTTTTCATTTATGTATCCTTAGCTGATATATCTCTTACTAGAGAATGTATAAAGAGATTATTATTATTATTATTAGTAGTAGTAAGGATTTTTTTCTAAACGAATGCAGGTCAATAAAGTTTCTTCGGCAATCAAAAGACACTTCTTAGTTAAAAATAATTGCAAACAAAAAACCACTACATCCAGCAGTGGTTTTATATTACAAAATTATTTGATTAAAAAGAAACTTCATTCACTTCTTTTCCTCTTTGGAAGTTCATCGTTTTCTGGCTGCCTTTATAGGCAATATTAACCAGGTTGATCTGCTTCGGAAAAGCGCTTAAAAGGATCGTATTTTTTATCTTTAAGGTATTGATATCCGAAACCCCTCCGGTTTCAAAATATACCCATACAGTTTCTCCGCTTATCTGACTGCCGGTGAAGGTAATTGTTTTGGGAGCACCATTCACAAATACATCAAAGTTATTATTCACATATTTTTTCACTTCTGCTTCAAATCCTGCTGTGTTCGGATTGATCTTAATTGCATCAGAGATATGGCTTGTATTCATTTTTGTGGTAAACTTCAATGTCTTGCTTCCATCAATATAATCCACCTTGGTCATTGAAGAGAAAAAGTCTACATACATAAAACTCATTAACACAAAAAATGTTAAAATTCCTGATATATATAAAAGTTTTTTCATCTTAATTAATAGATTTACAATCATACTTGTTAGTTATAGGTCACAAATAATATGCCAATTAAAAATTTACATTCACAGAATACTTATCATAAAAAGCCTTAATGTGCGCTACTGCCTCATCAGCAGTGTCTACCACCCTGTAAAGATCAAGATCATCTTCTGCGATCATGCCCTCTTTTAACAGTGTTGCCTTGAACCAATCTAATAATCCACCCCAAAATTCGCTTCCTACCAATACAATTGGAAACTTACCAATTTTGTTGGTTTGGATAAGAGTCATTGCCTCAGTCAATTCATCTAAAGTACCAAAACCTCCCGGCATTACTACAAAACCTTGAGAATATTTCACAAACATTACTTTTCTTACGAAAAAGTAATCAAAGTTCATAGAATAGGATTTATTGATATAAGGGTTAAAGTGTTGTTCAAATGGAAGATCAATATTAAGTCCGATGGATTTGCCTTTAGCATTGAAAGCCCCTTTATTTCCAGCTTCCATGATTCCGGGACCACCTCCGGTAATGATTCCGAAACCTAATTTGGTGATTTTCTCAGCAATTTCAACAGCCATTTCGTAGTACTTATTTTCCGGCTTCAGACGTGCTGAACCGAAAATTGATACACATGGACCAATCTTGGCAAGTTTTTCATACCCATCTACAAATTCAGCCATGATCTTGAAGACCATCCAGCTGTCTTTGGTGATTGTTTCATCCCATGTTTTTTGTCTGAAGCTGTTGTGCAGCTTTGTTTCGTTAATGTCAAATTCCGGATTTACTAAACTTTCATCCCTAGTTCCATCAATTTCCATTTGCAAGAATTATTTAAAATGTTTTTCGGCTTCTATTACAGATTGTGGTCTTCCGACATCTATCAGAATACTGTCATGCACATAACCGTGAATATGCTCGGTCTGCATTAAGTCCAGATATTCTTCCATAACAGAAAATTTGCCTTTTCTTTTTATTTTTTCAAAGATGACAGGATTGATACAGTGAACCCCGCTAAAGGCAAGTGCTTTAAATCCTTTATTGAATTCCGCGAGCCTTTGTTCTCCTGTTTGTACGTTCAGCCAACCTCTTAAAACCATATCATCATTGAAAAGAAGTTTTCTCGAACTTTCACGGTCCGAAACTGCTAAAGTAGCAAAATCTTTTATCTTTTTATGATATTCTACTAATGCATTGATATTTATATTGGTTAAAATATCAGCATTCATGATTAAAAAATCTTCTCCGTGATCAAGAAATTTTCTAGCAAAAATTAAGCCGCCTCCGGTTTCCAGCAATTCATTGGTTTCATCGGAAATCTCAATGTTACATCCGAAGTTATCATTTTTATTTAAAAAATCAACAATCTGATCTCCAAAGTGATGGATGTTAATCACAAAATCTTTTATACCGAAACTTTTAAGATAATTGATATTTCTTTCCAAAAGAGGAATACCATTTACTTTTGCCAGCGCTTTCGGATGATGATCTGTAAATGGCTTAAGCCTGGTACCTTTTCCTGCTGCGAAAATTAGAGCCTTCATATAATATGAGTATAAGTGATAAGTAAGGAGTAATAATTGAAAATTGTAATAATAGTATTACTGATGTTTCATTATTGATTACTAATGTTCAGTTGTGGTTGTTCGTCGTGGTGGATCGTTATTTTTGTTCCGTTCGGATATTTTTCTTTGATGAATTCCGCAATTTTTATTGCAGAATATACAGATCTGTGCTGCCCGCCAGTACATCCGAAATTGATCTGAAGGTTTTCAAATCCTCTTGCCAGGTAATCATCAATATTTATAGATACAAGTGATTTTATCAGCTCTAAAAACTTTGGCATTTCAGTTTTTGTTTCAAGATATTCCTGAACCCCGATATCATTACCGGTCTGGCTTTTATATTCTTCAATTCTTCCCGGATTTAAAATTCCTCTGCAGTCAAAAGCAAAGCCGCCTCCGTTTCCTGAATCATCTTTTGGAATTCCGCCTTTCTTGTAGGAAAAACTGTGTATGTCGATGTGTAGCATGTTCTTATTTATTTTATTTACTAATGGAGATTAAACCACTAAGGTATTTTAAGCAGCTTAATGATTTAAATTTACTATTTCTTTAATCTTCTGTTCTGATTGATAAGAAGTCAATTGTTCTATGACTTTTCTGAGTTCCGGATAATTTTTCATTTCATCCCAGGAATAAGCAAATTGGGTGATATTTTGAATCCCTTGTTCCAGGCTTGCCATGAAATGTTGTTTTCTTTGGATCAATCCTCTGAATCCATAGGCTCCCAGTACCTGAAGGAATCTCATCATTTGAATTGGTTTTACCGAATTTCTTAGTTGAGTCTGGATTTCTTGGCTTTCAAATAATTGTATATAGAAATTAAGCATTTCATTTTTAAAATTTTCAGGGAAATTGGCTTTTGCCTGAAATAAGAATGAGATGACATCATACATTAAAGGACCTTTCATTGCAGATTGGTAATCAATGAAAGAGACTTCATTGTTTTCATTTACCATTATATTTCTTGCCTGAAAATCACGAATCATGATTCCTTTGGGTTCGATGTTTTCAACCAGCTCAGCTATTTTTTTAAACTCTTTCAGCAGAGTCGATTTGTTGTATTCAATCTCGAGAACGTCTGCAACAAAATTTTTAAAATAATAAAGGTCATGAATGATCGGAAGTTCATCATAGCTTTCATATTCAAAGGTTTTGGTGAAGTCAATCTTTCCTTGTGTTGCCGTTTGTAATGTAAAAAGCTTTTGGAGTGTTTGTTGTACCAAAGTTTTTACTCTAGTGGATAGGTTTTCTTCAGTAATAACTTCGGATAAGGTTTTTGCCCCTAAAAACTCCTGTACATACATTTTTCTGTCATCTGAAATGGCAATGATAGCAGGTGTATTGAGTTTTAAGTCTGAGAAAACCTGAGAATAATAAAGAAAACTTTCGTTCTCCGGAATATTTTCATTGTAGGTGATGATGTATTTTTCAGAATCTGTTTCGGACAGGAAATTTACTCTCGCCGAACCACTTTGAGCCAGTGTGATAAATTCAGTGGATTTTTCCCCCAATTTGTTTTCGAAAAATCTTTTTGCGTTTTCGGAAGTCATAATATGAAAACAAATATACTAATTTAACGTGAGTTGTAAATAGGGAGTTAATTTTGTTTTAGAGGTGAAAAGGATTTGAAGAAAATAGATGATTTAGTATATATTTTTTCAATTGTAAAGCGATAATTACAATAATTTATCACTTTATGGTGGCTTTTTATTGCTTTAATTGCTTTGATAGAAAGGGATTTGAACTTTCTTGCTTCGTGTTCAGTATATTACAATCGAATTTTTATCTTTGTAGTATGCTAAAGGACTTTAAGCCGGTATTAGGTATTTTACTTCGTTTCATCATTATTTATTTGGTGTTGCTTTTTGCTTATCAATTTTATCTGAATGAAAGCAAGGATTTCGGGCTGGACCCTTTTTCGAGGATTATAGCAAATCAGGTAAATGCTGTTCAGAATGTGTTGAATTATCCGTCAGCACTTTATGATGATGTGAAGAATGAACAGGTTTGGTTTTATGTGAAAGAGCAATATGTAACGAGAATGGTGGAAGGATGCAATGCTATTTCTGTAATGATTCTGTTTGTTTCTTTTGTTTTTGCATTTTATAAAGGTGCTAAAACCTTTGTTTTTGTAGGGGCAGGCTTGGTTATACTTTATATTATGAATCTTTTACGGATTGTAGGTTTAAATATAGTGATGGCAGAACACAAGGAATACGGAAAAATGTTTCATGATTTTGTATTTCCTGCTGTAATCTATGGAAGTGTTGTTGTACTTTGGCTGATATGGATTAAATTTTTTGCTTTGAAACATGAAAGTGCTTAACTGGATTTTAATTATTTTAGGAATCTGTGGTCTGATAGGCGTAAGGGGATTGGAGGAAAGTCTTTTTTATGATCCTTTTCTGGGCTATTTTCATGAAGCGAATAAGAATATTGATTTCCCATCTTTTGAATGGGGAAAATTAATCCTGGGACATTTTTTCAGATTTGCTTTAAATCTGCTTTTTTCTTGTTTGATTATTCAGGGAATTTTTAAAAATAAAGAATGGACAATGCAGGGAGCTGTGATGATGATGATCGTTTTTGCTATTGCTTTGCCTATTTATTTTTACTGTATTTATGATCAATTTGGAATAGGGTACCTTTTTTCTTTTTATATGAGGAGATTTGTCATTCAGCCTTTGATTATTCTGTTGATCATTCCTATGTTTTATTATAGAAAGCAGATGATGATTAAGAATAATAAAAGTTAGAATAAGGTGTTGACTATTCTATAGTATGTTTATCCACACTGGTTACATTTTCAGGAGTCCATTCTACTCTTTTTATAAAGTCTTTTTCACGAACAGGACAGTCTTTAATCTGACATACAGGACATGAGACAGGTTTACAGTCATCCATATGAAAATTGAATTCAATACTGCGTTTGATATTTTTAGCAAGAAGAATAATTACTTTTTCCATTTCGCTGTGAGCATCGCGAAGATCATAATACCAGGGAAGTGTAATGTGAGCATCTATATGAAGTGAAGCGCCAAATTGCTGGATTTTCATGTTGTGCACATCAATCCATTCTATTTGTCTGTTTTCTTCAAGGATTCTGATGACCTGGTTTAAAATTTCCGGGTCCTGTTCATCCATAATTCCGCTTAATGATTTCCGAACGATCTTATAGCCTACAAAGATGATATAAAGCCCAAAAACTAATGCTACTACGGAATCCAGCCAATAGATTTTTGTAAAGTATACAATAATTAAACTGGCTACTACGCCAAGTGTTGTAATGGTATCAGACTGAAGATGTTTTCCTGAAGAAATAAGTACCAGAGAATTTTCTTTTTTACCTTTTTTGATGGAAATATATCCTAAGAGATAATTGATAACAGCTGTTGCTGCAATGATCCAGATTCCCAGATCAATTTTGCTCAGGGTTTTCCCTACGATAAGACTGTGTACGCCTTCATAGATGATCATAAGTCCTGCAATGGCAATTAGAGCTCCTTCAATACCTGAAGTAACGAATTCTACTTTACCATGACCGTACGGATGGTCTTCATCTTTGGGTTTAGCTGCAAGATGGAGTGAATAAAGCCCCATAAATGCGCTGATAACATTTACAATACTTTCCATTGCATCAGAAAATACAGCATCAGAATTGGTAAGTTTCCAGGCGATGATTTTGCCAACGAAAAGAATGACTCCGAAAGCAGCAATGATCTTCTGGAATCCTATTTTGTCTTTGTGGGTATTCTTCTGGGTATTCATACTATGTTTGATAAAAAAAAGAATCTCAATTCTGAGACTCTTTTTTGTTTTGTTAGTTTATACTAAGTTGTTTGCTACAAGGTATTCTGCAATTTGTACAGCGTTGGTTGCGGCTCCTTTCCTTAGATTGTCTGCCACAATCCAGAGATTAAGCGTTTTCGGCTGCGACAGGTCTCGTCTGATTCTTCCTACGAAAACTTCGTCTTTTCCTTCAGAATACAACGGCATCGGGTAGTGGTTGTTTTTCACGTCATCCATTACTACAACTCCCGGTGTTTCGGATAAGATTTTTCTTACTTCGTCCAGTTCGAATTCGTTTTCAAATTCAATGTTTACACTTTCTGAGTGACCTCCCTGTACCGGAACTCTTACTGCTGTTGCTGTTAAATTGAATGTGTCGTCACCCAAGATTTTCTTAGGCTCTTTCATCAGTTTAATTTCTTCTTTAGTATAATCATCCTCAGCGAATACATCACAATGAGGCAATGCATTTTTGAAGATCTGATATGGGTATACTTTTGCAGTGTCTTCATTTCCGCTGATTTCACCATTTAACTGGTCTACGGCAGCTTTTCCTGTTCCTGTTACAGATTGATAGGTAGAAACAATTACTCTTTTTAAATCAAATTTTTTGTTCAACGGTCCTAAAACCATAACCAACTGAATGGTAGAACAGTTCGGATTTGCAATAATCTTGTCTTCTTTTGTTAAAACATCAGCATTGATTTCCGGAACAACCAATTTTTTATCAGGGTCCATTCTCCATGCTGAAGAATTGTCGATTACTGTTACTCCTGCTTCTGCAAATAAAGGGGCAAATTCAAGAGAAGTAGAACCTCCGGCAGAGAAGATCGCAATATCCGGTTTAGCAGCTATAGCGTCCTTCATGCTTACAATAGTAAATTCCTTCTGTTTATACTTCACCTTCTTACCTACAGATTTTTCGGATGCTACCGGGATTAATTCTGTTACAGGGAAGTTTCTCTCCTCCAAAACTTTAAGCATAACTTGTCCAACCATTCCTGTTGAACCTACTACAGCTACTTTCATTGATTTAATTAAAAATTTAAGATTAAACTATTTATAAATTATAACGCATATAATTTCTTTGTTTGTTTTAAGCTCCGAAAACCCTTGTCCAAGGGAATGCAAATGCAAATAAACCTACTGCGATCAATCCCATAATGGTAATCCCTAGGGAAATGGTATCGTTTGACTTTACCTTTTTGTTAACGATAGTCATTAATACTGCTGCAATAAGCATAGAAAATGGGTGTTCAACATATTGAAATCTTGCATAGGCATCGCTCATTAATGTTCCGGAAGCTAAAGCTGCCTTCACACCAGGTGAAACAAATAATAAGAAAAGTCCTGCTAGAAATTGAACGTGAAAGAAAATCATTGTGAAAAGTGTAGTTTTCTTTAAAAACTTGTTCACTTTTCCACTGAAACCAAACATGGTTGCTAAAAGTGCAATGATAAATAATGTAACCAAAAGTAATTCCAGATATCCGAATCCTTTGTGGGCATTAAGTAAAATCTTGTAAAAATCCATAATCTATTTTTTTTATAGACAAAGATAACAAAAATCCCGGCTCAAAGCCGGGATTCATATTTATAAAATCTAATATTGTGATAATTAGAAGTTGAATGATAGAGTAGCAGTCCAAGTTCTACCGAATCCGAAGAATACCTGGTTTGTCTGGCTAACTCCTTTATAGTTTCCTGCTGCTTGGTAAGCTGCATATTCTTTAGCAAGACCTGCAACAGTTCCTCCTTTGATTTCAGCATATTCCTGAGCAGAAAGGTTAGCGTGAGTATTTGTATTTGATTCAGCAATATATGTTGTATCAAATAAGTTATAAACGTTACCTCTGATTGTGAAATACTGTTTGTTGTTTAGGTTGATTTTATATGAAAGACCTAGATCAAACAGATTGTAGCTTGGTAATTCTAATGTACCCTTTTGAGCTGCAGCTTGAGTTCTGAAGTTGAAAGCATCTAAGCTAGCATATAGGTTGTTAGTATTTCTCCAAGTAGCATCGAAGCTTAGGTTTTTAACAGGTTTTACTGTTACTCCTAAAGCCGCTGTCATTTGTGCAGCATCACCTACTTTTACTTTGTCTAAGTATAATGTAGCTTCATTACTTGTGCTTCCTGGGAAGTTTAATGGTAAGTTTGTACTGTCTTCAAAAAGAGTAGCATTCGCATTTCCTTTATAGTACCAGTCTCCTAGAGAGAACATACCATTGATCGTTAATATCTTATTAAGAGTATAGTTAGCATCTACTTCTACTCCCATGTGAACTTCATTCAATCCGTTCATTTCTACATAAGCCGTCTTACCTGCAACAACATCTCTTAGGTTAGATTTTCTAAGGTATCTATCATCCCAAGTTGTTCTGTATACGTTAACGTTAGCATTGAAGTTTGCAGATCTGAATCCATATCCTAATTCTACACCGAAGATTTTTTCATTCGTAAGATCCGGAGAAACGATGTTCTCGTTACTTCTGTATACTGCGTTGAAGAATGGTTGCTTTTCATAGTATCCAACATTTCCGAAAACATTGTGTTGCTCATTGATGTTATAGTTAACACCTGCTTTCACATTGTATCCGAATAGATTTTTGAAACCAGTTTTAGTATTCATGATTTCACCTCTCTTAGAAGTCGAAACTCCGTCAATAATGAAGTTGTCAATTCTTTGGAATCCTTGGTTAGATACTGACCCTTGAATGAATGCGGAAATTTTGTCGTTTGTATATTCAAACTGTCCGAAAGCTCCGTACCAAAGTACTTCACCATCATTACTGTATCCGATTCTATTGTTCATAGGATCTATTTTCCCTCCAAATGGGTTCCAGCTAGCTTCTGGTTTAGATACTGCTGTTACCAAGTTAGGTGGAACGTTTTTATTGTTTTTATCAATGTATCCGCTTGCTCCTAACAAATCAGTTACTACCTGATAGTGGTATCCATAGTAATATCTTGCATCAACACCCGCAGAGAACTTGAATTTATCATTGATAGTGTGGTTGAAGCTTGAGATTAAACCAAACCAGTTGTGTGAGTTGATAGATGCATTTCTGATAAGTACTCCTTTATCTGGTGTAGAAGCTTGGTTAGCTGCAAATACATTATCAAAATTATATAATCCGGTAGTCTGATCTCTGAAAGTACTTAAGCTCTTTCCGTTAGCAGAACCGGTAGTGTTTGTTCCTCCACCTCTACCAAAAGAACCATATAATACTGTGTTAAGTTTTGACTTCTCACTGATTGTCCAGTCCCAGTTTAATGACATTACTGGCTTGTGGTAATAGTTTACTCTTGCAGAGTATTGTCTTCCGTTCAGATAACCCCAGTCTGAGTTATATTTTCTGTCTGGAGTTCCATCATGATCAGGATTGAATTTTATATAATCGGAAATAGCGATTGCGTATGATCTTTGGTTGTGCCATTGTGGTGCTCCAGTAATTGTAAACTGAAAATCATGGTTACCTCCTGGCTTTTTGTATCCTACTGCGAAATAGTAGTTGTATCCTTCAAATTTAGTTCCGTCAGCATACATAGATCCAGCAGTTCTAGACATTAAGAATGAAGATGCCCATCCTTTTTCAGATTTTCCTGTATTGTATGCAAAAAGAGATTTTACATAGTCATTGTTACCAACTCCTAAAGATACAATACCTCCTTGCTTTTTATCTGCAGCTCTTGTAAGAACGTTTACAGTTCCTCCTACAGAAGCAATAGCTAATTTAGAAGAACCAAGACCTCTCTGTACTTGTAACGCAGAAGTTACATCAGATAGTCCTGCCCAGTTTGACCAGTAAACTGATCCCCCTTCCATATCGTTTACAGGCATACCGTTTACCATTACGGCAATATTGTTTTGGCTAAATCCTCTAATGTTTAATTTAGAGTCACCAAAACCACCTCCACTTTTAGTAGCATAAACGGATGGTGTTGTGTTTAGGATCTCAGGGAATTCCTGGTTACCTAATCTTTCAACAATTTGTGCTTCTTTAATCGTTGAAACTGCTACCGGAGTCTTTCTATCTTTAGCGATATCTGCAACACCAGTTAATACAACCTGTTCAATATCATTGGACTTAATTTTTGTAGAGTCCTGAACTTGTTGAGCATAATAGACACTAGCTGTAGATAAAGTAATTACTGCAGTTAGCATCGATTTGTTGATTAATTTCATAATCGTTAGTAATAATTAGATTTAATTTTCTGCAAAATTCGCAAAATTAAATTTAACTATTATTAACTCAATGTTAATTTTTAATGAGTCTTAATAATATCAAGTATTTGATTCTCAGTATTGTAAATAAAAATTGAATTTTTGTATGAAAAAAGTCATGTTACTGAATTTTTAATAAAATAGGAGTGTTTTTGTTAAAAATACAACGCTATTTCACTGCTTTGAGACTCAAATCAATATTCTCAGCCGAGTGTGTAAGGGCTCCTACAGAGATGTATGTAACCCCTGTGGTCGCAATTTCTTTAATCATATCACGGGTAATTCCGCCTGATGCTTCAGACTCACATGAACCGTTGATCATCTCAACTGCCTGCTTCATTGTTTTAACATCCATGTTATCAAGCATAATTCTGTCAACTTTTGCATTGATTGCTTCCTGTACTTCCTCCAGATTTCTTGTTTCAACTTCTATTTTTAACTTTTTCTTGGTCTTTTTAACATATTCCTTTGCCATTTTTACAGCATTGGTAATGCTTCCGTTGTAATCTATGTGATTATCTTTTAGCATGATCATGTCATAGAGACCGTATCTGTGATTGGTTCCGCCACCTATTGCCACTGCCCATTTTTCACATATTCTGAAATTCGGAGTTGTTTTTCTTGTATCGAGAAGCTTGGTTTTTGTTCCTACCAATCTTGAGTCCCATTCGTGGGTAAGAGTTGCAATGCCGCTCATTCTTTGCATGCAGTTAAGAACAAGCCTTTCTGTAGAGAGAATAGATCTCGCACTTCCTGTTACGATAAAAGCGATGTCTCCAACTTTTGCTGCTTCTCCATCTTTAATAAATGTTTCAACCTTTAGATTTTTGTCAAAGGTTTTAAAAATAATCTCAGCCAATTCTACTCCAGCAAGGATACAGTCATGTTTTACCAGGAGTTTTGCACTTTGCTCCAGCTCTTTTGGAATTGTGGAAAGTGTAGAATGATCTCCATCCTGAATATCTTCTTCTAAGGCATTATTTATAAAAGTTTTTAATGCTTTATCGGTAACGTAGTTGGGTCTTTTCATTTGTTATATTTTAATAGTATCTGGATAAGCCTTTTCCGAATAGTAAATCGTGAATGATAAATAGAATAACGATTTCGTGATTTTTTGCTTCTATTTTTTCAAATTCAATACGCTCTTTTATAGAATTATGATCTTGGTTTATTCCCCGGAACTCAAGAATTTCTATACTGGTTCTCCCTTCTTTTTTTATATAGAAATCCCATTTAAAATTTTCCCAGTCATATTCCTGTGTAAAATAACGGATTTTATTTTTATTAAAAACTAAAATGGGATAGGTTGGCTTGTTGATATAATAATAAGTTAAAGATAAATTGTTGTCTCTGATGAATTGCTCAAGATCTATATCAATAGGCTGAGTAGAAATTTTTTTTCTCGAAATTCTTAACACATTGCATATTATACTTAAAACTAAGGGATATTTATAGCGGGAAATAATATAATTCCTCAATGCGATATTCCCTAAATAGCCTAAGATAATTGCTGAAACAGGTGCTATAAAGAATACGGATCCATCAATATCCTTTCTGAAAGCTGAACAGATTAATATCGAACTTAATATAAAAAAGGCAATAAGAATCTTTCCTGAATAGGATAATAGATCTACTACCGTTGTTATTTTTAAATTTGAGATCTTCATCAGTTGAAAATTCCTAGGCTAGATCTTTATTGTAAAATGCTCCTTTATTTTCTGTCATTTCCATGGATTGGGTAATGATAAGATGAGCAACGGTGGTTAAGTTTCTTAATTCTGATAATTGTGGTGAAAGAATAGAGTAGTGATAAATTTCATTTACTGCTGCTGCAATTTCCTGGTGCTTCTGTAATGCCATGTTGAGACGCCTGTTGCTTCTTACAATACCGACAAGGTCACTCATCATTTCCTGAAGCTGTTTTCTAAGATAGCTGATGATTACCATTTCGTCCATGATTTTCATCCCTTCTTCATTCCATTCCGGAACGGCTTTAAGATCATCAAAGTTGAAATTATTTTCATTGAGCAGAGCTACGGTTTTCATAGCGGCATTGTGTCCGAATACCAATCCTTCAAGAAGAGAGTTGGAAGCAAGTCTGTTGGCTCCATGCAGACCGGAATTGGTACATTCTCCTACAGCAAAAAGATTCCTGATGGACGACTGTCCGTCTCTGTCTACTTCAATTCCGCCCATAAGGTAGTGGCACGCCGGAACTACAGGGATTAATTGAGTGAAAGGATCAATTCCTTCATCCTTGCATTTTTTATAGATATTTGGGAAATGTTCTAAAAATCTTTCTTGGCTCATTTCGCGGCAATCCAGACCTACATATTCATCTCCCGAAATTTTCATTTCATTGTCAATAGCTCTGGCTACAATATCTCTGGAAGCAAGCTCTTCACGCTCATCATATTTCTGCATGAATTTTTCGCCTCTTTTTGTTTTCAGTTTTGCTCCGTCACCTCGTACAGCTTCAGAAATAAGGAAAAGCATTCCGTCAATCTTATTGTATAAAGCGGTAGGGTGGAACTGGTAATACTGCATATTGGAAACCTTACCTTTTGCCCGTGCTACGAAAGCAATTCCGTCTCCTGTAGCGATAGTGGGGTTGGTGGTGTTTTTATAAACATGTCCGGCTCCTCCTGTAGCTGCCAGTGTTATTTTTGAGGTGATTTTTTTGATTGTTTTGGATTTTTCATCCAGTATATAAGCGCCGTAGCAATGTATGTCTCCTTCATTAAGTTCTTTTCCGGGAACATGGTGCTGAGTAATGATGTCAATTACATAATGATGATCCAGGATTTCAATATTCGGGCTGCTGTTGGCAGTCTCAAGTAAGGCTCTTTCGATTTCAAAACCTGTGATGTCTTTATGATGAACGATTCTGTTTTCGGTATGACCTCCTTCTCTTCCTAGGGCAAATTTGCCATTCTTCATGTCGAATTGAGCACCCCATTCTACAATTTCATTGAATCTTGCAGGGGCTTCTTTTACTACCATTTCCACCACATCGCGTTTGTTCTCCCCATCTCCGGCACGCATGGTGTCGTCAATGTGCTTTTCAAAGTTATCTTTCTGGAAGTCTGTCACTACAGCAAGCCCGCCTTGTGCATACTTGGTGTTGCTTTCATCCTCATCAGATTTGGTTACAATAATGATTTTGGCATCAGGGAGCTGTTCAGAAACTTTAATGGCATAGGAAAGTCCGGAGATGCCGGAACCAATTACTAATACATCCGCTTTTATCATATGCTGGCTTTAGGTACAATCATTTAAATATTAAATAAATTTAAACAATTTTTCGTTTGGTTTTCTTACTTTTTTCATGTGTTGGAAGTGGTCTTCCTCAGAACGGTAGCCTAAAGCGAGGGTAACGGTTACTTTTTCTGTTTCGGGATTTATATTCAGAATCTCTTCTATAATATCCTGCCGGAAGCCTTCCATAGGGCATGAGTCTATATTTTCAATAGCAGCGGCATACATAAGATTTGCCAATACGATATAAGACTGCTTTTCTGCCCAGTTGAAAATTTCATCCTGTGTTTTCTGATTAATATGTTGACTGATACTATTTTTGAATGGGTTAAGCTGCTCAAGAGGAGTCTCTCTTACCTCGGAAATATGATTAAAATAACCACGAATATAGCTTTCTTCAATAGTTTTCTTTGAGATAATAACAACAAGATGAGAACAGGTGGAAATTTGTGATGGATTATAAAAGGCAGGAATTAATTTCTGTTTCATTTCCTCACTTTCTACAACTGTGATTTTATAAGGTTGAAGTCCTAATGAGCTTGCAGACAACTTTCCTGACTCAAGAATGTTGTGAAGTGTTTCCTGAGGAATGATCTGATTGTTAAATTTTTTTACAGAGTATCTTCTGCTTAAAGCCTCCAAATAGTTCATAGGACAAATTTAAGAATTGAATATGAATAAAGCGTCTTTTAAATGAAATATATCCACCCAATAAATGCAAAAAATCACCCCGAATAACGGAGTGATCTTGATTATATAAGTGAGTGTGTAATTAATCTCTGTTTTTAACAATTATCCAGCCTGAGAATTTTACAGGAGTACTGTTTTTGTTATTTTCATTCCATGAAACGGAATACCAGTAATTTCCGGTAGGAACTCTTCTTCCATTTGCAGTTCCGTCCCATCTGTACTTGTTGTCTCTATTTGCCTGATAGATCTGAACACCGTATCTGTCATAGATATTTACCTCAAGCCCCTTCTTGACAGCTAATGCGGAATAATCAACTGAATCATTGATGCCATCATCATTAGGTGTAATTACATTGACAAGATTAGGGACTGTAATATTGACTTCAATAGGCTGACAGTTGTAATTGTCTTTTACATATATTTTGGCTTCACCTCTTACTACATTGGTAAAGGTATTGGAATCCTGCCAAAGAACATTATCTATTGAGTATCGGTAAGGGGGTGTTCCTCCTTTTACATATACTGTAACAGTGCTTCCGGAAATATCAATACTTGAAACTACAGGGTTTTCAGATGCATAAACAGTCACGGTTTGTACAACAGAGCATTCTCTGGTCTTTAATTTTACCCAATAAGTTCCCACGCCAACATTGGTAATTTTCTGGGTTGTGGCGCCAGTGCTCCATTCATAGGCATTAAATCCAGGTCCGGCATCTAGCGTGGTTTTGCTTTCCATACAGATGATTTGATCCTTTAGAACTTGAGAATACGTTGGAGGAATTACGGTTAAAGTAAGCTTGGCAATAGAGTAGCAGCCTGTGGAATTGCTGATTACTTTTACATATGCTACACCACTAGGTGCAATATAAGTTGTAAAATTTGATATTTCATTAGTCCCGTCAATAGCATCAGTTAAAGATGGATAATATTTTTTTGTAGTTCCATTCATTAAAGTAACACTTACTGAAGAAAGGTTAAAGAGTGCAGTAGACGGATTGGTTTCTATAAAGCAAGATTTTATTTCTGGATGAGTTACAATGACTTCTGGATGAAGTTTAAGTGTAATTTTTGCTGTGCTTACGCATCCTTGGGCTGTTGTAACTTTTACGTATATCGTCGCCGGACCTGATGCATAGGCAAAAGGATTCGTAATCTGATTGGTTCCGGCATTCAGATCATATAATGTAGGATAGAATTCTTTGGTTACTCCGGTTAATGTGGTTACATTGGCGGCATCCAGGTCAAAGGTTGCTGTTCCTGCATTATTGTTATTACATCCGGTAAGGGTTGCATCCGTTGCGGCAAATGCGGTAGGAGTGAGTTGTATAACTCCATCACCATTATCACAAAGAGTAGAAGTAGGGTCTTTGATGACCACTTTAATGGTTGTGTTTCCTGTGTATTGGAAACTTGACGGGTTAGCAATAGGAACAGGATCACCTAATATATAATATGTGAAAATATAATTTCCAGGATTATTTACAAATTGAGAATTATAAGAGGTAAGATCTACGGTACCATGTCCTGTTGCAGGATTTGTACATACAAAAGGGCTGATGGTATTGTTTAAAATAGGAACTTTGTCCACAAATACCTTGGCATTTTTAATCGAATGTCTTGCGCTGGCACCTCCGGTTGCTGCTGAAAAACCAAAATACCCCTGTGTCATTCCTGCTGCATTTCCAGAAGGAGCGAATGATTGGTCAACGATAAGGGTGCCATCTATTCTGATTTTAATAATCCAGTTGGCAGGATTGCTCAGATCTGTTTCACCATTTACTTCTACATGTCTGTAGGTACTTCCTACAAATGGAATCGTAGCATTGAGATCTGGCGAATGAAATGTGCTTCCTGCGGTATTATTAAATTCAATATTATTCCCTGCTGTATTATTTGTACCATATAAAAGATGTACTTTACTCATCTGACCTTCAGTGGTATTGTTGAAGATGTCAAAACCTACCATAAGCCCGGAAGCATTCGCCGGAATTCCCAAACCACCTCCTGAAACAAATCCTGTAGGAGGATTAGCAAGGTACCAGAATGTAAAGCCGTCTCCTCTTCCAAATTGAGTGGTCCCGTTTCCGTCAATTCTAAAGTCGAATTCTACTTTCCATTTATCACAATAGCTCAAAGTAATGGGAGTGGATAATTTAATCGCTCCATATCTACTCGTCTGATCAGTAGTAAGTCTGATGAAATCATTGTCCACAACAGCATCTGAAACAAGATCCCAGCCAGTTGTGTTGACAGGGTTTCCTGTGAGTTGATAGGTTTGCGAAAATGATTTTCCGGACAGGCATAATAAAATAGCCAATAAAAAAAAGGGTATATTTTTTTTCATAGAGGAAAAGTTATGAGAGGTTAGTTGTTTTTAATGGTTAAATTGTAATCATGTATTAATTTGAAATATTATAGATGTTTGATAATTATTAAGTTATTGTTCTGATTGTCTATTCTCTGTTTTTTACCAATACCCAGCCTGAGTATTTAGTTTCTGTATTCGCCTTATTGCTTTCGTTCCATGAAACAGTATACCAATAAGTCCCAGTAGGAACTTTTTTTCCTGAAGCAGTACCGTCCCAAGTGAAATTTCTTATTTTATTGGCTTCGTGGATTTTGTTTCCATATCTGTCATATACTATGAATGCTAAATTTTTCTTGTAAGCCAGTGCTGAATAATCTATATAATCATTTACATTGTCACCATTGGGAGTAATAGCATTGATGAGATTAGGAACTGTGATCTGAATATGAACCGGTTCACAATTGTAGAAATCCTTTACAAAAAGCTTTACTTCGCCTCTGGATAATCCTGTGAAGATATTTGAAGACTGCCAGTCCGCTCCGTTCAGAGAATATTGGTAAGGAGGAGTTCCTCCTGCTACATTCATTGTGATGCTGTTATTATGAATATCAATACTTGAAATGACAGGATTAGGAGATGGCATTACTCTTACGATTTGAGTAGTAAAACAGTTTCCGGTTTTTAATTTTACCCAATATTCCCCTACACCTATATTTTTAATGGATGAAGAAGTTTCTCCGGTGCTCCATAGATATTCGCTAAAGCCGGGACCTGCATCCAGATCGGTTTTCTCTTCTATACAAATCGTTTTATCCTTTAATATTGAAGATTTTACTGGCGGTATAACAAAAAGGTTGATTTTAGCGAGAGAGAAGCATCCGTTTGCATCCGTTACTTTTGCATAGACAGCTGTGCTTACGGATAGATATTGCTGAGGATTGATAATCTCATTTGTATTGTTGAGCGCATTGGCAACAGATGTATAGTATTTTTTACTGAACCCCGTTGTTAAGGTAGTTACATCAGCTGAAGTAAGGTCGAAGACTGCATTAAATACGTTGCCTTCAATAAAACAAGATTGCAGGGTTGCCTCCTTTACCGGTGTTTCAGGATAAAAGGTAAGGGTGATTTTTGCTGTCCCTACACACCCTTGCGGAGTCGTTACTTTTACATATACGCTTCCTGGAGCAGATGAATACGTTTCCGGGAATAAAATTTCATTAGTTCCTGCATTCAGATCGCTTAATGTTCTGTAATATTTTTTGACAACTCCTTGAATATCTGTTACGTTAGCTGAATTAAGATTAAAAATAGCCGTTCCGGTTTTGTTATTATTACATCCGATGATCGTTTTGTCATCTGCCTTCAAAGGGGCGAGTGTTAATAGAATTTTCCCATCCGGATTATCACAAAGAACGCCTGCATTATCTTTTATAACTACCGTTACAGTTGTATTGGCATTGAATTGATAATTGGCAGGATTGCTTATAGCTGTTGAGCTGCCTAAAGGATAATAAATAAAAGTATAATTTGAAGGATTGTTTACAAACTGAGAATTAAAACTGGTTAAATTTACATTTCCAAAGCCCGTGGTAGGATTGGGGCAAAAAGACTGGGTTGCCGAATCATGTAAAATAGAAACCTTATCGGTATAGATTTTTACATTTTTAATGGAGTGTCTTGATCTTGCTGATCCTGTAGAAGCAGAAAATCCGAAATATCCTACTGTCATTGCTGCAGCTGTACCGGACGGGGCGAACGATTGATTGCAAATCTGATTTCCGTCAATGGTGATTTTAATAATCCAGTTCGTTGGGTTGGCTGGATCTACTTCTGCTGTTACTTCAACGTGCTTAAAGGTAGTCCCCTGAAATGGTTGTGTAGAATTCAGATCCGGAGAATGAAAAGAACTTCCAGGAACATTGAAGAATTCTACATTGTTAGTATCTGTTGTATTGGTAACCTGTCCGTAAGCAACGTGTACCTTGCTCATTGTAGCGGTTGTTGTGTTGTTGTAAGTGTCAAATCCTACTATAAACCCGACTGCATTTTGCGAAACTCCTAATCCTGAGCCTAGTACACTTGCTACCGGCGGATTGGCAAGATACCAAAATGCAAGCCCGTCTCCATTGAAACTTTGGCTGGAATCCATTCTGAAGTCGAATTCTACTTTCCATTTATCACAATATTTCAGATTAATGGGCTCATTCAGTCTGATAGATCCTGATTGGCTGGTAGCATCCGGGGTGAGTTGAACAAAATCTCCACTTACCTGTGCGGGTGAAACCGTTGTCCATCCGGTTGCGTTTATCGGGTTGCCGGTCAGTTGATAAGTCTGGGCGAAAAAAATTCCAGACATTAAAAATAAAAGAATAGAAAGATAAGATGATATATTTTTATTCATTTAATTGGGATTTAGCATCTTGTAAAGATATTAAATCCCAATTAATAAATATGTATTTAATGTTAATTTTGTTAAAAAAATTAATTATTATTCAAAAAATAATATTTCTTATGATAAAATAATGAATGTTATCCGTGTATTTGTAGAATTTTATTAATCGAATTAAAACAATGTGTTGTTGTCTAATCCTTCGAAATAAGTATCAATTTCCAAATCAGGAGATGCGGCAGCTGCAACAGCTAACTTGTCACAGAGCTCGTTTTCGAAATGTCCCGCGTGCCCCTTTATCCAATGCATTTTAGGAGTGTGCCTGTTGTATAATTCAACGAATTTTTTCCAGAGATCAGGATTTTTTACATTTTTCCAGCCTCTTTTAATCCATCCGGCTATCCAGTTTTGATTAATCGCATCAGAAACATATTTACTGTCTGTATACACGTGAATTTCATTTTCTGTAGATTTCAGTTTTTCCAGAGCAGTGATTACCGCAAGGAGCTCCATTCTGTTGTTGGTTGTTTTCCTGAAGCCTTTAGAAAATGTTTTCTGATAATTTTTTTCAGGAACACGCATGAGAATTCCATAACCTCCTTTTCCGGGGTTTCCGCTGCATGCACCATCTGTATAAATTTCGATTTTCAAACCTGCCTTATAAAATTGAATTATGCTAAATTTCTGATCACAAAATGATATAAATGTCTTAAGAGTAATTTATTCGTAAGTATTAATCCTAATCATCAAAACTTAGAATGGAAAATCATCATCGTCATCAAAATCATTCATGGATGATCCGGAAAGTTTCGAGCTGTCCGGAAGATCAAATGCTGCTCCCGGTTGGATAGTCGTTTTTATTTTATCAAAGCCACTTGGCTCGCCGAAATTAGAAGGATATCCTCCTCCTGCACCACCATCGAAAGCTGCTTCAATATCTCCGAATTTTGCAAAATGTTTTAAGAAAGACAATCTTACATCGGCTGTAGCACCATTTCTGTGCTTTGCAATAATAAGTTCTGCTTGATTTTCAGTAGAAGTTTCCTGCCCTTCCTCATCATTATCCCAAACGGTAATTTTGTAATATTCCGGTCTGAAGATGAAGGATACAATATCGGCATCCTGCTCAATAGCTCCGGATTCCCTTAGATCTGAAAGTTGAGGTCTCTTACCCGGGCGGGTTTCCACACTACGGGAAAGCTGGGAAAGTGCAATTACAGGAACATTTAATTCTTTTGCGATAGCCTTTAATGAACGTGAGATCATGGAAATCTCCTGTTCACGGTTTCCTACTCCTTTTCCGCCACCACCGGCTGTCATCAGCTGAAGGTAATCCACCATGATTAATCTTACATCATGTTGCATTACAAGTCTTCGACATTTTGCACGGAAGTCGAATATGGAAAGTGATGGAGTTTCATCAATATATAGCGGGGCATTTTCCAATTCGGATACATTGGAGAATAGTCTTTGCCATTCTTCATCATCAAGAGTTCCTTTTCTCAGTTTTTCAGAAGAAATTCTGGTCTCAGAAGCAATCATCCTTGTGATAAGCTGTACTGATGCCATCTCGAGAGAGAATAGAGCCATCGGGATTTTATGACCTACTGCAATATTTCTTGCCATTGAAAGAAGAAATGCTGTTTTCCCCATCGCGGGACGAGCTGCAATGATGATAAGGTCGGAATTCTGCCATCCACCAGTTTCTTTATCCACATCTCTGAATCCTGAAGGAACTCCGGAAAGTCCTTGTTTGTCCTTTAAGGATTTAATGGTATCGATTGCCTGCTTTACTAATGAGTTTGCTGTATCAAAACCTTTCTTAATGGTTCCGTTTGTAATCTCGAAGAAAGACTGTTCCGCTTTGTCCAGAAGTTCAAAAACATCAGTTGATTCTTTGTAAGAAGAATCAATTACATTAGCAGAAACATTAATAAGGCTTCTTAAGATATATTTTTCGAGAATAACACGTACATGGTATTCAATATGGGCAGATGAACTTACTCCCATAGTCAGATCAATGATGTAATGATCACCACCTGCCTGACTTAATTTGTCTTCTTTTTTTAAATCCTGAATAATCGTCATTAAGTCTACCGGATGGTTGCCTTCATAAAGCTTTAAAATGGTAGAAAAAATAACTTGATGTCTGGGATCGTAAAATACCTCTGGGGTAAGAAGGTCAATGGAGTGATCAAGACCTTTTTTGTCAATCAAAAAGGTTCCGATAACAAGTCTTTCAAAATCCACTGCATTAGGAGGCATTTTTCCATCCGCAATAGACAATTCTTTTGCAAAGTTTCCGTGTGTAAGGGATGATAATGTTTCTTTCTGCGCCATGGTGCAAAGATAGCTTATTTAAAAAATATTAAGAAAATAGTATTCAACAAATTATTAGTAGTCTTTCGGAAAATACGGTCAATAGGAGATTAAGTTTGTTAATAAAAAAAATCACCTCATCCGAGGTGATTTTTTTCTATAAGAGAAAGCTTCTTATTTATTTTTTACCAATACCCATCCTGAGTATTTTGTTTCGGTATTATCCTTGTTGTTTTCGTTCCAAGAAATAGTGTACCAATAAGTTCCTGTTGAGATTTTCTTGCCTGATGCAGTTCCGTCCCAAGTATAGTTTCTTATTTTATCTGCTTTATACAATTGGTTTCCGTATCTGTCATATACTGTAAAGACAAGGTTCTTCTTATATGCCAATGCTGAATAGTCTATAACATCGTTTACATTATCTCCATTTGGAGTAATTGCATTGATCAGATTAGGCACTGTAATTTCCACTTGAATAGGCGTACAGTTGTAGGTGTCTTTTACATATACAAAGTTCTGACCTCTAGGAAGTCCTGTGAAAGCATTAGAATCCTGCCATGTAACACCATCTATAGAATATTTATACGGAGGATTTCCACCAGCTACTGATACAACGATATTGTTATTTGTGATTTCAATATTTGTAACAGTTGGCTGTGTGCTAGGGTCTATACGTACTTCCTGAACTGTGAAACATTTTCCAGTCTGAAGTTTTACCCAATATGTTCCGATACCTACATTGTTGATAACCTGAGTTTTTTCTCCGGTGCTCCATTCGTAGCTGTCAAAACCAGTTCCTGCATCTAAAGTTGTTTTTGCTTCAGCACAAATGATTTTGTTTTTTAAAACATCAGACTTTACTGGAGGAAGTACTTTTAATACAATGTTTGCAATGGTGTAACATTGTGTCGCGTTGCTTACTCTTGCATATACTGTTGTGCTTTCAGACAGGAATATTGTAGCGTTGATGATAGGGTTTGTCTGAGTTTTAGCATCAGCCACTGTTTTATAATAGCTTACCTGTGTTCCAGCCGGAATTGGGAATGGAACTCCAATCGATGCTTTAGTTAGATCAAAAGTTGAACGGGTGATATCTGTTTCAATGTAACAGTTTTCAATAAGAGCGTCAGTTACTCTTACAACCGGATGGAATTTTAATGTGATCGTAGTGGTAGCTTTACATCCAAAGGCAGAGATAACTTTTACATGTACTGTTCCTTCAGGAGAAACATAATTTGCAGGATCCAAAATCTCATTAGTCTCAGCATTCATGTCCGCAAGAGTAGGGTAATACTTCTTAATAGCCCCTGCTCCGGTAAATACATTTGCTGTGGTTAAATCAAATTTAGCAGTGCCTTCATTGTTATTATTACAAGAAAGTAGGGTTGCTGTATTTGCGGTAATACTTGCATTTACAAATTTAAACTTCCCGGAAATAAAACATCCGTTTCTAGGGTTGTTCGGGTTGTTTGGATCTTTATATAAAACCTTATAATAATATGTGGTCGTAGCATTTACCGTTTCAATTGTAAGAGCATTGTCTCCGGTAATTACATCGTTAGTATCCTTATAATAACTTACTTTGAAATCCTGGCTGTTTCCGTTAAGGATTCCTGCTGAAAGAGTTGAGAAATCAAAAGTAGTAGGAAGTCCACATACCATCACCTTACTTGGATCTGTTTCTGGTGTTGAAGGGATTCCAGGAGTGATGAAAGGGAAAGGTGCTAAAACAGGATCATTAAATGCGGAGCTTAAGCTTGCAGTTCCCGTCCATGTCATAGAGAAACCATCATCAGTGTGGTCAAAGTTGTCCACAACCAAGTAGTAAGTTTCACCTGGTAATACGTTCATATAAGGACTCCATTCCTGGTTGTTCATTGTAGATGTACTAGGTGGCATGGTCGCTGGAGGATTCAGTGTTAAGCTTAATCCTGTTTCTCCGGAAGCTACTTCACCATAATAATTACATCTTATAGGCTGAATAAATTCGTGAGCCGCATTCTGTAAAGATGCACATCCGTTTGTAGTAGGACCATAAACGGCAAAGTCATAATCATCAGTAAGAACGTTTGATTTAATTTTGAAAGCTAAAGTTCCTGGTGTTGAAACCGTAAAAGTATACCAAACAGAATAATGTTCATTACTTGAAAGACATCCTCCGTTTTTATTCAGTAGCTCTATGATCTGCCCGGGACCAGAAGGGGTGTAGGAGATATCCGAGTTTCCACAGATGGGAATCGCTGAAACGCAGTCTGATTGTGAATAGACTGCTTGTGTGATAAATAAAATTAAAAGAAATAGTATTTTTTTCATTGTTTAAAATGATTTTTATGAAACAATCTGAGGTTAACTAGTTTTATTATTGCAGAATAGAAAAAGCCGCCTTACGCGGCTTTATATATTTGATGAATTATTCTCTGTTTTTTACGGCAATCCATCCTGAAAATTTGAACGCTGTATTTTTCTTATTGTTTTCATTCCATGTTAATGAATACCAATAAGTACCTGTTGGGATTTTTTTACCTGCTAAGGTTCCGTCCCACTTATATCCGTTAGATTTGTCAGCCTGGTGAATTTTAACGCCGTATCTGTCATAGATGCTTAGTACAAGATCTTGTTTATCTGCCATTGCAGAATAATCTATCACATCGTTTATACCGTCTCCGTTCGGAGTGATAAGGTTGATAAGATTAGGTACCAGAACAGAAACTACGATAGGCTCACAATCATATGAATCTTTTACATATACCTTGTGCGTTCCTCTTGCAACATTGTTGAATGTATTAGAAGTCTGCCACAAAATATTATCCATAGAATATTGATATTCCGGTGTTCCTCCAATAACATTTACACTCAAAGTGTTGTTTGAAATGTCAATGTTTGTAATGACAGGCTGTTCAGAAGCATATACCTTAACCGTTTGAAGAGTCACGCAATCTCCGGTTTTTAGTTTTACCCAATATGATCCTACTCCAACATCTCGGATTGCCTGAGTGGTAGCACCGGTACTCCATTCATAGCCGTTAAACCCAGGTCCTGCGTCCAATGTAGTCTTGTCTTCCATGCAGATTATTTTATCTGCCAAAACAGTAGACTTTACAGGAGGTAATACTTTCAGAGTAACTTTTGCAATAGTGTAGCACTGGCGGTTATCAGAAACTCTTACATATACAAAACCGTTTGGAGCAATGTAATTTGTAAAATTTAAAATTTCATTTGTTGCATCAATAGCATCTGTTAAAGACGGGAAGTATCTTTTGGTAACGATTCCTGTTCCCGGAGTGGTTACCACTGCCTTATCAAGATCAAAAAGTCCTGTTGATGGATTTGTTTCGATGAAACAAGCTTTAAGTTCAAAATCTTTTACCTGTACCGGAGCATAAAGTTGCAAATTGATTTTTACAATATCAGAACATCCTTGAGGTGTTGTTAATGATACATAAATAACATTTGTTGAAGATAAATATGAGTATGGATTCGTGATTTCATTAGTACCAGCATTCAGGTCCTGCATTGAAGGATAATACTTCTTTGTTACAGTCCATGCCGGGTCATCAAAAACATCAGCTGTTGTTAAATCAAATAATGCAGTGTTAGCATTATTGTTATTACACATTGTTAATGTTGCATCCTTTCCTTTGATATTTCCTTGTTTGAATTTAAATTTTCCGATTTCCCTACAGGAGTTCATTGGGTTATTCGGATTGGTAGGGTCTTCATAACGGATGCTGTAGAAATAAGTCGTTGTAGTATTTACAGTTTGAGGTGTAACGATAGCGTTGTTACCAGAAAGAGCTTCGTTTTGACTGTAATGATAACTAACGATAAAATTGTTATTTCCGTTTACAATTCCAGAAGTTAAGCTGCTGAAGTCAAAAACTGCAGGGTCTGTACAGATAACTACTTCATTCGGATCTGCAGGATTGGCATTAGGTGCTCCTGGTGGAATGAATGGATTAGGAGTAAGTGCAGGATCATTAAAAGGAGATGCTAATGTTGCTGTACCTCCCCATATCATAGAAAATCCTGCAATATTTATGGAGTAATTATTAATCAATAGATAATAAGTTTCTCCCGGCAGTACATCAAGGTATTTTGCCCATCCGTCAGCGTTTGAACCTGGCTGTCCAAAATAATCATAAAGATCCGTTGAAGTCATATTAAGACCTGTAGGTCCGCTTCCTCCAGGAGTAGAGCATCGGATCGTATTGCCTTTATTGGCACAGGTTATGTTGGGTCCCCACACGTACCAATCGTAATCTGAAGGTGAATTGGGGGTAATAGCAAATGTTAAAGTTCCTGCCGTTGCCACGGTAAATTTGTACCATACAGAATATCTTTCCTGATAGCTACCACAGTTACTTTCAGGTAGTTCTTGAGTTCCAAATCCGTCAGGTGTATAAGATATATTAGAATTACCACAAACGGAAAGAGCATCAACACAATCTGATTGCGAATAGAATGTTTGTGATAAAAATAAGATAAAAAAGAGTAATGCTTTTTTCATTTTAATCAATTTAAAATTTTCAATCCTAGTAAATTGTTTTTTGTTTTATAACTAGTTCATGTAACAATCAGCTCCAGGATTAATAAAATCCTATGAAGGCTGTACATACAGCATTCTGCTAATTAATTTTAGGATAATCAATCTAATACGGAAAATGTGGTAAAAGTTTTCATCCTTTTGGAGTATACTCTGAATCAATGTTCAGGTCTTTCTCTGGTTTCTCCGGAGATTTTCGTTAAGTGCTCTAAGAAAGGTCTTAAAACAATACTTTATAGAGCTTTATCCGGTTGAGATAAGCTGTTTTTCTGTCCAAATATGGATTGTTGAAAAGAGTAAAATTTGTAAAGGTTCATTCATAGACGGATATTTTATAGCAAATATAGAAAATTATTAATGTTAAATTAATGATTTTAAAATATATTTAAATAAAACGAAGGATTGTCGTATAATATTGTATCTGTTTTTTTTACAATGGATTTAATTTTTATCTGATTTTTTTTTCTATTGAATATTATATCTTTCCAAGTGTTGATAAAATACAAAAAACAAAAGCTCAGGATAGAATATTCTATCCTGAGCTTTTAGTATGATGATAAATTTATTTTATTCTCTGTTTTTCACGGCAATCCATCCGGAAAACTTGAAAGAGGTATTTTTTTTATTGTTTTCATTCCATGTTAAAGAATACCAATAAGTAGCCGTTGGAACCTTTTTACCCGCAATGGTTCCGTCCCATGTATAGCCGTTGAATTTATCAGCATGATGAATCTTATTACCATATCTGTCATAAATACTGAATACAAGATCTCGTTTATCTGCCAGTGCAGAATAATCTATCACATCATTTATTCCATCCCCGTTAGGCGTGATAATGTTGATGAGGTTAGGAACCAATACCGAAATTGCTATAGGCTCACAATCATAAGAATCTTTTACATATATTTTATGTGTCCCTCTTGGGATGTTAGTGAAAGTATTTGAAGCCTGCCAGTTGATAGCATCTATTGAATACTGATATTCCGGTGTACCTCCGATGACATTTATATTCAAAGTGTTATTTGAAATATCAACATTTGTAATGACAGGCTGCTCAGAAGCATATACTTTTACCGTTTGGAGCGTAATACAGTTTCCGGTTTTTAATTTGACCCAATAAGCCCCAACTCCGACATCTCTTATAGATTGGGTTGTTTCACCTGTACTCCATTCATAACCATCGAATCCTGGTCCTGCGTCCAGTGTCGTTCTGTCTTCCATACAGATAATCTTATCAACCAGAACATTGGATTTTACCGGAGGTAGTACTATTAAAGTGATTTTGGCAATTGTATAACATTGGCGGCTGTCGGAAACCCTTGCATATACGATTCCATTGGGAGCAATGTAATTCTGTGCATTTAAAATTTCGTTGGTAGAGCTTATAGCATCCGCTAAAGAAGGAAAATATTTCTTTGTAAATGTTCCGCTTCCTTGAGATGTTACAGCCGCTAGATTAAGATCGAAAAGACCTGTTGAAGGATTGGTTTCAATAAAACAAGCTTTAATTTCTGCATCTTTTACCGGTACCGGAGTATAGAGATCTAGTTTTATTTCTGCTGTAGCAGAGCATCCGTCTGCTGTTTCTATCAATACATAGACCAGATTAGTTGATGATAAATAGGCATAAGGATTCGTAATTTCATTGGTGCCTGCGTTCAGGTCATTTATCGAGGGATAGTATTTCTTGGTGACGGTATATGCAGGATCGTCAAATACATTGGCAGTTGTTAAATCAAAGACCGCCGTATTGGCATTGTTGTTATTACACATAGTCAATGTAACGTTCTTTCCTTTTATATTCCCTTTTTTAAATTTAAATTTTCCAGTTTGTGTGCAGGAGTTGATGGGATTGTTAGGATTGATGGGATCCTGATATCGGATTCTGTAGAAGTAACTTGTAGTAGCGTTAACATTTACAGGTGTCGCGATTTCATTGGCGCCAGAAATTGCATCATTCTGATTATTATGATAAGTGACTATAAAATTGTTGTTCCCGTTTACAATCCCGGAAGTCAGACTGCTGAAATCAAAAATCGTTGGATCATTACAAACAACGACTTCATTAGGTTCTGCAGGGTCAGCATTAGGTTGTCCTGGTGTAATGAATGGATTAGGTGTAAGTGCCGGATCATTAAATGGTGAAGCCAATGTGGCTGTACCTCCCCATATCATGGAAAACCCATCAATATTGCCTGGAGTGTAATTATTGATTAAGAGATAATAAGTTTCCCCGGGTAATACATCAAGATATTTTGCCCAACCGTCTGCAGTAAAACCATAATCATATTGATCTGTTGCGGTCATATTAAGACCTGTCGGTCCGCTTCCTCCGGGAGTAGAGCATCTGATGGTATTTCCTTTGTTAGCACACGTTGCATTAGGTCCCCAAAGATACCAGTCGTAATCTGAAGGGGTATTTGGAGTAATGGCAAACGTTAAAGTCCCTGCTGTTGCTACTGTAAATTTATACCATACGGAAAACCTTTCCTCGTAATCTCCACAATTGCCTTCCGGTAATTCCTGGGTTCCAAATCCATTAGGAGTATAAGATATACTTGAGTTGCCACAAACCGCGATAGCATCCACACAGTCAGATTGTGAGTAGAATGTCTGTGATAAAAGGAAGATAAAAAAAAGTAGTGTTTTTTTCATGTTATTATTGTTTTAAAAGCGGTAAATATCATTGTAATAAATCCCAAGCTGTTCATATTAATTAATATTAAAATAATGTAGAACCCTAGTATAGACAATAAAACGAGTAGGGGAACAAAAAACCTGTCCCAAAAATGATTGGGATTATTAAGATTAAAATGATATTCACAACGAAATAATTTTTTATATCCAAATATATAAAAAATACAATTTAATTGATAAATACTTATTTAATAAGTATTTATTTTGAATATTTACTAATTTAAATGAATTTATTATCGGTAATTTGATAAATATTGATAAAAAATACTGAAGAAAAATTGTTTTAATTAATGCTTAAATGATGAAGCTGCCACACAATATCTTAAAAATCTTGTTTTTTTAGGTCTTTGTATAGATTAATACTGCATTTTTCTTAATTTAGGATTGGTACTTCCAACAAGTAAAGCGATCAAAACAGTCATAGTACCGCCAAAAACAACAGATCGTACAACTCCTAATAATTTTGCCATCAGACCGCTTTCAAACTGTCCCATTTCATTACTTGACATTATGAATATTGAATTTACACTCAAAACACGTCCTCTGATATGATCAGGTGTTTTTAATTGCACAATGGTCCCTCTGATGACAACAGAAATCCCATCCAGCATTCCGCTCATTACAAGGAACATGAAAGATAGCCAGTATAGTTTAGATAAACCGAATCCGATGATGCAAAGTCCAAATCCTGTCACTACCGCAAGAAGAATTTTTCCTTGATTTTTTCTTAAAGGAACAATGGATAAAAGGGTAATAATACACATGGAACCAATGTCAGACGCCGCATTCAGCAAGCCGAAACCTTCCGCTCCTGAATCTAAAATATCTGTCGCAAATACAGGGATCATTGCTACTGCACCGCCGAAAAGTACTGCAAACATGTCAAGGCATAATGCTCCTAGAATTTCCTTAGTTTTAAAAATATAAGAAATTCCTTCACGCATACTTTCCACTACATTTACTTCTTCTTTTTTATACTCAGAAAACTGTTTTTTCAGCTGCCAGAAAAATAATGAAGCTATAAATATCAGTGATAATATAACGACCAATGTCCATTTTACCCCAAAATATCCAATCAAAATTCCTCCTATGGCATGTCCGCACACTGATGAAATAAGAAACGTAGCCTGATTCAAAGTAACAGCATTCGGAAGATTCTCTTTTTTTACAATCTTTGGAATCATAGAGGGAACAATAGGACCAATGAAAGCTCTTGCAATTCCCGTAAAGAAAATAACACCATAAATATAATAGGTGATCTGATGACCCGTAAAATGCATATTTACATTAAAGAATGCCGGAATTAATAACAGCCCGATCAGAAAAATATAAGCATAGTTGCAGATCAGCAATAATCTCTTTTTTTCATTCATGTCAATAACATGACCCGCATATAATGCACAGCTTACCGCCGGAATCACTTCAGAAAGTCCGATAAGCCCAATGGAAAAAGGATCTTTTGTTAATTGATATACCCACCATCCCAATAATGTGGCAAGCATTCTGAAAGCTAAAACAATAAAAAATCTCCCTGTAAGAAGATTCCTGAACTCGGTATTTTGTAAAGTTTGTAAGGGGGTAAAGGAAATCATGAACAAAAATAGCCCTAAAAATTTATTTAGGACTATTCATATCTTGTTTTTTAAAAGATATATTAAATATATATCAAAAGATAAAATCTATTTTAGTTGGCTCTTGAAGAACTGATTACAATAGCCGCAACACCTGCCGCTCCAATAATGGTAGCCCCCACACCAATTCTTGCCTTTCTTGTATCTTTTACCGCAGCTACATTGGATTTAGGGATAATCACTTCTGTACTGTCTTTTTTTCCAGCTATACCTACAAGATCATCACCAACAATGTTTCTGAATAATATTTTTTGCTTTGGAGATCCGTCTCTCATAGTAACCTTATATACTTTTCCGGCTTCCAGATTAGAATAATTGTTTTTTGAAATATCCTCGCTGTATTTTGTAGTAGCACAAGATGTAATAACAAATAAAGACGTTAATAAAGATGATTTCAACAGTACAGATGCTTTCATTATTTTCGTTTAGTTTTTCAAATTTATAATTTTTTTCGAATATACGTTTTTGGAATTTAAAAAATGTCTTTAAAGTTTATAAATTTCTAAGAGATTGGCAATATTTCTGTCATTGGCTAATCTGGGTATCTTGTTTTGACCACCCAGCTTTCCCTGAGATTTTGCATATTCATGAAAAGCATTCTTCTGAAGTCTCGAAATCTGTAATTTCTGTAAGATATTCCCTGTAATCAGATCATCATAATAAGTATTTCTCTTTCTTAGCTGCTGATCCAGCTCATTTCTGAACAATTCTATATCCGATGGTTCCTTTTCAAACTCTATCAGCCATTCATGATAAGGCAGCCCTTCCTCCGGGTTCACCTGGGGTGCAAGATGGAATTCTGTAATCTGTGCCGGATATTTCTCAAGCGTGGTTTTCATTGCTTCTTCTATTTCAAAAGCAATTACATGCTCTCCGAATGCTGAAGTGAAATGTTTAGTTCTCCCGCTTACCAAAACCCTGTATGGATTCTTATCAATAAATCTTACAACATCTCCTATGGAATATGCCCACAAACCTGAATTGGTCGTAAGAATCAAAGCATAATCTTTATTGAGTTCAATATCTTTTAACGTTAATCTTCTTGCATTGGGCTTTCCATATTCTTCTAATGGAATAAACTCATAGAAAATTCCATGATTGGTCAAAAGTAATAATCCCTCTTTCGTATAATCATCCTGAAAGGCAAAAAAACCTTCAGAAGCCGGAAATGTCTGGATAATATCTACTTTTCCACCCAGAAGATCTTCCATTTTATCGCGATAAGGCTCATAATTTACACCTCCGGTAACGATAAGCTGTAAATTAGGAAATAACTGCTTGATTTTTTTACCGTGCCTCTCTGTCAGTTTTTCAAAATACATGATCAGCCATGGTGGAATCCCCGAAATAAGGGTCATGTTTTGTCGCTCCGTTTCCTCAACAATCTTGTCTACTTTAGCTTCCCAATCCTCCATAATATTGGTTTCCCAGCTCGGCAAACGATTTTTTTGAAGGTAATTAGGAATATGGTGTGCCACAATGCCTGATAATCTTCCGGTTTTGATTCCGAAAACTTCTTCCAGTTCAGGGCTTCCCTGAAGAAAAATCATCTTCCCATTGACAAAATCTGCATTGTTTTTCTTGCTTATATAATGGAAAAGTGCACTTTGAGCACCTGCAATTTGAAATGGCATTCCTTCCTTAGAAATAGGAATATACTTTGATCCTGAAGTGGTACCCGAGGTTTTAGCAAAATATTCAGGAGTTTCGGTCCAAAGAATATTGGCTTGCCCTTTTTTTACCCTTTCAATATAAGGCTTAAGGTCTTCATAATCTGCAACGGGGACTCTATCCTGAAATTCTTTTACAGTATGAATGTTCTCAAAATCATGCTCCCGCCCAAAAAGTGTTTTCTGAGCAGTATTAACTAGGGAAATTAAGAGTTCCTCCTGGTTTTTTTCCGCATTATTTTTGAATTCCTCAGCTTTTTGAACATGTTTTTTTGCCCAGATAAGTGCTGCTTTTTTCTTGAAGAAGTTTAACATGGTTCAAATTTATAAATAAGTAGAGAATCTGTAACCATTTTTTACAAAGGCAGACATAAAAAAACCGATGAAATGAGTTTCATCGGCTTCTCGAAATTTGATTATGAAAATAACAACTATATATGTTGATGTTATGCTTATTTATTTACTTTATATCTTTTATCAGGAGTACCGTCTTTTTTCAGACGCTTGTTTTCCTTATATCTTTTGTCCGGAGTACCGTCCTTTTTCATTTTTGCTGCAGGCTGAGCAGGTTTTACGTCTGCAGGTTTAGCCGGTTTAGCCGTGTTTGCAGTAGCAGCTTTTGCAGCTACAGGTTGAGTTGCTTTTGCTGTAGTTTTTATAGGAGCCGGAGCGGCGCTTTTAGCGGGAGCAGTCTGCTGAGCAGTAGCAAAGCCTAGTCCTAAGATTATAGACATTGCAGATAAGAATTTTTTCATAAGAATTACTGTTTATTTTTTGTTGATTAAAGATATACAAAAAGTAGGCTAGAAAATTTGGAAATTTAAACTTAACTAAAGTTTATTACAGCTTAAAAAAAAATTAAACCGCTGATAAGAAAAACAAAAACCTGCTTCAGAAGTGAAACAGGTTTTCTTATTATATGAATAGAATGTTTAGCGTGTACAGTTGGCTGTCCAGGTTTTACCATCTTTCATAAACAGAATCTTCAATTCATTATTGTCAATTCTGATGTAAGAAGTTCCTGTAGAACCGATCATTACAAGCGTATGATCTCCTTGTTGATTAAACTCAATCCCGTTAAGGTCCGGAATGCTGTTTGAGAAGGCAAAATTGTATTTTGTTCCGCTGGCAATCTTTGTTACAAATACACTTCCGTTATCTGTGCTGATATTGGTGGAACCTCCATCGTTGTAAGATATTTTTCCTTTGTATGTCCCCGCAAAGAAGTCATTGTTGGTAGGGTCATCATCTCTGCTACACGATGAAAAAGATAATGCTGTAAAAACTAACAGCATTAAAACTCCTAAGATTTTAATTGCTTTTTTCATAATACTGTACTTTAAATAATGTTTGGTGAATTTGAAGTGCCAAACACTATGCCATGTGAAAATTTCTGTATTTTTTTTAACAAGTAATTAAATAAATTAATAAAAAATTAAGATTTTAATGCATAACTCTTTCGTTTTAAATTCAAAAGGCAGGATACTTCTGTATGAAGAAAAAAATATACGTACCTTTGTATAGCATTAAACGGTTTCGGAAAACTCCCGAAATCGCTTTTGTCGTTTATACCATTACTATTTATGCAGTTAAAATCCATCAACGAAAAGTTTCTTCCAGATTTGATGCAAAAAGAATTCGGGAAAGAAATCTTTGATCAGTTAGAAAACAATCCGCATATTGCTGTGAAAGGAAGTGCAGGATCATCAGTTTCAGTTTTTGTTGCTGAGCTTTTTTTGGTTCAAAAGAAAAATATACTTTATCTGGTAGATGATAAAGAAGATGCTTTGTATGCTAATACAGAAATGGAAGACCTGTTGGGGAAAGAAAAAGTATTGTATTTTCCGGCAACCCACCTTGAGCCTTATCAGATCGAAAAAACTCAGAATGCCAATTTGGTTTTAAGAACCGAGGTTTTGAATAAAATCAATTCCGGGAGATCTCCAAAGGTGATTGTGGCTTATGCTGGTGCTTTATCAGAAAAAGTATTAAAGAAAGAAGATTTTAAAGCAATTTCACATCATATAAAGGTAGGGGACCAGCTTGATTTTGATTTTGTAGATGAATTGCTCAATCATTATCACTTTCAGCAAACTGATTTCGTTTCTGAGCCGGGAGAATTTTCCGTGAGAGGAGGTATTGTAGACGTGTTTTCTTATTCTTATGAAAAGCCATACAGAATTACATTCTTTGGAAATGAAGTGGAAAGCATTAAAACATTCGATATAGAAACACAGCTTTCCGTAGATAAAGTAAAGGAATTTCAACTGGTTTCCAATATGAATTTTTCTGTTACCGGAAGCAGAGTGTCATTACTCCAGCTATTACCCAAAGAAAGCTATGTAGTTTCCAAGAACGGGATGATAGGAATGCAGAAGATTAAGACATTCTACGAAAAATCACTGGAGAAATATGAGACTTTAAGTAAAGATATTGCCCATAGAACGCCACAGGAGCTTTTTATTTCTGATCAGGAGTTTTTATTTGATTATAAGAAATTTAAAACCGTAGATTTTGGAAGTGCTTCTATTGAAGGTTTAAAAGAAACTGCTGAGGTAAAAATGGAACAGCTTCCACAGCCTTCATTTCATAAGAATTTCGAGCTTCTTATTGAAGATATGGAAGGAAAGCAGAAGGATGGCTTTGATACCTGGATTTCATTTTCTACAGAAAAACAAAAAGAAAGACTTGAATCTATCTTTGAAGAACTGGAGCATGAACTTCCGTTTAAAAGCTTTAAATCTGAACTGCATGAAGGTTTTGTAGACAATGGACATAAGCTCCTGGTCTATACAGATCACCAGATTTTTGACCGTTACCAAAGATATAAAGCAAAAAATACCTTTGCTAAATCAGAGCAGCTTACCCTGAAAGATCTGATGTCTCTTAAAATTGGAGATTATATTGCCCATATCGATCACGGGATTGGTAAGTTCATGGGGCTGGTAAAGGTAAATAATGATGGAAAAATCCAAGAATGCTTTAAACTGACCTATAAAAATGGAGATTTACTTTATGTAAGCATCCATTCATTACATAAAATTTCAAAATATAATGGTCCTGACGGGAAAGAGATTGTATTAAGTAAATTAGGCTCCCCGACTTGGAAATCTTTGAAACAGAAGACAAAAGCAAAAGTAAAACAGATTGCTTTTGATCTTATTCAATTATATGCGCAAAGAAAGACTGCAAAAGGGTTTGCATATACACCGGATTCCTATTTGCAGAATGAACTGGAGGCAAGCTTTATCTATGAAGATACTCCGGACCAGGAAAAAGCTACCGTGGATGTAAAAAAAGATATGGAAGCAGATACTGTAATGGACAGGCTGGTGTGTGGAGACGTTGGATTTGGTAAAACCGAAGTTGCTATTCGTGCGGCATTTAAAGCAGCTACAGATGGAAAACAGGTTGCTGTATTGGTTCCAACTACCATTCTTGCTTTTCAGCATTACAGAAGTTTTAAAGAAAGATTAAAAGAATTTCCGGTAAATGTTGCCTATGTAAACCGATTCAGAACAGCAAAACAAAAGTCTGAAACACTGGAAGATTTAAAGAATGGAAAAGTAGATATTATCATTGGAACTCATCAATTGGTAAGCAGTTCGGTGAAATTTAAAGATCTGGGATTATTGATTATTGATGAAGAGCACAAATTTGGTGTTTCGGTAAAAGATAAGTTGAAAACCTTAAAGAATAATGTTGATACACTTACTTTAACTGCCACCCCGATCCCAAGAACATTACAATTCTCGCTAATGGCTGCAAGAGACCTATCTGTTATCAAAACTCCACCGCCCAACAGGCAGCCGGTAGATACACAATTGATCGGGTTCAATGAAGAGATTCTGCGTGATGCCGTTTCTTATGAACTTCAGCGAGACGGGCAGGTTTATTTTATTAATAACAGAATCGAGAACCTGAAGGATATTGCGGGGCTTATCCAGAGGTTGGTTCCTGATGCAAGAGTCATTACGGGGCATGGGCAGATGGACGGTAAACAGCTTGAAAAAAATGTTCTGGATTTCATGGAAGGGAAATATGATGTTCTTGTTTCTACTACTATTGTGGAAAGTGGGGTAGATGTTCCGAATGCCAATACGATCTTCATTAATGATGCTCAAAGGTTCGGAATGGCAGATCTTCACCAGATGAGAGGAAGAGTGGGACGAAGTAACAGAAAGGCATTTTGTTATCTGATTACACCTCCTTATGATATGATGACTTCCGATGCAAGAAAACGATTGGAAGCGATTGAACAGTTCTCAGATCTTGGAAGTGGTTTCCAGATTGCTATGAAAGACCTGGAAATTCGTGGAGCAGGAGATTTATTAGGTGCTGAGCAAAGTGGGTTTATCAATGAGATGGGATTTGAAACCTATCAGAAATTAATGCAGGAAGCACTTGAGGAGTTGAAAGATGATGCGGATTTCGAAAACCTGTTCGATAATGAAGAAGACCGTCAGAAGCTTTTCAAATCTGTTAAAGATGTTAATATTGATACAGATCTTGAATTAATGTTACCAGATTCTTATATCTCCAATACGGAAGAAAGATTATTGTTGTATCAGAAAATAGCGGAGATCAATAATGAAAAAGATCTCCATCAGTTTGAACTTGAGTTAATTGACCGCTTTGGTGCGTTGCCTAAAGAAGCAGTGAATCTATTGAAGAGTGTTTCTTTAAAATGGCTTGCCGCAGATATTGGTTTTGATAAGATTGTTATGAAAAACGGAATATTCCTCGGGTATTTTCCAAGTAATCCTCAGGATAAATTCTATCAGACGGACAGATTCAGGCATATCATTAATTATTTAACAAGAAATCCTGCCGAAGCTCAGCTTAAAGAAAAGTCCGGAAAAGAAGGAAACCAGCTTATGATGAGAAAGGAAAGGGTGAAAAATGTAGATGAGGTAAATATGCTGTTAAAGGCGATTATTGAACATCAGTAAAATATTCTTTTCAGGTTTGTGAAGGTAAAAAACATATAAAAATTTTAAGTTTTTATATGTTTTTTTATTTCTAGTCTGATTGTTGTCATGTTTCTCTCTTAAAATACTCATTAGCAAGAGAATTACGCCCAATTAATCAAGAGAAAAATCACGTTTTAATGATTAAAAAACAAGGTCTAACTTCCGGTACAGAAAGGGTTTGAGACGTTATATTTATTTAGAAAGAATAAAAAAGTAGAGTTATGTAGAAATAATTCTACTTTTTTGTGTGATTAATTCTATGCTGTAATGTGTTTATTTCTATAGGTTTAAAGATATATAACTGGAATTTTTAAGACTTCAATTTGTACCTTTGTGGTCCTTATTATGAAAAAAATTATATATTGCTGCGCGGCTGGATTTCTTTCGTTCTATGCCAACGCACAGGTGGGAATCGGGACATCGAAACCAAAAGCTATGTTAGATGTCAACGGTAAACCCACTCTGAGAAAAGAGCTTAGAGTAGGCGGAACTTCAACTGAGGTAGGTGATGCCGGGTTGAACGGTCAAGTTTTAGTTTCCCAAGGCGAGGGGAGTGCCCCTGTTTGGAAATCATTGAATGTTTCCTTTATGGAAGAGGGACAATACAAATTAATTAATTCGTATTTGTCTTCAGATCAGATTGGTATTAGTAGTTTATCTAATGGTGTTGCCGGTGATAATATCAACAAAAATAGTGTTGGTGATGATATTACAGATACAAGCAAAGGAAAATGGGTGAAAATTGCCGGTCTTGCCAATAGTTTTGAGATTAAGAACGGAAGAAACAGGCTTACCTATCAATTTCAGACAGGAATTGAAATGAAAGCCCCCCGAGCTACTACTTCTCAAAACGTGAAATTTGTATGCGGTGTTTTCAGAAATGGTAAACTGGTTGCCGTACGTCCGGACAGAGTTGCTACGAACAACAATACAGAAAAGGCGGGTCTTATGGATTACATTTTTACACTGAGCTATACTGAGCTTAATGTTCCGGTTGGAGTACAGAATCTGGAAATTGCATGTAGAAAAATCTCTACTTCTAATTCATTGTCCCAATTTACCATAGGTAGAGAAGTTGAAGGTTCTAATGGAGCTTCCAATGCATTTACTCTGGAATCTACAATGAAAATCGATGTTATTGAATACGTAACTTATAAATCCAATTAATCAGGTGATGAAAAATATACTATGTGCTTTATTTCTTGCTTCAAGTGCAGTGCTTTCTGCTCAGGTTGGAATTAATACCGCTTCTCCAAAAGCAAAACTTGATGTGAACGGAGATTTGAATTTGAGAAGTAAAATTGTTGTTGTCGGTAGTGACGGTACTCTTTCACAAGGAAATAATGACCAGCTTTTAGTTTCTCAGGGCGAAGGATATCCCCCGATCTGGAAAAGTCTTCGTATCCCAGAATATGAACCGAATAAATTTTATTTAATATTCAATAACTCATTTTCAGATAGAGATGGAATTGAATTTCAGAGTTGGGAACAGGCGAATATCACTACTTCCAGAGCTGCAACTTTTAATAAAGGAACAGAATTTGGGAATCTTCCGGGATTTAAGAAGATTAATAATTTAACTCAACAAATCTACGTATACAGTACACAAAGTAAAGCTTACTTTCAGTTTGAAACCGTTGTACAGGCAAATTTCACAGGTAATGGAACTACAGATACTTCTATAGATTATGCTTGTGGAATCTTTGTGGATGATAAACTGATCAATTTAAGACAGAGAAACTTAAAAGCAAGTAGCGCTCAGTTTCCTTTCCTTACCCACAACCAGATTGGAATCGTAGAAAACCTTACCAAAGGAGAGCATACCGTAAGTGTAGCATGTTCAAAACTTGCCGCATATGGAGATACCAGCAGAAAGCTGGCAATAGGTAAGAATACCAATACCAATATCAATGATTTTATTGCACAATCTTCTTTAAAAGTAGATGTATATGAAATCCCACAAGAATTTAAACCCATCATTAATTAAAACATACTATGAAAAAGATATTTTTTGTTCCATTTTTACTGATTGTAGGACTAATGAGTGCGCAGGTGGGAATAAATACTTCTGAACCTGTCAATATGCTGGATGTTAATGGTGATTTAAATGTAAGGAAAGAATTCAGAACAGGGGGTACAGACTTGCTGAAAGGCTCAGCAGGGAATGCGGGAGATATATTACATAATAATGCAACGATGGCTGCTAACGACTGGAAAGCCGTTAAAATAGCAGATGGGCAGGGAAGTATGTCTGTGTTTTCTTTAAATACAGTAGCTGATCAGAGCGGAGTTTATTTTGATTCTAGCGGAGATCCTATACCTTATTACGAAAATGCTCCTTTGACGGGGAGTTGGAAAGTGTTGCCACAAGCTGTTGACACTTTCTCTGTGACGAATCAAACGAATAAAGTGACATTTTCTTTTCAGACTATTGCGCAAAAAATAAACGGTGCATCATCTGCAAGTTTTGCATGCGGAGTTTTTGTTGATAATCAGCTGAAGGCTGTGAGAACAGATGTATTGCTTGGAGAGAGTGGGGCTTATAAAATTTTTAATCTTAACGCAACGCTTACCAATCTTACACAGAGAAATAATTACTCTGTAAAAGTAGCATGTATTAACAGAACATTGAATAATACTATTCTTGGGATTGGAAGAGCTGTAGATACGAATACTCTTAGTGGTGATATGGCACAGTCTGTACTAACAACATCCGTATTGCAACCTTACTAATTTTACAGTTTATATAATAAATAAGAATCTAAAAACGTTATGTTTTTAGATTTTTTTGTTTATTAACTCTATTCTTTGTGGATTTGTTTGGATATTGTGCCCTCTATTAGTAAAAATTGAATTATATTTGGGCGAGTTAAAAAATTTGTTTATGGCAAAAAACTATTTTCTTAAAATGTTTGCTGGAGCTGCACTTTTCGGGTTACTAGCGTCATGTAATACAACATCAGACCCTACGGAATCTATTCCAGATCCTGTAGGAGGTCCTGCACCTCAAAAGTTTATAGCAAGAGTTGCTATGGATAATGTCACTCAGGAGGAGTATACTTCAACTAATTTAGGCGTTTTGGAGCAGATTTCATATAAGGATGATAATGCACCTACCAATAATTATATAGGGAGTGTAACTTATCAACCTGGCAGTAGTGATCCTACAAAACAAGATATCAGTAAAGTGACGTTTATGAGCCCGGCAACAGAAAGTTTAGATTATACTTTTGATATCGTTCCTGCGGAAAAAGGGAAAATCTTTAGTGCATCGTGTAAAGCAACAGGATCTACACCGTCATTATCTTATTTAAGTGATTACGCGTTTTCTTACGATGCCATCACCAGTAAGCTTACTAAAATTCTTGAAAAAAGAAAAGACGGAGGTATTTCTGCCTATAATAAATTTATAGAATACACTTTTGTATATGCAGGGAAAAATGTTTCTCAGGTGATTTGCAAAAAAGGAATCTTAAATAATTTAGGAGCTCCAGACTTTGCAACAGCTAAAACCTCTACTTATAATTTCCAGAATTATGATTCAAATAACAGCCCGTTTTCTATGATTCCTCAAAACTTTTCTCTGATGAGAGGGTTAATAAATCCGGGGCTTTTCTACAGAATGTCTCCTAATAACCCTACATCCATGTATTTTGAGATGCCGGCTCCAACTCCGTCAGTGAATACAGGACAAAGCTACTCGTATGATAATGAGAGATATCCAATCGTAGAAAAAAATCAAAAGATTACATTTACTTATAAGAAATTAGAAGGTAAATAACAACGTTAATCTGACCAGAATATAAATAAGGATATAATTTTAAACAAAAAAAATTATATTTGTCAAAAAATAATCAATTACCAGGAAATGAAACAAATTTTCTATTTTATCTTACTAATTGCAGGCTTTTCTTCAATACATTCCTGCAAGGATTTATTAGATGAAGACGGGAATCCACTATTGGATCTTAATAATACAGGCGGACTTAATGGTCCCAGAGCATTGTACAGAGAAATTACAGATAAAGATACCATTGCAGAATATCAGTACAGCGGACTTCTTGTAACCAGAGTAATCTCAGACAGTGCTTCTATCACAGACATTATGTACAGTGGTGACAGAATAAGCCAAATCTCTTTCAACGGATTCCTTGATCTGGATGGAAATGGAAAACTTGATAAAGACAGTATTTCTTATACACAGCAATTTAATTATAATAACAAAAATCAAATTGCTATAATCTCTGAAAACCGCTCTATCTATAGAAGACCGGCTCCGGTTCCACCGGCTACTACGCCAGGACCGCAGACACTATTACAAAAAGAGAAAAAGCAATATACGTTGGTATACAGCACAGCTACTGCAAAACTGGATTCTATCACGATGAAAAGTGGGTTAGATATTCCAGGTACTACATTTGCATTTGATAAATACTCAAAAATAGGGTATACCTATGTAGGTGACAATATTTCTAATGTTGTAAAGCATTCAGGAAATATGTTGCCTGGAGATGTATTTGGAGCAGTTAACTTAAAGCATAACTATGTGTTCTATGAGTATGACAGCCAGATAAGCCCATTCACATTAGTGCCATTTGCTTATAAAATTTCCAGACTTGTTGCTACGGATAAAAATGAAAGAGAATCCCTTATGCTTTCTCCAAACAATCCTAAGAGATGGTCTTTCACCAATACTACAGCACTGCCTTATCCTCCTCCAATCGTGAAGAGTACCAATTATGTGTATGATCTTCAGACTTACATGACGAAAGGCTATGGTATTAACTATATCTATAAACCACAATAGAAAAGTTTTTTTACAATATTTAAAACTCAATCTTTCTGAGATTGAGTTTTTTATTTTTTATCCCTTAATTTTGCAAAAAATTTCTGATGAAATATTTAATTGTTGGGCTTGGTAATAAAGGCTCAGAATACGAAAATACACGCCATAATATTGGATTCAAAGTGGCAGAGAAAATTGCTGAAAATCTTGAGGTATCATTTAATACGGCTAATTTTGGCTGGATGGCTGAGGGAAAACATAAAGGTAGAAAAGTATTCGTACTTAAGCCGGATACTTATATGAATCTTTCAGGAAATGCTGTAAGATACTGGATGCAGAAAGAGAATATTCCTTTGGAAAATGTTCTGATTGTCACAGATGATCTTGCACTTCCTTTTGGAACATTGAGAATGAAAGGAAAAGGTTCAGATGCAGGACATAACGGGCTTAAAAATATTAACGAAGTATTACAGACACAAGGATATGCCAGACTTCGTTTCGGGATTTCTGCAGACTTTTCAGCGGGTAAACAGGTTGATTATGTTTTAGGAACATGGAATGAAGAAGAATCAGAAAAACTCTCGGAAAGAATTGAAACCTTTGCTAAAGCAAGCCTTTCTTTCGTTTTTGCAGGACTGAACAATACCATGTCTGCATTTAACGGAAAATAGAAAAAGTTATCAGAATAAAATAAAGCCCTTCGGAGTTATTCGGAGGGCTTTATATATAATGATTTATAATGAGAATTGTGTCTTTTTATAACCAGCTCACTGCACCGGTTTCTACGTCGTAGTTAGCTCCAACAATTTTAATTTTACCTTCATTTTCAAGGTTTCTAAGTGTTGAACTCTGCTTACGTATATCTTCGATGGCATTTTTTACATTCTGGTGATTAAGTCTTTCTAAAAGAGAACTGTTTTTTGATGAACGTTCTTCATTTTCTTCAATCACTTCATTAATGATAGGGTTAAAGTGATTGATAAGATGATTCAGGTTGTCCATTCCAAGACCTTCAATTTGAGCCGCATCAAGACCTCCTTTTAATGCACCGCATTTAGTGTGTCCCAATACTACAATCAGCTTCGAACCTGCAACATTACAACCAAATTCCATTGATCCAAGAATATCCTGGTTTACAAAGTTACCGGCAATTCTGATACTGAAAACATCTCCCAACCCCTGGTCAAAAATAAGTTCAGCAGAAGTACGGCTGTCTATACAGCTTAATACCACAGCAAACGGCCATTGTCCTTCACGGGTTGCGTTTACCTGCTCAAGAAGATCTCTGTTTGCCTTAAGGTTGTTCACAAACCTCTGGTTTCCTTCTTTTAAGAATTCTAATGCTTTTTCCGGAGTAATTGTCGATTGAGTTTCGTATGTATGTGCTTTCATATAATTTAATTGTTTTTGAATTTTAAATTTAAAATAATAAGATAATGATTGAGATTACATGGCTCTCTTATGAGTAACTAAAATGTGAGAATCCTCACTTCTTTCATAATCTCTGTATGAAGTTTTAAAGCCTAAAAGTTCTACATTGATATCCTGTTCTTTTGCCCGTATATTGGCAAAGTCCTGAATCATTTCCAGTACATCAGTGGCAATGTATGAAGTGCTTCTGGCATCAATGATTACATTAGAGTTTGGCTTAATATTTTTCAGTGTTTTTTTGATTGCCGCCTTATTTAAAAATGAAACTTCTTCAGCCAGCTTAATCTTTATACCGTCTGCATCATCCAGCATTTCCCTGCTTAGATAATAAGCTCTCTTCATATTTCCCTGAAGAATATAGAAAACAGAGATGGTAAGACCGATCCCGACACCTTTTAATAAATCTGTGGCTACTACTGCTACCACAGTGGCTACAAATGGAATAAACTGGAATTTTCCTAAATGCCAGAAATGCTTAAATGTAGCAGGTTTTGCCAGTTTGTATCCTACTAAAATCAATACTGCAGCCAATGTTGCAAGCGGAATAAGATTTAAAATTACAGGAATGGAAAGAACACATACCAATAATAATACACCATGAATCATTGCAGATACTTTAGATGTTGCTCCAGCATTAGCATTAGCAGAACTTCTTACAACTACTGACGTCATTGGAAGACCTCCGATGAATGAACTGATCAGGTTCCCGATTCCTTGTGCTTTAAGCTCAAGATTCGTATCCGTTATTCTTCTCTGTTGATCAAGACGATCAGATGCTTCAATACAAAGTAAAGTTTCAATAGAAGCTACAATGGCAATAGTTGCTCCCACGATCCATACCTTTGGATTAGTAAAACCTCCAAAATCAGGCATCGTAATCAGATTTTTGAAGTCGTCCAGAGATTGTGGGACAGGTAACGAAACCAAATGTTCTTTACCAATTGCCAATGAGCTTCCAGATAATTTAAAAAGTTCATTCAAAAGGATTCCAGCTACTACAGCTACTAAAGCTCCGGGAAGCATTTTCATTCTTTTCAGTACGTGAACTTTATCCCACGCGATTAGAATAGCCACCGAGACTAAAGTAACAACGATAGCACCCAGGTGAATAGCCCCGAATAATTCTGTAAAATATCCGAAGTTTAAGCCACTGTCAAAAAGAGATTCATGACCTTCATAATCTTTATCAAACCCTAAAGCATGTGGAATTTGCTTTAAAATAATGATAATTCCTATCGCAGCAAGCATTCCCTCAATTACATTGTTTGGGAAATAGTTGGAAATACTTCCTGCTCTTACAAATCCTAAAATCAGCTGTATAAGCCCTGCAATAATTCCGGCACAAAGGAAAAGTTCAAATGCGCCTAAATCTGTAATGGCAGTTAAAACAATCGCCGTTAAACCTGCTGCAGGTCCTGAAACTGAAATATTTGAATTACTGATGAGTCCTACTACCACACCTCCTACAATCCCGGAAATAATTCCTGATAATGGTGGAGCGCCTGATGCTAATGCAATTCCTAAACATAGTGGAAGTGCTACTAAAAATACCACGAGTCCTGAAGGGAAATTCTCCTTTATTCCTCCTATTAATGATGTCTTTTTCATGATGTAAAGCTGTGAAAGATAACCGTCCTATTTATTTTTAAATTAGGCAGTTATAAAAGTTTTTAAAATTTAATTTTTTAAGTACATGTGTATCCGATATCAGTAACTGATATGAATAGGTATCAAAAAAATCTAAGTATTAAAAACTAAGCTTCGGGAGGGGGAGAAAATATAGTAAGTAAGGGTGATAGATGAAAAGAATCATCGATCAGCACAAAAGACATTCCCTGAAAATCAGGTTCGGAAAACTTCAGATAATCAAATACATCCAAAGTTTTTGGAAGTGTCTTTTCGTAAACAATAAATGAAGATGGGTGAGAATGTGGCTCTTCTTCGTTTATTATTATATTAGTTCTAAGAATGTCCCAGCCTGCCACCGCAGCAATGCTTGGCAGCGCTGTAAAATTCAGAAAAAACGTTAATACAATAATACTCCAGAATTTCATCTCACATTCTTTTTAGAAAGACTATTTGGTCTTTCTGCTCATTACCCAGTCAGAACTTGTAAGGTTGTAGATTTTTTGGATGTCTTTTAAGGTTTTCTCAAAATCGATCTCCAAATCAATGATCTTACCTGTTCTAAGGTCAAATACCCAGCCGTGTACAATAGGTTGTTCCTCTAAGATATATCTTTCCTGTACACAAGCCATTTTAATTACGTTGATGCACTGCTCCTGAACATTAAGTTCTACAAGTCTGTCATAACGCTTGCTTTCGTCTTCGATAGAATCAAGTTCAGCCTGATGCAATCTGTAAACATCACGAATATTTCTCAGCCATGGATTTAATAATCCTAAATCCTGAGGGGTCATCGCTGCTTTTACCCCGCCGCAGTTGTAATGTCCGCAAACAACAATGTGTTTTACTTTAAGATGTTCTACTGCATATTGAATAACTGCAGTGGAACTCATGTCTAAAGTATTCACCACATTGGCAATGTTTCTGTGAACAAATACCTCTCCGGGTTTTGCGCCCATCAGTTCTTCCGCCGTTGCTCTACTGTCTGAACATCCGATATACAGATAGTCAGGAGTTTGAGTTTTAGCTAAGTTATGGAAGAAATCAGGATCTTCTGCTACTTTTGACTCTACCCATTTTTTGTTGTTTTCGAAAATAACTTCGTACGATTGTGACATAATTCTAAAATTTATAATTATTTATTTCGTTTAAATTATTTCCAAAATCAATAGACTAAATCAATAATTGTGCAAAAATATACTTTTTACTGAAGAATTGATCAGTTTTAACAAAGTTTAATATTAAAATATGCTTAAAATCATGTCTAATATCCCGATATACTTTGTTTTATATTACTGAGAAGTTGTCTAATAATCCAAACGTTTAAAAACTTAGATAAAATTACAAAGTATTCATTACAATCTGAGAATTGTAGATTAAAATTTTTTTAAATTATGACGATTTTGTGTTTACGCTTGATCAGATTGCTTAATATCTATACCAACATTAAGACTTTGGCTTCCTGCTAGAACTTCTTACTCATTATCCTGATAACTCTTATCTTGTAGTGGGGTATCTTATTAATAAGAGAAGACTTACATTGAATTAAATTTTGTTATTAATATAACCTTCTGTAGCATTTGGTTTAGAATAAATTTTTCCGGGATTTCCCATGACCAAAGAATCTGTGGGAACATCAAAATTAACATAGGAGTTGGGAGCAATTAATACATTATTTCCAATGTTTACATTACCCACGATAACGGCATTGGAACCTATCCAAACTTCATCCCCAATAACTGGAAAACCTTCATTTTTACCACGGTTTTGCTGTCCTATAGTAACACCCTGGGCAATATTACAGTTTTTACCAATTTTTACCTTAGGATTGATCACAAGAGCTCCCCAATGTCCCAGATAAAAGCCTTCTCCAATCTGAGTTTCAGGATAAATCTGGAAACCATATTTTATTTGATAATGTCGTAAAGCCAATCTCCAGAATATGCCAGAAATAGATTTTTTATTGTATTGCTGAGCTTTTCTGAAAACATAAATATAATGTAGATTGGGATTAATACACTTTTTCCAAATCCCTAAAGTGGAAAGCCATTTCCCACTTTCCCTGTAAAAATCTTTCTGTATTATGGTGTATTCTGGCATTACAAAACCTTTTATGCTTGATCAATAATTTCTTGAATATGAGCAACTGATTTTTCCAATACAAATGGAAGGTCAGTATTAGCTATTTCTTTTTCATACTGTACGGAAAGTTCTTTGTCAGTAAGGAACTTTTTCATTCCTTCATAGATCCCGTCTTCAGAATTTGGAGTGATGAGTCCTAATTTTCCATCCTGTAGAAGATCTTTGATTCCGGAAACATCCGTAGACACTACCGGCTTATTCAGAATAAGTGCTTCTGCAATGATGGTAGGAAAGCCTTCGTGGCGCGAAGACATCACATAGAAATCAGCTTTTTTAAGATATGGATAAGGGTTACTTCTGAAGCCAAGCATTTTTACCGTTTCCTGAAGCCCCAATTGATTCAGCTTTGTCTGTATATTTTCCAAGTCATACCCGTCTCCAATGATGATGATCTGATGTTTCAGCCCTTCATCTATAAGCTTTTTATGAACATCAAGAAGCCTGTCGTAACCTTTTTGAGGATATACGGTACCAATAGTGACAAAAGTTGGAAGATCATTGGAGAAAGGATAATCCTCAATGTTCACATTGGCTTTTTGTAAAGTATCCTGTTTGTCTATAGGATTGAATATTTTTATAACAGCCTGTTTTTCCCTTTCGTTACCGGCAAGTTTTTGCATTTCCTCCTTCAGTTTATTGGAAATCACCAATATTTTGTCAAATTTAAAAAACTGTCTGATTACATCTGGCGTATATTCTTTCAGATTAAAAATATCATTCTGAATCCAGATAATCTTCTTTGAGTTTTTCTGAGGGCTGGATAGCAATTCTCTATGCATTCCATGAATTGCGGCGATTTCTACATCATATTTTTTATCCTTTAAAATGAATTTATAAAGAAGAGATGGAAACATGAGAAGCATTTTCTGATAAAGAACTCTGAATGCTTTTATCGGAATTTCATGAGGCTTGTTCGTTGTAATCATCTCACCTTTTATAAGATAATGTAACTTCACCCATGACGGTACTTCCTGAATATACATGCCGGTATACAGATTGATAAGCAAATCAACCTCATATTTATCTTCCGGAAGATTTTTTAGGAAATTGATCAGAACTTTTTCTGCACCGCCATGGCGTAGAGAACCAATTCTGATAAGGATTTTCTTTTTTTCAGTCATTTATTTTTTTATAGGTTTATAAGTATGAGGGAGGTGTTTTTTTATATAATCTTCAAGTTTAGGTCTGTCGGTTTCAAGCTCTCGTGGGTACATGACATTGTTTTTTAAAGCTTTGTCTCCATATTCCTCGATGGTACAAATAAATTTTGCAGGAATTCCGGCATATACGGTTCCGTTGGGCATCGAAGAAGTTAAGATAGAGCCTGCTCCCAATACACAATTATCACCTATTTCTGAGCCTAGCATAATAATAGTATCTGCCCCAATAAAGCACTGCTTTCCGATCTTTATACGTCCGAAAGCCCTTACATCCTTATATTTTTCGAAAAAATGTAAAGCGTTATACCCTCCGTCATGATTAATGAAACGAACATTATTGGAAAGAGTTGTCTCGTCACCTATTTCAATTAAAAAAGGTTCAGTACCCAACTCAGGAACTTCCACAAAACGAACATTTTTTCCTACCTTTAATCCTTTAGCAATACAAATTTTGAGATAGATTCTCTTGATCAGGTATTGATAAGTGGTATGAATTTTTAATATGATACGATATATAAATATCATTATTCTAAATTTGTTTTCCTCCTACAAAGAAAAGAATTTATATGATAAAAATTTCTAAAATAGAATATTATTTGCCTCAGCTGGTTCTTACCAATATGGATTTGGAAAAGGAATTTCCTGAGTGGAGTTCAGAAAGAATCCGTGAAAAAGTAGGGATCTCACAACGTCATATTTCTGCCGAAAACGAAACGGTGCTGGATCTGGCTATACAGTCATCAGAAAAGATTTTTAAGGAGTATGACAGGGATAAGATTGATTTTATTCTATTCTGTACTCAAAGCCCTGATTATTTTCTTCCCACTACAGCATGTATTTTGCAGGATAAACTCGGGTTGAGAAAAAATATAGGAGCTATGGATTTTAATTTAGGCTGTTCCGGATTCGTGTATGGTCTGGCAGTTGCTAAAGGATTAATTGTAGCAGGGGTTGCCAAAAGCATTTTGCTTGTTACCTCAGAAACTTATAGCAAACACATCAATCCAAAAGATAAAGGAAACCGATGTATATTTGGGGATGCTTCTGCATCAGCGATCATAGAAAAAGATGAAAATGCCGGCGATTATAAATTTTGTTTAGGAACGGATGGAAGTGGTGCGGAAAATCTTATGGTGAAAAAAGGAGCGTTAAGAACAGATTTTACGCTGAATCCCAATCATGAGTTTGATCCGGAGAATCTTTATATGAACGGTCCTGAAATTTTTAATTTTACAATAGAGAAAATTCCGGGGTTAGTAAAGGAAACTATGGATGTAAATGGGCTCACAATGGATGATATAGATTATTTTGTTTTTCATCAGGCAAATTCTTTTATGCTGAATTATCTGAGACGAAAAACTAAAATACCAACAGAAAAGTTCTATGTCAATATGGAGAAAACTGGGAATACAGTTTCTGCAACCATTCCGATTGCATTAAAAAATATGATGGATGAAGGAATGTTGAAGAAAGGAGATAAAATATTGCTTGCCGGTTTTGGAGTAGGATATTCCTGGGGTGCTACTATCGTGGAATTTTAATAATTAAATCAATCACAAAATAAAAATATATGAAAACTTCCGTTTTTTTAGAAAAGCTGCGAGAGGAATTAGATGAAGATCAAGAGCTAAGCCTTGATACCAAACTGAATGATCTTGAAAATTACGATTCTATCAGTTTACTTTCTGTAATTGCCTTTGTAGATGAAAATTTTAATCAACAGCTTGATGTGAACCATTTTAAAGATATGGAAACCGTTTCAGATCTTATAAATATTATTGGTCCGGAAAACTTTGAAAATGAATGATGATGTCTATCATCATTCATTTTGTTTTTGCTGGTAAAGATTTTCAAGAATTGCTTCTACAGCATTGAATATTTTCTGATTATCAAATTGTTCTTCAATCGTTTCAAGATTTTTTCTGATTCTGGAGATCAATTCCGGATCGGTAAGGAATTTTTTCATGGCTTCATACATTTCATTGGTATCATAGCTGATCAGGTATCCTGTTTCTCGGTCTTTGATCATAATGCCAACATCACCGGTATCAGTTGCAATAATAGGTTTCTGAAGAATCAGTGCTTCAGCAATTACGAGTGGCCACGCTTCTGATTCGGAAGGAAGAATAAAATAATCTGCATTTTTAATGTAAGAATACGGATTCATTTTATTGCCACCCAATATAAAGGTATCCTGAACATTATTAGCATGTATCTGGTCCGTAAGATTTTGCATTTCTTCCCCGTTTCCAAGTACAATGATGCTGTGATGAAAACCTTCATCAATAAGTCTTTTGTGGGCATCAATAAGCTTATGAAATCCTTTTCTGTGATGAAGTCTTCCTACAGAAACAAACACAGGTCCCTGAGGAAAAGTTTCTAATTTTTCTTCTGCTTTTCTTTTAATCTCTTCAATAGGAATAGCATTGATTACTACGCTTTCTGCGGGATATTTTAAATCAGGATAATAAAGATGCATCATTTCCTTGATTCTTTGCGAGCAGTAGATCATATGATCGAATTTTTGAAAATTCTTAATGATTTCAGGAACTGCCGGCTGTAATGCAGGAAGATTGATCTCAGAGTGAAACCAGCCTATTTTCTTTGAATCCTTATTGCTTGAATTGTTAACCGCTGAGAATGTGGCGTAGGAGGGAGAAATCTCTATGTCGAACTTTTGATTACCCAAAATTCGGTCAGAAATTTTATGGTTTTTTAATATTCTTGTAAGTTTTAATCTTCTTCGAATAAGCTGGAGCTTATTGATAATGAAATTTTGAGAAAAGCCTTCTTTGCCTTCGGTAAGATATATCTTTTTTACATGACTGGGAATTTCATTTCGAAGTTCTCCCTGGTTCATGTTAAGGCATATTGTTAAATCGAATTTATCAGGATTAAGGTTGTTGAGCATACTTAGCACCACCTTCTCCACACCGCCCATTTCCATAGATCGGTGTCTGAAAAGAACCTTTATTTTTTTATTTTCAGTCATCACTTGAAAAGTTTCTGTAAAGTAATGATAAATTTTTTCTTTATCCTATATAAAATCCCATTTTGGTACTCCAAAAGGGCAAAAATTTCCTGTTGGTTACTATATTTTTCCGGTATTTTTTTCCCATTAATATAAGTGATATTTCTTCTTTTCATGGTATTGAAAATCACTTGGGCAAAATAATCATAGGACTTTGCTTTGTTATTGTTTTGAGAAATCCCTCCTGTATGTGCTCTGTATAAATAATTGATATCATTGATAAAATAGACATCGCCTTTTTCATACATTTTTAGATACAGGTCTTGATCTTCAGCAATTCTTAGTTCAGGATTTATTTTTTCAGTCTGTTCATAAATGTTCTTCCTGAATGTTGTAAAATGATTGATCTGGTTAGGATAATTGAAGAAATAAGGATCTCCGTTTCTTACCTGCATTGCTGATTTAAATGGGGCTATCGGTTTGAGATCTTTATCGCAAGCCATAAAGCGGGAGTAAGTAAGAACTACATTTCTTTTCCGTTCAAAAGTTTGAATAGCCGTTTCAATTGCTGAAGGAAGAATAGCATCGTCAGGATCTACAAAACCGCAGATTTCACCGGTTGCCAATTCTATAAGTTTACTTTTGGTAACTCCTACACCGCTGTTTTTTTCATTTTCAAAATACCTGAACCTTTCATCGCCCGCGATGATAGTTTTTATCTTTTCCCTTTCATTTTCCAAAGAGGCATCATCCAGAATAACGGCTTCCCAATTCGGGTAGGTCTGCTGAAGCAGAGAATTATAACAATCCCTAAACAAGAAGGCATTATTATAATGGGCTATAAGTACAGAGAATTTCATATAAATCTAACAAAATGTTGAAAATTGATTCCTGTATAATGAGTTATGGTATGGTTTATTAGTAATGTATGTTTCAGAAAATAGTCTGAAAGAAAAGAGTTCATTGAAAATGAAATATTGATGATTGAGCAGCATCTTTCATAATGGGGATAGGGTCATGACTTTTTTCATTTGAGTTACACAAATATAATCTGTTTTTATATAAATGGGAAAAAAATCTTTATTTTTGCTTCATTAAAGGCAACATAGTGAGTGAAATAACTAGAGTTCTCAAAACATTTATCGGATATTTAAAAAGACCTGACCTTTATCCGGAGCTAGGTCGTAAAATCATTAAAAATACTATCAATAGAGATAATGCCTTTAAAGGAAAAGAGAAAACGAATTCCTGGGCAGCGGAAAGAGCGATATCCCAAAAAGATGCTGTTGCGAATCTATTTGGACTTGAAATAGATGCATTCCGTAATGACTATAAGCAGATTTTAGCGGACGCTACAGAAAAAGAAAGAATATGCCCCGTAAAAATGGGCGGTCCAGGAGCCTTAGAGCTTATCTATTATGCTTGTGAGTTTGCAAAAGCCGAGCATGTGGTGGAAACAGGTGTAGCCTATGGCTGGTCTTCATTAGCATCTCTATTGTCTCTTGCCAAAAGAAATGGAACCTTATACAGTTCGGATATGCCTTATCTTGCACAGGATGGGGACCAGTATGTAGGATATGTGGTTCCTGAAAACCTTAGAGGAAACTGGAAATTATTCCGTTTTGCAGACAAGGAATCATTACCCAAGATTTTTTCTGAAAATAAAATGTTTGACGTACTTCATTATGATTCGGATAAAAGCTATAATGGTAGGGCATGGGCTTATAATGAGCTTTACAGCCATCTAAGAAAAGGAGGTGTATTTATCAGTGATGATATTGGTGATAATTCAGCATATCAGGATTTCTGCGAGAAAAATAATATTGAGACAACAGTAGTAGAGTACGAAGGAAAATACATTGGGGTATTCATTAAATAAAACTCCGGGGTAGGGGCTTTTCTGTAATGAATTGCCTAAACACCTTATTCTGCGAAAATAATATAAAACATTGTTTTTACAGTAAGAAATAAAGAGGATTTCTGATGAAAAATATATAACAAAACGCTTAGTATTACTGTTTAGACGTTCTATGAAAATCACTCAAATTACTTTTACCCGCTTTCTTGCAGCGATGGCAATTGTCATTTCGCATTTCAACAAAGATCTTTTTTTATATAAACTGAATTACATATCAAATATTTTTCTGAAAGCAAATGTAGGAGTAAGTTACTTTTTCATTCTTTCAGGCTTTATTATGATTGTTGCTTATCATAAAAAAGATAAGATCGAATATTTTGATTATTATAAAAACAGATTTGCAAGGATCTATCCATTATATGTTCTCGGGCTTTTATTATATCTGGTAACAAGATTTTCTAATTTCAGTATTTACGAAAGTTTTTTGTATTTATTCGGATTACAGAGCTGGATCCCTGGAAAGGCAATGATTCTGAATTTTCCCGGATGGTCTATTTCTGTAGAGTTTCTTTTTTATCTGATTTTCCCTTGGCTGTATAATCGTTTCTATTCTAAAGGAAACAAAAACATATGGATTGTGACGATATTCATCTGGATAGTTACGCAGGTAGTTTGCAGTCTATATGCTGAATCTTCTTATTACGAAGGACCTCATACAGAAAGCCATGAATTATTGTACTACTTTCCTATCATGCATATTAACGAGTTTTTGGCAGGAAACCTTGCCGGTATATATTTTGTGAAAAATTCAGAGCAGAAGAATTATGATGTTCCGGTAGTTTTAATTTTCGGAGCTATTTTACTGTCATTGGTTTTCACTTCATTTTTCTATCACAATGGGCTGATGGCATTATTGTTTATTCCGCTTATCCTTCTGATCTCAAAAAATAATGGGATGCTCACCAATCTGTTTTCATGGAAACCGTTAGAATATCTGGGTGAAGCTAGCTATGCAGTGTATATTACTCATATTCCTATTTTATATATTTTGAGAGAAATCATAAAATGGAGCCAGTATAATCCTGATATTAATACGATATTTGGACTTTACATCATCGTTCTTATTATTACATCTGTTTTATTCTATCAATGTATTGAAAAGCCATTAAGAGATTACTTAAGAAAACTGATTGTGTAGTGAAACTTTATGTAGCTAAGGTCAAAAATTAAAATATGAAGAATAATTATAAAGAGTAAATGATTTTAAACCTAAAATTATTATAAAAAATATATTTTTGTATTAATATAAAACATCCACAATGATCGAAATTACAAATATTCCCATAACAGTAAAGAGTATTTTCACAAGGAAAAATTTATTATTCAATTTTTTTTACGATAGAATGGAGACTGAAGTTGCAGGTATTTAATAATTTCTAACGCTATAGTATGCTATTCAATTCAATAGGATTTCTCATTTTTTTACCAATCGTTTTTTGTTTGTATTGGTTTGTCTTCAATAAAAAATTTCAGGATCAGAACAGACTGTTATTGCTTGCCAGCTTTTATTTTTATGCAAGCTGGGATTGGAGATTTCTTTTTCTGTTAATGTTTTCCATTGGGTTAGATTATTTTTCAGGCATTAAAATTGAGAAGAGCCGAAGTAATAAAGAAGCCAAATTTTGGCTTACACTGAGTATTGTAATCAATCTTGGTTTCTTGGGGTTTTTCAAATACTATAATTTTTTTGTGGAAAGCTTTGCCGATCTTCTTGGAGGTTTGGGTTTTAAAGCAAATGTCTGGTTACTTCATATTATCCTTCCGGTAGGGATCTCTTTTTATACATTTCATGGCTTATCTTACGTGATTGATGTGTACAAAAAAAGAATTAATGCAGAAAAGAACTTTACAGATTATGCAGTTTTTGTGAGTTATTTTCCTCTTTTAGTTGCCGGTCCGATAGAACGTGCTACCCATCTTCTACCTCAGATTCAGAAAGAAAGGATTTTCAATTATGAACAGGCTGTAGATGGAATGCGTCAGATTCTTTGGGGATTTTTTAAAAAAATGGTTATCGCAGATAATTGTGCACCTCTGGTAAATGAAATTTTCACAAATTACCAGACGGAAAGTCCCATGAATCTTATAATAGGAGCAGTTTTATTTGCCTTTCAGATTTACGGAGATTTTTCAGGTTATTCTGATATTGCATTAGGAGTTTCAAGATTATTTGGGATAGAATTATTAAAGAATTTTTCATTTCCATACTTCTCAAGAGATATTGCTGAATTTTGGAGGAGATGGCATATTTCCCTTTCTTCGTGGTTCAGGGATTATCTTTACATTCCTTTGGGAGGAAGTAAGGGCGGACTTCTCATGAAAATCAGAAATACCTTTATTATCTTTTTGGTTTCTGGTTTCTGGCATGGGGCAAACTGGACATTCATTGTATGGGGAGGTCTGAATGCTCTGTATTTTATGCCATTGCTAATTATGAATAAAAATCGTCAGAATATTGAAGTAGCGGGTCAAGGAAAGATTTTGCCATCTTTTAAAGAGTGCTTTCAGATGATTATTACATTTTTTGTGACCTGTATTGCCTGGATTTTTTTTAGGGCTGAATCTGTTTCTCAGGCATATCATTATATTGTCAGAATCTTAAGCAAAGATCTCTTTTCCTTACCGAATTCCTTACCTGTGAAAGCATTGGCTCTTATAGCTTTTATGTTAATTATAGAATGGATTAACAGGGAGAAGTTTCACGGGTTGGAAATAAAAAGATTCAGACCTTTGATGAGACGTGCTTTTTACATTGCAATTATTTATATCATTCTCCGTTATGCCAGCTTCGGTAATAATGAATTTATCTATTTTCAGTTTTAGCATGAAGAAGTTTTTAATTAAAATAATACCTTATTGTATTGCAGTGATAACAGTGCTTGTGGTATTGGGTTCCTATGCAGATGGAAATACGGATGATAATTATATGCACTTTGCTGTTAAAAAACCAAAGAATATTATTCTAGGTGACTCCAGAGGTTCACAGGGAGTCGTGCCAGGAGTTCTGAAGAACAAACTTTCAGCAGATTTTGATAATTTTTGTTTAAATATAGTAGAGTCACCTTACGGAGAGGTTTATCTTAAGGCAATCAAAAGAAAACTGGATCCTGAAACAAAAAACGGGATTTTCATCTTAACAGTAAGTCCATGGAATCTTTCTGCAAGCTATGCTGCTAAAAGTGAACGAGATTTTCCAGAAGAAAACTCTCCATTAAATGAGATGTATTTCTATGACAAATCTCCTAATTATGAATATCTTCTCAAGCGATATACAAGAAGCTGGTTTAAAATTTACACTGAAAGGGAAGAGGTTGGACGTTCCAACACTTTTTTGCATGAAGATGGTTGGCTTGAGGTGAATATCAATATGAATAAGGACTCTGTAGCAGTAAGAACCCATAAGAAAGAACTGTTTTATAAAGATATTGCAAAAAATATTGACCTGTCTCGAGAGCGGTTGAGAGCACTTAATGAAATAATAAATTATCTCCGCACTAAAGGTAAAGTTTATCTTGTCCGGATTCCGACATCTGAGAGCCTGACTAAGCTTGAAAATCAGAAGTATCCGCATTTTAGCGGGCTAATGAAAGATATTGCTCATCAACAAAATGTAAAGTTCTTCGATTTTTCTAAAGAATATAATAAATATGATTATACGGATGGTAATCATATGTACAAAGAATCAAGCAAAAAGTTTACCTTACAGATTGCTGATTCCATTGTTTTTAGCAGAAAGTATTAGTTCTAAAACAGATCGTTCCTGAAATTAATATTATAAATTCCAGATCGAATGCTTTTATAATCAGTTATTAGGTATTTTAAAATCATTCCCCATTTTTTTGAAGTAGGAGAATTGGCAATCTGAAAGCTTCTATACATTCTTTTGATATGCTGTTTTATATGATCAGGAATTGTATTTTCATTTTTAGCCCAATCATTCACTTCTTTCCATAAAAGAACACGAGTTGTTGCAGGATTAATTTTTTTAGAATCTACAAGAGTAATCCTGTTACTTTCATGAACGCCTCTTATCGCAACAGCTTTTTCCAATATTCCAGGATAAAGATCAAGATAATAGGACAGACGATATAAAAATTCAGTGTCTTGATGTAATCTTAGGGTGGATTTAAACAATGGTTTCATTTTCTTCATCAAAGAATCCCTGCGGATCGTTAATGCATCAATACTAAATAATCCAAAGCTTCCCAACATATAAATTTGCCCCGGAAATACATCTTTTGGATCATGTTTTTTATAGACCGTAGTCAGTTTGTCTTCGAATAAAGAGTAATATTGTTTTTTTGCTTTTTCAGAATAATAATGAACCCCAAGAGCTCCATAAACTCCTTCTACTTCTGGACGTTTAAACAATTCTCTTTCAGCATCGAATCTATTGGGAAGAAAATAATCGTCAGCATCTAAAAATGAAATAAAATCACCCGTTGACTTTTCTATTCCCAGATTCCTGGTAGGACCGGCACCATGATTTCCTTTGTCCGGGTGTTGATAAAGTTTTATCCGATCATATTTTTGGGCAAGTTGTTCACATACTTGTAATGCTTGGTCCGGCGATTGATCTTCAACTAAGATTACTTCATGCACTTCATCAAACTGAAGAGCAGATTCGACCGCTTGGGTTACGAATTTTTCGGCATTGTAAACAGGAATAATGACTGAAATCTTCATACTTTTATCAACTTAATTCTTTTATGGGTCATTTGCGTGGAAAGTTAATGCAAGATAATTAATTCTAGAGACTTATATTCTATTTTTTTTCCTATATTAAACAAGTAAACCTGTTTTTAACCTTTTTTGATGTAAAAAAGATAAAAAAACTGGTTAAGTACAGGATTTACTTTTATTTGCTGGTATTTATGATATGAGGGAATGTCTGAAGTTGATATTATACAATCCCGATCTTATGCTTTTATAATCAGTAAATAGATATCTGATGATCATTCCCCACTTTTTTACCATGGGAGCTTTTGCAATTTCAAAGCTTCGGTGCATTCTTTTGATATGAACTTTAATTTCATCAGAAATATCACTTTCAGTTTCAGACCAACGATCTACTTCATGCCAAAGTAAAGCTCTTGAAATAGAAGGATCAACGACTCGTAGATCTACTTTCGTAATTCTGTTATTTTCATGTACTCCTCTTACCGAAACAGCTTGATCTAATATTCCGGGATAGAGGTCCAGATAATAAGAAAGTCGGAAAAGAAATTCTGTATCTTCATGAAGCCTTAAATGTGGTTTGAATAATGGTTTCATTTTATTAATCAAAGATTCCCTGCGTACTGTTAAGGTATCAATACTGAAAAGCCCGAAAGTTCCCAGCATATGAAGTTGCCCAGGGAAAACATCTTTAGGACTATGCTTCTTATAAACAGTAGTCAGCCTATCTCCAAATAACTTATAATATTGCTCCTTTGCTTTTTCAGAATAATAATGTACGCCAAGTGCTCCATAAACCCCTTCTACTTCAGGATTTTTGAAAAGTTCTTTTTCTGCATCAAATCTATTGGGTAGGAAATAGTCGTCAGCATCCAAAAAAGCTAAGAAATCACCTGTCGATTTTTCTATTCCCAGATTTCTACTGGGACCAGCGCCATGATTTTTTTTATCAGGGTGTTGATAAAGCTTCACCCTACTGTGTCTTTGGACAAGTTCCTCACATACTTTTAATGCATTGTCGGGAGATTGATCTTCCACCAATATAACTTCATATACTTCATTGAACTGAAGAGCCGATTCTACCGCCTGAAGGACATATTTTTCTGCATTATAAACGGGAATAACTACTGAAATTCTCATTTTTTATTTCTCCTTTTTACAAAAAATTTAAAAATTAATTGTGTCTTATTTTAGTACCTTTTTGAATACGAAATTTAAGATTTTAATTTTAGTTTTGAGTACTAAGAAATGTTTTTTTCGCTAAAATAGAATATAATGAGTGCTGATGTCATTGCAGTGTGTTTTTTTTCATAAGACACTTCTTTTTGTCTTAAAAAAATACTTAAAAATCTCTTAGTTGGGAAAAATAAATTATAAAATATCTTCTGAAATTCGTACTTCAGAAGATATTTTATAAAAAGATGTTGAATTTTTTTACGACTTAGAATAAGTAAATCTATATTTTGTTTTTAAAATATTCGGGTTTTTGAGGATAGCATTTAATAGGCAAATTGCTTTAGGGAATCCACTTTTTCCGGTAAGTTCAAATGCTTTTTTCTGAAGCGAAATATGTTGTGCCGCATCCGAATCTAATGGTAAAGATCTGGACCATTCATATAGGGAATTCCAGAAAAGAAATTGTCTTTGATTATACTGTGGAGAATATCGTACAATTTTAGTAATTCTGTTGTTGTCATGAATTCCTCTCACAGCGACTGGCTGATCTATAATTCCTGATTTCAGGTAACAATGATAAGCAAGTTTTATGATGAAATCTGAATCCTGATGTACACGAAGTATCTCATTGAACCTCAGATTATGCTTATCAATAGCTGATTTTCTTATTGTTAAGGCATTCAGGTGAAAAAACGTACCGAAAGTTTTCGGTGTAAGGCTTAAAAGTCCTCTGAATACTTCTTTTCCCTCTGCAGGGTAGTTGACGGTGGTAAGTGAGCTGTCCGTAAACTTGGATTGAAATTCTTCTTTACCTTTTTCGGTTAAATATTCAATCCCAATGGCACTGAAAACACCTTCTATTTTGGGATTGCTAAATATTTCTTTCTCTGCATCGAATCTGTTGGGAAGGTAATAATCATCTGCATCCAGAAAAGTAATAAATGTTCCCGCAGATTTTTCAATTCCAAGGTTTCGTGATGCTGCTGCACCATGATTTTCTTTATCAGGATGCTGAAAAAGCTTTACCTTTGAATATTCTTCTGTAAGCTTTTTGCAGATTTCTAGAGAATTATCAGTTGACTTATCTTCTATTAGAATAATTTCTTTTACTTCCTCAAACGGTAATGCTGAAAGAACTGATTTTTCTAAAAATTCAGCAGCATTGTATACGGGTATGATTACAGAAATATCAAGCATTATAATACAGTTTGGTTATTATGAGTCCAAAGAGCCAGGTTGAGAAGATTCCAGTGCTTGTGATCCTTGTTCAGGAACTTTTGTGCTGCATCAAAATCAATATAATTAAAGATTTTTTGATTTTTATTTTTCAGAAGATCATTGGAAAGTTTCATTAGATTTTCTTCTTCAAACCAACTTTTAACACTAAGTCCAAAACCCTGTTTATGCCTTTTTCTGATTGTTTCCGTCCAATAAGAGCCCATTGTCTCACGAAGGATGATCTTATCATTGTCATTGGATAATTTCAGCTGGTCCGGCAACTGAATACAGAATTCTGCAAAGTCCAGATCAAGGAAAGGCGTTCTTACTTCAAGAGAATTTGCCATAGCCATTCTGTCGGATTTTACCATCATATTACCGGGTACATAATTTTCCATATCTACTCTCATGATATCGTTCAATGAGTTCGGATTGGGAGTAAAGCTGTATCCCTGTTTATAATCTGTAGAAATACCAAGCATTTTTCGCTCTTCTTTGCTGAAATCGTTTCTTACAGAATTGAGATGGAAGTCCAAAATAGAATCATATTTCAGATTTTGCTGAGTAAGGAAAGATATAGGTTTTATTTTCTGGTAAAGACTGAGACCAAATTTTGCAATAAGATTCTGATAGCTAAAATGGTTTTTAAGTTTATTTTCTACCGTATAAAAATGGTATCCGCCAAATAATTCGTCTCCTACATCTCCTGAAAGAGCTACGGTAAGATTTTTTCTGGCATTCTTGCATATTTCGTAGTGAGGTAAATAGGAAATGTCGGCAAAAGGTTCATCGAAAAACGGAGAAATATTCAGCAGTGATTCTGCAAGATCTTTTTTCTGCTCATGAACTTCAATATGATTGGTTTTGTATAGATCTGCTATTTCTTTCGCGTATTTTAATTCACTGTCTTTATGATCATAACCAAAACTGATCGTAGTCTGATGAGGTAAAAATTCATCGACGAGTGCTACCACAGAGGAAGAGTCTAATCCTCCGCTTAAAAAGCTTCCTACCTCTACGTCTGCAATAAGTTGTTTTTTAACTGCATTTTTAAGGAGATAAATAAATTCTTCCTTAGCGTCGGACAGGCTAATCACTCTGTCTTTTGCCGGAAGGCTATAATAGCGGGAAACTGAAACTTTTCCGTCCTTCCATATCAATTGGTGAGCAGGAGGAAGGGTGAAAATATTACTATAAATACTTTGATAAGTGCTTACATATCCGTATTGTAAATAATTGGAAACTGCCTCAGGATTTACTTTAGGCTGAATTAATCCGGATGCTAAAATGGCTTTGATCTCTGAAGCAAAGATAAATTCATCATTATTTCCGATTGCATAATAAAAAGGTTTCTCCCCGAAACGATCTCTGGCACAGTACAACTGTTGTTTTTTCTCGTCCCAGATGGCGAAAGCAAACATTCCCGGAAGGTCATGGATGAGGTTTTCCTGTTTTCTCTGATACATGGCAAGGATGACTTCTGTATCGGAGCCTCCGTGGTATGGATATTCTGAATATTGTCTTTTGATGTCCTGATATCCGTAGATTTCACCATTCAGGACAATACATTCATTTTTTGTGTTGGAGAACATGGGCTGCTTCCCGTTTTCAGACAAATCTATAATAGAAAGTCTGCGGTGACCCAGGGCTGCATTTTCATAAAATTCATAATGTGAAGAATCCGGACCGCGATGTATCATGGAGTCTGTCATCTTTTGGATTTCTTCCTGATAATTTCTGGCATTCTTGCTGATAATTCCTGCTATTCCGCACATAATATTTTATTTTTCATCATTTATTTTCCGGTTTTTGGAAATGCTAATTTACGACAGATTAAGAAAAGTACTGCCTGGTTGAGCTACCTTATTTCTAAATTCTGTAAGTTTTTCAGATTCTCCACTGATCTTTTTATAAGTAGAAGATAAGGCTTTATAGTTGCTGATCTTACCCGTCATAAGGTTTTTAAGCATACTTTGTTTCAGGTGTTTTTTCTCGAGTTCTAATCCATTAGGGATACCTGGGTTCATAATATTGGTTTCAATCCGAAGGTCGGGATATTTTTTCAGATCTATTTTACGGACAAGTTGTACACCGTCATGTACAGCCTTACTGCCGGGAACAAGAAGTACCTTTTTTTGATGGAAGTGAACTCTGTTTACATATTCATCATCTTCTCCATAATGGAAAAAGTAAGGATTAAAGCCTCCGATTGTTTCAATTGTCTTTTTGGGGAGCAGCCAGTGGGCAGCATTGATGAAATGAATCTCGTAATAAGGTTTCAGGGTCTGAAAATAGAGATCCGAGATCATTCTTGTTTTTTCATAATTTTTAGCGATATACTGATCAACAAAAATATCAAGGTATTTTTCCGTACCATCTACATGAATGGGGCTGATAATTCCGATCTCGTTTTTATGGGGATACTGATTATATATTTCCAGTAAATTTGCCATACTGTTTTCATAGAGCCACGCATCCTGATTCATCAGGTAGAAAAATTCGGCACCATCTTTATATGCTTTTTCAATACCGATATTATTAGCTTTTCCGAAGCCAAGATTTGTTTCAGATTGGGTGAAATTAACTTCGGGAAAATTATTTCTGATATACTCCTGAGTTCCGTCTGTGGAACCATTGTCTACTACAAAGCACTGTATTGGAACAGATGATTTTCTAAGACTTTTAAAGCATCTTTCTGCCCACTTCATGGCGTTATAAGTAACAATGATAACGTGAATCTTCGACATCTTTATTTTAATATTTTGTTTTGGAAATATGTGACATCCGTAGTTTATAACAAATTTGAAATTCTAAAATACAAAAAATAGTATAGTTTCTTAAGTAAAGCATCAAATTCCGGAAAGACGAGAAACCCTTGTGTCATCAGCATCATTTTCCATGTAAGATTAAATAAAATCAATAAGACTGTGATAATAACCTGCTTTCCTGTAAGCACTAATTTCTGCTGAGTAGCAATCCATATGGTTAATAGTGAGAAAAATATATAAGTCCATCTACCCCAATCTACCGCCATATAATATAACGGAATTAGGAAAAGAATCTGTACAATAAGGAATATGGTATTAATCTTAACTTTATTAAATCTGCAGTATATATAAAAGGTGAGAGCACCCAATAAAATACTTATAGCGTAGGTTTGATAATCGTATAAATGAGACTTGTAGATATTGATCACATTATAGTCAGGATCATAATCAAAAATTCCCATTTCGGTTAAAACTAGACCGTGATCTTTAAAGAATGTAATCGTATTTTCTGTTCTGAGGCTGATCCCGAACTTATAAAGGATAAGCATCATAACAACAGCGGGTAAGAACTGATACACCAGTATTTTCTTAATTTTATCAACTGATGATCCACTATTGTTCATATAGTAAGCCATCCCTACAAATGGCAGGAAGAAGAATGACGCTTCATGGGTTAAGATCGCAATGATAATAAAAAAGGTAATGGTGACGTCTTTTATAACCGCTTTGGAACGGAGATTAAGAATATAGATAAGATATAAAAGAAAGAATAATATTTCCTTTCTTGTAGCAACGTTTGGATCTTTTATCATCATTCCTAAACCTGCAGGAAGCAAGATTAGAGCTATAGAAAGTAGGGTATTGTTTTCTTTCCTGAAAAGCTGGATTAAAAGATAGAACAATGTCGTATACAATAGAAATACAAATGCAAATACGATATATTCAAGAGGAATATTGGTAAGTTCATTGATGGCGATGAATAAGGTTCCGAAAAGCCCCCTGCGTTTAAAGCCCCCATCCTGATAATTGATGATCCAGTCTCCGAAACACCAGCCCCCTTTCTGAGTCACAATAAGAAAATACGATGTCTTGATACTGACAAAGTAGTAAATGATAAAAAGTAAGCTGATGATATAATTAATAATTTTCGTTTTCATATATGTAATCTCAATCTGAATGAAGATTTATACCTTTTTAAAAAAGTTTAAAATAAAAGAAATAATAGAGCTTTTTGATCAGGGTATCTAGTGCCGGGAAAGTCATGAAGCCTGCTGTAAAAAGCATCATTGTCCAGAATGAATTGAATATAATCAAAGCAACTGCTATTATATCCTGCTTCAGGGTACCTGCCAGTTGTTTTTCGCCTGCGATAAAGATGGTTAATAAAGTAAAGAAAATATTAACCCATCTTCCCCAATCGTATGCGATATAAAACAAAGGAAGCAGAAAAACAGTCTGGATGATAAGAAAATTCCTGTTAATAGTAATCTTGTTTGCTTTACAGTAAATGATAAAAGTAAAGGAAGCCAAGAAGATACTTATCAGATAGGTAAGGTATCCATACGAATGTGATTGGTAGAAATTCAAGACATTGTAATGAGGATCATATCCGTAAATACCTTTAAGAACAAGCTTTAATCCATGGTTTTCTAAAAACTGAATAGAGTTTTCTGTACTTATGCTATACCCGAATTTATAAAGAATCAGCATCATAACCGTAGCAGGAGCAAGATGGTAAAACAGGATATTTTTTATTTTGGTAATAGTTTGCGAAGGGTCTTTCACAAAATAAGTAAAACTTACAAAAGGGATATAAAAGAATGCTGCTTCGTGGTTTAGAATTGCAATAATGATGAAAAGTGTAATCATAATATTTTTTACAGCCTTTTTGGATTCAAGGAGTAAAAAATAGATGAGGTAGAAGATAAAAATAACAATTTCTTTTTTGGCAATAATGGTAGGGTCTTTCAAGATCATGCCTAATCCTGCCGGAAGCAACAATACACTTATGGTAAGCAATGTGTTTTTCTTCCGAGCAAAAAGAGAGATGAGAAGTGAAAAAAACAAAGAGTATAATGCCGCTACAAAAGCAAAAACAATGAATTCCAGTTTGATTCCGGTGAGCTCATTGATCCATATAAATAAAGTTCCGAAGAGCCCTCTGCGTTTAAAACCTCCGTCCTGATAATTGATCAGCCATTCACCAAGATACCATCCGTTCTTATGAAACACGATTTGAATGTAACTGTTTTGTACACAGATCCAATAATAAATAATAAATATTAAACCAATTATGTAATTGATTATCCTTGTTTTCATATATCTGCTGATTGGTGGGTTATAGTTTTTGAAATTTTTTTAATCAATAAAAACTTTTTTAAATGTATCCATCACGGGTTGAGGTAAAAACTTCTGATACAATTCTTTTGGAGAAAGCGTAAGGTCTGCATCCAAAAGAATATCTTTAAGTTCTTTACTGTCATTATAATAATAAGCTTGGTCTTTCATATGGCTGATATGAGCCTTTTCCGGAGGATTGGCAAAAGCAATGACAGGTTTTCCCATAATCGCAAATTCAGCAACAGTAATTCCAAAGGTTTCTCCTCTTTCACGCGCATGAAGCAATGCATTACAGGTATTGATAAACTTCTGCTTCATTATAATATCTGAACTTGGAGGCAGAAATATGACATTGGCAGGAAGAGATTTCCACCATTTCTTTTTGATAAAAGGGTTTACTCCCATGAAAATAAAATAGACATCTTTGTATTTAGAGGCTATTTTTTCAATGGTTTTTTGGGCAAAAACAATATTAAAACTGGCATGTCCGCCATAGTATCCAAAAACTTTTGCTTTGGAAGGAATATTAAGTTCTACTCTCAGATCCTCTACTGTATGGGTTTCAAAATTAACCATGTGGGGAACATAAGGGTACTTGGAACCTGTCATTTCTTCACTTAGCCATTCTGAAACATAAGCATATACATCACCGTGAGGTTCAAAATGAGTAAATACACTGTGTATTGCCGTTTTACATTCTTTAGTATCTATGCCGTCAACATATCCGTTTTTAATAGCATAAAACAGATCTATATTATTTTCACGAATCAGCTGATCTACTTCCTTGAAATCTGAATAACCATGTACATGGAAACGCTTCTCAAACTTTTCAATTCCGAGTGGGTGATTAGTTTTTGAGTTTTTGTTGTATACAATTATAGATTCATTTCCCAGATATCTTTCATTGAAATCTGCGTAATCGTAAACTGCGATGGAAGTTCCTCTGTAATTGAGTTCATCCTCATGGAAAAGAATTTTCATCCTGATCGTATTATTTAAATTTATTTTTCAATCTTCCTATTACTTTCTGAAGAAGGGTTCTTTTGGGATACTTGGTAAGATCATTATGCATAAAAAGACCTTCTCCCTGTGCTAACTTAAAGCTTTGTTTTACCCACCATGCCGCAATATTTCTTTCCAGAGAAGCTGTTTCCCCTGAAAAAGGAATAATGGTTTCTAACAGAAATTTTTTCCTGACAAGATAAGGATTATTGGTCCAGTTTGCCCAGCGTGAAGTGGTAACAAAGTATTCTCCTTGTTTTTGTATCTTATCCGGAAATTCAGTAGCGGGATCCAGCCAATGTAAAGACTCCAGCAGGTGAGGGGAGGTACATTCATGCCAGTCGTCATAATAATCCAGCTCATTTCCTTTATGTCTGATCGAAATAAGAGGGTAGCCGGGGTTTTCTCTGCTTCGGTAACGAACTACATCAAAACCCGTGTTGAGCATTTCAAGCCCGCTTTTAAGTCTTGAATATGTGGTGTTCTGATCTTCAAGAAGTTGCCAGTCGTGTTCCAGGAAGAGAATATTTTCACAGGCAGCATTTTCTGCCAGCATTTTCATTCCTTTTCCGATCCCTATGTTTTCCTTTAATCCAATATACCTGATGTTGTATTGATCTGCCAATCTTTTATCCTCTTTGGTAACTTCCTGAAAAAGAATAAGAATATCATCAACAATATCCAGAAGACCATATTTTTTATAGGATTTTAATGTGTTTTTCAGGGTTTTTCCGGTTTTCCAGGAAAGGATGCAGATGCTTACAGGTAATTTTTCCATATGGATTGTGTCTTAAAGATTCAGGAAAGGATGTTGTGCCGTCATAGACGTGTTCCTTGCGGTTTCTATCTCTTTGAATTTTTTAGAAAAATATTGATATTGTTCCTTGTAGAACTTATATTCACTTATATTTCCTTTGGCTCCCATCTTCAGGGCAAAGGTAAGAAGCGCGTTTTTTTCTTTTTTAGTATCAAAAGGATAATTGGGATCAAGATATTTTGTTTCCCGTTGCATGATCATGGAAAGTCTTTTGTTTTTTAACAGCTCTTCCCTGTTTTTCGGCTCTTTTTTATAAAAAGATTGTACTGTGTCGTGAACAACTTTGCTTTGAGTACAAACTACTGTTTTAAATCCAAAATAAGTAATGCGGTTTACATACTCATAATCTTCAGCTCCATGGAAAAAATAAGGATTAAAGCCTCCTACTTTCTCAATAATTCCTCTTGGAATAACCCAATGTGCCGCATTCACAAAACCTATTTCATAGTATGCCTTTGCTTCTCCGAAATAAATATCCGAAAGCATTCTGTTGTGTCTAAGATCTTTTGCAAGGTAATCTTCAAAATGGAGATCAAATTTCTTTTCACTTCCGTCAAGGTGCATCGGGCTTAGAATGCCTATCTGATTGTTGTCTGGATAAGCATTATATACATTCAGCAGTTGTTGGATACTATCCGGAAAGATCCATGCATCCTGATTCATCAGATAAAAGAAATCTGCTCCTTCTTTATAAGCTTTTTCAATTCCGATGTTATTGGCTTTCCCAAAACCAGAATTGTCCGGAGATTGAATAAAATCAACTTCCGGAAAATGTGTTTTTATATATTCTTGTGTACCATCTGTAGAGCCATTATCAATAGTGATACATTTTACAGGAACAGAGGAATTTCTAAGACTTGTAAAACATCTTTCTGCCCATTTCATGGCATTATAAGTGACAATAATAACGTAAACAACCATTTTAAATATACTTTTGAGTTAACGTTTCCAAATAATCTTTCGGATCTATTGCTGAGAAAAATTCTGTAATATGATCATCAAAATCCACTTTATAGAAATCTCCTTCATTGGTTTCTGAATATATTCCTTTTTGACGAGTTTCTTTTTCAATAGCAGAAATGATTTCTTTTAAATCATAATAGTAAGGAAAAGAGCAGTTTACAATACGATTGTCAAGGCTGTGACCATTTAGTTTTAAAAACTTAGTAATATCATCCATGTCGATTAACAATCGTCTGGCTTTGCTGTGTACAATAAACTGATTGTTATTGATAATCTGGTTTTTCAGATAATTAAAAAGTGTATTGGGGTTTCCACCTTTCCCTATAATATTACCAATTCTCAGGATAAGGTAATTTTCTGAATTATTTTTAATAAACTCTTCCATTGCGAGTTTATGCAAAACATAAGGGCTGTTTTGTTTGGACTGGTCTTTTATGCTGAGTGTGGAAAAGTATATCAATTTTCCTTCGCGGTTATTCTCTAAAGTATCTTTTAAAAGGGTACATTCTCTTTCAAATTCAGAATCTCTGGTCTCAAGGGAATTTGAAACACCGGAAGCAAAGAATACATACTTCTTTGAATCAATACTTTTTAATGAATTAGCAATAAGCCCGTTTCCTATAATCATATTATCTTGTTATTTCCCTTGTGTTAAATTGGTTTTTTTATTGATACCTCCAGCATGCCTTATATAACTAAAATACTTTTTTATTATTTCTAAGTGATCTTTGATTTTAAGTTTTTTTGGATAAAACTTCAAGGTAAACATAATGTTTTTCCAATCAATCAGATAATATGTGAAATAACGATAAAGGAAGCTGTTAAATACATTTTTTTCAACTTCAGAATCTGTATATGAATTAAAATTTGATCCTAATTTTAACTTAATAGCTACGTTTGTGTCAAACCAGTCTTTGCTCAGATTACCCCCGGAAAAGTGCTGAATGAGAATATCATATATAATATAATTTTGAAATTTTTGTGAAGTTCTCAGGCTAAAATCCAGATCATATCCGTGAAACCCCTTCAGGTTTTCATCAAATCTGATCTGGATATATTTTTCTTTTTTTATAGCCAGAAAAACACCATCTACAGCTAACACGGTCACTATATTTCCTATCATGGAATGAAGGTGTGTGTAGTCTTTATTTTGTTTGTTTCCCTGTAAAATATTGACAAAATTATATTTGGTTGCCACAGTCCAGCTTGAAGGAGCTGTCGGAACATAAGAAGAACCAGCTATTCCAATAATTCCTGTATTTTCTTTATTTAGATGACTTAAAAGCTTTTCTCCCCAGTTTTGGGTATGAAAAATAATATCTTCATGAAGAAACAGAAGGTTTGGGTATTGGCTTTTTTCAGCACCTACATTATAAGCTTTTGTAATGCTCATTATATTAGGATTCCATATTTGAATAATTTCATAGTTAAAATCATCGCCTATGGTCTCATTAATATTTTTAACGAGTTGGGCGTAATAGTCTTGTTGATATGATGAAATTATAATGGATAGCATTATTTTTCTTTTTATATGAATGAATCATATTCCTGAGATGTATGTTGACCTTCCTTGTTGATCTTCCAGGAAGAAGATTTATTTGCGGTCTCTATATAAAACAGATTCTCTTCTGTCAGATTATTGGGATCAATATACCAGCCGCCATGCTGACATGTGTAAGAGCCAGCCATTCTTATGGCAGTCATGAAATTAAATAAATTAAACAATGTTTTTGGATATTTAGGCTTATATAATGCAAAAGTTGTGTCAATATTTGCAAAAAACAAATCTTTTTCAAGTTCATTTTCCCAAAACCTTTTTTCCCAAGCTTGTACTTTCTGTTTCAATGGATAATAATCCGGAATAGATTTAGTATCTATTGCAAATCCTATTTTATTAATTTTCTTATAGTATTTCCATAAGATATTAAGCATGACGGAAGGAAAATCATCTGGTAGATCCTCATTGGGGACTATATCTGCATCTGTAAGAAAATAAAATCCTTTGGCGTATTTTTTTTGTAAATTTTTATTTTTAAAAAAGACATCATGACCATGATTTACACTTAGCTTTTCAATTTTTATGAGATCTTTATTTTCTTCATAATATTTTAATAAAGGAGGATAAGTGGAAGCATTATCTATGATAACAATATTTTTGAATTCTCTTTTCAGTAAAAAATCAACCAGTTTTTTTAAAAAAAATAATTGATTAAAATTAATGATTATGACAGGGATTTTCTTGGGGGCATTAATTTGATTAACAACCGTTTTGTCAAATTTCATCAGGAATCTGAGATACAAAAAATCCAGATGTAATTGAATTCTCCGTTTAGTAATCATTGTTTTATGTTTTTATTGATCTTTTTAATATACCTGCTCATTGTAATAAATCTATTAGGATAGCCTCTTAAAAGAAGTATCTTGAACAGATTTAGCTTCGGGGAAATCATGTTTTTGTCACAGAAGCTAAGATAGTCGTTCAACATTCTGATTAAAAAGCTTTTATCAAAATATTTGGAATAACGATTTAAAACTATTTCCCGCATGCTGTTATAGGCTCTGTCTTTTTTATTTTGTAAAGAGAGATTGCCAGAAATACTGGATGTTGAAATCCTTACATTTACATAAGCTTTTGAGATATAGTAAATATCGTTGAATTCTGAAAAAGTTAATAACGCAAGATCATCTGTTCCCCATGCAAAAGGAATTTTTTCAAATCTGTATTTTTTAAAAGCGGCTAAAGAAAATATATTTTCAGACAAACTGCTTGCAATAATTCCTTTGTATTTCATTTTAAAAACTTCGGTGGAAGGAATAATTGTTTGGTCAATAGTAATAGATCTCAAAATATTATTTTGTTCATCTATAAGATGGTGGGAGAATTTAATTGTAGATATTTTTTTGGATTCTACGCTTGATATACTTTTGTGGAATTCTTCTACAAAATTGCTGGAAATAGTATCATCATCTCCCAAAATCTGAAACCATTCTTCCTTTACATTTTCTAAAATTCTATCCCATTGTAGAGCAGGGTTTTTACCACCCATATTATCAGAATAGTGAAAATAATTGTATTCTCCTTCTTTAAAATATTTTTCAATAATGTCAAGAGGATCTGTAGAACTTGCATCATTTCCAATGTATAAAGTGAAATTTTTATTGGTTTGTGCTGCAACAGATTGTATAGATTCTTCAAAAAAATCTATCTTGTAGTATGGGATTATTATTGCAAGTTTATTTGGAGAATTCTGTAACATTATTTTATGATGTTTTTATATGTTAACATTTTACATTCAATTAGCTGCCACGATCTATATTCAAGGATGTGGGGATATCAAACTAGCGAATAATAGGCGAAGAATATCAAAATTATTACTCCTATTAATATTTGCGACTATAACCATTATCTATTCAAGAAATATTTTAATAATTTTTTTTTGCCAAAATAACTAATATTTACATTTTTGAATTCAGATGCTTTGTAAACTAAATATTTTCCTTTTAGTGACATATTTTCTGTAAACTTATAATGATGAAAGTGACGTTTATCAATAGTTATAAGTAGTTTTTCATTATCACCATCACAGAACTGGTCCGAAGTCTGGTGCCAATATTTATGACTTTGTAAATTTAGTTTGTTGTATAATTCTGTTTTACGCTTCTTCCAAACTTCGATACTAAAATTATTTAAAATATATTCATATTGTTTTTGGGCTATTTCATCTCTGTATTTTGTATCACGAATCAGATTATTTAGTTCTCTATGCCATTCCAATAAGCTGCTTGGATATATTATAGCATCTTCTTTACTTTCACTAAAAAGTTTAAATAAAGGCAATGGATCATAATGAAGTACAAAAGGTATTTTACGAAGTGCCGACTGTAAAAGTGCTGTAAATGAAGCCATTGGAAATCCCTCAATATAAATATTTGTTTTTTTCTCAAGATCAGATAATTCTCTGGCAGATATTATTCCGTGGTAAATAATCCTCTCATGGCTGTATTGTTTTGCATATTCACTGTCTGCACTGATACCTACAATATTAAAAATGACCTCAGGATTTTCTTCTACTGTTTTATAAGCTTCTCTAAGGAAATTATATTTTTTGTTAGGGTTATATTTATAAGCACTCCCGGTGCTTAAAATGTTTGTAAATAGTGAGTTATCTTTTTTGTTTTCTTCATTAGTGCTGATTATATTCTCTACAGGGATTGGGAGGAAAAATTGTCTTTTCTCTGGAATTCCACGTCTCTTTACATCAACTGATATATTTGATTCTCTAATTTGTAGAACGATATCTGCAATGGAAGCTCCCAGCCAAAAAACATGATCAGCATGATTAATGAAGCAAACAGGAGTGGTAATTTCTTCTTGAGATAAAACAATGTTAGTAAGAGTCTCATCAGGATGAATATGAAGTAATATTACATCATATTCATTTAAAGGAATTTGGTTTAGTAATCTTGCAGATTGTATTTTTGAAGTAGATTTAACGCTGAGGTGCTCTAAATCCTCTATGCTGGAGAGGTAGAATTCACTTATATTTCTTATTTCTGTAACAGAAAGACGTGTGCTAAGAATTGTATGTTTTCTTGAGCTGTCATGATTAATCCAGCTATATATTAGTTTAGAATGTCCTCCTGACGTATAAATTTCTGAACAAATATGTAATACTTTATTGGTTTTTCCTCGCTTTTTTGAATGAGGAAGCCTAGGTAGGATATTTTTCTGGATTTGTAATAATAAAGATTCCAAATCCTTGCTTTTATAATAGCCTGAAAAATTGAACCATCCAAAAGATGCTGTCTTTTCAATATAATTTATACAGTCTTCAAAAAGTTTTTCCTCAAATAACTTTTGGGCAATAGAAATACACGATTCAAAATATTGTCGATTAGAATCTAACAATGCTTCTGCGTTGATATGTATTTCTTTTTTTTCCAAATTCGTTGTCAGGTTTAATAAATAAGTGTTGGTTTTCTGTAAATCCTAAGGTAATTACATATTTGTGATAAATTGATATTTGCTTATTAGGTTTTAATTGATGCTGAGTTATTTTATTTTATAATTAAATTCAGGTCTAATAATACCAGGAAGAACACTTATGTTTGTACCTAATTTAACATTTTCAATTTCGAAACCTATGATTTCATTAACTATAAACAAAGGTATTTTTTGATCTTGCCCAAAAATAAGTTTAAAATAATAATTCCCTGTATTTAATAGGTCGGAAGGAATTTCAAATTCTAGCTCATATTCTCTTTTTTGAGAATCGTTATTTCTAGTAATTAAAGCACCTGTATGAAAAACAACAGACTCTTCGTAAGTTCTTAATTCAAAGGTAGTGTCTAGATTAATGTTTTCTTTAAAGTTATAAAATCTCAATCGAATTTTTACTCCGGATTTAATATCTAAAAAATCTCCTTTGGCAGGAGTTGCAGAGAATTCTAAAATTCTGATATTTTCATTTCCAATAGCTGTTTCTAGTGAACCTTCATGAATATAACTATTTTGTCTTTCAGAATTTTTTTGATATTCAATAATAGTATTTGTAATATTTCCTGAATATATTAGCTCTCCCTGATTAAGCAAAATTCCACTTTGGCAGAGTTCTTTTATAGCTGTCATATTGTGACTTACAAAAAGAATTGTTCTGCCTTCTCCTTTGGTGACATCCCCCATTTTTCCTAAGCATTTCTTTTGAAATTCTGCGTCTCCTACAGCCAGTACTTCATCTACAATCAAAATTTCAGATTCTAGGTGAGCGGCAACGGCAAAAGCAAGTCGAACATACATACCTGAGGAATATCTTTTTACTGGGGTATCTATATACCTTTCAACACCTGAAAAATCTACAATTTCATCAAATTTACGTTTGATTTCTTTTCTTGTCATTCCCAGGATAGCACCATTAAGAAATACATTTTCTCTTCCTGTCATTTCAGGATGAAATCCTGTACCTACTTCCAATAGTGAGGCAATTCTTCCATTTGTGTAGATTTTTCCGGTTGTAGGCTTAGTTACTTTACTTAAAAGTTTTAGTAGAGTAGATTTACCGGCACCGTTTCTTCCGATTATTCCTACAGCATCGCCTTGTGCTATTTCAAAGTTGATATCTCGTAGAGACCAAACATAATCTGAGTCTCCTTTGGAAGTTCTGTCATTAGCCTCACCTATTTTCAAATAAGGGTCTTCTTTACCTCTTACTTTATGCCAAAACCTATTTAGGTCATGAGATAAAGTTCCTGTTCCCACTTCTCCCAGTCGATATTGTTTTGATATATTTTCTGCTTTTAAAGCTAGCATGTTATAGTATTTTTAATTTTTATTCAGGGCTTTTTATCTCTAAAATATAGTCTATACCGTATCCATAAATGTTTTTTCAACTTTATTAAAAGTAACGACTCCTACGGCAAGAAGAATCAAAATAATAATACTACTGGCTATTAACATTGTTGGAGAAAAATCTCCTACCCCTAGCCAGCCATATTTAAAACATTCAAAAATACCAGTTAATGGATTGAAACTAGCGAGTTTTTTGAAATATCCTGGCAGCATAGATACAGGATAAATTACGGGTGTAGCATACATATATAATGTTATACCAAAAACTAATAGCATGCTCAAATCTTTATATTTTGTAGTAAGTGCTGAAAAGATCATTCCTACACCTAAAGCAAATAAAGCCATCAGTACTAAAAGAAATGGTGTAGTAAGAATCCACCAGTTGGGAGTAATCTCATTATTAAATAAATAATATGCCCAAACAATGAGGAATAAAATAAATTGTACACTCAAGCGCATGAGATTTGAAATCACAATTGAAATAGGAGTTACCAGTCTTGGAAAGTATACTTTCCCAAAAATATTGGAATTTCCGGTGAATGTAGCTGATGTACCAAGCAATGCACCGGAAAAGTAATTCCATAATGTTACCCCTGCAAGATAAAATAATACACCTGGGGCACCATCTGTCGGAAGCTTTGCAAATCTGCCAAAAATGATTAAATAGGTTATAGTAGTGAAAATAGGATTAATAAAAAACCAGATCGGTCCTAAAATAGTTTGTTTAAAACTGGATATGAAGTCTCTTTTTACAAACATGTAAATTAAGTCTTTATATTTCCATACTTCTTTTAGTTTTAGGTCAAATAAAGAATGATTGGATTCAATTGTTTCTGTCCACTTTTGCTGTGGTTCATTCATTTGTGTAAGTTTTTGCAAATTTATAATAATTAATTCTTACCATGTTTTTCAGTTTGTAAATTATTGTTTACATAAAACTAAAAATCACAACTAATATATTGATATTTGTTGTTATGACAAAAAAACTATTGGCTATAAAGCCAATAGTCTATAGTTTTTATAAATTATATTGTTATTTTCTAACGAGTTGCTTCAAATACTCCCCATATCCGCTTTTACCATATTTAACAGCGGTTTCCAATAGCTTTTCTTCATTAATGAATTTATTGCGGAAAGCAATTTCTTCAATACATCCGATTTTGAAGCCTTGCCTTTTTTCAATAACACTCACAAATTCTGATGCATCATTGAGGGAATCAAATGTTCCTGTGTCTAGCCATGCTGTGCCTCTGTCAAGAACACCTACTTCCAGTTTCCCGTTTTTCAGATAAACATTATTGACATCTGTGATTTCGAGCTCTCCTCTGGCTGACGGCTGAATGTTTTTAGCTATTTCTACTACATCATTGTCATAGAAATAAAGTCCTGGAACTGCATAATTTGATTTTGGTTTTAAAGGCTTTTCTTCAATAGAAATAGCTTTTAAATTGTCATCAAATTCTACCACACCATATCTTTCAGGATCAGCAACGTGATAAGCAAAAACAACTCCTCCATCTGGATTGGTTTTGTTTTTTAATAAAGTACCCATTTCGGAGCCATAAAAAATATTATCACCTAATACAAGTGCTGCAGGATCATTTCCAATAAATTGATCTCCTAATATAAAAGCCTGCGCTAATCCGTCTGGGCTAGGCTGTATTACATATTCTATATTACAGCCAATCTGTGAACCATCGCCCAAAAGCTTAATGAAACCTGCTTGATCGTGTGGTGTTGTAATAATCAGGATATCCTTAATTCCCGCTAAAAGTAACGTTGAAAGCGGGTAGTATATCATTGGTTTGTCGTAAACAGGCATTAGCTGCTTGCTTACGGCAATTGTTAGAGGGTAAAGTCTTGTTCCGGATCCTCCGGCTAATATTATTCCTTTCATCTTTTATTATTTGGTATTTTCTATGGCATAGTCCATTTGATTCTTAATATTCAAATCTATATTCGGTGTCATTAAAAGTGCAGAGTTATTTTTGGATAACTTACCGTTTATACTTTCATGGAACCTGATCAATTCTTTTAAATTGTTTTCTGATATAAAAGAGAATGAACTGTATAATGAAATTTTAAAATCATCAAAATTGAATTTTCTGATGATTGAGCTAGCCTGTTCTTTTGTCAGTAATTCTTTAGGAGGATCTACCGAGTAATCAAACATTTTAAGCTCTAAATATTCTTTTGCATAATTGATCAATGCCTCTTTATAATGTGAAACTTCTATAAATTCATCAATTAGTTTTCGTTGAGATGAATTAGACATAGCCGGAGGCGGTGGGATTGGCTGTGCGCTGGCTAAAGAAGATGCAATTATAAAAAGCAATAGAAAAATATGCTTCATAATCTGATTAGTTATATTGTTTTTCGTAATATTTCTGATAATCTCCACTGGTTACGTTTTCTAACCATTCTTTATTCTCAAGATACCAGTCAATTGTTTTTCCTAACCCTTCTTCAAAAGTTACAGAAGGCTTCCAGCCTAGATCTTTATTTAGTTTTGTGGCATCAATAGCATAACGCTTATCGTGACCAGGTCTGTCTTTTACAAATGTGATTAGTTTTTCAGAATAACCTTCTGGTTTGCCTAGTTTAGCATCCATCTGTTTTATAAGCTCTTTAACCAGATCAATATTCTGCCATTCATTAAAGCCTCCGATATTATAAGTTTCTCCGGTTTTTGCTTCGTTAAAAATTTGATGAATAGCTCTTGCGTGATCAATTACGAATAGCCAGTCTCTGGTATATTTTCCATCACCATAAATTGGTAAAGGTTTCTCGTTGATAATATTTGAAATACAAAGAGGAATTAATTTCTCTGGAAAATGGTTCGGTCCATAGTTGTTTGAACAGTTTGAAACAATGAATGGCATCCCGTAAGTATTTCCATATGATCTCACCAAATGGTCGGATGCAGCTTTGGATGCTGAATATGGAGATTGAGGATCGTAAGATGTTGTTTCAAGAAAAAAACCTGTTTCGCCTAAGCTACCATATACTTCATCTGTAGAAACGTGGTAGAATAAGTTTGTTCTTTTCTCATCAGGAAATCTGCCATGAGTATGATCCGGATTTAATGTCCAGAACTCTTTACAAAGATTAAGTAGATTTGCTGTTCCGTTTACATTGGTATTGATAAATGCCATTGGATCAGTAATACTTCTGTCAACATGGCTTTCTGCAGCTAAATGTACCACTGCATCAGGATTGTATTTTTCAAAAACCTTTCTTAGTTCTTCAGGTTTTGTAATATCCGCTTTTTCGAAAACGTAGTTAGTTTCATTTTCGATATCCTTTAAATTTTCCAGATTTCCGGCATAAGTAAGCGCATCAAGATTGATGATCATACTCTCGGGATTGTTTTTTACAAATTCTCTTACAACATGGGATCCGATAAATCCAGCACCTCCTGTAATGATAATATTTTTCATTTATTTATTTTGTAATTGTCTTTCTACCTATACTTTTATAATAAAACCCGTTTTGTTCTGGAATTTCCAGAGGATACATATTTCTTCCGTCAAAAATAACCTTATTTTTCATTTTCTTAGCCATTAGCTCAAAATTAGGGTTTTTGAATTCCGGCCACTCTGTTGCAATCAGTAAGGCATCTGCATCTTCTAATGCATCATACATTCCCTTTGCGTATTGTATACTGTCACCAAGGATTTTTTGAACATTTTTTTCTGCAACGGTGTCATATGCTACAATTTTTGCGCCCTTTTTTAATAAAAGAGAAATATTATCCAAAGAAGAAGCTTCTCTGATGTCATCTGTATTCGCTTTAAAGGCAAGTCCCCACAATGCAATTTTCTTTCCTGCAAGGTTTCCGTCAAAGTATTTTTCAATCTCAGAAACAAGGATTACCTTTTGAGTTATATTTACTTGTTCTGTAGCTTCAAGAATCTGGAAATTAAAATCTTCTTGTTTACCGGATTTAATCAGTGCTTTTACATCCTTTGGAAAACAGCTTCCTCCATATCCGATCCCCGGGAATAAAAATCTATGCCCGATTCTGTCATCACTTCCCATTCCAAGTCTTACTTTGTCTACATCTGCACCTACTTTCTCGCAGTAATTGGCAATCTCATTCATGAAAGTGATTTTTACAGCTAAAAATGAATTGGCAGCATATTTTGTAAGTTCCGATGACTTTTCATCCATGAAAATAATCGGAATTCCTGTATTGGTAAATGGCTGGTAAATTTTAGCCATAATATCTTTTGCTTTTTCAGAACTTGCGCCTACTACGACTCTTGAGGGATTCATCGAGTCTTCAACAGCAAAGCCTTCTCGTAAAAATTCAGGGTTTGAAACTACGTCAAAGGGAATCTTTGTTTTAGCAGAAATGGTTTCTCTTACTTTGTCAGCGGTACCTACGGGTACCGTACTTTTATTGACAACAACTTTATATTCAGTCATCATTTCACCGATGTCATTTGCTACCTTTAGTACATAAGAAAGGTCAGCAGATCCATCTTCTCCCGGAGGAGTAGGAAGCGCTAAATAGATAACTTCACTTTTGTCCAAAGCCTCTTTGAGATTTGTAGTGAAAAATAATCTTTCAGACTGAATGTTTCTTAGGAACATTTCTTCAAGGTTCGGCTCATAGATGGGAACTACGCCGTTTTTCATACCTTCTACTTTTTTTTCATCAATATCAACACAGTATACTGAATTGCCAAGTTCTGCAAGAGTAGTTCCTGTAACCAGTCCTACATAACCTGTTCCTACAATCGTTATATTCAAAATGTTTGTTTTTAAAATTCAAAGACAAAAATAATAAAAATACTTTCATCCGGTTCTTTAATTTATTGTAAATGGGAGTTGTGCTATTTGTCTGATAATAAGATAATTTTGCATTTTTATAAAAAAAGTGTATATTTGCATTGGATTTACGGAAAAAATGGGAAGGCTTCGGAAGAAAGCCTTTTTTCGTACTGGTAAATCAAGATAAAAATTTATGGAGTTTAGAAAAAGAATTGAAGAATTATTAAATGAATTCCTTGAGACCAGAAAAGATCTGTTTCTTATTGATCTTAAGATCTCTGCAGGGGATGATATTACAGTGATTTTAGATGGTGATAATGGAGTTTCTTTGCAGGATTGCCTTGATGCAAGCCGTGCTATAGAATTCAATATGGATCGTGAAGAACATGATTTCAGCCTTCAGGTAATGTCTGCAGGATTAAGTGAGCCGTTATCTACTCCAAGACAGTTTAACAAGAACTTGGGAAGAGAGATTGAAGTAATGCTGGAGGATTCTTCTAAAATTGAAGGAGAGCTGTCAAAGGCAGATGAAGATAAGATCACACTTATCTTACGTTACCGCAAACCGAAGGATATCGGAAAAGGAAAGGTAGATGTGGAGGAGGAAAAGGAAATTCCTTACTCTGAGATCAAAAAAGCATTAGTAGTAATTAAATTTTAAAAAAGAAAAAAGAATAGATGGATAATATAGCGTTGATTGAATCCTTTGGTGATTTTAAAGACGAAAAGGGGATCAGTAAAATTGATCTTATGGCAATTATTGAAGATTCACTGAAGACACTTTTGAGAAAAAGATTCGATTCAGATGATCATTTTGATGTAATTGTAAACCCGGATAAAGGAGATTTTCAGATATTTTTAAATAAAACAATTGTAGAGGACGAAATGTCTGAAGATGATGATTTGGAAATTGAAATTTCTGAAGCTAAGAAGATTGATCCTACCTTCGAAGTGGGTGAAGACTTTACAATGGAAATTCCTGTTGCACAATTGGGAAGAAGAAATATTCTTACCCTTAAGCAAATCCTGGCTACAAAACTTCAGGAGCACAATAATGCTATGCTGTATGAACAGTTTAGAGATAAGATCGGTGAAATTGTAGTAGGAGAAATTCATCATATCCGTCACAAGCATGTGATTTTGTTGGATGATGAAGGAAATGAATTTATTTTACCGAAAGAAAACCAGATCCCATCCGATTTCTTTAAAAAGGGTGAGAATATCAGAGCTATTGTTGAAACAGTAGATTTTAAAGGTTCAAAACCACAGATTATTATTTCCAGAACTGCACCTAAGTTCCTAGAGAAGTTACTAGAGCTGGAAATTCCTGAGATCCAGGATGGAACAATTATCTTGAAGAAAGTAGTAAGAATTCCTGGTGAAAAGGCGAAGATTGCAGTAGATGCTTATGATGACAGAATTGATCCTGTAGGAGCTTGTGTTGGGGTAAAAGGATCCAGAATTCATGGGGTTGTAAGAGAGTTGAGAAATGAAAACATCGATGTTATTCAGTGGTCTAAAAACCCTGAAATTTTGGTAAAGAGAGCTTTAGGAAATGTTACCATCAATAAAATTGACATCAACGAAGATGCTAACTATGCGTTAGTATATACTCCTGTTGAAGAGATTTCTAAAGTAATTGGAAAACAAGGACAGAATATCAGACTGGCTTCTTGGTTGTCAGGATATGAGATTGATGTATACAGAGAGTCCAGCGAGGATGACGATGTTGAATTGAGAGAATTTAATGACGATATCGAGCAGTGGATTTTGGATGAGTTTAAGAAAGTAGGACTTACAACTGCAAAATCAGTATTGGATAAAGAAACTGAGAGTCTTTTAAATATGGTAGACCTTGAAGAAGAAACAATCGAAGAGGTTAAACGTATTCTGAGAGAAGAATTTGAAGATTAAGATTTTAAAAATAAATTTTAATAAACAGTAAAAAAGAAATACTTTAATTTTAAAAATTAAAAAACAGTAAATAATATAGATGCCAAAAATTAGATTAAATAAAGCGGTTAAGGAATTCAATATTTCGATGTCCAGATTAGTAGAATTTTTACAGTCTAGAGGATTCGAGGTTGAAAGCAATCCTAACGCTCAATTGGAAGAATCGGCATATTCTGCATTGGAGGCTGAGTTTGCTAAAGATGGCGAACAACGAAAGGCTTCCCATGAGGTGGTGATCACTAAAGTTCCGGAAGAAAAACTGGAAATTGAAGAAAAGAAAACCCCTGAAGTGATAAGAGCTAAAGCAAATAAACCAGAAACTAAAATTTTAGGTAAAATAGATTTAGAACCTACTAAACCTGAAGTGGAAGAAACCCCTGCTGCTCCTGTAGTAACACCGGTTGAAGAAAAGAAAGAAGAAATCGTGAAAGAAGAACCGGAAGTGAAAGCAGTTCCAGAAAAGCAGGAATTTAAGGTTTTAGATAAAATTGATTTGTCTCAGATAGAATCTAGAAATAGACCTGTAAAAAAAGACAAACCAAAAATGGAGGAGAAAAAAGAAGAAGTAAAACCAGTGGAACCCGTAAAAGAAACTCCAAAACCTGTAGTGGTAGAAGAGAAAAAAGTAGAGACTCCAAAAGCTGAGGCTGAACCAGAATCTCAGGAACCACAAAAAATTGAAACAGTTTATCAGAAACTTGACGGTCCTAAGATCGTTGGTGAAAAGATTGACTTAACTCAATTTGCACCAAAGCCAGGTGCCGGAGCAAAAAAGAAAAGAAAGAGAATTGAAAAACCTGGTGGTCAGAATAACCAAGGTCAAGGAGGTAATAATCAAAACTCTGGAAATAATAACCAAGGAGGTCAAGGAAACCGTCCACACAATAATAATGGTGGACAAGGTGGAAATCGCCAAGGTCAAGGTGGACAAGGAAACCGTCCACAAGGTCAAGGAGGTCAAGGTGGAAACCGTTTCGGAAATAACCAAGGCGGAAACCGTCCAGGCGGTCAAGGCGGAGGATTTAAGAAAGGTGGACAAAACAACAGACCTGGTCAAAGAGTTATGCCAGTTGAATTAACTGACGAACAAGTTAAAAACCAGATCAAGGAAACCTTAGAAAAACTTACCAATAAAGGAGGTAAATCTAAATCTGCAAAACACAGAAAAGATAAGAGAACTTTCCGTAGAGAGCAGGATGAGCGTCAGCAGGAGCTTGAAGCACAAGACAGAACGCTGAAAGTGACAGAATTCATCACAGTAGGTGAATTAGCCAGCTTAATGAATGTATCTCCAACAGAAGTAATCTCTGCTTGTTTCTCACTTGGGGTAATGGTTACCATGAACCAAAGATTAGAAGCGGATACTCTATTACTAGTAGCAGACGAATTCGGATATAAAATTGAGTTCTCTGATGCAGATCTTGAAGATGCAGATTCAGAAGATGAAGTAGATACTGAGGAAAGTTTAGTGTCAAGAGCTCCGGTAGTTACTGTAATGGGACACGTTGACCACGGAAAAACTTCATTATTGGACTACGTTAGAAAAACTAACGTAATCGCAGGTGAATCCGGAGGTATTACCCAGCACATTGGTGCTTATAACGTGAAGCTGGAAAATGGTCAGAGAATTACATTCTTAGATACGCCAGGTCACGAAGCCTTTACAGCGATGAGAGCTAGAGGTGCTCAGATCACGGATATCGCAATTATTGTAATTGCTGCCGATGATGATGTGATGCCACAAACAAAAGAAGCTATTGCTCACGCTCAAGCTGCAGGGGTACCAATGATTATTGCTATCAACAAAGTTGATAAACCAAATGCAAACCCAGATAATATCCGTCAGCAGCTTTCAGGATTAAACCCTCCGGTTTTAGTTGAAGAATGGGGTGGAAACGTTCAGGCGCAGGAAATCTCTGCTAAATTTGGTAATAATGTAGACGTATTATTGGAGAAAGTTTTATTACAGGCAGAAATGCTTGAGTTAAAAGCGAATCCGGATCGTTCAGCTAATGGAGTTGTTATTGAAGCATCTTTAGATAAAGGTAGAGGTTATGTTGCAACGATGCTAGTACAAACCGGTACTTTAAAAGTTGGAGATTATGTAGTAGCAGGTAAAAACCACGGTAAAGTAAAAGCTTTACTTGATGAAAGAGGGAAGAATCTTGCAGAAGCAGGTCCTTCAATTCCTGCAACAATCTTAGGGTTAGACGGTGCGCCTACAGCAGGTGATAAATTCCGAGTTTATACCGACGAAAGTGAAGGTAAAGCTATTGCAAATAAGAGAGAACAACTTCAGAGAGAACTTTCTATCAGAACGAAAAAACATACAACCCTTGAAGAATTGGGTAGACGTATTGCTTTAGGAGAATTCAAAGAATTGAATATTATCCTTAAAGGTGACGTAGATGGTTCTGTTGAAGCACTTTCTGATCAGTTACAAAGATTATCAACAGAAGAAATCAGCGTGAAAATCCTTCACTCAGGAGTAGGACAGATCACCGAATCTGATATCAACTTAGCAGCAGCATCAGATGCAATTATCATTGGATTTAATGTGAGAGCGGGTGCTAATGCAAAAGAACTTGCAGACCGTGAGGAAATTGAAATCAGAACATATTCTGTAATCTATAAAGCTATCGATGAAGTAAAAGAAGCGATGGAAGGAATGCTTTCTCCTGAGATTCAGGAGCAGGTAATTGGTAACGTAGAAATCCGAGAGGTATTCAAGATTTCTAAAGTTGGTTCAATTGCCGGATGTATGGTTCTTACCGGAAAAGTGACAAGACAGTCAAAAGTACGTCTATTGAGAGATGGTATCGTGAAGTTTGACGGAGAGCTTGAAAGCTTAAAGCGTTTCAAAGACGATGTGAAGGAAGTAACGAAAGGTTACGAATGTGGTCTGAACTTAAAAGGTTACAATGATATTGAAATCGGAGATATCCTTGAAGTTTACGAAGAAGTAGCTGTTAAGAAAAAGCTGAAATAATCACTCAGATATATTTATTAAAAATCCACCTCATTGAGGTGGATTTTTTTATTTTAAAGGATAAAACAGTCTTAATTCTGATTAAGGAAGATAACCAGTTTAGTTAAATCTTCATCTTTGTCAAACTTAATCTTATTAGACTTGAAGAATGCTGTTAAAGCATCTTTTTTGTCTGGAAATTGCTCTAGAATTTCTTTCTGGTTTTTAGGTTGCTTAATGAAGCCTTTTTCTGTTTTGATGTAATATACGGGATCAAGGGTTTTGAAATTTGCAGGTTTATCACTTGAATAGCCATTAGGAGCAGGGACAAAATCTATAAATCTTGTTTTAATCTTTTTATATAGACTGTTTTTTCCACTAACAAGCTCGTAAAAATATCCACTTAATTCATCTGCCGTATCCAATAATACAAGGGTTTGCTTAGGTGAAATAACTTCTATTCGTCCATATTCTGAACTTTTAGGAAGAGCTAAAACCTTATCATCTTTTTTGAATTCAATTTCGTCATTATAACTATTGTATCTTACAGAAGTTTGCTGATCAGAAGTTCCGGAAACCTTTGCTTTCATGAAGTTTTTATCTGGATAAGGTGTGCCTAAAATGTCATCATAGGTTAGGGTTTTTCCAGAAGAAGATTGGAGTGTGTAATAAATACCTTGGTTGCTTGATATCTGTTGATTTTGAGAAACAATGCTTTGTTGTGAAAAGCAAAAAATGCTTAGCAGTAAAAATGTGGATGTGATAATTTTTTTCATTGTAATATGATTTATTAATTTATTTTCAAATGTATAAATATATTATTATAAATACATGTGTTATTTTCTTTTTTAATTGAAGGTTATTCGTGTTAAAGTGCAAAATCTGGTATTTTAAGTGTTTTTTTCTTTGCTTTTTTTTTGATATCACATTATTTTTTCACTTTTAAAAAGATGTTTGTAATTTAGATTGAATATAAATAAAATTTTATTAATTGATTTGTAAATGTTAAATAAGTCTTTTTTTATTGGTTGGATTAAAATTTAATGAGTTAAAATAGATGATTATTGTGAATTTTTTCATGAAGTGCTAATTTAGCTTAGTGCATTATAAATGTGATTGATACAGGTGTAAGTAAAAAATTTGCAAGTGTTAATATTTATTAACATATTTGCGATTAAAATATATTAAAATTTGTTAATATGAATGTTAAACTACGTGTACTAAGCGCTGGAGCTCTGTTTTTTTTAGGACAAGTGGCTTTTGCGCAAACGACTAAGAAAGATACTACATCTAAAGTAAAACAAATCGATGAGGTTGTTGTATTAGGATATAGTAAGACTGCTACAAAAGCAAAATCAACTGCAGCGTCTACTACTATATCTGAAAAAGTACTGGAGGATCGTCCAAATGCGTCTTTCCTAAACTCACTACAAGGTGCTGCTCCTGGTATTACTATTAACTCAAGTTCAGGGTCACCAGGATCAGGTAGAATTGATGTTAGAGTAAGAGGGATTGGATCACTAAACTCTACAATGGATCCGTTATATGTTATTGATGGTATGAGTACAAACGGAACCCAGTTTAGAAACCTTAATCCTGAAGATATTGCTTCAATCTCTGTTTTAAGAGATGCTGCAGCTACTTCTATTTATGGTAACAGAGCTGCAAATGGAGTTGTTGTAATTACGACAAAGACAGGTTCCTTTAATAGTGGAATGAAACTTTCATTTGGCTCTACTATTGGTTTCTCTACTTATCCAAATCATGACTATAATTTGGTTAATTCAAGACAGTTGATGACATTACAAAATGAGTACTTAGGTAAGAATTTTACTGAAGAACAAATTGCTAATGCTCCTAACACTGATTGGAAAAAACAATATTTTCAAACAGGTATGACGCAACAGCATAATCTTGGGTTGAATTTTGGAGGTAAAAACGTATCTGTTTATTCTTCAATCGGTTATTATGATATGACTGGTATTGTTAAATCGACTGATTTCAAAAGATTTACATTCAGAAATAATATTAACGGTAAATCAAATGATGGTAGATTTACATATGGAACTCAGGTTGCTGTTGGATATTCTAAGAGACATCAGTTAGATCAGGAAACTAACGTCACTAACTTAAGAGCAAATCCTCTTCAAAACCCTTTATTCAGTTCAATTTTAGCTCGACCTAATCTAGATCCAAATCCTTATACTAAAGGGTCTGATATGTATAAAGCTATAGGAAATAAGTATAGTGACAGAATTCCATGGGTAACTCAGGATATCATCAATGGAGGTATTCAAAACGAATATACTGAAACAAGTATTTTAGCAAACGTAAATTTTGCATACAAATTAACTGATTATTTAACAGTAGGACACAAAACAGGTGTTGATTTTAAAGAACAAGATAGAGCTTTTGCTAGAGCACCATATGGATATTTAGCATTAGTTGCTAAGGCTGGTAATGATCCATATGGAGGTCTAGAGGTTTTAAATAATTCAAAAGACTTCAATATCAACAGTATCACAAATTTAACTTTTAATAAATCTTGGGGTGAGCATACTTTAGAAGTTGGTGCTTATTTGGATTATATTAAAGCGCATTACAGAACTAAACAGTATCAGCAAAATGGATTGAATGCATTGACGTGGAAATTGGGTTCAGGAACTGGTTATGTACCTTATAGTACTACAACTCCTACCTTATATGTTCCCGTAGTTCAAGCACAGGCTGTTAATGCTGGAGCTTTAGCTTATTTTGCAACTGCAGACTATGATTATGCGAGTAAATACGGTTTTACTGCAATGGTGAGAAGAGATGGTTCTTATAGATTCTCAAAAGATAACAGATGGCAAACTTTCTGGGCAGTGTCCGGAAGATGGAATATTGATAAGGAAGCTTTCATGGAAGGTTCTCCGTTTGATATGTTGAAATTAAGATCTTCTTATGGTACTCAGGGTAACCAAAACTTGGGAATTATTGCAAATAACGTTAATCCACTTGTAAACCCAAATACTACAACATTATATAGAAATGTTTACCAGACTTCCACTGCTTATCTTAATCAACAAGGATTGTCTATGACTATTCTTGAGAATCCAGATGTGCGTTGGGAGACTCAGAAGATGTTTAACGCAGGGGTGGATTTTGTTTTATTTAATAGAAAACTTGAAGGTAATTTTGATTATTACATTAAAACAACAGATAACTTATTTAATAAGTTAAATGTATCAGCAGGTGCAGTAGGTAGATATACTATTGATGGTAATAATGGTAAAATGAGAAATAACGGTATCGAAGGTAATCTTAGATACAATATTTTCAATAGAAATGATTTCAAATTCTCAGTTTTTGCTAATGGATCTTTCAACAAAAACAGGATTCTTGAATTACCATATGGATATTCACCTGAAGATAATGTAAACGCGGCAGGTTCTTTGGCATTCCAATGGAATTTAGTTCGTTATGCGGGTGTGAATCATGAAACTGGAGAAATGCAGTTCCTTGATAAAAATGGAAATATTACTGAAACACCTAATGATAGCGACAGAGTTTTAACCGGAAAGTCTTATTATCCAAAATATCAGGGAGGATTTGGTTTAAATACTTCATATAAAGGGATATTTGCAGATGTGTTATTCTCATGGCAAGCAGGTGGCTGGCAATTTGATAACCTATACACTTGGTTAGTTGATCCAAATTCATTACGTGATCAAAACGTAAGTGCAGATTTGTTAAATTCTTGGACTCCAAACAACAAAAATGGTGAATTACCTTCCATTTTAGCTAATAATACTGGTGCAGATGGAAGTTCAGATAGATATCTTTACAAAACTGATTTTATTAGATTGAAGACTATTTCATTAGGTTATTCTTTCCCTAAATCAAGCTTATCTAATTTACCAATTAATTCATTGAAAATCTTTGTTCAGGGTGAAAATCTTGTAACTTGGAGCAGCTGGAGAGGTTTAGATCCAGAACCGGTTACTGATTATTCATTAAGTGTTTATCCAAATCCTAAAACATTCTCTGTAGGTTTCAACGTAGAATTCTAAAATTAAAAAAATGAAAAGAAATATAATAAAGTTATTATTCGTAGCAGGATCTTTAACTGCGTTGCCTTTACTTAACAGCTGTAGTGATGCAATTGATGCTATTCAGCCTGGTCAATTAGATGACTCACAAGCATTTGCAACAGTGGATGCTATGCAGGCTTTCCTTATAGGAAGTGTATATGGAACATTAGAAACTGGTAATGAGGTTTATTTAACTTCGGTACTTACAGATGAAGTAAAACCAGGTGATGGTAGTGGTGGACAAGAATTCCAATTGCACCGTCTTATTGTGAGTGGTGGAGTTGGTTCATATCCTGAGGCTATTTGGTTAGCGCATTACAGAACAATTGATAGAATTAACAGATTATTAGAAGGAGCAAGTAGAATTACTCCAAACGGAGCTACTGAAACAGCTAATTATAATAAAATTCTTGCTCAGGCTAGAGCAATTAGAGCGTTTTGCTATCTTGAACTAGAAACTTACTTTTCTCCTAATATGGAAGATTCCAACGCTTTAGGGGTTATCTTAAATAACAAGGTTGAAGGTACTTTTGTTCAGAAACCTAGAGTTAAGAATAGCGAGATATATGCACTTATGGAAAGTGATCTATTATTTGCGAGAAACACTTTCGATGCATCATCTGACAATAGCCGATATTATGTAGGTAAAAGCTTTGTTAATGCTATTAGTGCTAGATTTAACTTATATAGAGGTAATTATGCTCAAGCAAAAATTGATGCTCAAGCTGTAATTGATGCTAGCCCAGGTAAATTCCCATTAACTTTAGCTACTCCTAGTCAACCTGTGGTAACTCCTCCTGCTATACCACCTGCAATTGGTACCTCGGCTTGGATTACTGCATTCTATGCAACATCAAATTCTTTCAATCCTTATAGAAATTTATGGGATGATAAAGATGTTAGAGGTGAAATGATTTTCTCTCTTGGCAGACAAGCTACTGGTACTAATGGATTAAATATTGGAGCTCAATATAATCTTAATGGATCTAATGCAGATGGTACTCCATGGTGGTTTGTAGGACGTAATTTGTATAATATCTTAACAGGTTTAAATGATGATGTTAGGAAATATGCATTTATTGATCCTAGTTCTGATCCTAATCCTGATTATGAGACAGATAATCCAATGGTAGATATTCTAATCGTTGATAAATATCCGGGTAAAACAGGATCGAATACTAGAAATGATCTTAAAGCAGTTCGTTTATCAGAAATGTATTTCATTTTGAGCGAAGTTGCTGTTCACGAAGGTAATCTTACTGGTGCTGCAAACAATATTAAGAAGATTAGAGAAGCAAGATCTTTCTCAGGAACAGCTACTGCGCCTGTATATGCTAATTCAATGGCTGCTTATAAGGATATTTTAGCAGAAAGAAGAATTGAACTTTGTTTTGAAGGGCACAGATATATCGATTTGAAGAGATTAGCTGTTAAAGCTGGTGTAAAAATGGATAGAAATGAAACTGACGATGTTGTGAATGTATTCAATCTGGAGAATGGTGATTACAGATATACTTTACCTATCCCAAGTAGTGAAGTTGCTGGTAATCCAGGTATTCAACAAAATGATGGTTATTAATCAACAATAATCATATTATACACAACCCCTGCTCAAAGCAGGGGTTTTTATTTGCTATTATTTCTTATTTTTGCTGTACAATAATGAATAATGAAGTACATCCTTTTCATACTTACTTTCTTTGGCTTCGCTGCACAAGCACAGGTTGTTAGTACAACAGATAACAATAAAACTCAGCAGAAACCGGAGGATACACTTGTCATAGACTCAGGAAAAAAAGACTCTTTAAAGATCTTCAAACCTACTATCAACGATTACCAGTATCAGACTCAATTCTCAGAAAAAAAAGTTTTTGATACCGTGATGACATTTGATAAAACCTATATATTTTCACAGTATAACAATACAGATAACTTTGGCAGAGTACAGCCGGCAAATATCGGATCAGGATTTAATCCTTTAGTATTTGAAATGAATGCTGAGCAAAACTTATCATTATTACCTTCCAATAAATCTTATATGATTCTGGGTGCAAATGATGTGAAATATTATGATGTGAAAACTCCGACAGCCGCATTTGTCTATCACAATGCTATGAGAAACGGAGCTGCCTTAAGGTCTACCTACACTCAAAATATTGGTAAAAGATTCAATTTTGCACTGGAATATATGGGACTTCGTTCGCAAGGACTTTACAGAAATGCTTTGTCTGCGAATAACAATACAATATTCTCAGGACACTATACATCAAAAAGTGGAAACTATGAACTTTTTGCACACTATATTCACCAAAATGTAAATAATCAGGAAAATGGCGGTATTGCAGAGGATGATCTATTTCAATCAGGCAGCAGTGATTATAAAAACAGACAAAATGCCCAGGTCAATTTAGAGTCAAGCAGCTCGCAGTTTGCCTACAGAAGATATTATTTAAGTCATCAGTTTACACCTTTCAATTCAGAGAAATTTCCTTTCAGTATAAGACATACTATTTCTCACCAAGGGAATAAATATTATTATAACCAAGGAGTATTGGAAGGATATTGGTATAAAGATCCGATAGAATTAGTCGATGGTTTTCCTTTAACAACAAAAAAATATTCAAGCAACTTCAGCAATACTTTAAGCTTGGTTTTTAACAATGAAAAATTCAAGTTGGATGCCGGAGTTCGTTATCAGTCTATTAAACTGGGAATAAGAGATGTCGTTGCATTAAACGGAGTTCCTTTTCCGGAAGAACTTAAAGAAAACAGAATTGGTGCTGTTGGAAACTTACAAGTTAAACTTTGGGACAAGGTTCAATTGAATTCATTTTTAGAATTCTCAAACGGAAGCCAATTTAAAAGCTACCTTAAAACAACTAATAATCTAAAGTTCGAGCCGATAAAAGATTATTTTGTGAATGCAAAAGTAAACTTCCAGAGCGCTTATCCTTCATTCAATTATCTATTGAATACTTCTGTTTACAACAAATTCAATTACTATCTTGAAGATGCAAAAAATCAATCCGTAATGGAACTTGGCGGAAGCATAAATCTGAAATGGTTTAAAACAGAACTTTTCGCCAACTATTTCAGAATAGATAACTACACTTATTTTGACAGCAATGCAGCACCAAAACAAAGCGAAAGTTCATTAAATATCTCTCAGATAGGAGGTGACGCCACATTCAGCTATGGCAAATTTCATTTAAACACAAGACTGCACTTCCAGAATGCATTAACGAATAAAGAGCTATTGCCTATGCCTGGCTTTATCGGAAGAGTAAACCTTTTCTATCAGACGCTAGCATTTAAAAAAGCAGCAGAGATTCAGGCTGGGGTAAAAATATATTATTTCTCGAAATTTGGTTCAAGAGATTATTCTCCAATTCTTAACGAATACCTTCTTCCGGACTCAAAAGCGTTTTCCATCGGTGGACAGCCTATTGCCGATTTATATATTAATATGAAGGTTAAAAAAATGTTCTTTTTCATAGAAGGACAGCAGATAGGAACCATTATTTCCAATAACAAAGCATATGCATTTCCGCATTATCCGGTATATGATTTCAGATTGAATATCGGGATTGTGTGGTATCTGTTCAACTAAAAATTATACGGGTTGAAAACAATTAATAAAATATCATTTAACGATATAGAAAGCATGCCTCAATTGGTTAAAGATTTTTTGAATCAAAAGATTGAAGGTTTTGAAAATAAAACATTTTCCTTAGATCATTTTAACGAACAGATTCATCTGAAAAAAGATACCTTTTCAAAAGAACAGAGAAATATTTTATCAGAAGCATTTGAAAAGCAACTTTCAGGTCTTTCCCTTTCTTCCAAACAAGAAGAAAATCTGAAAAATCTAAAGTTGAACAATACATTCACGATCACAACAGGGCATCAGCTGAATTTGTTTTCAGGACCTGTTTTCTTTGTCTATAAAATATTACAGACTATTAAGACATGTACCTATCTGAAAGAGAACTTTCCGGATTTCAATTTTGTTCCTGTATATTGGATGGCTTCAGAAGATCATGATTTTGTAGAGATTAATCATTTTAAGACAGAGAATAATTATTACGAAACCAATGAAAAGTCTGGAGGTCCCGTAGGCAGAATTGAAATTAATGATACCTATTTTATCTCTGAGTTTGAAAAAGAGTTTAGAGATTCAATCTTTGGGACAGAATTGATTTTAATGTTGAAGGAAGCCTATAAAGTCGGAAATACTTTAACTCAGGCTATTCAAATTCTGGTGAACCGTATTTTTTCTGAATTCGGACTTCTGATCCTCGACGGAGATTCAAGAGAACTTAAAGAACAGATTAAAGATGTTTTCAAAGATGAATTACTTCATTTTAGTTTACAAAAAGCATCAAAAGATAAAGTGGATTTCCTGACTGAAAAATATGGAAAGGTTCAGGTAAACCCACGAGAAATTAATCTTTTCTATCTTTCAGAAACGAGAGACAGAATTGATTTTAACGGGGAGAAATATATTGTTGTAGACACAGATATTCAGTTTACAGAAGAAGAAATTCTCATAGAACTGGAAAATCATCCTGAGAGATTCAGCCCCAATGCATTGATGCGTCCTGTATATCAGGAAAAAGTACTACCCAATCTTGCTTATATTGGAGGAAATGCAGAAATCATGTATTGGCTGGAGCTGAAGGACTATTTTTCAACAGTGAATATTCCTTTCCCGATTTTGATTCCAAGGAACTCAATGCTTTTCCTTAAAGAAAAAACATTAGGTAAAATTGAAAAGCTGAATCTTAAAATAGAAGATTTCTTTCAAAACTTTACCGCTATTACCAACCAAAAAATTTTAAAAGATAATACGATTTTAAAATTGCTGGAAGAGAAAGAAGAGCTCCTTGTCAATAATTTCAATCAATTAAAACTCACTGCCGAAAATACCGAAAAATCTTTTGGGAATATGGTGAAAGCAGAAGAAGTAAGACAGTTGAAATCATTTAAAAGAATGAAAAAACGTTTGCTTCATGCAGAAAAAATAAAGCAGAGTGAATTACTGGAAAGACTTGAAAATCTGTTCATGGACGTTCACCCTTCCAAAACATGGCAGGAAAGAGTATATAACTTTAGTGTATTCTTTTCAGATTATGGCTATTCATGGCTTGAAAATTGTTTGGAAGAGATGGTGGTTCAAGATTCCAAATTAATAATTGTTGCCATTTAATTTTAAAGAAGTATTTTTGTAAATTATAATTATCGAATATGATAAAGAGGTTTTTTATTCTATCCAGTTTATGTATGGTTTTGGGAGTTTCAGCCCAGAAGTCACATACGGTTGTACAAGGTGATAACCCTTACAACATTGCAAAAAAGTATGGAATGACTGTAGATGAATTGCTGAAGCTAAACCCAAAGCACAAAGATGGTAAATTGGCTATCGGAGATGTTTTAACTATAAAATCAGAGAAAGCAGTAACTCCGGTTGTAACAAAAACTGCCGTGACTGAAAAAGTAAATGCTGCTGGTGGCGTTGCTGTAGGTAAGGTCGTTTTACAGCCAAAACAAACAATTTACGGAATTACAAAACAATACCGAATCTCCGAAACTGATTTAAGAAAACTGAATCCTGAATTGGATTCTCACATGAAAATCGGTGACGAAATTACATTACCTCTTGCTAGCATCAAAAAATATGGTGATCAGCAAACGGTAGTTGCTCCTCCTAAACATGTAGAAACTCCTGCTGAAAAAGTAGAAACAGCTACACCAACTGTAGAAGGAGAAGCTTATGTGATTCAGGCTAAAGATAATTATTACAGAATTACAAAACAGTTTGGTATCAGCCAACAGGATCTTTATGCTTTAAATCCAGGATTGGAAGAAAAAGGATTAAAGCCTGGTGATACCATCAGAATAAAAAGAACAAATAACGATAATACTGTTGTTGAAACTGCTAATCCAAAAGAAAAAATGGATTCAGGGACCGAAAAGTCTACAACAGCTTCCAATAATGTGGTTGTAGGAGATGATTACGTAACCTATACTGTTCAGCAAGGAGACACCGTATTCTCTATTGTAAATAAATTTGGAGTAAGTATCGACGAATTAATTGCTCTTAATCCTGATCTTTCAAAAGGATTAAAAGCCGGAATGGTTTTAAAAATCAAAAAGCAGGATCCTGCTTATGTTAAGAAAAACGGAGACGCTCTAAGTGTTGTTTTGATGCTTCCTTTCGGATACAGTACCAATGAAACACAATACAGAACAATGGCTCTTGATTTCTTGACAGGTGCTAAACTTGCCATCGAAAGAAATGCAAGAGGCGGGCAGAAGCTGGATATTAAAGTAGTAGATTCAGGAAATGAAGCTTCTTTCAAAAATTCTTTGACGCAGATCAATCCTGAAAATACAGACCTTATTATTGGTCCGTTCTTTAAGTCTAACGTAATTGACGTTTTAGATTTCACTAAAAATCAAAAAATTCCTGTAGTAGCACCATTTGCCAACACACCGGAATTGTACAACTATAGCAATTTGATTATCGTGGAAACGAACAGTCAAACCTATGCAGATAAAATTGTAGAAGAAGTAAAAGCAGTATATTCAGATCAGAAGATATATGTAGTGGCAGATTCTAAAAAGGAAAATGCAAACTACATTAAATCTGGACTTGAAAAAGCTGTTAAAAATCCTAATATCGTTATCGTAAATTCACCTTCAGAAATCCAGTTAGATCAAAATATGATGACAGGACAATCTGCTCCGGTTATTGCAATTTTAGCTAATGACGATATGGGAGATGCTTTTGCTACCAAAGTAATCGCTCTTTCTAAAGAAGTGCAGGGGGTGAAAGCATTCAGTATGTTCTATTCTCCGACTTTTGAAAAGAAGGTAGATGAATTGAGCCAGGCTAGCTTAGTATATCTAATGGACAGAAAGATTAATACGGATGGTAATTTTGAAAAAGAGATTCTTGCAGCTTATAAAAACAAATACTGCAAAACACCTCCAAAATACGCTATCGTAGGTTTTGACGTCGTTAATGATATGTTGACAAGAGAAAATAAAAAAGGAGAAATCTTTAAGCAAATGAACAAGGTTCAAACGCAGCTTGCTACAAAATTTGAGTTCGTAAAATCCAAAGCGAACGGAGCTTATGTAAACACAGGTTACAGAGTGATTAGATTAGTTCCTTAATGATTTATAACTCTTACACAGAATATTATTAACATTATAATTATATTTGCATAATATTTAATTCAATACATGAAAGCACTTGTATTTCCAGGGCAGGGGTCTCAGTTCGTAGGAATGGGAAAAGAATTGTATGATTCTAGAAAAGATATTAAAGATCTGATGGAATCTGCCAATGAAATTTTAGGTTTCGATATTCTTTCCATTATGTTTAACGGAACAGATGCGGATCTTAAGAAAACAGAGGTTACCCAGCCTTCAATTTTTATACATTCAGTAGCAGCATTAAAAGCAGTAAACGGGCTTGGAGCTGAGATGGTAGCAGGACATTCTTTAGGAGAGTTCTCTGCATTGGTAGCAAACGGCGTTTTATCTTTTGATGATGGTTTGAAATTAGTATCAGAAAGAGCTAAGGCAATGCAGGATGCTTGTGATGCGAATCCAAGTTCTATGGCAGCAATCTTAGGATTAGAAGATGCTAAAGTTGAAGAAATCTGTGCTCAGATCAGTGGAGTAGTCGTTCCGGCAAACTATAACTGCCCGGGGCAATTGGTAATTTCAGGTGAAACTCCTGCAGTAGAAGAAGCTTGTGCTAAACTAAAAGAAGCAGGTGCAAAAAGAGCTTTATTGTTACCGGTAAACGGAGCTTTCCATTCACCTTTGATGCAGCCGGCACAAGAAAGATTAGCCGCAGCTATTGAAAAAACAAAATTCAGAAAAGCTACCATCCCTGTATACCAGAATATCACGACGACAGCTGTAACTAACCCTGATGAGATCAAACAAAACCTGATCGCTCAGCTTACAGGTCCTGTAAAATGGACACAGTCTGTACAAAATATGATTAAAGACGGAGCTTCCAATTTCGTGGAAGTGGGACCAGGAAAAACCCTTCAGGGATTAATCAAAAAAATTGACGGATCAGTAGATGCTACTTCTGCAATCTAATTAATAAAAAATATGAACGCGATATTTTCACCGGGCAAGCTTATGCTTACTTCAGAATATTTCGCAATAGATGGAGCTCTTGTCTTAGCGGTACCTACCAAGCTGGGACAAGAGTTTTTCTTTGAAGAAAAGGATGATCATCAGTCTTTAATTCATTGGGAAGCACTCCATCAAGACAAACCTTGGCTAAAAGCTGTCATTGATTATAAAAACTGGCAGATTCTGGAAGCCAATATTCCTTCAAGCGCTGAATTTATTCTAAAAACATTAAAGAACGTTCAGCAGCTTTCTACCACTAAATTCAAGAGTGATTTTACGTATCATTTAAAAACAAATCTTCAGTTTCCCGCAGATTTCGGGCTTGGAAGCAGTTCTACATTGATGAACAACCTTGCAGAATGGGCAGAAATTGACCCTTTTTACCTAAATACGATTAGTTTAGGAGGAAGCGGATATGATATTGCTGTTGCCAAAGAAAAATCTGCAGTTCTGTTTCAAAGTAAACCTGAGATTAAATTCGAGAAGGTAAATTTTAACCCTTCGTTTAAAAATGAATTAATTTTTATCCATTTAAATCAGAAGCAGGATAGCCGTGAAGGTATTAATCTCTACAAGTCAAAAAGTAAATCTCCGGAATTGATCAATGAATTTTCAGATATCACAAAGAAGATTTTATTATGCAATGAATTAGAAAATTTTTCCGAATTAATGATGATTCATGAACGTAAAATTTCAGATTTTATTGAAATTCCTACAGTTAAGGAAAAGTTATTCTCAGATTGTCCTTCTTTTGTGAAAAGTTTGGGTGCCTGGGGCGGAGATTTTGTAATGAGTGCCAAATTTGGGGACTATAAAGACTATTTTTGGGAGAAAGGTTTTACTACCGTTTTTGAATGGTCAAATATAATTGATTTATAATCAATATTTTACAATCCTGTTTTTTTATTTGTCATTCTGACTTATATCAGTATATTTAAACCACCTTTAACAAATAATTAATATTATTTTTGTTGAAGTCAATAAAGAAATAGAAAATATAAGTAAAATGAAAAACACTAAAATCATCCAGGATTTAGAGAAATTAGGGATTAAAGGAAACTATGAAGTAGTGTATAATCCTTCTTACGAAGAATTATATCAGGCTGAAGTTTCTCCTGAAAATCAGGGGTTTGAGAAAGCGGAACTTACGGAATCGGGCGCGGTATCAGTAAAAACAGGAATTTTCACAGGTCGTTCACCTAAAGACAGATATATTGTTCAGGATGATGTTACAAGAGATACAATTTTCTGGGATGGTAAAGTAAACTTACCTACAACGTCGGAAATTTTCGGGTCTTGTAAAGAACTAGTGATGAATCAGCTTTCAGGAGCTAAGAAAATTTATGTAGTAGATGCTTTTTGTGGAACCAATGCAGATACTAGACTTAAGGTAAGATTTATCATGGAAGTAGCATGGCAGGCACATTTTGTTACAAACATGTTCATCCGCCCTTCTCACTATGAGCTTGAAAACTTTGGAGAACCAGATTTCACTGTAATCAACGGTTCTAAAACAACGAACCCTAACTGGGAAGCTCAAGGATTAAATTCTGAAAACTTTGTAATGTTCAACCTTACTGAAAAGCTACAGATTATCGGAGGTACTTGGTACGGAGGTGAGATGAAGAAAGGAATGTTTGCAATGATGAACTATTACCTTCCGTTAAAAGGTATGGCTTCTATGCACTGTTCTGCAAACGTAGGTGAAAAAGGAGATGTTGCTTTATTCTTCGGTCTTTCAGGAACAGGAAAAACTACTTTATCAGCAGATCCAAAAAGATATCTTATCGGTGATGACGAGCACGGTTGGGATAACAACGGAGTATTCAACTACGAAGGTGGATGCTACGCTAAAGTAATTGACTTATCAGAAGAAAAAGAACCAGATATCTTCAGAGCGATCAAGAGAGATGCACTTCTTGAAAACGTTGTAATTAACAATGGAGTAGCAGATTATACAGACGGATCTATCACTGAAAACACAAGAGTTTCTTATCCAATCTATCATATCAACAAAATTGTATTACCATCTAAGGCTGGTCATGCTAAAAAGATCGTTTACCTTTCAGCAGATGCATTCGGAGTACTTCCTCCGGTTTCTATCCTGAATGAAGATCAGGCACAATACCACTTCCTTTGCGGTTATACTTCTAAATTAGCAGGAACTGAAAGAGGAATTACTGAGCCTCAGCCATCTTTCTCTCCGGCGTTCGGTGAAGCGTTCCTTACATTACACCCAACAATGTATTCTAAAACATTGATCGGAAAAATGAAAGAACACGGAGCTAAAGCTTATTTGGTAAACACTGGTTGGAATGGTACTGGTAAGAGAATTTCTCTAAAAGATACAAGAGCGATCATTGATGCAATCATTGACGGTTCTATCGATAATGCTCCTAAAACTCAGGTTCCAATCATGAACCTTGAGATTCCTACTGAGCTTCCAAATGTATCTACAGGAATCCTTGATCCTAGAGATACTTATGAAAATGCTTCAGAATGGGAAGAAAAAGCAAAAGATCTTGCTTCAAGATATATCAAAAACTTCGAGCAGTATTGTGATACTGAAGAAGGTAAGAGATTGATCCCTTCAGGACCTCAATTACAGGAACAAACGATCTAATCAGATTATTTATAATACAGAAAAGCCTCATCATTGATGAGGCTTTTTTATTTTTATCTCTCGCAGATAAGGCAGATTTCGCAGATGGCTCTGGGGTGAATATATAAACTTATACAATTAAGATCTGCCTAATCTGCTCAATTTGCGAGCTAAATATTACATACAGTATAAATCAGGTGATTTATCATTGATTTACTTTAAACTAAGGATAGCTAATCTGTATCCATCCATTCCAAATCCTGATAAAACCGCATCAGTATTAGCAGCGGTTACAGACTTTTGTCTGAATTCTTCTCTCTTATAAATATTACTGATGTGAACCTCAACCTTTGGTTTTCTGATATTTTTTAAGCAATCTGCAATTGCATAAGAATAGTGCGTGAAAGCTCCGGGATTAATCACGACAGCATCAAAATCATCTTCCTGAAGTCTGTTGATGATTTCTCCTTCAATATTTGATTGATAATATTGAAGTTGGTGAGATGTAAATTCGGATTTTAAATTTTCCAAATAAGTTTCCATAGAAACTGTTCCATAGATTTCGGGTTCTCGGGTTCCTAACAGGTTAAGGTTGGGACCATTTATAATCAAAACTTTCATTCTATAAAATTAAAAAGTTTTTTCAATTAAATGTTAAAAATATTTACCTAGTATCTCATTTGTTTCATTGAATTATTAATAATGATATTTGTCATGTTTGTGAAAGTGATAATTTGTGTAAGTCCTTATTTTGATGGGTTTTAATATAATCTTATGTTAATTTTTGAAAATTTATCATGAAAAACAAATAAGTCTACTTGTTTTGTAGACTAAAAGTTTATAGCTTTGCAATCATATTTCGATCGGCTTATAAAGAAAGATGGAGGGAACTGACCCTGCGAAATCTTAACAACCTGCTACGCGCAAGGTGTTACATTCAGCCTTTAAAGGAAAAATAAGCGTTTGGTTTATCGTATTAATCGATGCCCTTTGCTGACTTTTCTGCAAAGGGTAAAATTTTAATATATGATAAACAAAATTGATTATGATTAATAAAAAACTAATTAATTCTAAAGTTTGGATTCCCCCTGTGGCAGCGTTTTTCTTAGGAATTGTAAGCGTAAGCGGGCAAAACTCCAAGCCGAAAAAAGATACCCTTAAAGAAAAAGAGATTGATGAAGTAGTAGTGGTTGCTTATGGTAAAGCTAAGCGAAATAGCTATACAGGTTCAGTAGCTACTATCTCAAGCGATAAAATCAATAACAGACCGGTAACCAATATTACAAAAGCATTGGACGGACAGGTGCCAGGGGTACAAATTACAGGTGCTTCAGGACAACCGGGAGCTGTTTCTACCATCCGAATCAGAGGAATTGGTTCTGTAAGTGCTTCAAGTGATCCTTTATATGTTGTAGACGGAATTCCTTTTGATGGGAACTTAAATGCAATAAGCCCTAGTGATATTGAGTCTATCAGTGTACTAAAAGATGCTACGGCTAGTGCATTATATGGATCAAGAGGTGCCAATGGGATTATCATCATTACAACAAAATCCGGGAAAAAAGGTGAGGCTAAAGTAAATTTCAACATAAGCCAGGGATTTTCAAGCAGGGCAGTAAAAGACTACGAACAAGTAAATACAGATCAATACTTCCAATTGTATTGGGAAGCGATGAGAAATGGATATCAGTCTAAGCAAATTTCTGCACAACAGGCTGGTCAGATGGCTTCAGATAATCTTATTTATGGTCCTGCAGGTTTATCAATTAATCCGTATGGGGCTAATTATCCCAAGCCCGTAGGTCCGGACGGAAAATTATTGCCGGGTGCAAAAGCATTATGGAATGATGACTGGAGAGATGTTTTACAGAGAATCGCTTCCAGAAATCAGGTTGATCTTGATATTAGTGGTGGAAGTGATAAAAGTAATTATTTCTTTTCATTAGGATATCTGGATGATAAAGGAATGGCAATTGAATCCGGATTCAAAAGATATAATACCAGATTAAAGATTAATTCTGAAGTAAAAAGCTGGTTGAATGTTGGAGTGAACTTAAGTTATACCAACAGTATTCAGCAGGCACCTCCTTCATCAGATTCTAAAGCGAGTAATATTATCCATGCAGCGAGATCTATTCCTTCCTTCTATCCTTATTATGAAAGAAACGATGACGGTTCTTATGTGTTGGATAAAGAGGGAAACAAAATCTACGATTTTGGTAAGTACAGACCTACGGCAGCTCTTCAGAATCAGAATGCTGCGGCAAGTTTACCATTGGATAAAAATGAGAATAAGGAAGATAACTTCTCAGGAAAAGGTTTTATGGAACTTACATTCCTTCCGGAATTGAAATTCAGATCGAGCTTTTCTGTGGATTTAGTGAATTATAACGGACATTTATATTCTAATCCGCTTTTAGGGCAGGGAGCAGAAATTGGAGGTTCAGTGACAAGATCCAATACCAGAACATTGTCTTATACTACGAGTAATATCCTGACCTATGATAAAAAATTTGGTAAGCACCATGTGAATGTTTTAGCAGGTCATGAATTTTATAAATATGATTACCAGACCATTTCCGGAAGTAGAAATAACTTCTCTCTTCCCTATTACTATGAGCCGGATGCAGCTTCTTTATTGGTAAGTTTCAGCGGGAATAGTGATAAGTTGAGTTTACTGAGTTTCCTTGGAAAAGTGGAGTATGACTATGCTAATAAATATTTCATTTCAGCTTCAGGAAGAGCTGACGCATCTTCAAGATTCTCTCCGGATAACAGATGGGGTAGATTCTGGTCAGTAGGAGGTTCATGGAAGGTTTCCAATGAAGAGTTTATTAAAAACCTTGATTTCTTCAATCTTTTAACATTACGTGCAAGTTACGGAGGGCAAGGAAATGATAAATTGCTAAGACCAAACGGATCACCTCTTTACTATGCTTATCAGGAATTATATAGAAACTTAAACCTTGGTGGTGAAGCAGGAACAACACTGGAGAAAGCAAGAACTGAGAACCTGAAGTGGGAAACCAATCTAAATCTGAATGTAGGACTTGAGTTTGCAATTCTTAATAACAGAATTAAAGGTAACATCGAATATTTCCAGAGAAAAAGTCAGGATCTTTTATTTAACATGCCTGTAGCTCCGTCTATAGGGATTAGTGATTTTCCGGCGAATATCGGAACAATTAAAAATACAGGATTTGAGTTTTCATTATTTACAACGCCTATCAGAAATGATAATTTCCAATGGAACGTAGATGTGAACTTAAGTACTCTGAATAATACAATTACCAAGCTGCCCGGAGGTTCTATCGTATCTGGAACAACTAAGCTATTAAGAGTGGGAGGTTCTGTATATGATTTCTATATCCCTGAATGGGTAGGGGTAGATCCAACTAATGGAAATCCACTATGGAAAACTATTTATCAGGATGCTAACGGAAACTCAGTAGAAGGAACAACTTCAGAATATGGTAAAGCCGTGAAAACATTACAGGGATCAGCTTTGCCAAAAGTTACCGGAGGGATCAGTACAAGTATTACTTATAAAAACTTTGACTTTTCTGGATTACTAACCTTTAAGATCGGTGGAAAGATTCTGGATACAGATTATACTTCCATCATGCATAGTGGTAGTGCAGGAGGACGTTCATGGAGTGCAGAAATGCTAAACAGATGGACTCCGGAAAATCGTTACACGGATGTTCCTGCTCTGAATACAACAACGAATAACTGGACTTCAACGTCTTCAAGATTTTTATATTCAGGAACGTATGCGAGACTTAAAAATGTAAGCTTAGGATATACGCTTCCATCAGATTATTTTGAGAAAATTGGGCTTAAAAAGTTTAGGATTTATGTACAGGCAGAAAACCTTCTGACTTTCTATAAGCATAAAGGAATGGATCCTGAGCAGGCTTTGGATGGTACAACATATTACAGATATCCGGCAATGAGAACAATCACTTTTGGTCTTCAGGCAACTCTTTAATCTTTAAAATTGAAACAATGAAAAAATTAAAATATTTATCTTTTGCTCTGGTTGGATTATGGTCATTCACAAGCTGTGAAAGCGAGCTGGATACAGCACCTACAGATCAATCCAACAGTACAGAGGTTTTCAAAACAGCAGAAAGTGCTGAAACCGTTATCAACGGAACCTGGGCAAAATTCAATAATGACGGGACAACATATGCAAACATTGGTTTTTCAACTGTCATGAGAGCAAGTGATGCAATGGGAAGTGATGTGGCTGTATTGACTAATAAATACGGGTTTGCAAGTACTTACACTTTTTCAGAAATGGAAAACAGAACTGCTAGCCGCCCGTTGTTTATCTGGTCTATGCTTTATTCCACCATTAATAATATGAATAATGTTATTGCAAAAATTGATGGGACCGAAGGAAGCCAGGAAAAAAAGAATCAGGTAAAAGGTCAGGCAAAAGCATTGCGTGCTTTCTGTTATCTTAATATTGCAAGCTTTTATCAGTTCAGCTATCTTAAAAATAAGTCTGCATTAACGGCTCCTATTTATACAGAACCTTCAACGATCAATACCGTTGGAAAGAGCAAATCCAGTCTTGAAGATATTTATACTTTGATTAAAAGTGATCTTACAGATGCAGATAATTTGTTGAAAGATTACACAAGAAATAATAAGGATAAGATCAACAGAAACGTTGTGAACGGAATTCTGGCAAGAGTTTACCTGAATACCGGAGAATGGAGTAAAGCGGCAGCCTCAGCAAAAATTGCGAAGGAAGGATATCCTTTAATGGCACCGGAAAAATATAAAGATGGCTTCAATGATATCACCAATGTAGAATGGATCTGGGGGCATGCTCAAACTCAGGAGCAGTCTGATGCAAGTTACGCTTTCCACTATCTGGATGTGTCTTCATCAGGAAGTTTCTACTATAGTTTTATGGCTGATCCATACTTTAAAGCTTTGTTTGATACCAACGATATCAGATCTCAGTTGTTCTCATGGGATAATCTTCCGGCAAGAGAAGGATTGCTAAAATATGCTAAATTTAAATTTAAACCAACCCTTATCGGAGACATCGTTTATATGAGAGCTGCTGAAATGTACCTTATCGAAGCGGAAGCGGAAGCAAGAAGCGGAAATGTAACTCAGGCTGTAACAGTTTTAAACCAATTGAAATCCGCAAGACTTGCGAATACTTACACTGGTTCATTAGCTCAGAGTGCTGTAGTAGATGAAATACTGATTGAAAGAAGAAAAGAATTATTTGGTGAAGGGTTCTCTCTTTCAGATATTATCAGAACACAGGGATCAGTGGTAAGAAAACCATTTGTAGATTCAGCAGGAAAACCGATTAAGGTTCAGATTACGACTCCAAATGGAACAGTAAAAACTGTTGACGGAAGAGGGCATTCAATCTTTAATTTCCCTGATAAGAGTGAATTTGTACCGAACAGTAAGTATTATTTATTCAGTATTCCACAAAAAGAACTTGAGAATAACCCGAATTTATAATCTATAGTCCATAATTAGATTTGATTTTTTAACCATCGCTTTTGCGGTGGTTTTTGTTTTTTTACAAAAGGGTTTTAAAATTATTTACCTCGAGACCGGTAATAGACAAGAGAGTCAAAAGTCTTCATAAACTTATTGAAACTGATACTTTTTACACTATCAAATTTTTCTCTTTCTCCAATGAAATAACGGTATTCTACAGATAACTGCCTTTTATTTGTTTTAATTTTAATCCTATCAGGCATATAAATAGAATGTACTCTCTTTCCGATTTTTGTATTGTCATTGATAAGATAAATCTGATTCTTGTCAAAGCTCTCTTTTAAAATAGCCCAATCATTTTCTGTCAATTTAAATCTGAGGGTATCAGAAGTATCCGGTTCGATCTGGAGATCCGATGTATAAATATCAGTTCCATTAGACGTAGAAAGACTTCTGCCTGTGGTTAGAATGGTAATGTCATTGCTTAATGTTTCCTTTTCCTCACATGAAAATATGATGAAACAAAAACAGATAATAAGAGCTTTTACAGTAAAAGATTTCATTTAAATGCTGAAGGTTTATAGAGTTTATAAAGAAAAAAAAGTAATATCTAAGTCGTTAATCTACTTTTAAAATTTAACCTTTATGCTATCCTTGATCACAAAATCATCCAGATAAATTTTATACTGTCCGTCTTGCCTGCATTCGAGCATGTTTTGTACCATTTCTAAATTATATGGAGTGTTTAAAATATCTCTCATTTTACCGAAAGAAGTTTTGTATTCCTTAGTTAGAATAAAATGATTATTGAACTTATATTCCAGTTGTTTTGTACTTTTTTTCTTGACGAATACCGCGGTGGGAAATAATGTTTTAATATCATTTGGTGAAGCACTTGGACTTAAAAATGAGTGAATTGAGTCAATTTGTTTAGAAAAAACCGTTTGTTCTTGGTTTATAAGATATGCATTCACAGGTTTATTCTCTTCAAGTTTTTCACTTCCCGATTGCTTTCCATCAAAGTTCAATGTTTTGGAGATAATGACCAGGAAATTCTCATTGGTATTATTACGCAACATCAGGTTGATCTTCTTTTCTTTCTTCTCAAACGAATAAGATAATTCTACTTTATCCCTATCGTTTTTTGTACAGGAAATAATACATAATAGAAGTAAGGAAATAATAAATTGATTGAATAATTTCATGAGGGTTAAGAATTCGTATGAGTAATAAGCCTGTTTGATTTTACAAAGGTAAGAACATTATTCTAGGATAAAAAAAATGGTATTTGTTTTGATAACAAGAAAATATAGATTGATAATAAAGCTGTATTAAGCTTCGGGTTCACCCCATTTTATAAAAAATCTTTACCTTTGTCACAATGAACCTTTTAAGATGGATATTGGCAATTTATTTTGTGGCGTTATCACTGATGCCATGTGAAGACGTGTCTCATCTTTCTTCAGAGCCTGTGGGACAGAAAATTTCATTAAATATTCACGGGGCACATTCAACAGATAAAGGTGATATCTGTTCGCCATTGTGTGCATGCAGCTGTTGCCAAATTACGGTATCAGCATTTAAGATGCATCCTTTACTGGAGATTCCTGAGCAGATTCCTGCTTACTTTTCAAAAAAGATTCTGTTTCATAAAAACGACTTTGCCTATCAGGTATACGATCCTATCTGGCAACCTCCTAAAATTTAATTTTTATTGATTTTTAGAAAGTTACGCTTTCTAAGTACACTTGAAACTTTGCAATACCATTGCAGAGGTTTTCAGGATATTTTTGCTGCAGTATTTTATACTGTATGCATTTATTTTCAATATAAATTAAATAAAAATCGTGTTAGATAAAATCATAAAATTCAGTATCAAAAACAAGGTGATCATTGGTGTTATGACCTTGCTATTGATCATTTGGGGAACATGGAGTGCCACAAAATTACCTATAGATGCTGTACCCGATATTACCAACAATCAGGTGCAGATCATTACCGCATGCCCTACATTGGCAGGGCAGGAAGTTGAACAATTAGTGACGTTTCCCATAGAACAAAGTATTGCTAATGTTCCGGATATTCAGGAAACGAGAAGTATTTCAAGATTCGGACTTTCTGTAATTACTGTAGTTTTCAAAGAAAATGTAGACATCTATTTTGCCAGACAGCTGATCAATGAACAACTAAAAAATGCTGTTGAAGAAATCCCTAAAGGTGTCGGAACTCCTGAGCTGGCTCCTGTAAGTACAGGTCTTGGAGAAGTATATCAATATATTCTTCACCCCAAGAAAGGCAGTGAAAAGAAATACAATGCCAAAGAACTCAGAACAATGCAGGACTGGATCGTCCGCAGACAGCTTAACGGAACGCCGGGAGTTGCTGAGATCAATAGTTTCGGAGGTGAACTAAAACAATATGAAGTAGCCATTAATCCCAACCGGCTGAAAGCAATGGGAGCCAGCATTACCGAAATATTTACAGCCCTTGAAAAAAATAATCAGAACACCGGAGGAGCTTATATTGATAAAAAACCCAATGCCTATTTTATCCGTGGGATAGGATTGGTAACATCTCTGGAAGACATTAAAAACATTGCCGTTAAAAATGAAACCGGAAGTGTCCCTATTTTTATAAAAGATGTTGCAGATGTTCGTTTGGGAAGTGCTGTACGTTACGGAGCATTAACTTATGACGGAAAGGTGGATGCTGTAGGTGGAGTTGTGATGATGCTGAAAGGAGCAAACAGTAATGAAGTCGTAAATAATATCAAAGCAAAAATCCCGACCATTCAGAAATCACTTCCTGATGATGTGGTGATAGAACCTTTTCTTGATAGAACAGATCTTGTAGACAGAGCCATCAGTACCGTTGAAAAGAACTTGATTGAAGGAGCTTTGATCGTAATCTTCGTTTTGGTAATCTTCCTTGGAAACCTGAGAGCCGGGCTTATTGTAGCTTCGGCAATTCCCCTTTCCCTCTTATTTGCACTGGGAATGATGAACGTTTTTGGAGTAAGTGCCAATCTGATGAGCTTAGGAGCAATAGACTTTGGCTTGATTGTAGACGGAGCCGTTATTATTGTAGAAGCAACTTTACATCATTTAGGCTTAAGAAAAACCACCCGGGCACTTACCCAGTCTGAAATGGATGAAGAAGTGTTTCTTTCCGCTTCAAAGATCAGAAGCAGCGCAGCATTTGGAGAAATCATTATCCTCATTGTATATATCCCGATTCTTACATTGGCAGGAGTAGAAGGTAAAATGTTTACCCCAATGGCAAAAACAGTAGGATTTGCAATCTTGGGAGCTCTGATTCTTTCATTGACATATATCCCGATGATGAGCGCATTGTTTTTATCCAAAAAAATATCACATAAAGAAACATTCTCAAATAAAATGATGAACCGCCTCCAAAAGGTTTATCAGCCATTATTGCAGAAAGCTATTAAAGTAAAATATATTATAGTTTCAGCTACGGCAGTTGTCTTTATAGTTTCAGCCTTTATATTTAAAAATATGGGCGGTGAGTTTATTCCGCAATTGCAGGAAGGAGACTTTGCCTTTCACTGCATATTACCACAGGGAAGCTCACTTAGCCAAAGTATAGAAACCTCTATGCAGGCATCCAGAATCATTAAACAGTTTGATGAGGTGAAGATGGTTGTTGGGAAAACCGGATCAGCAGAAGTGCCCACAGACCCGATGCCGCCGGAAGCAACAGATATGATTGTTGTATTAAAGCCTAAAAGTGAATGGAAAACTAAAAAATCTTACGAAGAACTGGCTGATGAGATCAGTGAAAAGCTTGAAACAATTCCTGGAGTGTTCTTTGAAAAAAATCAGCCTATACAAATGCGTTTTAACGAGTTGATGACAGGGATCAGACAGGATGTTGCCGTAAAGATCTTTGGAGAAAATCTGGACTCATTAGCCGTATATGCAGATAAAGTCGGGAAGATTATTCAGACTGTGGATGGGGCTACAGCTCCTCAGATTGAAAGAGTAAGCGGGCTTCCGCAAATCAATGTGCAGTATGACAGAACAAGAATTGCCAATTATGGATTAAATATCGAAGACGTCAACAATGCGGTAAGTACTGCCTTTGCAGGAAAATCAGCAGGGCAGGTTTTTGAAAATGAAAGACGTTTTGATTTGGTAGTACGTCTGGACAGCCTTCACAGAACAGATATCTCAGATGTTGATAACTTAATGATCACTTCCGGTACCGGAGTTCAGATTCCGTTGTCTCAGGTTGCTAATGTGAGCTATAAACTGGGTCCCGCGCAGATCAGCCGTGAGCAGGGAAAACGTAGAATTGTTATTGGATTTAACGTTAAAGACCGTGATGTACAAAGTGTAGTAAAAGATATTCAGACAAAATTGGATAAAGTAAAATTACCGTCCGGCTACTACTTTACTTACGGAGGTCAGTTTGAAAACCTGCAGGAAGCCAGCAAACGTTTAATGATTGCGGTTCCCGTATCATTGCTGCTTATTTTTATGCTCTTGTATTTTACATTCAAATCATTCAAGCAGGCAGCTTTAATCTTTACAGCGATTCCGATGAGTGCGATAGGAGGTGTATTTGCCCTTCTTGTAAGAGATATGCCTTTCAGTATCAGCGCCGGAATCGGATTTATTGCCTTATTTGGGGTTGCAGTACTTAACGGGATTGTGTTGATTGGAACTTTTAATCAATTGGAAAAAGAAGGTGAGACTGATATTTTAAAACGTGTTTTCGAAGGAACAAAAACAAGATTGAGACCTGTTCTAATGACCGCTACCGTAGCCTCTTTAGGGTTCTTGCCAATGGCAATTTCTACCGGAGCAGGCGCAGAAGTACAGAAACCTTTGGCAACAGTCGTAATTGGAGGTTTGGTAACCGCTACATTCCTTACACTGTTTGTTTTGCCAATGCTTTACATCATTTTCAACACAAAGATTTTGAAAAGAAAAAATAACCACACACAGTCATTTACAATTGTTCTTATTTTAGGATTAATGATGCTGGGACAAAACTTTAAAGCTCAGTCCAGACCGATATCTGTAGATGAAGCAGTAGAACTGGCGATGAAGAATAATTTAACCTTACAATCAAAGGATTTAAGCATTAAATCGGCAGAAGCGCTCAGACCAACAGCAAAAGAACTTCCTAAGTTAAGCTTTGATGCACAGTTGGGGCAATACAACAGTCCGAAATTTGACCAGTCTTTCGCCATTTCACAAAGCATTCCCTTTCCTACTTTGTTTAAAGCGAGAAAAGAACTTATTAATGAAACCATTAAAAGTAAACAGATTGAAAAAGAAATCACAGTGAATGAACTGGTGAAAGACGTTCGTACCTATTATTATCAGATTGAATATCTTCAGTATAACAAAGAAAAGCTGACTGCTCTGGCTGGTTTTTATGAAGAATTCATCAGAATTGCGACTGTAAGATTTAAAGCCGGAGATATTAAAAAGATTGAAATTAATACAGCCGAAACTCAAAAAGGAGAAATTGACCTCTTATTGAGGCAGAATGAAGTGTATTTAAATAATGCCTATAAAAATTTAAAAACTCTTCTGAATACTCCGGAAAATCTTGAAGTACCGTTCAGAAAAGATTACGAACCTTTAAAAGCAGAAAATGTATTGGATAGTGCTGTCGTAGCAAACAACCCTACCGTAAAGGCATTCTATCATGAAATGGAAATTGCGGAAAAGAATAAGAAGGTAGAAAAAGCTACCGGCTTGCCGGATTTTAGTCTTGGATATACCAATCAGTCGTTGATCGGGTTTCATACCATCAATGGTCAGGAGAACTTTTATGATTCAGGGAAACGCTTTCAGTCAGCAACCGTTGGAGTAGCCATTCCATTGACGTTTGGAGCGACAAAAGCAAGAATTCAGGCGCTGGAATATGAAAAGCAGATGGCTGAAACCAATGCAAGAATGCAGAAAAAACAACTTTCCGCTCAGCTGGAAAACGCATTCAACCAATATCAGCAGGATATACAGCAATATGATTATTATAACAGCCAAGCACTGCCGAACGCCGAAAAAATTGTAAAAGCAGCTCAATTAGGATATAAAACAGGAGAAATCTCTTATGTGGAATATCTTTTTGCCCTACAGATGGCAACTAATATTCAGTTAAAATATCTGGAATCTATTCAGCAGGTGAATCAATCTGTAGTGACCATCAATTCAATCATTAATAAATAATATGACCTCTATTTCATACGACCTTATAAAAAATAAATATTCGAATATGAAACTCAAATATAATATCATATCCCTTGTTTTCATCTCTCTTTTCGCAATAAGCTGTGGAAAAAAAGAAACCCCTGAAGAAAAAACTCCGGAAAAAACAGAACAGAAAGAGCATGCTCATGAAGAAGGACCGCAAACAATTGCTTCCCTTACAGAAGAGCAGATGAAATCGGTAGGGGTTATCCTGGGATCAATGGAAATGAAAGAGCTTACCTCAACAATCAAGGCAAACGGTCTTCTGAGCGTTCCCAATAGCAATAAAGCCACTATCACGTCTCTCTACGGCGGAATTATTAAGACAATTAATATCCAGGTGGGAAGCATTGTGAAAAAAGGACAGGTAATTGCCACCATTGCCAATCCCGAATATATTCAGCTTCAGGAAGATTATCTGACGACAAACAGCAGAATTACCTATGCCGAGCAGGAATTCAGAAGACAGCGGGAACTTTTTGATAATGATGCGGGAGCAAAGAAAAACCTTCAGAGTGCAGATGCAGAATTGAAAACCTTAAGAACAAAAAGAGCCTCTCTGCTCAAGCAGCTTCAGATGATGGGAATCAGCCCGGGAAGTGTAAATAACGGAAATATGAGATCCGGATTGGTGATTACAGCTCCGATCAGTGGAACAATAAGCGGTATTTCTGCGCAGATAGGAAGCTATGTGGATATTTCTTCACCTGTAGCAACGGTTATAGACAATGGTTCCATTCATTTGGACCTTGAAGTATTTGAAAAAGATCTTCCAAAAATGAGAGTCGGGCAAATTGTTCATTTTAAACTGACCAATAACCCGGAAACTGAATATGATGCCAGAATTTACAGCATCGGTTCCTCTTTCGAAAATGAAAGTAAAACCATTTCAATGCACTGCGAAGTGATTGGAAACAAATCAGGATTAATTGACGGAATGAATATCACCGGGATTGTGAGCCTTGATAAAAGTACAACTCCGGCAGTTCCCACCGAAGCTATTGTAGAAGCCGATGGAAAATTCTATGTCTTCATTCAGACTGATAAAAAACCGGAAGAAGAGCATGAAGAGAACGGAAAACCTCATCCTAAAACTTTAAATTTTGAAAAAATAGAAGTGGTGAAAGGAACTTCAGATATGGGATATACAGCGATTACACCAGTAGGAAAAATTCCTGATAATGCTAAAATTGTGGTAAAAGGAGCCTTTTTTGTAAATGCTAAACTGGTGAATTCCGGAGAACACGAGCATTAATGAATACGATCAGGATCGGAAATGTCGATTTTTATGCTTAAATTAGAACTGTTTACGGAACAGCTTAAGCATAAAAACTGACTGAAGGAAAGTAAAGATTATCTTATCCAATTTAATACATGAAACATTATGCTATTAAACAAAAAAATATCAGTCTGGTATTTCATCCGTGAAATAAAATCTCAAATTCTGTTTGTCGGGATATTTGCCATAGCCATAGGACTTTTGGATATGATGCCCTGGTTCAGGAAAATTTCACTTCCACTGAATATTCCGGCTCTCTTAGGAACTGCGGTATCGTTGTTATTAGCTTTCAGAACCTCCCAGTCTTATGAAAGATGGTGGGAGGCAAGAACCGTTTGGGGAGCTATTGTGAATGATTCCAGAACATTTATAAGATTAATTATTCAGTTTTTACCTGCTGCGGATGATAAAACCATCAGAGATTTTGCAGAAAGACAGATTGTATGGACCTATGCTTTAGGAGAATCCCTGCGAAAACTCCCGTTTTCAGATAAAGTTCAGCAATATCTGGATGCACATCAAATCAAAGGTTTCAATATTCCAAATGCTCTTCTGGATGATCATTCTAAACAGATTAAAGAGATAGCAGTTTCCAAAGGGCTTACAGATTTCCAACAGATGCAGTTGAATGATATAATGACAAGACTGTGTGACAGCATGGGAAAATGTGAAAGATTAAAGAATACAGTTTTTCCAAGATCATACAGTATTTTAGTACATATTTTGATCTATGTGTTTGCGTTGATACTTCCGTTTGGTTTAGACGATTCTCAACTGGTTATAGAGATCATTATTACTTTCCTGATTCCGATTGTATTCATTGCCATAGAAAAAACATCTATCATTATGCAGGATCCTTTCGAAAACAGACCTGTAGATACTCCTGTGACCTCTTTGGCACAAACCATAGAGATCAATATCAGACAAATGATCGGAGAACAAAACGTTCCTTTAAAAAAAGAAAATACATCCTATTACGAAATGTAAATAAACCATAAATTATGGAAACCAAAACACAAATACAGACTCCTTCAGCAGCAAGCCGTCACAAAAAAAGCCTGTTGATCGTGCTTTGTCTTAGCGGAACCTATCTCATTGCTGAGGTTATAGGCGGAATTCTTACCAACAGTCTTGCTCTGTTGGCGGATGCCGCTCATATGCTTACCGATGTGGTAGGATTATTACTGGCATTTATAGCTATAAAAATAGGAGAGAAAAAAGCGGATCCGTCCAGAACCTATGGCTATTATCGTACGGAAATATTAGCAGCAGTCATTAATGCCGTTGTATTGCTGGGCATTTCAATATATGTATTGTTTGAAGCATACCAAAGATTTCAGAATCCACCGGAAGTACAAAGTAAATCAATGTTAATCGTTGCGGGAATAGGGTTGCTGGTGAATATTGGCGGAATGATGATTTTAAGAAAAGATTCAGAAGGAAGCCTGAATATGAAGGGTGCTTATTTTGAAGTACTTTCCGATATGCTTACTTCCCTGGGAGTAATGATTGCCGGAGTTATTATGCTCACCACAGGCTGGTATTACGCTGACCCGTTGATTTCTGCTGCAATAGGATTATTAATATTCCCGAGAACATGGAGATTGCTGAAAGAAGCTATCAATGTATTACTGGAGGGAACTCCGAATGATGTAAATATTCATGAACTTCGTAAATCCCTGGAGCAGATAAAAGGAGTAAAGAACGTTCATGATCTCCACGTCTGGTCTCTCACCTCAAGTGTAAATGCAATGAGCGCCCATATTGTAAAAGATGCAGGAACCTCTCAGAATCAATTATTAAAAACCCTTACAGATACCACCGTAGAAAATTTTAAAATAAGCCATACTACTTTTCAGATTGAAGAAGAAGGATATGAAGAGAGTGAAGTACATCTGTAAAATTTAAAAGTTTGAATATGAAAAAAGATATAGAAAGTAAACTCATTGATAAAAATACCAAACCTACAAGTATGAGGATTCTGGTATATGATTTTTTAAGTTCACAAGACGCTGCCATGTCTTTGTCTGAAATAGAAAATCATTTTGAGCATGCAGACAGAATTACAATATACAGAACATTGAAAACCTTTGAAGAAAAAGGAATTGTTCACAGCATACAGGAAAATACGACCACAAAATATAAACTCTGTGATGACGATTGTGATGAGAAAACCCATAAAGACTGGCATCTTCATTTCTATTGTAAAATATGTAAGCAGACCACCTGTAAAGAAGATATTTCATTCCCTGAAAATATGCAGACCAATTTCAGAATAGATGAAATAAGACTCTTTGCAAAAGGAATCTGTGAAAATTGTCTTGAAAGTTTGCAATAGCATTGCATCAGTCTCACCCTTAAATTTGTATAAAAATATCAGTTATGGAAAAATGCTGTAGTACCACCCCAGAAAAAAAAGATCAGAAAGGACATACTCATAATCACTCAGAAGGAGATGGGCATAACCATGACCACGATCATGACGACCATGGTCATTCTCATGATACCGGAGATCAGAGCGTGTTTCAGATGTTTCTTCCCGCAATTATATCTTTTGTTATGCTCTTACTGGGAATTGCTTTTGATAATTATATAAACCCCGGATGGTTTACAGGCTGGATACGGCTGGTCTGGTTTCTGGCAGCTTATATTCCTGTAGGATTTCCTGTATTGAAGGATGCATTTAAAAGTATTACCAAAGGCGATGTATTTTCAGAGTTCTTCCTGATGGGAATTGCAACTATGGGTGCCTTTGCCATCGGAGAATATCCCGAAGGAGTTGCCGTTATGCTTTTTTATGCAGTAGGAGAGGTCTTCCAGTCTATGGCGGTAACCAGAGCAAAAGGAAATATAAAAGCTCTGCTTGATCAGCGACCTGATGAGGTAACGATTATGGAAAATAATCAGCCTAAAACTATAAAAGCAAAAGAAACAAAAGTAGGTGATGTTATCCAGCTTAAGCCTGGTGAGAAACTGGCACTTGATGGCGAATTGATTTCTGATTCAGCTTCATTCAATACCGCTGCTTTAACAGGTGAAAGTAAGCCGGATACCAAAAATAAAGGTGAAGTAGTATTGGCAGGAATGATCAATATGAACAGTATTGCCCTTGTGAAGGTAACTACCGCCTATGAAGACAGTAAATTAAGCAAAATCTTGGAGCTGGTTCAGAACGCAACTGCTCAAAAGGCACCTACAGAACTGTTCATTAGAAAATTTGCAAAAGTATATACCCCTATTGTGGTATTTCTTGCTATAGGAATTACTTTTCTGCCTTATTTCTTTGTCAGTGATTACCTGTTCAGAGACTGGCTGTACAGAGCCTTGATTTTCCTTGTAATTTCCTGTCCATGTGCCTTGGTAATTTCCATTCCATTGGGGTACTTTGGAGGGATCGGAGCCGCAAGCCGAAACGGGATTCTCTTTAAAGGAAGTAATTTCCTGGATAGTATTGCAGAAATCCAGAATGTAGTGATGGATAAAACCGGTACCATGACAGAAGGAGTCTTTAAAGTTCAGGAAGTAAATATAAGTTCAGGATTTAATAAAGATGAAATCATGCAGTTGGTGAATCTGCTGGAAAGTAAGAGTACCCACCCGGTTGCTACGGCAATTCATAACCATGTAGGAGACATCAATTATTCTATCCCGATGGAAAACGTAGAAGAAATTGCAGGGCATGGTTTGAAAGCAACAGTAAACGGAAAAGAACTTTTAGTAGGAAACTTTAAGTTGATGGATAAGTTTAACATCAGCTATGACATCAACCATGCAAATATTGTATATACTCTGATTGCAATAGCTTATGATAAAAAGTTTGCAGGCTATATTACCATTGCCGACAGCATTAAAGCCGATGCTAAAGAAACCGTGGATAATCTTCACAGGATGGGGGTAAAAGCCACAATGTTGAGCGGAGATAAAGGAACCGTTGTAAAATACGTTGCCGATCAGTTGGGCATAGATAACGCATTCGGGGACCTTTTACCGGAAGACAAAGTAAATAAAGTAAAAGAAATCAAAGGAAAAAATCAGACCGTAGCTTTTGTAGGTGATGGTGTGAATGATGCTCCCGTAGTTGCTTTAAGTGATGTAGGAATAGCAATGGGAGGTTTGGGTAGTGATGCCACCATTGAAACGGCGGATGTTGTGATTCAGGATGATAAACCAAGCAAAATTCCAATGGCAATCAATATTGGTAAACAAACGAAAAAGATCGTTTGGCAGAATATTATACTTGCATTTGCTGTAAAAGCGGTAGTGTTAGTTCTTGGAGCAGGAGGTCTTGCGACGATGTGGGAAGCTGTTTTTGCTGATGTAGGAGTTGCATTGCTGGCGATTTTAAATGCGGTAAGAATTCAAAGAATGAAGTTTTAGAAACTAAACATACGACTATATTATATTAATGAAGGCTTTGCTGTTTACAGTGGAGTCTTTTTTATTTTGTGCTGAATAGGTTGGAATATGCAAAGGCGCAAAGATTTCTATCTACGCTGTGTATTTTAAGGCGTAAGAAAATCAAAAATTTTCAGCAAGAAAGCTTCTAAATGCTTTGCACTAATGCCAAATAAAAAAGTTACATATTCGAACACAAATTTTAATAACCCTTTTCTAAATGTCTGTTTTTTGAACCATAAAAATCATATAGATTTTATACAAAATAAGCTCATTCGTGCATCCGTGGCATCAAAATATGCAGCATTCAATTTTATCTAAGATATAATCCTTGCGCCTTAAAACATAATCTTTAAAAGCTCTTCGCGTCTTTGCGCATTCCAACAACAAAGAAAAACCTTTTTTACGTCGAATAGGTTGGAATGCGCAAAGGCGCAAAGATTTCTATCTATGCTGCGTATATTTAAGGCGCAAGAAAATCAAAGATTTTCAGCAAGAAAGCTTCTAAATGCTTTGCCACTAATGTCAAATAAAAGGTTGACATTTTCGAACACAAATTTTAAGAACTCTTTCTACCTGTGCAGTTGTCTTTTTTACCACAAAGGGCACATAGATTTTGTGCAAAAAGACTTATTCGTGCATCCGTGGCATCAAAATATGTAGCATTCAATTTTATCTAAGATAAAATCCTTGCGCCTTAAAACATAATCTTTAAAAGCTCTTCGCGTCTTTGCGCATTCCAACAACAAAGAAAAATCTTTTTTTGCATCGAATAGGTTGGAATACGCAAAGACGCAAAGATTTCTATCTATGCTGCGTATATTTAAGGCGCAAGAAAATCAAAGATTTTCAGCAAGAAAGCTTCTAAATGCTTTGCAACTAATGTCAAATAAAAGGTCGACATTTTCGAACACAAATTTTAAGAACTCTTTTCTAAATGTCTGTTTTTTGAACCATAAAAATCATATAGATTTTATACAAAATAAGGTCATTCGTGCATCCGTGGCATCAAAATAAGCAGTATTCAATTTTATCTAAGATAAAATCCTTGCGCCTTAAAACATAATCTTTAAAAGCTCTTCGCGTCTTTGCGTATTCCAATAGCAGAGAAAAACCCTTTTTTGTGCTGAATAGGTTGGAATACGCAAGAGGCGCAAAGATTTCTATCTGTGCTGCGTATATTTAAGGCGCAAGAAAATCAAATATTTTCAGCAAGAAAGCTTCTAATTGATTTGCCGCTTCAAAAGGTCTTTTTTTATGTAATCTAGTGATTTTATCTTTTTGTAATCCCATAGCTAGATAGTATTCAGGCAAAATAAAACCATTCGAATTCATGGCATTAAATAAGAAGATATTAGAACAATCATGAATGACATTCATCATAAACAGAACAGAAAACAATTTTGAAGTAGTATATTTGTAACACAGAACTGAAGAATTGAGGTTGTTAATTTACATATCCATCATTTTTACCATTGCATTACGCCCTGTTTTGCCATTGGTAAACTACGTGGTAAATTATGATTATATTGTAAAGAACCTTTGTGAAAACAGAGAAATTCCTCAGTCTACCTGTAAAGGAAAATGCTATGTACAAAAAGAATTAGCAAAAACTGAAAAACAGACGGGTAATTCTCAAACCATAAAAATTGCAGGATTAGATGTTTTTCTTTCTCATGATATTCTTTCCTTTTTAGATCCAAAAGAATTTGAACCGTTGGTTATAATTCCTGATTCGGGATATAGTGATCTCCATTGTTCAGACTATTTTTCAAGAATTTTCCATCCTCCGTTAATTTAATTGTTATTATTAAACTATATCTTTAGTTTAATGTAATTATCAGATCAGTATTTGATTAAGGGTATGCAACGTATCATTTAGGTTTTCAAAAAAAATAATTTTTGGATAAATAACACTCGTGTTATATAAACCTTTATGAGAAATTGAAGTCCGTTTCGGGCAAAATATTCTATGATAATTACTGCTCATAACTTTATTCAATACTATTAATTTCAATTTAATATTAAAATGAAATCTCCGATTATTTTGACTGCCATGCTGTCAATTTTACTTCTTTCCTGCGTAAAAGAACCCCAGGTAAAGCACAAAACGAATATGAATTCTTCTAAAGAAAATATGAAGAATGTACAGGTTGTAAATGATGAAGATCCGATCTGCCATATGAAGACGGCACAATTTCTGAAAGACACTGCTGTATATAAAACAAGAACCTACGGTTTCTGCAGCCCATACTGCAAAGAGGAATTCAAAAAAAATCCAGCAAGCTATGCCCAAAAATAAAAAGACAAATAATAAGGGAAAGGTCATTATCCCTATTGCGGTGATTGCCCTGCTTTTTCTGGGAATTGGGATAGGAATGGGATACTTTAAAAAGAACTTGTATACGGTAATGAAGGTTCCTGATTTCGAACTGACTGATCAGAACAACAAAAAAATTACCAATAAGAATATGCTTGGAAAAGTGTATCTGGTAGAATTTTTTTATAGTCAGTGTCCCACCATATGTCCGGTGATGAATACCAATATGAAAGCTATCCAAAATCAGATCAACAGTTCTGAATTTGGTATTATATCCATCAGTATTGACCCGGAAAATGACACTCCGGAAACTTTAAAGGAACATGCAAATAGAATTGGCGCTAAATCTCCTGACTGGCATTTTCTGACAGGAGACAGAACCTATATCGGAAATCTGGCTGATAAATTTAACATCTATGTGGGAGACAAAGAAGATGATGCAGAAAGCCTGAACCACAGTGGTATGATTGCGCTTGTGGATCAGGAAGGAAACATTCGCTGCCGATATAATAAAGAAAATATGCCGATCCTTTATTACTCAGGATTAAATTATGAAGATCCGGAAGGAAAGAACCCCAGATTAAATGGAAAATACCATCCGGACAGAGAAATTCTGATTGAGGATATTAAGAAGTTATTAAATTAGGATGAAAGGGAGAAAGGATAGCTGGAAGTACTGAAAGTTAAATGATTATATAGTTGTCTTTGAAATCTTAATGACTTTCATCCTCCAAACTCAGGCTTTCATTTTTTAACAGAATATTGTTTAACCATATAACAAAACATTATGAAGATTATGAAAATAGCTGCTTTAGGAGCAGTATTCGCGGCTCAGTTTACACTGGCTCAATTTAAGCAGACTCCTTTACCATATGCATACAACGCATTGGAAGGATCAATAGATGCACAGACAATGGAAATTCATTATTCAAAACATGGTGCAGCTTATGCCGCTAATTTGAATAAAGCCATTGCAGGAACTCCACAGGAAAAGCAAACATTGATTCAGATTTTATCTGAAACATCAAAGCTAAGCCCTGCAGTAAGAAATAATGCCGGCGGACACTATAACCATGAACTTTTCTGGACGATCCTTACACCGGAGAAAAATACTCAGCCATCTGCAAAATTGGCAAAGGCTATTAATGAAGCATTCGGAAGTATGGATGCTTTTAAAGAAAAAATGAGTAAGGCGGGAGCAGATCGTTTCGGTTCAGGATGGGCTTGGTTGTCTGTGGATAAAAACGGAAAGCTATTCGTTTCTTCTACACCGAACCAGGATAACCCATTAATGGATATTGTAGAAGAAAAAGGAACTCCGATTCTGGGAATTGATGTTTGGGAACATGCTTATTATTTAAAATATCAGAATAAGAGAGCCGATTATCTTTCTGCAATCTGGAATGTGCTGAACTGGAAAGAAGTAAGCAAAAGATATGATGAAGCTTTAAGCAAAAAATAGTTTCATGAAATTACTTTACAGCATACTTTTTACCTTTTACATGGTGTTCAGACCTCTGATACCAATGGTAGAGTATGCTGTAAACTATGATTATATCGTTAATACTCTTTGCGTCAATAAAAGTAAGCCGGAGATACACTGTAACGGAAAATGTTACCTCAGCAAAGAACTGGCAAAAACGAATAACGATACAGAATCTACCCCTTTCAATAAAGTAAAAAACTCCGGGCAGAAAATCCTGGATATTTATATTCTTCCTGAGATCACAGAGGTTACCATTACTGAAAAGATTCCTTCTTTTAATTCCTCTTTTCCATATGAAACAGCCTATTCTTTTCTGTTTCTGAAACATATTTTCAAACCGCCGGTTTTTTAAGTTTCAACTATTTAAATATAAAATTTTAACCACAAAGTCATAAAAGTTTATTTAATACTATTTAAATAAGCTAAATCCTATGTATAAAGTTCACAAAAGTTTGAGAATCTCTGATTTTTAAAATAAGCTTATTTGTTTTTTTAACAAGTTTATGAAGGACTCTTAAATAACTTAAGTGTTACAAATTCTTTGTGGTAAAAATGAATGTTTTAAACATTCAACGTCATCTTATTGTATTTATCCAACTTAAAAAATCAACAATGAAAATTTATAAATTTTTATCATTATTCTTTATTGCCATTACTTTACTTTCCTTTTCATCCTGTTCAAACAGAGACGATGATGATAATCCTCAAGATACAACCCCTGGAAATCTTCAGATCAAATTTGAGAACGGTTTTAATAATCTGGGAAATATTGTCCTGAACCAAACCGTACAAACGTCTTCACAAGGTCAAAAGCATAATTTTTCAGCTTTAAAATATGTCATCAGTAATATTACTTTAATTGATGAGAATGGAAAGGAATTCAGATATAACGAAAATAACCCCGATAAAGGCGCATTTATCATTGATCAGGCAGATGCAGTGGCAGGAGTTGTTTATCTGAACCTGAATGAGATTCCGAAAAATAATTATAAGAAAATAAAATTCGGATTAGGAATCAGCCAGGATGCTTATCTGTTAGGAATGGACGGACAGGCTGAATTCTGGAACAGAGCAAAACAGAAAGGAATGTCATGGTCATGGGCTGCAGGCTATGTTTTCGTGAAACTGGAAGGGAAATATGGAACCGGTTCAGCAACAACCGAATTTATGAATCATACCGGAAATATGGGAAAAGTAACTGAGAATCACACACCGGATCTGTATAGAGAAGTTACTTTAGACTTGCCTACAACAGCCAGAGTTAATGGTAAGATCAGACCGTCTATTCATATTCTTGCAGATCTCAACCAGTTCCTGAGCGGAGAAAAACCATTAAGGCTTACAGAATCTAATGCTATGATGATGGGCTCAAGCCAGCATTTAGTAGATGTGACCAATAATCTTACAAAAATGTTTAAAGTAGACCATGTACACAATGATTAATTTCTTTTTGAAAACAATACTATTCCTGATGGTTGTGCTGCTGGGTTTTGTTTCCTGCTCAGATGAGGTGATGCAGCCTTTAGAAAAAGATGAAGCATATCATCTTAACTTCCCGTCTTACTTTCCGGAAATGACATTTGATCAATCTGCGAATCCGGTAACAAAAAATGGAGTAGAACTGGGGAGAAAGTTATTCTACGAAGGAAGGCTTTCAAGAAATAATACAATTTCATGCGGTTTCTGTCATATTCAGGAAAATGCTTTTACCCATCATGGGCATACGGTAAGCCATGGAGTAGATGACAGAATCGGAATAAGAAATGCATCACCTATTCAAAATATGGCTTTCTTAAAAAGATATATGTGGGATGGTGTCATTCATAATTTAAACGAACAGCCCATCATTCCGATGACAGACGTTAATGAAATGGATAGCTCCATGCCGGAAGCGATTTCAAAAATAAAAGATGATCAGAAGTATAAAAGGCTTTTCGCTGCCGCTTATGGTGACGAAAATATTACCGGGGAAAGGATTTTAAAAGCATTATCTCAGTTTATGGCTTCAATGATTTCTTCAGATTCCAAATATGACAGGGTAAAACAGGGTAGAGAAAGTTTTACTTCCGAAGAATCTCAGGGAATGGCTTTATTTAACAAAAACTGTGCTTCATGTCATAGCGGAGGATTGTTTACTGATGAAAGTTTTAGAAATACAGGAATGTATTATAATAACCAGTTTAAGGATGCTGGTCTTTATCGTGTGACTCTTAATCAAAACGATTGGATGAAATTCCGAGTGCCAAGTTTAAGAAATATTGAATATACGGCTCCATACATGCATGATGGCAGATTTTATACGCTGGAAGCAGTGCTCAATTTCTATTCTGATACTGTAGAAGATAATCCGAACCTTGATCCACAGCTGAAACAGAATAATCACACCGGAATTGCCATAAACAGTCAGGAAAAACAGTTGATCATCACGTTCCTGAAAACATTATCCGACAAAAGTTTTATTACCAATCCAAAATTTGCAGAATAATTAAAAGTAGACATGAAGAAGATTATTTTAATTATAAGTCTGATTGTAAGTACGATGAATCAGGCAAAAACAATGATAGACAGCGTTTATATTCCTCACGAGTATCTCAGGACAATAGATTTTGATGAAGACTGCGATGCCTGTGGTTGTGCAGCAGGAAACGGATCGTCAGGTTTTGAATCCTTATTGAATCCCCAGTTTATCGGGATTAAATATTTTGCCCAGCATTATAAAGCAAAAGAAAACCTATTTGTAAAAGACCTTACGCAGGATCAGTATTTTAATACGTTACAGCTTTGGGGTAAAATTCCTTTAACTAAAAAATTAAGTGTGTATGCAAGCCTGCCCTTCCATTTTCATGAAAAAAAAACCATGCAGGGAGATATAAAAATCAATGGAATTGGAGATCTTAACGTAATGGGAATTTATCAGCTGCTGGTTTCTAAAGATAACTTTCATCAGTTAAGCGGAGGTGTGGGCATAAAAGTTCCTTTGGGAAAGTTTGATGAAAAAGGAGCATCTGGCGTCAATCCGAGTTTTCAGTTGGGAACCGGGAGCTGGGATTATCAGGCAGCATTGAATTATAAATTTCAGAAAAATAAAGTAGCTGTATTGATTAATACAGATTATACCGTAAAAACAGAAAACAAAAAACATTACCGTTTCGGAAACCAGTGGAATTATGCGGCTACAGGCTTTTATCAGATCGCAGGAAATGAAAAGACTATTTTTTCAGCAAAAGCCGGGCTTCAGGGAGAAGTATATGATCAGAACAAACAGTTTAACGAAGCATTACCCAATACTTCAGGAAGTGCTTTATATGGAAAACTGGGGTTTGAAGCTTCTTATAAAAAGTTCAGTCTGGGAAGTGAAATTATGCTGCCGGCATATACTAATCTGGCTGGTGGAGATATTGAAGCAAAATCACGTTTCAGTATTTTCTTAAACATTGGAATATAGCGTACTCCCATTCAAGAGACGAATTATTATACATTAAACGGGATTATTCTATTTTGGAATAATCCCGTTTTTTATTTCTACAACGAGCGTATCAAATGCGGATTTTTGAAGAAAGAAGTTAAAATAACAATGTCGCTTCAATATATTTAATTCCGTATCAGCAGTAGCTATTCCGAGTTATTCTTTTATAATATTGTAAATCATTTTGTTATTTGTGGCATTATATTAATAATTGTCTATCTTTGCCGAAATTTGGTGAGCCGTAAAAAGCTCTTAAAAGGGAATCCGGTGAGAATCCGGAACAGACCCGCTGCTGTAAGCTCCGCACCAAAGTTTTTGAAGAGTATATCCACTGTTTTTTTAATGGGAAGGATTTCAAAAATGGAGTAAGTCAGAAGACCTGCCAGACAATTAAACGTTTGACGCTTTCGTGGAATAAAGCTTAGGACATCAATGATGCTGTGCAGTGAATGCTGTGCTTTGTCGTTGCTTTCTTATATCCATTAGCGTCATCATTATCCCTAAATGAGCTAATGGTGGCAAAACTGACTACATCTCAACTTCATAAGGTTGTTTTCACATTATGTGTGTTAACATCACAATTCCTGTTTTCCCAATCGAAGAAAAAAGACAGCATTAAAGAGGAAGCCATTAAGACTGTCAATATTTATAAAAAGAATTTTAGAGAAATCATTCCTGCTCAGGTTTTGCAGGGCGAGGAACTTGAAAGACTGAACAGCCATTCCGTTGCGGATGCACTTCGTTACTTTTCCGGCGTTCAGATTAAAGATTACGGAGGAATGGGCGGTTTGAAGACCGTTAATATCCGAAGTATGGGAAGCCAGCACGTGGGAGTTTTCTATGATGGGATTCAGCTAGGAAATGCTCAGAATGGAGTGGTAGACTTAGGAAGATACTCTCTGGATGATCTGGAAGAAATATCCTTATATAACGGGCAGAAAAGTGAAATCTTTCAGCCTGCAAAGGATTTCGGTTCCTCAGGATCTATTTATTTGCAGCCAAAAACTCCTGTATTTAAAGGAACGAAAAAAACAAACCTTATTATAAGAGCCAAAAGTGCCTCTATTGATCTGTTTAATCCTTCTTTCCGCCTCGAGCAAAAGCTTTCAGAGAAGGTCTCCAGTAGCTTCAGTGCTGAATTTCTCCAAAGTGACGGAGTTTACAAGTATCGTTACGGGAAAAAATACTCCAATGGTCAGACTGCTTACGATACGATTGCCAAAAGATATGATTCCGATATTAAAACAAAACGGTTTGAAACATCCGTCAATGGAATTTTAAATAACGGAAACTGGAATGTACGCGGCTATGGCTTTATTTCAGATCGTGGGATTCCGGCACCTATTGTGAACAGCCGTTTTGATGCCAGGGGTGCGAGAATGAAAGACGAAAATTATTTTGTACAGGCAAATCTCAGAAAAAAGCTCTTTCCGAAATTTGAAACTCAGCTGAAGGCAAAATTTGCCTATGATTATACTTATTTTAATGATACTGTATTATCACAAGCTGTTTATCCGGCACAAAATACGTATATCCAACGAGAAGTTTATCTTTCTTCTTCCAATATATATTCTGTCAATTCCAATTGGGATATTAGTTTGAGCGGAGATTTCCAGTATAATAATATGGATGCCGATTTAAAAAACTTTTCTTTCCCTATCCGATATACAACACTTGTGGCATTGGCTACCACATATCAGTGGAACAGGTTCAAATTCTTGGGAAGTCTTTTGGGTACTTTTACTTTTGAAGAAGTAGAACGTAATCTTAGACCTGATGACAGAAGAGAATGGACACCATCTTTCTTTATGAGCTATCAGCCTGCTTCGATTCCGGAGCTTACCATCAGGGCTTTTCATAAACAGATTTTCAGGCTGCCGACTTTTAATGATTTGTACTATACCAATATTGGAAGTACCTACCTGAAACCGGAATTTACGTATCAGTATGATCTGGGATTTACCTATCAGAAAAAAAATGATAACGCTGTCTTGAAGGCTTTTCACATCAAGGTTGACGGATACTATAACAGGGTAAAAGACAAGATCGTTGCAATGGCACAACAAAATTTGTTCCGCTGGATGATGCTTAATCTTGGAAGAGTTGAAATTATCGGAGCTGATGTGAATGTTCAGACTGAACTAATGCTTGGGCAGGTGAAATTGAAACCATTATTGTCTTATACCTATCAGAAGGCTGTAGACAAGACTAATAAAGGATCGGGAATTGATACCGGTGATACATTTTATAATAAGCAGATTCCTTATATACCATGGCATACCGGTTCATTTACCCTGATGGCAGATTACAAAGACTGGAGTTTCAACTATAGTACCATCTATGTAGGGAAACGCTATGACGGACAGCTTGATAATATCAGAGCCAATTTTATTCAGCCTTGGTATACTCATGATCTTTCTGTTCAGAAGAAATTTAATCTTGACGGGCATCCGTTTAAGGTCAATATTGAAATGAATAATGTTTTTAACCAATATTATGATGTTGTACGCAACTACCCTATGCTGGGAAGAAACTTTAAACTCTCTTTAAATTTTACATTATGAGAAAGCTGAATTTATACTTTTTGTTTTTTGCATTGCTATGTTTTACAGCCTGTCGTACAGATGACACAATCATTCCAATAGAAGTGGTGGACGGTCTTGCTCCTGTTGAAAATACTGCAATCAAAGGATTCTACGTCCTGAATGAGGGCAATATGGGAAGTAATAAATGTACACTGGACTTCTTTGATTACACAAAAGGAACCTATTACCGAAATATTTATGCCGAGATCAACCCTGAAGTTATAAAAGAATTGGGAGATGTAGGAAATGACATTAAGATCTATGGAAGTAAGCTATATATTGTGGTTAATGTTTCCAATAAAATAGAAGTGCTGGATGCTAAAACAGCAAAACGTATTAAATCTATTCCTCTTCAGAACTGTAGATATTTAACATTCAAAGGTGGAAAAGCCTATGCCAGTAGTTATGTAGGACCTGTAGATATCAACCCCAATGCTCCCAAAGGAAAAGTAGTGGAAATTGATACCGTATCCCTTTCAATACAACGTGAAGCAACGGTAGGTTACCAGCCGGAAGAGATAGAAGTTGTAGGCAATCAGCTTTTTGTAGCAAATTCAGGAGGATATATGGTTCCGAATTATGACAAAACCTTATCCGTAATCGATCTGAACACTTTTACAGAAACAAAGAAAATTGATGTGGCTATCAATCTTCACCGTCTTAAAAAAGATAATTATGGAGATCTGTATGTGACCTCAAGAGGAGATTATTATGACGTTCCTTCCAATTTATATTTAATCGATGCTGCTACGGGAACCATTAAGAAAAACTTCCATATGGCTGTCAATGAAATGACAATCGTGAATGACAAGCTTTATTTCTATGGAAATGAGTTCAATTATAATACCCATACCTACAAAAAGACATTCGGGATCATTGACGTAAAGACCGAGCAGGTGATTTCAAATAAAATTATTGATTCCGAATATGAATCCATCATCAAAACCCCTTACGGAATCGCAGTAAATCCCATCACAGAAGATATTTACATTACAGATGCCCGAAATTATGTATCCATGGGGTTTGTCTATTGCTTCGACAAAAACGGGAAGTTCAAATGGAAAACAGAGGGCGGAAATATCCCGGCACACTTTGCTTTCTTATATAAATAGTAAAACTGAGAAACATGAATAAAAAAACTATTAATTATTTTATATCCGGACTTTTATTCCTCCTTTTTGCAGGAATGATAGCTTCTTGTAAACATGATGACGATGAGGTGAAAGTACCCACTGATCCTATAGTAACCGAACCTTTTAAAGGATTGGATTCGGCTTATACAATCGACCGTTTCAGAGTATTGAGTATTCCTACAAATATTAACAGCAACATTACTTGGAGCATTAATGACTCTATTATTTCTCAAAATGCTGAACTGGAATTTATCAGTACCAAGGTTGCTACTTATCCTTTAACCTTAAAGATCGGAAGTACGGGCGAAGTATTTCATTCTAAAATTAAAGTAATGAAAGAAGCCGGTACCATGAGCAAATACATTTCCGATGTGTTGGATTTCCGTCCGGCTGTAGGACAGTTCATGAACGATATTCCTGAATATGAACCAGGACATACAGCTAATGATATACTTGCTAAAGTAAAAAAAGCACTGGTGGGTCCCAATACTTCAGATATAACTCTTGGAGGTTTTGGGGGGTATGTTGTTTTTGGCTTTGATCATACCATTCCGAATAGAGAAGGAAGAGACTTTAAAATTTTAGGAAATGCATTTTTTGGAAACGCAGCTACTGATCCCCGTTCAGGATCTTGTGAGCCGGGAATTATCATGGTTGCCTATGACCGAAATAAAAACGGAAAACCTGATGATAATGAGTGGTACGAAATAGCAGGAAGTGAATACTTTAAAAATACAACAATAAAGAATTACAGCATTACTTACTTCAAGCCGGATGAAAATAAAACCCCCGTTCCCGGAAATCTGGGTTGGGATATAGATGTAGAATATATCAAATGGCAGGATAACCAAGGAAACAACGGGTTCAAAACAAAAAATGTCTTCCATTTACAGAGTTACTATCCTCTTTGGATTCCCGGTCCTTCTTATTCTTTCACAGGAACAAGGCTTAAAAACAATTTTTATGACCAGAGTGGTAACGGATCGTATTGGGTAGGAAAATCATATGAGTACGGATACGCAGATAATGCTCCCAATCAGGACGAAGCATCCAATATTGATATTTCTTGGGCTGTTGACCAAAGCGGTAAATACGTAAAACTTCCGGGAATTGATTTTGTGAAAGTATACACAGGAATCAATCAGGAAGCGGGAAGGCTGGGAGAGGTGTCTACAGAAGTTTCAGGAGCGTATGATTTACACTTTAAATAAGAATCAATAATTCAACTATAAATTAATAAAAATGAAAAAGTTTTATCTTTTGACCTTGCTTTTTCTGTTTGCAGTTTTTACCAATGCACAGATTAAAGTACAAGGTGTTCTGAGGAATGATATTCCCGGAACAGCACAGAGCCAGCTTAGAGCAGCGGCAGCTCCATCAATCAGTTTTTCTGATATCAAATATTGGGTAGGAACCGGTACTAATGAAGCCGCTTTTGTGGTACAATGGAACGACAGTAAAAACCCTGATGCTCTTGTCTGGGGATTCAGATGGAATGGGACAGCTACGGGTGCGGATATGATCAAAGCAATTGCCAAAGCAGATCAAAGACTTTTTACCTTACTTTACCAGGGAACGCCACAGGGAACTGCTGTAGGAGGTTTCGGTTTTGATCTTGACGGACAGAATCTGACAGGTTTATTTTATAACGGAAATACATCTGATCCGCTTCTTCCCGTAAACGGAATCGTTAATACAACAGCATATAATTTTGATGGTTATACAGCAATTGATACTAATGATCACTGGCAATCTGGTTGGGCAACTAACGGATATTGGTCGTACTGGATCAAAAATCCTGCAAGTGCTAATTTTGGATACTCAGGAGTAGGAGCATCTTCACGTGTCTTACAAAATGGATCATGGGATGTTTGGAACTTTAATCCTTCATTCAATACAGTGCCTATTTCTTCAACATTGACACCTGTTTCTCCTTATGTTCCATCTGCTGCTTTAACCAGTGCGATGAATTTAAGATCAACAAACAGACTGAACAATTATACCAACGGATTCTTTATCGTAAATGAAGAATGGTTCGGACATACTAACGGATCTGTAAACTTTCTGGACAACAACGGAACCATTGAATACAGAGTGTATAGCAGCGCGAACAATAATCAAGCTTTTGGAGCAACTACCCAGTACGGAACCATTTATGGAGACAAATTCTACTTTGTTTCAAAGCAGGCAGCTGATGGGGGGGATACTCAATATACTCCTGGAGGAAGACTTGTTGTAGCAAATGCACAAACTATGGAGAAATTAGCTTCATTCAATGATATCGGTGGAGGAGATGGAAGATCATTTATCGGAGTGAATGAGCATAAAGGATATATCGGAGCTTCTAATGGAATCTATATATTTAATATTGATAATCTGACGGTAGGAAATCTTATTCCAGGGACGGAAGGTACAGATCTTTACAGTGAGCAGATTGGAAATATGATCCGTACTTCAAAGCATGTATATGCCATAAAGCAAGGAGTAGGAATTTTAGTCATTGATCCAAATACAGATGCTGTGATTCACACGGTTTCTGGAGATTTCGATTCAGTAGTTCAGGCTAAGGACGGAAGTATCTGGGCAATTCAGCAGCAAGCTGTTGTGAATATAAATGCAACAACATTCGCAACGCAATCTTACAATATTCCTACTTCAACGTATGCTAGCTCTTGGGGAGCATGGAATGCAGGGAGTCTTGCAGCTAGTAATACCGAAAATGTATTGTACTGGTTCAAAGCGGGTACTTTCTGGGGATTGGGAAGCGATATTGTAAAGTTTGATGTGACAACCAAAGCATTTAATGAAACCTTTATTACGATCCCTGGACAAACAGGAAGCAGTAAGCAAACCCCTTATGGTGCTGCGTTAAGAGTAAATCCTATCACAGGTGAGCTTATTGTAAATACAACCAACAGTCTTTACCAAAAACATTGGGTGCATACATACGATGTGAATGGAACTTTGACCAATACAAGATCATTGACTGATTACTATTGGTTCCCGGCATTAACGGTATTCCCTGACAATACTCCTCCAGCAGTCAATAATACGTTACCATCGCAGATTACAGTAGGAAATACTATAACTATTGATCTGAAAACGGTTGTTACGGATACCGATAACTTCAATGTAGCAATTGTAAAATCTATCAAGTCAAACAGTAATTCGTCTGTAGTTTCAGCAGTGATCAATGCAGATGATGTATTAGAATTAACCCCGCTTAGCGCAGGAACTTCAGATATTGTAATCAAATTTAATTCTAATGGGAAACTTGTTGAGAAAACACTTACAGTAAACAGCCTTGGTAATACTTTATCAACAGCTGAGGTGAAAAAACTGCAATTCAGTATTTATCCGAATCCAGCTACAGATATTGTTTATATCAAAACACCTGAAAAAATTATTAATGTATCCATTTATGATGCTTCAGGAAAATTGATCAATGCACCATTCAATAATGGGCAGGTAAATGTAAATATGTTACCAAAAGGAGCATACATTCTAAAAGCGACAACTGATAAAGCGGTTTATCAGCAAAAAATAATTAAAAAATAATTTTAGCATAGCTAATTTTTGTTTCACTCTTGCCTCGTTCAATTTTTTGGACGAGGTTTTTATTTGAACGGAAAACTTTACTGGGAATATTTCATTTCAAATAAGTACAGGTTATAAAAAAAATCGGCAGGCTTAAAAAGCCTGCCGATCTTTTGGTTTGCAATATTTTTATTTAATCATAATCTTTTGAGAATAGATTTCTCCTTTTTTCGTTTGAAGAGTCATAATGTAAACTCCACTAGGTTGGTTTGTTTCAAATGTATTTGACTGTAGCTTCGTACGGAAAACTTCTTTTCCTGATGTATTCACTAAAGTTACTTCTGAACCTTCTGCCGGAAGACTCTTATCAAGAGTAACCTGCCCATTTTGGCTAGCAACTTTCATACTGATGAATGGATCTTTGTATTGGTATCCATAATACACTCTAAGCTCACCTCCTAAACTCAGTAAACCTGCATTTACGTTAATTTTAATACGGTCATAAGGCTTATTCATTGTAAGTTCAATTTCTCCTTTGCTAGGATCTGTATCACCAAGTTTCAGAATATCATTGTTTAAGTTTTGATAATCGTTGTTAGAAACATTACCATTGAATGTCTCAATGGAAACACCTCCTAACACCTGAGCATTTAGTGGAGTTCCATTAGAACCGATACCAATAACTAATTTGTTAGTGTAGGCACTGTTTGGGAATATTAATGTTTGTTCAGTACGAGCCAATAGTCCTATAGAAACCTGTAATACAGAATAATCATTTTCATTTGGACCAATCGCGTTTAGAGGATTTACTACTCCACACCCTATACAAACGCCATACGTCTGACTGATTTGGGCATTTGCATAATACTTAGTGATCTGAGCGGATGACATTGTACTCATTAAGAACAAAAATAGTGCTGACATAGCGGCTTTTACTACCCCTAGTCTCAAAAATAAATTGGTTTTCATATGTTGAAATTTTAAGATTTTAGTTTTTTGTAAATGTACACATAAATTGATTATGTTGATAATTTTATTTCTATTTTTTGTGATTTATTAATATATCATTAAAATAGGAACTGCATTTTGCTTTTGTATAAATTGTAATTAAGTACTGACAATCTTAGAGGTAAGAGTGAAAAAAATACCCATTAAATGCTTGGTGATTTTTAGTTTCATTAAATTATTTAATGATAATTTTTTTAGAATAGGTTTTACCATCTTTAGTTTGAACTGTCATAAAATAGATTCCTTCCGTTTGACTTGAATCAAAAGTTTTAGATCTTAATGTAGAACGGAAAACTTCCTTTCCTGAAGTATTGGTGAGTGCTATTTCAGCGCCTTCTAAAGGTATATTTGCATCAAGAGTAACCTGCCCTCCCTGGCTGTGAGCCGTAATATTAACCAAAGGATCCTGATAAGCGTAATAGATTCTGAATCCACCGCCAAGACTTAGTACACCTCCTGTTAAACCAATTCTAATTCCATCATAAGGTTTCTCTGGCTTGAACTCTACAGTCCCTCTGTTTGGAGTAGCTCCTAGTTTAAGTAAACTAACATCAATTGTTCTGCGATCTTCATTAGATGTTCCGCCATTCATCGTTTCGAGAGTTACACCACTTAATAATTGTACAGATAAAGGAATGCTGTCTGTTCCAATGCCTACTACCAATCTTGTATTTGATCTTAAATCAGGAAAAGTTAATGTCTGTTGAATACCACCTAGTAAAGCTGTACCTAATATCATGGTAGAATAGTCATCCTGGTTATTTCCAATTGCATTTTGAGGATTTTCAACACGACATCCTAAACATGCTACTCCGAATACCCCAGAACTTTGAGCGTGTGCGTAGATTCTGTTCTGAGCAAATGATACTGTGCTCGCTGAAAACAAAAATAAAGCCATCATTGACGCTTTTAAAGAGAAATGATTTCCCAAAAGTAAATTAATTTTCATGTTATTTATTTTTAAATGAATAGTTTATTCAAATTTAAGGATAAAGAAGAAAAGGAAAAAATAATATTTCCAAATATGGTGATTTTTATAGTAAATTTAATATGATCGAATAAAGAGGTTTGATGAATATCTTAAGATGACCAAGATTAGATTTCTGAGAATGTATTTTGAAATAACAGAATAAAGAGCGTTAGAATTTGCTCTGTAACATAGAAGTTATGGATCAGTCTCAAAAGCTTTGGGGTTTTAATTTAACGCAAAGCTTCAGCCTCTTATCTCATATTTTCAAAGGAGGCACAATGATGGAATCAATGAAATTTATTCTTTCTAAGTAAATGTATGTCCACAAAAGCTTCTTCAACATGACAGTTGCAATCCTTATCGGGTCAGGAGCAAAAGTTTCGTTAATCTGAAGAAAAAACAAATTATCTTTTTACTCCTTTAAGCTTTATACTTAAATTTTATTTAAACGCAAAGACATGATGAAATTGATTATTGATAAGGGAGCTAAGAAAGCGACAAAAGTAGCTGATGAAGCGATCTAGATATGCGTACGCTTAGAAAGAATCAATGAAATTGATTCAAGCTTTGCTTCCTAAAATACAATACCAGATAATAGAAATCCTTTGCGTTAAATTTTTAAATTAAACAGATCTAATATTCTAAGCTCCACAACTTTTGCGCTTGATCCTAAAAAAGTATAGATGGTGTACTAGCTTCCGGCTTTCGTGCCCTATCTGAAGCTATGAGTAATAGGAAAGGTAGATAAACAAAAAAAGGACTTTCGAAAAAGTCCTTTTTGGTAGCCCGTAGGGGAATCGAACCCCTCTTACCAGAATGAAAATCTGAGGTCCTAACCGATAGACGAACGGGCCCTCTATCTTCCATTACCAAAGTAATGTGTTAGATTTTGTTTTTATAAGTATCAACTCTTATTAAGTAGCCCGTAGGGGAATCGAACCCCTCTTACCAGAATGAAAATCTGAGGTCCTAACCGATAGACGAACGGGCCGGTTAGTTTATGAAGTATTAGCTTTCTACTTTGTTTTTAAAAATTAAGTAGCCCGTAGGGGAATCGAACCCCTCTTACCAGAATGAAAATCTGAGGTCCTAACCGATAGACGAACGGGCCGCTATACTTTTACGCTAATTTATTAACGTGTTTTGTTAATTTACTTTTTAAGTTAGCTGCTTTGTTTTTGTGGATAATATTTTTCTTAGCTAATTTATCCAATAAAGCGATAACTTTTGGCAGTTGCTCTGTTGCAACAGCTTTATTCTCCTCATTTCTTAAGGCTTTCAATGCTGTTCTAGCAGTCTTGTGATAATATCTATTACGAAGTCTTCTAGTTTCGTTCTGTCTGATTCTCTTTAGTGCTGATTTATGATTTGCCATATCGTTCAAATGTGAGTGCAAAAGTATAAACTATTTTTTAAACTACCAAATTTATTTTTGAGAAATTTTAATTTTCTTCTGAAAGGTACTTTCTAAGCTTATCTATTGCTTGTTCTATTTTTAAATTTTCTTGTTCCTTCTCTATTTTTTTGATCGTATTTCCCAGCATGATCAGTGCGTTGTTCCATTCTCCAGTAGTATTGGTGAAAGTAAGTTCATCTATTGTTACTTCAAAAGCAACCCTTTCTCCGGTCCTGTAAAGTCTGAAACTTATTTTATCATCTCTGCCTGTAATCCCGCCTTCATTGATTTGTAAATCATAACTTTTTGGGTTAGAGTGGATTTTCTTAAAAAGCAATTTCGCTTCTTGTATCTTTAAATCCGGCATGATATAAAATTTGATAATCTACAGTTTCCTGCAGACTGGGGGTTATCAATAATATTTTTCATCTGTGTAACCATATTTGTTTGACCATCTATGGTTAATAGTTGTTAAAAAACTTTTGCAAATATAATGCTTTTGTGATATATAACGAATATAGAATGGTTTTTTAGAGAAAAAGTTGTGATATTTTTACCTGAATAATTGTAACGCCTTCATTACTAATATGCTGTAGTGATGAAATTTTTCGCATTTGATGGTAAATATAATTAGATATATAAAATAATAAATCGTTTTATTAATACTTATTATAGATCAGTCTCAAAAGCTGGGGATAATATTGTATTTATTCAATTTAATTTAACGCAAAGTTTTCATAACCTTATCTTACATTCTTAAAAACAAAGGGTTGAATCAATTTCATTGATTCTTCCTAATCGAATGCTTATTCATAATGATTTTCAGCGATAGAGTCGCCCTTCTTAGTTTCCTGAAATAAACATTTGAATCATCTTTCTTTGCAATTAAAAGAATGTGTTTATTTAATAAAAAGTATGCAGATGTTTTTTGCTTAGCTCCCAAATTTTGAGACTGATTCCTTATATATGAACCTTCCTGGAACCCTAAAATGTATAGTTAGCATGTCAAACTACAGGAGTAATATTTTGAAATTTAGGTTAACTGATTTAAAATAAAAAGGAGAAACGATCTGTATCGTTTCTCTTTTTTTTGTATCCTATAGGGGGATATCACCCCTTTACCCATTTAATTAATATTCAATAATTTATATTTTTCTTTTATGAATTGGGGACATGTGCCTTAATTGATCTTAACTCTTTAAAGAAATATGTGGTTGCAAAAATAAGCATTTTTTTCTAATATTATAATCATGGTTTATTTACGTGTGTTGTATCATATAATATAACGCTTTCAAGCAATTGTAAAATAAAATACGAATATTCAGAAATAATATAAATTTGGTACGATTTCTGATAAGTGGCTGGTTAGAAAGTTAAATGGTATTTTTGTCAAATAGATAATATAGTTTGACTTTTATTAATTATTTTGACGAATAAAAGCCAAAATAATGTAAAAACCTATAAATTTTACATTGGCATTCATAGGTTTCCTGCTTTAAAGGCAATAATTGATGTTTTATTGTCTAACAGGATAATTATGTCCTTAAATTTTAAATTGTATTAAATAATAGCAGAAAAAGAACAATAGACATATAAAAATTTAAGATAGATCAAAGACCTTTTTGAATGAGGGGGTCTTTTTTTTATACCCAAAAATTTGTTATGCAGAAAATGATAATTAATAAAATAATGAACAAAAACATTGAAAACTCAAATGTTATTACTGCGCTCACACAGTTTTTAGCAGCTTTCTCTTCAATGAGTACTTCTGACGAGAAAATGAATGTAATTCTTTCTAAATAGAAAGTATTGAAAAAGTCTCTTCAAATGCGGAAGAAGAATATTTATTAACGAATGAAGTATGTAAGCTTACGAGAAAATCAAGACCTACTATTATTGATTGGCGCAAAAAGGGCATTTTAAAACCTTTTGGTAAATCAGGGAGAAATTATCTTTACAGAAAAAGTGATGTGTTGAATTTTATTAGTAATTCAGGGAAATTTTGTAACGCTTAACATGCTTTAGATAAACAAATTTTAATTAATGCACCAATATCAAATGAAATATTATGAATAAATCTTAACAAACTATTCAAAGCCGATATAATATAAGGTTTTAGAATTATAATCTAAAAAAGTCTGAACATTCTAGATTCTTTCAAACTTTCAAACTAAAATTTTAAAGTTAAGCTATAATCAGCAATGGAAAATTCCTTTGTATAGGATTTCTATTGCTTAAAAATCAAATAATTATGTTCAGACAGATATATGCAAATTAAAAGAAACGGGAGCTAATGATACTGTTTTCATTAAAAATAGTGATGTAAGTTTTTGTATAACCATAAAACCGCTTATAATGTTAGATAATATAAAACTACAATTTAAAGATAAAACCATTGTAGAAAAGTGGTTAAATGCTAATGGGGATAAATTTCCTACTGTACAGAGAAAACACATAACTACAAATGTTGCAGAATCCAGACGAAAAACTTTAATAGAGAAATGTTTAGATGTTTTTAGGAAAAATATTCCTGCTTTACAAAAAAAGCAATTAACGGAAAATAAAGCCTCATTTACGACCTATCCTATAATTGCTGATATAGAGAATCTTAAATTGAGGATAAGCGAAAAAATGGCGGTTTTAGAAGGTTCTATGCATAAGTATTTTAATCATTTAATGCATAATGATTTAAGTAGCAGGAAAGACGATAATGATTACAGTCATTTATTGGATAATAACTATAATGATTTCTACTATGCTGAGGTTTTACAATCATTGGAAACATTGCAGGATTTTTTTGAAGGTCTGGATTTAAATGATGCGACCATTACAGAGCTTGAGTTCGGTTTCAATTTAAAAGTGGAATGTGATCCAGACGATTATATTAACTATAATTTCCTGCTGTATAATTATAAAGCTCCAATGAGTAATTATAATGATACTAATACAGGCTTTGTAAAATTCTTACATAGCAAATTTGGCTTTAAGGTGTACAGTAAGAAGAAACAAAAGCATTTACATACTAATATTATGAGGGTTGAGATTGTGTTAAAGTCTAACCATTTAAGGGAACTGTGTATAACTCGGTTTGATGATTTACTTGCTGATAGAAGTATAGAGAAATTGTACGCATATTTTTGTGAGAAAATGGATAATTTTATTTTGACAGATAACAGAAATCAAAAAGAAGGTCTGGCAGAAAATGTAAAACAAGCGATTGGAAATTATTTAGAGCCCTCATTTTGGCGATCTAAAAGGTAAGCCTAATATTAATAGGACTAAACAAACGTTTCAAAAGTTATTGGTAGATAATGATATGTTGCAGACAAAAGCTTATTTTAAAGACCTTTTAGATAGGAAATTTGAACAGTTATTTTATGGGGTGGTAGATGATGGTATACAAGATACAGAATCATGTAAATGATTGATTATTCAATAATGTATATAGTGAAAAGTCAATCGTTTGTATCACTATAAAATTAAAATGATTGGCTTTACCTGCCTGTGGTAGAGCCAATCATTTTATGTTTTATCTCAGAAAATTTATGATAATTTATTTTATTTTTTTTACTGTCTTGTTAAATTGATGACTTTACTAGTTGGTATTGTGGTTTTAAAATTACTACAGTCTTGTTTAACTATATCATTGTCAGGGAGAAACAAAATGCTCATATTATTCTGTGTCTCTGGTTTGATTCTTAAATAGACATATCCATAGTCTATACATCCTAATTTTCCTCCAGCAAAACGCACCATATATGCTTTTAAATCTTTTTGAAAATTGTTTCCAAAAAAATCCGTTTCACTATCTTGTTTATTGAAACTATCATATTCTACAGCACCGTTGGAATTAATGATTTTTAATGTACCTATGAGTCTATCTGCTTTCAAATTGTTTTCTAAACCAAAGTTTTCTTTTTTAACAAAATTGAATTCATAATTTTTACCATCACGTGTGCCTTTCCACGTTCCTACATAATTGTTCAATAAATTATTAATATCTTTCACATATGTTGCTGTTGGGCAACTTCCTGGCTCGCATTGCGCCATTGTTTCAAGTGAAACAGTTTGTCCTATACACGACGTGAAAATTGCAAAGCAAATAATACTTAATATATTTTTCATTATTTTTTATTTTTTAATTATTAACTTGGGCATCCAGTAGTTACTTTAGCTTTTTCAGCAGTTAATTTTATTTCATAATTTGTGCCATTGGAATCCATTTTGTAAAGGTTAGTTGCCTTTACATTCATTTTTTCACTAATAAAATTCAAAAATCCAGTTTCTAAATCATTGTTATATTTAGCCATAAATATTGGAAACTCTTTTGTGAAGTTTTCAACTTCTTGTTTTGTGAAGCTTTTAATCTGATACTGATTTCCTGTAAATCGAATTTGGTAATTTCCTTTGCTTGTTACCATTACAGCATATACATCGGATAATGGTCTTCCTTGTTCTTTAGCATTTCTAAGCATATCCATAAAATAGGCTATATCAGCTGGGGAAAACATTTTTATTCCTGTTCTTATTATCTCATCTCCATTTTCATCAATATATGTATTGTCATTAATATGTGTATGGATATACGCTATTATATTTTTATTTTCTGGTGAATCTGGATCTGGGAGCGAAAGAGTATTGGAAGTTTCACTTTGCCCTGCTGTATCTTTGTAAGTATAATTTCCATCAGCTCTTTGGATATAACCGGTTTCTCCTTTTAGACCCGTTTTCCCTTCTAAATTGATAACATTACTTTTAAACGTTGCATTATTTCTTAGAGTCTTTACTTTTGCACAATTATCGGTAAATTCTTTAAAATCAGGAGTGTACGGATATCCGCCAAGATTTCCTCCTCCTCCGCTAGGCATACCTCCTCCCGTGGCACCTCCACAATTATTATTTGGTTCTACACTTTGGCAGGGTAAATAAGGACCTGTACTTTTGCATATTGTATTATTGTAGGAAAAGGTTTCTCCTGTGCTCCCATCATCATTAGTCCATGTCCATGTGACTTCTACAGTATAGCATAATTGCCTTTTACTGTTTTGAGAAGCATTGCCTACAATTTTTCCTTTTAATTCTTTTCTGTCTTTAAATACTAGAATGTTAAAAAAATCGTTTGATTCTCTTTCATCTTTTCTTTTAAAAAAGACTCTGTCACCTTCTCTATATGCGACAAGAACAAAGTTCACTTTCCTGTTTTTAATAACAGGAGTTTCTAAGTAGCTTTCATCAAAATTACCCATCGTGAGTGCATAATCCCAGTTTATAGTACCAAAGTTTGCTGTAAAGTAACTTTTATCTGCATACTCATCAAAGACAGCCTTTACGTTTTTGATATACTTTTCATCTTCTTTCCAAAGACTTTTGGAGGTGTATTCTTGATTTTGTATTTCAGATGCTGAAGATACTTCATCATGAATGCAAGAGTAGAGTGAGGGTATGATTGCTATCAGAAAGAATAGCTTTAAAATAATTTTGTTTTTCATTTAATGTTTATAATTTAGGTTACTAATATAAAAATATTTTTTAATTCACAGTATGGGGGGGACATCTTAGGGACAAAAAGTGCTTTACATCACCTTACATTATTAAAAATAAAAACCCCTGATAAACATTGTTTAAAAGGGGTTTTAGCTAATTTTGTGTAAAGCTATATATAGCTTTTTGTAGCCTATAGGGGAATCGAACCCCTGTTGCAAGAATGAAAATCTTGAGTCCTGACCACTAGACGAATAGGCCAAATTTTGAGATCGCAAAACTAGAAAAAAGTTTTTAAACCTCAAAATTATTTTTAATTATTTATAAACTTTTTGAATCACCGTATTTTTAATTCCTTTTGCTTCAACTTCTTTCTGTAATTTTACAGCATCCTCTAAAGTATATACTTTACCGTAGGTATAATAGAAAACCCCATTGTCCTTCTCTCTTTCCACATCTTTAAGGTTCTGAAGAATGTAAGAATTTCCATTAAGTTTTTCACCCGTATAAACCTCAAGAGTGTAATAACCCATGCTTATTTTCTGATTAGGCATGAATCCTACAGCAAAAGCATTCCTGAAGCCTGCATCTTTGGCAGATTTAAGATTAATATCCTTTACAGAAGCCATGTTCGTTACAGCGTAATAGTATTTGTACTGTCCGTTTTCCTTAATGGTAAGAATATAGCTAAGCCCTTTTAACGCCGGATCATTTTCATTATACTTGGTAGGAGAGCTCATCAGTAATATTCTGAAATCATTTTTCAAGGGTACTTCAGCTGGTTTTTCAGGCTCAGGTTTTTTGAAAGAAATAGATCCACCAGATTTTCTATCGATTGCTTTTTTATAATCAATGATCGCATTGTAGATACTTTCAGAAATTTCATTCTGACCTTTTTCAGAGGCTATATAGTGACTTTCTTCAGGGTGATTAATAAATCCTGTCTCAATAAGTACTGAAGGCATGGCATTCATACGAAGAACGTGAAGGTTCTTCTGGAAAACCCCTCTTGAGAATCTTTTATCTTTATTAACGAAGTTACCTTCTACCAGACCTCCCAAAAGAAGACTGGATTCCAGATATTTACTTTGTTGAAGTTTCAATGCAATCAAAGACTCCGGAGAATCAGGATTGTAAGAACCGAAAGTCTGTTTATCTTTCTCATCCAAAAAGATTACGTCATTCTCTCTTTTTGCGACCTCAAGATTTTCATTATTCTGGTTCGGTCCCTGTACATAAGTTTCCGTACCATAAGCCGTAGGTCTTGCTGATGAATTACAGTGAATGGATACAAAAAGATCCGCCTTACTTCTGTTGGCAAGGTTTGTTCTGTCCGATAAAGATGGATATTCATCAATTTTTCGGGTATAGATTACTTTGAAGTCTCTGTTTTTTTCTAACATGGCGCCTACTTTTAGCGTAATTGCCAGTGTAACATCTTTTTCTGCCACCCTTCCAATGTCAGAATAAGTCCTGTTGGCTCCGTGATCACTTCCTCCGTGTCCTGCATCCAGAACGATTGTGAACTTCTTTTGAGAGAAAATAAAGTTACTGATTAGAATAAGGAGAAATGATAAAATTATTTTAAAATTTTGTTTGTGCATCTTACAGTTATAAAAATTATATTAATTTTGGGCCTTAATTATATAGCATAAAATTGACCAAAACCGTCCTCAAAAATATATTACAAATTTTAATTATCCTAATTTTTAACAATTTTTTAGCACAGAAAACGCCCGAAAAATTGCCTAAAAATGCGGTTAAAGATACTATTTCCAAAAAGGATACCATAGTCGCAAAAAAAGAAGCATTAGATGACGTACTCCGCACTAAAGCAGATGATCAGCGAAGAGATATCCCCAAGAAAATGACGTTCCTGAACAAAAATGCTCAGGTGAAATACCAGGATATGCAGATCGATGCAGATTATATTTCTATTGATGATAATAAAAATCTGATCTATGCCCGTGGTAAACAAGACTCATTAGGAAAGATTATAGAACCTGTAATTACTACCCAGGCAGGTAAGAAGTACGAAACCAACGAGTTTAGTTATAATACAAAGACAAAACAGGCAATCGCTTTCAATGCAAGAACAGAAGAAAGTGAGGGGGTAATCATCGCTCAGAAAACTAAAAAGTATAATGATACCGTTTTCGCAATGAGAAACGCAGATTATACAACCGATGATTATTTCATAAAGAAAAAAGACACTGCAGCCGATTATTTTATGAGAGCTTACTATATTAAGCTTATTAAAACTAAGAAGAAATCTCAGATTGTTACAGGTCCTATTCAAATGTATATTGAAAAGGTTCCTACGCCTTTATATCTTCCTTTTGCCATTTTACCATTCTCAGATAAAAGAGCAGCAGGGATTCTGATCCCAAGTTTTGGGGAAAGAGAAGATGTAGGTTTCTTCCTGAATGGAATTGGATATTACCAACCGATAGGAGAGCACTTTGATCTTAAAGTACTGGCAGATATTTATACAAAAGGAAGCTGGAATATACGTCCGCAAATGAATTATCAGAAAAAGTACCGTTATTCGGGAACCTTTAATGCGGATATCGGAACAATGGTAAGAGGAATTAAAGGATTGGATGATTACAGCAGAAACAGTACGTATAGAATCAATTGGAGCCACTCGCAGGATTCTAAAGCAAATCCTTTCCTTACATTCAGTGCTTCGGTGGATGTTGTAAGTACAAAGTTCTATAACAACCCGCTTAACAACAATTATATTTTCAACCAAAATGTTCTGAATACCCAGCAAAATTCAACAGTAACCCTTACCAAGAGGTTTTTAAAGCTTCCGGTAACGATTACAGGAACCGCTTCATATTCTCAGAACTTTGCTACTGGATTGGCAGACCTTCGTTTACCACAGATGAACGTTGCTGTTAACCAATTTTATCTATTTAAATCAAAAACCGGAGTAAGACAAGGGCTTATTGAAAATATTACGGTAAATACAGGTTTCAACCTTACCAATTTTGTAAATACTCAAGAAAACGAATTATTCAAAAAGGAAATGTGGGACAAAATGCAGACAGGGCTTAAGAATAACATTTCCCTGGCTACAAACACTACATTGGCGAAATATTTTACTTTCAGCTTAAGTGCAAATATTGATAATGCTTTAACTACAAAAACACTGAACAGATATTATGATCCTGTGAACAATGTTACTGTAGATGAAATCAATAAGAATTTTACAGGTTTTTCTACATTTACAACCACGGCAAGTCTTCAGACAACTTTGTATGGGATGATGAAATTCAAAAAGGGATCTATAGTAGAAGCTGTACGACATATGGTGACTCCTAGTATTGGATTTAGCTATTCTCCTGATTTCTCAAGCCCAGGTTTTGGATATTATAGAAACTATTATAATGCAAACGGAGCACTTACTCCCTATTCAATCTTCGAAAAAGGTATTGTAGGAAGCCCGTCAATGGGACCTGTTGGAGCACTGAACTTCAGTATTGGAAACAATATTGAAATGAAAGTGAAGTCTAAGAGCGATTCTACCGGTGTGAAAAAAGTAAAGATTTTCGAATCCTTAAACGTTACGGGAGGTTATAACTTTGCAGCTAAAGATCACCCTTGGTCATTATTCAGTATTAACGGACAATCATCTTTCTTTAATAGTAAGCTTACTGTAAACACCAGCCTTACTCTTGAGCCTTATAAGATTGCTTTTAATCCGGGAGAAAATACTGGAATCAGAACGGAGCAGTTCGGACATTTCAGTGTGCAGGGATTCAATGTTCAGCTTTCATATCCTTTAAGCAGTGAAATCTTTGGAGAAAAGACAGACTATGCTAAAAAGTACTCTTCAAAAGGAGAGGTAAGAAATGAAAATTATTATTTTGATGATGATAATTATGCACATTTTGATCAGTCATGGACATTGAATGTGAATGCAAATTATGCTTATTCTAAAGGATTAAACAGATTTGGTAACAAAATTGCATCGATAGGTCTTGACGGAAGTATTAAGCTGACCCCTTACTGGAATATCAACGGAAGTACGCATTATGACCTGGTGACTAAAGAACTTGCCTATACAAGGATAGGTTTTTCAAGGGATCAACGAAGTTTTACAATTAATTTTAACTGGGTTCCATTCGGACAGTATAAAGTGTATGACTTCTTTATCGGTATCAAAGCCAATATCTTAAGTGATGCGCTGAAGTATAAAGACAGAAGCTTTACCCAGCCTAATGCACCTTTCTAATATCAGATTGGCATTTGTGAATATAAATTTTATATTTGCAACCAAAATAAACTTTAATGAAATTTCTGTTGAATAACTTTTTTTAAGTGAATAATAGCAATTTCATGCATAAAAAAATAAATATCCGCATATGAAACAAATAATCAACACGGTGAATGCACCTGCAGCTATCGGACCTTATTCACAAGCTAATATGGCGAATGGAGTTTTGTATATCTCCGGACAGATTCCTGTAGATCCTGCAACTGGTAAACTGGTAGAAGGAATTGAAAAAGAAACGCACCAGGTAATGAAAAACCTTGAGGCAATTCTTACTGAAGCCGGAATGACTTTCAAGAACGTTGTAAAGGCAACAATCTTCCTTAAGAGTATGGATGATTTTGCGGTAATGAATGATATTTATGCTTCATATTTAGATGCGGAAAGCTATCCTGCACGTGAGACAGTACAGGTTTCTTGCCTTCCTAAAAATGTGGATATCGAAATTTCTATGATCGCACATCAGGATTAATGAATTTTATAAGAAATACAATTGCGGTGTTAGTGGGTCTTGGTATAGCAGGGCTTATCATTACCCTTGGTATCAGGGTTTTTCCGCAATGGGTTACTTTCGAGGCTTTTGCTCCTTTTGAGCATTGGCAAAGGTTTCTTTTCAGTATGAAGGATGATAAGGCGTTTTTTGGCTTTCTTTTGTTTATTTCCGGACTGGGAACAACAATTGGAGGTGTTGCAACCGCCATCATTGTTAAATATGCCAAAGTTGCCTATGCTATTCTGATTGGATTTATTATGCTTTTCATTGCCATGCTGGATGTGATTATATTTCCTTATCATCCCACATTCTATAAGATCTCGATCTTTCTTACCTTTTTTCCGTTTTCATGGATTGGCGGTAAGATTGTAGAAGTAATCTATGAGCGTAATAAAAAGAAAAGAATCTCCGAGAAAATAAATAAACCTAAATAACCTAAGTTCGAGTATAGGGAATTAAGAAAAAATTAATGAGGAAGAAAGTACTTGTACATACTTTTTAATCTTAAACCCCATCAAATTATAATCTTGGACTTACGTCAATAAATAATCAAAAACCGCTGCAAATACTTGCAGCGGTTTTCTTTGTGATATGAAAATAACTATTATTTAGTTCTTGATTAAGGCATTTTAAATCCTTTAGTGTACATTCTTCCATAATCATCTACAAATTTCACCTGTACATTTCCTTGGTATTTACTCAATATACTTTCGATGTCTTTTTGTGAGTTAACCGGCTTACCGTTTACCTCAATGATGATATAATTGTCTACGATTCCAATCTTAGCCATTTCACCTCCTTCGGATACATTTTTAGTAACTACTCCGCTATTCAATCCGTATTCCGTTTTGAATCTTTCATTAAGAGGATCAAATTCAGCACCGATTTTTTCAGTTACACTAAGGTCTGCTTTAGTTCTGGTAGAAGTTCCTCCTTTCTGGTCTCTTAAAGTTACACTTGTTGTAGCCTCTTTGCCATTTCTTGAATAAGTTACCTGAACTTTATCACCAGGACGTTTGCTACCAATAGACATAGAAAGATCAGCAAAGTCAGTGATGTCGTAATTATCTATTTTCGTAATGATATCTCCTTTTTTCAATCCTGCATCTTCAGCACCACTGTTGTCTCCAAATCCTGTTACATACACTCCGCTACCTGATTTAATAGTAGTTTTGTATTGTTTGTTATAAGCCTGAACCTGCTGGTCATTTGAAAGGTCAAGTGATGAAACTCCTAAGAATCCTCTTTGTACGATACCAAACTTCTTGATATCCTCAACGATTTTTCTTGCTAAGTTAGATGGAACGGCAAATCCGTATCCCTGATAATATCCTGTCGTAGACTGGATGGCAGAGTTAATTCCTATAAGTTCTCCATTAGTATTTACTAATGCACCTCCAGAGTTACCCGGGTTAATAGCAGCATCCGTCTGAATAAAACTTTCTATCGGGTTACTTGCTTTCCCCTGGCTTCCTAAAATACCAATTCCTCTTCCTTTAGCAGAAACAATACCTGCTGTTACGGTAGAATTTAATCCCAGTGGGTTTCCTACGGCAAGTACCCATTGTCCTACGTCAATATTGTCAGAGTTCGCAAAGTTCAGGTAAGGAAGCCCTTTTTCTTCAATCTTTAATAAAGAAATATCCGTGTTTGGGTCAGTTCCCACTAAAGTTGCGATATATGATTTTTTGTTGCTTAGTACAACTTCCAGTTTATTGGCACCTGCTACAACGTGGTTATTTGAGATGATATATCCATCAGGAGAGATGATGACACCGGAACCCATTCCTGAAGGCATATTTTCCGGAGCCTGTTGCTTTTGTCTTTGTTGTCCTCTTCCTCCAAATGGATCTCCGAAGAAGAAATCAAATAAATCCTGTTCAGAAGCTCTGCTTGCTGTTCTGCTTTGGTAATTTTTAATCGTAACTACAGCCGGAACAGTTGTCTTAGCTGCCTTTACAAAATCATCACCTACAGCTCCTGTATTCATACCTGCAAATGATGCGGTAGGTGCTGCTGTTGTGAAATAAGATTGATCTCCATTATTAGAGCCATGTCCAAAATATTGTATAGCTCCAACGGTAGTAGCTCCTGAGATTACTCCGACTACTGCAAATGGTAATAGTTTTTTTAAAGTACTCTTCATTGTATATCTTTCTTGTTTATTAATTAATTTCTTATTATTGTTTTTGAGTAAACAAATTTAATGTTAAATAAGTAAGCAATTAGTATGCTATGTTTCAATTTTAACTAAAATTTAACGGGTATTATGTCATTTTATACATTATGTCATAATTGTTAATGCCAGAGTTAACAAAAATTAAAAAATTATTAAAGAAAATGTGACGTAATATCACCTTGTAATGGTACGATTACAGAATATAATAATATGAAAAAATGACCATTCGTCGAAGCTGTAATTACTCATGATTTATCATTTATTAAAAATGACTATCTTTGCAAAAATATTTTTCTCACTTAAAACGTTTATAGCATGCAACTGTATAACACCTTAAGCGCAGAAGAAAGAGCTAAACTTATTGATGAAGCTGGTAAGGACCGCCTTACATTGTCTTTCTATGCGTATGCCAAAATTGAAGATCCCAAAAAATTTCGTGACGATTTATTTATAGCCTGGAATGCCCTTGATGCATTAGGTCGTATTTATGTTGCCCATGAAGGAATTAATGCTCAGATGAGTGTTCCTGCAGATCAGTTTGAGGCTTTTCGTGATACGCTGGAAGTATATGACTTTATGAAAGGAATCCGCTTAAATGTGGCGGTAGATCAGGACAATTATTCCTTTTTAAAACTTACCATTAAAGTAAGAAATAAAATTGTTGCTGATGGTCTGAATGATGATACCTTCGATGTTACCAACAAGGGAATTCACTTGAAAGCACAGGAATTCAATAATATGCTTGATGATCCGAATACTATTGTTGTGGATTTCAGAAACCATTACGAAAGTGAAGTAGGGCACTTTGAAGGAGCCATCACTCCTGACGTTGAGAACTTCAGAGAAAGTTTACCAATTATCAACGAGCAATTACAGGATTTTAAAGAAGATAAAAACCTTTTGATGTATTGTACAGGGGGAATTCGTTGTGAAAAAGCGAGTGCCTATTTCAAGCATCAGGGCTTTAAAAATGTTTACCAGCTTGAAGGTGGTATCATTGAATATACACGACAGATCAAAGAAGAAGGAATAGAGAGTAAATTCATTGGTAAAAACTTTGTATTTGATCACCGATTAGGCGAAAGAATTACTGACGATATTATTTCTCAATGCCACCAATGTGGAAAGCCTTGTGATAACCATACAAATTGTGCAAATGATGCTTGTCATCTGCTATTTATCCAGTGTGATGAATGTAAGGCTGCTATGGAAAATACTTGTTCTACTGAATGTCTGGAAACCATTCATTTGCCTTGGGAAGAGCAGGTGAAGCTCAGAAAAGGATTACAAGTTGGAAATAAAGTTTTCAGAAAAGGTAAATCTGATGCTTTGAAATTTAAAAATTCAGGAGATTTATCTACTCAACCTTTAGCAAAGGCTGAAACAAAGAATATCAGACAGAAAATTGCCGTTAAAAAAGTATTGGTTGGAAAAGCTGAGCACTATTATTCAAAATCAAAAATAGGACAGTTTTTAATTGAAAATCAAGACTTGTCAATTGGAGATAAAGTTTTAGTTTCAGGTCCTACAACTGGAGAACAGGAACTTACAATTACTGAAATTTTTGCTAATGGAGGTCCATGTGAAACAGCGAAAAAAGGAGATCAGATCACCTTTGAAATTCCTTTCAGAATCCGTTTGTCAGACAAATTATATAAAATATTGCAGCCTGCTGAAAACGCATAACCTGGCAATAGAATGGTTCGGTAAGATTATTTTAATTATATTTAATGATGTTAAAAGCTGAACTTAGAAAAGAATATACACAAAAAAGAAAAGCCTTATCTACTGATGAGGCTTTCTTGTTATCTGAAAAGATCTTTGAAAACTTTATCGGGTATTTTAACCCTAAAGAAAGTCAAAAAGTTCATGTTTTCCTGCCTATTTTATCTAAAAAGGAAGTTAATACAGAAATCTTCATCAAATATTTTTTTGAGCATAATATTCGTGTTTTTGTACCTAAGATTGTAGGAGATGAACTTATAAATATTGAGATTTTTGAGGATACGGCTTTTGAAACCAGTCAATGGGGAATTTCTGAACCTGTTTCTAATGAAGATTCGGGAGAAAATCATTTTGATTACGTTATCACACCGCTTTTGTATTGCGATAAAAATGGAAACAGGGTAGGGTATGGAAAAGGTTTTTATGACGGGCTTTTTCAAAGTATTTCCTTGAAGACAAAAAAAATCGGAGTCAACTATTTTGACCCCGATAAATCTATTGATGATGTCTGGGAGAATGATATTCCCTTAGACTACTTGGTTACTCCTACAGAAGTACTATCCTTTTTAAGCGGTTTAGAATAAAAATCTAAGAAATAGAACTTAAATTCTTTTTTCAACTTGGATGTTGATAGCAGTATATACTGTGCATTCTTCTCAAAACTCCCTAAAGACTTATTCTTATCATCAAAGTATTCTACGTTGAATTTGGCATAGTCTAGAGTATCTTTCTTATAGAATTCCTTATACACGTTCAATGAATTTACTTTGGCTGCCTTCACTTTCATGCTGTCCAGTTCCTTAAACATTCTTTTAAAAGTAAGAGAATCCGGTTTGTGGAAGTAGCTTTCCATTTGGGAATAAATAAAGCTGTCTACTTCTGTGTTTCTGTTTCCGCTTACATAAAGTGTGGAAAGATCAAGGAGTTCCTGAACTTTTTGTTTAGTAATAGAATTGATAGCTTGCATACTATCCATTTGTACAGCCGGATAACTTTTCGTGTTATTGCTGTTTCTTAGTTTATCAAGATCACTAGCTTCTGCTTTTTTATTACAGGCAAAAAATAAAGTCAGAAGTATAGAGAGTAGTAAAAAGTTATTTATTTTTTTCATCTGTAGTCGCAATTTTGAATTTAATGGATACGATCTTACCGTTGTCTTTTTTCATTTCTATTACATTCAGATTTTTCAGGGATGTAGTAGGGGTAGTAACGAGGGTGATATACTTTTGTTTGTCTATTTTTTCAATTCCATAAGTGTTATTGTCATACACTTGATATATAACAGCATTGTTGCTGATCAGGTTTTCAAGCTGATTTCTTTTCTGCTTAATTAGGGCAACCTGTTCTTCTGAGTTTCCTGTGATGTCTTTTCTTGAGAAATAATAAGCAGCCATCTTATAATCATCAGGCTTAAGTTCTATTTTTTCTTCTTCAGGAGCATTCTCCAGGTTTCTGTTGACTTCTAATGGTTCATAGAATGCGGCACTGATCTTCATTTTAAGATTTTTATCTTTAGTAGAATACGAAAAACATTCACCGGGCTTTATTTTATACATCAAAGGAGATTCGTTTTCCTTGATGACCATTATTTCTAATGTATTGATCACTGAAGTTCCTCTGTCCTTATCAATGAAGCAATACGTGTAAGTTTTTGAAAAAAGTACGTCTTTGAATCCTAACAAACCTGTTATTGCAATTAAAACTGAGGTAATAAGTGCCCAAGCATTCTTTTTGAAGAAATTTTTCTTCGCTGGAGGTGTGAAAATTTCAGCCTCGCTGCTTGTTGTTTGTTTTTTATTAACTTCTTGATAATCAGTATTTGTTTTTTGTAAATCAGTGTTTTGTGGGGTCTGAATATCAACTTTTTTAAGCTGAAATTCATTTTTTGGAAGTTCAGGAGCTGTAGAAACTGTTTTTTCGAGTTCATGAATATCTTCCTCTTCCAGATTTTCATTTTCCAATAATAATTCTCCGGCAAAAAGATGTTGTTTCTTGAATTCATACCAAGAGTCGTAACCCGCATAAATACTCAATAAATTGAGCATATCAATTCTTGGTAATTTAGTAACCGGTGAAGTTTTAAAATAGGTGTAAAATGATTTTTCGCTGATGTTACCTTTCGCTTTTTTTCGAAGGTCTTCCTGGAAATATATGATATCTATACCCTTCCACTTGGATATGTCATCCTGCGAAGGGGTATATTCTTTTAAATATTGACCTTGGACATCCTTTTTTAGCTGTTCAAAGTGTAATAGATCTAAATCTGTCAATTTTTTTTAAAATAATTAAATTGTTGATTATCAGTTATGTTTTTTTGTAAAACTATTTTACAAAGGTATTACAATTATTTTTCATAGACAAATTTTCTAACTGCTCTACCTTTGTCTTGTTCAAATAACAGAACAGAAGAAAATTTTATAAAACAATATTAACAAAATTAAATTTAATTTATTATGAAAAAGTCATTATTCGTAGCTGCTATCGCTGCAATCTCTTTAGTTGCTTGTAAAAAAACTGACGCTACTGCTACTGAAGGTACAACTGATTCTGCTACTGCTACTGTAGTTGATTCTGCTGCTAACGTATCTGATTCTGCTGCTAAAGTTGTTGATTCTGCTGCAACTACTGCTGTAGAAGCTACTAAAGATGCTGCTGCTGCTACTACTGCTGCTGGAGCTGAAGTTGCTAAAGATGCTGCTAAAGGTGCTGCTGACGCTGCTAAAGGAGCTGCTGATGCTGCTAAAGGAGCTGCTGAAGCTGCTAAAGATGCTACTAAAAAATAATTTTAGCTTAGCTTAGCTTAGCTTAAAAATAAAAGAACCGTTTCCCTGTGAAACGGTTTTTTTATGTTTTATAGTCAACCTTTACCCTATTTGTTAAATGAATAAGACTTGTAATAAATAAAGGAATATAGCGTGGCTATATTCCCTTAGTGTTTATCCTTTCTTTTGTCTTAAAGATTCATAGCATGTGATCGCTACGGCATTGCTTAAGTTCAAAGAATCTATGCTTCCAGCCATCGGAATCAGAGTGTTTTTCCCTTTTCCAATCCAGAAATCACTTAATCCGGAATGTTCTGTACCAAATAAAACAGCAGAACGTTGTGTGAAATCTCTTTTGTAGAGGTCTTCAGCAGTTTCATCCATCAATGTTGTATAGATATTGAAACTGTTTTTCTTAAGAAATTCAAATGTTTCCTCGTTTTCAGCCTGATAAACTTCCATTCCGAAGAGGCATCCTACACTGGATCTGATCACATTAGGGTTATAGAAGTCTGTTTTTCCATCAGCAACAATCAACGCATCAATCCCAAAGGCTTCACAGCTTCTCAGAATAGCACCTAAATTTCCTGGTTTTTCTACTCCTTCCACGATGATAATGGTCGCATTATCTTTTGGAACATAAGATGAAAGTGGGCTTTCTTTTGTTTGGTATACGCCAATAATTCCTTCGGAACTTCCTCTGTAAGCTATTTTTTCATATACTTTATCGCTTACCAAGTGGATTCTTCCTTCGGGAAGCTTTCGTTTAAAGATATTTTCACAGATAAAGAATTCTACGGGTTCAAAATCATATTGTATGGCTCTTGCATTTTCCTGCTGTCCTTCTACAACAAATACTTTTGATTTTTTGCGAAACCTGTTGTCAGTAAGGAGCTTAGTGACATTTTTTATTTTTTCGTTTTGAAAGCTTTCTATCAACATTTTGCAAAATTATGTAAAATTTATGATTGAACTTCTCTAGTTTTTATAAAAAGACTTTTCCAAGTGATCTGAAATGGTTTTTTCTTCTTCTTTTTATTGTATACCACGATTCCTATAATAAGAATTATGGATAAAAATTTATAAAGATTCCCATAAAGGTTTCCGGAAACATTCTCTGATACATTGAAAACTTCCCAATACAGGTTCATAAAACAATGTAAAAATATAGCAGTCCAAATATTGAAATCTTGTTCAAAATATACCCAGGTGAAAAATGCGGACCCTAAAAATGTAATGGTGAATATCTCCATAAGCTCTACAGTATTTTGACTTTGATATAAATGAACCTGCGCAAATAGTAAGGATCCAAATAAAATAGAGGATAGAAATCCGAGTTTAGTAAATCTATATAATATTCCAATAAGAAAAGCTCTGAATATGATTTCTTCAAAAAAGGCTGATGAAATAGTATTAATGAAAAGTGATTCAACGCTAATGGTATTTGCTATTTTAAAATGTATTATATATCCAATTAAAATGGGAAGTGTTCCAATGAAAGCTAGGGTAAAGCCTTTAAAAATACTTTGGTCTAGAGAAAGCAGATTAAAGATTTTCTTTTTGGGAAATAAAACTTTCAAAGTAATGATTATGGGAATCAAAGTAACGGAATATGCTAATACATGGGCTGCAGCCTTACTGTGAAATAACTCTTTTATAAAATGTTGTATACTTTTAAAGTAAAACAGGTCAAAGAAATAATAGATTACAAATCCCAGGATAAAGATCAAAAAGAAGCGAATGTTTTTACTCATGTTAATTATTTTGAGCAAAAATGTAGTTTTCTAGGGCAGTGAACAATTGAATGTGATGAACATCAAGAAATAGTGACCAATAGCAAACCTTTATGTTTTAAGGTGTTGTAATTGAGGAATTATTATGGATATAAAACTTCGCGATACCGGAATTTCAAAATCTATTTCCTGAAGAAATAATTTATAGCCTTGGGCATTTCCTCTAAGATTCTTTACTTTTTCCAGATTGATAATATAAGAACGGTGACATCTTGTAATGTTTTGAGTTTGTACCTGAGTCAATATATTGGATAAACTTATTCTAAGCCATATTTTTTTAACAGTTTTGTTTTCCAAATAATATAAAGTGCAGTAGTTTTCCATAGACTGAATACATAATAAATCTTTTTCAGCAATAGTTAAGACTGTATTATTTACAGAAATACTAAGAATAGTGTTAATTGAATGTTTTGGAAGATCAATCTGCTCTATAGTTTTATTTTTAGGTATATACTTATGAGAATTTAAATAAATATATCTTGATAAAATATAAATAGCAGAAATAGGAATACCTACAGAAAGGGAGTACAAAAACATGTAGCAATAGTTTTCAAAACTAAGCTCTACATGACTTATAAATAATGAATTATAAAAATAAGAAAGACTAGATGCCAGAAATAAAATAAGAAGTATTTTTAAAAGTTCTGAGACGATATTCCAATTCTTAACCCGGGAAGTGCAAAGATCTGAAGTAAAGAATGCTGCTCCAAAAATAACAGTGTAAGGAAATAGAATAAGGTATTTGTAAGGGTGATGGAAGCTTTCCGTACCAAATGGCTGGAAAATTATCAGGAAAAGATATACTAAAATTCCTGCTGCCATAGAGGAAAATAATATCTCTTTTATAGATTGTGATTTAGGATATGGTGTGAAAGAAAGCATGCCTTAGTTTTTTACAAATTTTAACCAATATACTGTGTAGGCTTTGATCCTAAACTTTTTTGGAAGTAATCATAAGAGTAATGCTGCCTAATAATAAACTGAAGCAGCTTGCCATCCAAAGAAAATATCCAGGTCCATATCCTGTGATGGGAAATTTGTGCCCTGCTTCGTTGACGGTAATTTCGCCCACGGATAAATAGCAAAAGGTAAGTCCAAAGGCAATCAGGCTGATCACTGCTGATATTTTAGTGTTTTTTAATAGAAGAAAAAAAGCGGCAAAAAAGAGAAGTGGATTTGCCAGCCACGCAATTCCGCCGCCCTCCATTTCTGTCCATCCAAATAAAGCGCAGGCTAGTCCGCTCATTTCATGGTCTTTTGTATATACTGCTGTGAAGGGAAGGGAAGCAAGATAAAGCAGAAGACATATTAATAAGATGAGATTGGATTTTTTCATGGCATTTCGATTTTTATTCTATCAAATTACTATTGTCAATAAGGCTTTGTGGAAGATCCTTTTTGTTTTTAATCCCCAATGATTTCAGTTTTTGAGTCTGGATCACAAGATTATCATTTCCGGTATAGAGTTGCTTATAAGCATCATTGTAAACATTTTTGGCAAGATCAAGATTCCTTCCTACTTTTTCAAGGTTATCCACGAATCCTACAAATTTGTCGTATAATTTTGCTCCTCTTTCTGCAATTTCAAGGGAGTTTCTGTTCTGGTATTCGCGTTTCCAAAGATCTGCGATCAGTTTCAGAGAAGTGATAAGATTACTTGGATTAAGGAGAAGGATTCTTCTTTCGTAGGCGTAGTTCCAAAGGTTTTGATCTGCCTGCATTGCTGCAATATAAGCGGGTTCACTTGGGATAAACATCATCACAAAGTCCAGTGATTTTCCATAATCGTCATAAGCTTTCTGGCTAAGCTGCATAATATGGTTTTTGATGGAACCTAAATGCTGATTAAGTTTCATCAAATAAACATCCTGATCGGTTTCGTCTACCAATTCTGTGAAAGCTGTAAGAGAAACTTTAGAATCTATGATGACATTTCTTTCATCCGGATATTTTACAACAGCATCGGGACGCATTTTTTTACCGGAAAATTCTGAAAATAGTGCTTTATTATCTTCATCACGAAGTTCGTGTTCCAAAAAATATTCTCTACCTTTTACCAATCCTGATTTTTCAAGGATGCTTTCCAGAATCATTTCGCCCCAATTTCCCTGGGTTTTACTTTCTCCTTTTAATGCGCGGGTTAATTTTTTAGCATCTTCCGAGATTTGTTGATTCAGTTCTGCAAGTTCTTTTACTTTTTCTGCAAGAGAGAAGCGTTCTTTGTTTTCTTTTTCATATGCTTCATTAACTCTGTTTTTAAGGTCAGCGATTTTTTCCTGAAACGGCTCAAGGATATTTTTTAAGTTATTTTGATTTAAAGTAGTAAACTTTTCTGTTTTTTCTTCCAGAATTTTATTAGCAAGGTTTTCAAACTGTAGTTTGGATGCTTCCTGAATTTTTGTAATTTCTTCTTTTTGAGTATTAAGGGATTTCTGGAGACTTTCATTTTGTGCAGAAAGCTCAGAATTTTTAGCAAAGAAATTTTGTTTCTCGGCAATGAGAGTTTCTATCTGGAATTCCTGTTTGGTGATTATTTGTTTTTGCTCCTGAAATTGAGTGTTCAATGAAGAATATTGAGCAGAGATTTTAGCAAATTCATTTTTAAGATCGTTCAAAAGATCTTGTTGTTCTATATGTAATTCTTTTTCTTTGGTAAGGTTTTGTGCAAGCTCCTGGATCTTTGTATTTGAATTTTCCAGATCAGATTTATTTTTGATGTGTAAGAAATTTAATTCATCATAAGAGCTTCTTGAAACCATAGAAGATTTCAGGGCAAAGTATAAAATAATGGCTCCTAATGCTCCACCCGCAATACATCCGATAAGTAAATATGTCATCTCCATTCTTCAAAATTATGAAAAAAGGCTGGAAGTTTGTATCCTGTCATTCAGTTCGGAAAACTTTGTGGTAGATTCTTCTGGCTTCCGTTCTTCAGTCAGAATCCCTATATTTATGGGAAATTTCAGAAACATTATGAATATTTTATTGGTAGAGGACGATCAGAGAATTAGCAGTTTCCTCTTGAAAGGGCTTTCTGAGGCGGGACACAATATTACGCTTGCCGATTCCGGGGAAAAAGCCCGTGAAATTCTTCATACCTATGATTTTGATATTATTTTAATGGATATAATGCTCCCCGGATTGGATGGAATGCAGCTTACCCAAATTATAAGATTCAAAGGAAATTATACTCCGATTCTGGTTTTAAGTGCGCTGAACAGTCCTGATGATAAGATTAAGATGCTGGATTTGGGAGCGGATGATTATTTATCTAAACCGTTTCACTTTGAAGAGCTGATTTCAAGGATTAAAGCTTTAACAAGGCGTAATAAATTAAGTTATCAGAAAGAAGATCATCTTCTGTCCTGTGGGACGATTACGATTGATACAGATCTTCATAAAGTTACGCAAAATGGTAATGAAATTGAATTTTCTCCTACAGAATACAAACTTTTTACTTTTCTTATGGAGAATAAAAATAAAGTCCTGAGCAGAACTCAGATTCTGCATAATGTGTGGGGAATAGATTTTGACAGTGCAACGAATGTGGTGGATGTTTACATTTCCTACGTCCGTAATAAAATTGATGAGACAGAACAGAAAATCATTCATACCGTTAAAGGAACGGGATATTTAATTAAAGATTAATGACGCTTAGAAGCAGATTTACCCTTATTTCCAGCCTTTCGTTCGGCATTGTTTCTATCATCACATCGGCGGTGATATTTTTTGCCTATTATGACAGTACAAAGATTTTTTATTTTGAAAAGCTAAGGAATACGGCGCTTATTTCTGCTATTTATTACCTGGAGAAAGATGAGCTGCCAAAGGACAGGCATGCGCAGATCAAGAATGAATACAACCATCTGATCCAGAATAACAGAGTTGCCGTTTATAATCAGAATAATGAAGTAACGTTCGGTCAGAATCTGAATGACGGGAATATAAAGCTTTCTCATCTTCAGGCTGCAAGAAACAATAAAGGAACGCAGTTCATGTCTGATAACCAGTTTTACTATGGAATTTTTTATCCGGATAATCAGGGAGATTTTGTTGTTTTCGTAAAGTCACCGAATGATTCTTTTCAATCGCAGATCTGGCGCCTTTCCATTATTATGGTTTCTGTGCTTATTATCGGGCTGCTGGCAATTTATTTTTTGAGCCGTTATCTTTCAAAGGTTGTTTATAAACCAATTTCGAATGTTGTAGAGCGTATTAATAAAGTAGATTACAATAATATTTCTACAGCCATTACTTCAACAAATACCAACGACGAAATTGAAGATCTGATCAAATCTTACAATAAATTATTAGGTCGTATTTCTGAAAACGTTTTATTACAGCAGAATTTCATCAATTATGTGTCTCATGAATTTAAAACTCCACTCGCTGCTATTTCCGGTAATCTTGAAGTTTTTGCTCAAAAAGATAGAACTCCTGAAGAGTATAAGAAGGTAGCCAGAGAATCTTTGGAAAACGTTTATGAGATTGAAAATATACTCAATAATCTTCTTTTGATGTCAGGAATGACCAAGCTTGAATCTTCTCATAAGCAGGTGAGAGTAGATGAGCTGATCTGGAAAATTTATGAAAAACTGGAACCTAAAGCAAAAGAGAAACATTCAACCCTCAAAATAGAACTTCTTGTCGCAAAACCAACTTTGCTTGAATTACCAGGGAATGAGACTCTTTTATATCTTGCCCTTTATAATATTGTAGAAAACGCTATTAAATATTCTCAGGATCATCCCGTAGTTATCACTTTATCTGAAAATGATAACAAGCTGAATATCGAGGTTAAAGATCAGGGAAAAGGAATTGATGCTGAAGATCTTTTAAAAATTACAGATACTTTTTACAGAGGGAAGAATGTGAATGATATTAAAGGGAGTGGTATTGGACTATCATTGTCTAAAAGTATTTTTGATCATCACCATATTATAATGAAAATTGATTCCACAGTAAATGTGGGAACAAATGTTTTACTTGTTTTTCCCTGATCTGAAAATTTTAAGTCCGGCTAAAGCCATTTGGATTTTAATACACAGTAAACGGACTAAAGTCCGTTTCTATTATTTTTTGTAAAAAAATAATATTGTGGATATCGTGTTATCCGTGAATGAATTTTTGTTTTAAAAAAATTGCTGAATCTTCTTAATCAGCGGGCGTATTCAATAATTTAATCATCAGAATTGATCTCCTATCTCTCCATAAATTCATGTTCAGAAAAGCATTCTAATCAAACTCTAATGTTGAACTAATTGAATTTTAATTTCACTCGAAATTCCCTCTAATATTAGACGAATAGCTTTGTGGTCTTAAAATAAAGACCTTGAAGAAAATCTTTTTTACACTATTTTATATTCCTTGTTTCAGTTTCTTTTCAGCTCAGATTTCAGACACTTTGAAAATTGACAGAAAGGAAGCTGAAACAATTTTTCTATCCAAAAACCTGGATCTTATTGCTCAGAAGCTTGAAATTTCTCAGGCTGAAGCAAGAGCTGTACAGGCTAAATACTGGCCTAATCCTACCTTAAGCATTAGTGAGGTAAATCTTTGGAGAACTTATGATATCGAAGAACAGCCTGCGCTTATCGGGAATTGGGGGAAGAATACTCAGATCTCTGCGGAAATAGAGCAGGTCATTCAAACGGCTGGAAAACGAAGAAAAAATATTGAGCTACAGAAAATAGAAGTAGAAGGTGAGAAGTATGAATTGCAGGAAGTATTGCGTGAGCTCAAGAAGACGTTAAGGAATACGATTACTGAGATTTTATATAATCAGGAACAGCAGAAAATTTATCATGGACAAATTGCTTCTATCGAAAAATTAACCAAGTCTTATAATAATCAATTAAATCTTGGGAATATCAGTAAGGCGGAATATATTCGTCTGAAGGCACAGGAAATTGAGTTTAAGAAAAAGCTTGTTTCGCTAAAGCAGGAAATTGAGGACCAGCAGGCAGAATTGAAATCTTTGTTAATGATTCCTTCTAACCATTATCTCGTCATTTCGGATGCTTTTACCATGCCGGAGAAACAGCTTTCAGAAGTTGAATTGACACAATGGCTAGAGAAAGCGAAAGAAAACCGTCCGGATATCCTGATCTCTAGAAATAAAGAAAAACACGCAGCGAAGAATCTTGAAATTCAGAATGCGATGAAAACACCTGATGTGGCAGTTTCAATAGGATATGATCGCGGTGGAAATATTATGAAAGATTTCATTGGGTTAGGTCTTTCCGTTGACCTCCCTATTTTCGACAGAAATAAAGGGAATATTCAGGAAGCGAAACTTGAGATTGAAAAAAGTAAGAATGAAACCCTCAAAAGTATGCTGAAATCTGAGAATGAAATTGTTTCAGTCTTTAGAAATTATATTCGGACTCAGGAAGTTTCTGAAGAAATAGATGATACTTACGAATCTACATTAGATGGTTTGCTGGTAAGTCATGAAAAGAATTTCAGGTTAAGGAACATCAGCATGCTTGAATATATGGACTTTCTGGATACTTATATCGGAAATAAGATGATCATTCTTGATACTAAAAAAGAACTCAATCAATACTATGAAAACCTGCAATATGTTGTAGGACAAGATTTATAAGGCATTTTGATTTTTTAAATAAAACTCCTCATTCCTTATCAAAAAACATAAACATCTATGATAATGAACACTACCAAATATATTGCAGTAATATACCTGTCTGCCATAATTACGCTTACAGGTTGTAAAGATCAAAAGCAGAATACTGAAGCAGAGAAAGGCTACTGTATCAGTAAAGAGCTTAAAAAAGATATTAAACTTGCCAAAGCAGAAATGCTTCCCATTGAAGAAAGTATAACGCTTACCGGGGAAGTAGAAAGTAATTCTGATAAAACAGTTCCGTTTGTAAGTCTTGTAGATGGAGTTGTCATAGATACTTATTTCTCTTTGGGAGATTATGTGAAAAAAGGGCAGGTGCTGGCTAGTGTAAAAAGTACAGCGGTGAATGAAATGCAGGACGACACCCAGACATTACAGGCACAGCTTGCCGTAGCAAAAAGAAAACTGGCATCCGTAGAAGCTATGTACAAAGATGATATTGCCTCGCAAAAAGATCTTCAGGAAGCAAAAGCAGAAGTTACCATATTACAGTCTAATATTTCCAAAACTCAGAAAAATATGCAGCTGTATTCAGCGGGAGGCAATACCATTCAGATTAAAGCTCCAGCAGACGGATATGTTATTACTAAAAATATTTCCAAAGGAATGCCTGTAACGGCTGGCGGAGATCAGCTTTTTACTATTTCCAATCTGGATAAGGTTTGGGTAATGGCAAATGTGTATGCTACCAATATGAGACATGTTTATGTGGATCAGCCGGTTGTTGTAAAGACGCTAGCATATCCTGATGACAGCTTTTCAGGAAAGATCAATAATATCTCTCAGGTTTTTAATGAAAATGAAAGAGTATTGAAGGCAAAAATTATTATGGATAATAACGGAATGAAGCTAAGACCGGGAATGTCTGCAGATGTTGTCTTACCTGTTAATTCCCAGAACAAAAGTGCTCTGGCAATTCCAGCAAAAGCTTTAATTTTTGATAATAACCAGAGCTATGTAGTGGTATACAAAAAAGATTGTGAATTGGAGATCAGACCTGTAACAGAGATTGCTTCCAACAGTCAATACATCTATGTGGAAGGAAACTTAAACCAAGGTGAAAACGTCATCGCATCCAATGGATTACTGATCTACGAAAATCTGAAAACACAATTAAATAACTCCAAGAAGTAATGCGAAAATTTGTACAGAATATAGTTTCCTTTTCTTTAAAGAACTCACTGATTGTTCTTTTAGGGACGTTTCTTTTGCTGCTTGGAGGAATCTATTCTTATATACATACTCCGATTGAAGCATTTCCGGATGTTACGAATACAAGAGTAAGAGTAATTACCCAATGGCCTGGAAGGAGTGCCGAGGAAATAGAGAAATTTGTTACCCTTCCGATTTCCAAAGAAATGAATGCCATTCCCAATAAAACTTCGGTGCGTTCTATTTCTTTATTCGGATTATCTGTGGTTACAGTAATTTTTGATGATCATGTCAATGATTTTTATGCCCAGCAATATGCATCCAATAAACTTGGGAATGTAGACCTTCCAAACGGCGCTGAATATAGTATTGAGCCTCCATCTGGAGCAACCGGTGAAATTTACAGATATATTATTAAAAGTAAACTTCCCATCAAAGAAGTGACAGCGATTCAGGATTGGGTGGTTGAAAGAGAATTGCTTGCCGTTCCCGGAGTTGCTGATATTGTAAGCTTTGGCGGTGAAGAAAAAACATATGAAATAAAAATTAATCCTACAGAATTGCACAATTATGACCTTTCCCCCCTGGATGTGTATGAAGCAGTTTCGAGGAGTAATATTAATGTAGGAGGAGATGTTGTTGCAAAAGGAGATCAGGCTTATGTAGTGCGGGGGATCGGTCTTTTAGAGAAAAAAGAAGATATTGAAAATATTCAGATCGAAGTAAAAGGCTCTACACCTATTTTGGTAAAACATGTGGCTGAAGTGAAAATCTCTGCAAAGCCAAGATTAGGACAGGTAGGTTATAATAAAGAAAATGACGTCGTAGAAGGCATTGTAATTATGCTTCGTGGTGAGAATCCAAGTGAAGTAATCGCAAGACTTAAAGACAGAATAGAAGAACTGAATGGCGGAGAATTACCAGGAGATGTTCAGATTGTTCCGATTATTGATCGTACCGAGCTAGTGAATACTACTGTAAACACCGTTTCCAAAAACCTGATTGAAGGTGTTATTTTGGTTTCCATCATTGTATTTATATTCCTGTACAACTGGAGAACGACATTTATTGTGGCTTCTGTGATTCCGTTGGCATTCCTTTTTGCAATTATTATGCTGAAAATCCAGGGACTTCCGGCTAACCTTATTTCTATGGGTGCGCTTGACTTTGGATTGCTGTTGGAAGGAACGCTCGTCATTGTAGAACATGTATTTGTTGCGCTTGAGCTTAAAGCTAAGAAAATAGGACTTCGAAGATTCAATAAAATTTCTAAGCTTGGAATTATTAAGAAGAGTGCCGGAAGTGTAGCAAGCTATATTTTCTTTGCCTTGCTGATCCTGATTGTTGCCTTGTTACCAATCTTCTCATTCCAGAAAGTAGAAGGGAAAATGTTCTCACCATTAGCATTTACCTTAGGATATGCTTTATTGGGATCATTAATTCTGAGTTTAACATATGTTCCGGCAATGTGTAAGCTTTTATTGACTAAAAATATTGAAGAGAAGGAAAACTTTATTTCAAGATTCTTTAGAGTGAATATCTATAGAATTTATGAGTTCAGTATTCTTTATAAGAAAGGCTTTATTATCGGTTTTCTCACCCTGTTAGCAATTTGCGGATGGAGATTTTCAAACTACGGATCAGAATTTTTACCCAAACTGAATGAAGGAGCTATTTATGTACGTGCCACGCTTCCCAATAGTGTAAATCTGGATGAATCTGTACGACTGACTAAAGAAATGAAAGACATCCTGATGAAGTATGACGAAGTGAAATTCGTGATGACCCAAACCGGGCGTCCCAATGATGGAACAGACCCTACAGGATTCTTCAATATTGAATTCAATATCCAGCTGAAACCTGAAAAAGAGTGGAAAAAGAAAATATCCAAAGAAGAACTTCTTGAGGAAATGAGAAGCTCCCTTGAAAAATATCCGGGAATTAACTTTGGATTCAGCCAGCCGATTCAGGATAATGTGGAAGAATATGTAGCAGGAGTGAAAGCGCCATTGGTAATTAAAATATTTGGGAATGATTTATTTGAACTGGAAAACTATGCTAATCAGGTAGCAAACTCTATCAGAACTGTTCCCGGAATTTCAGATGTCAATGTTTTTAAAAATATCGGACTTCCTGAATTAAGAATACAGCTTCATGATTCAAAAATGGCAAAATACGGAGTTTCTACAGCCGATGCACAAGCCGTAATCGAAATGACGATTGGCGGACAGGCAGCTACCAAGTTTTACGAACAGGAAAGAATGTTTGATGTCATGCTGAGATTTGAAAAAGATTATCGTGATACCCCTGAAAAAATGGGAAATATTTTAATTCCAACCCAGGATAATAAAAAAGTACCATTGAAGGAAATTGCAACCATTGATTATCATACCGGTCCATCATTTATTTATCGTGAAGGTAACAGCCGGTATATCGGAGTAGGCTTCAATATTGAAGGGCGTGATTTGGGAAGTACAATCAAAGAAGCGAAAGAAAAAGTAGATAAAGAAGTAAAACTTCCTAAAAATCATAAAATGACGTGGGCAGGAGAATTTGAAAGTAAAGAAAGAGCCGCAAAACAATTGGCAATGGTTGTCCCTATTTCACTTGTATTGATTCTGATGCTGTTGTATTTCAACTTTGGAAATCTAAAAGACACATTGATCTCTTCCATTACACTGGCATTTGCTTTCATTGGCGGATTTTTATCACTCTGGTTTACGGGAACCATTTTTGGTATCTCTGCGGGAATTGGTTTTATCATTCTTTTCGGAGTCGCTACTATTGACGGTATCGTCCTCATTGGAGTGATGAAAGAAAATCTTCAGAACAGAATGTCTCTTAAAGAAGCAATCTCCGAAGGAGTAAAAAGCAGAATACGTCCGGTGGTAATGATTGCCCTGATGGGTTCTATGGGGCTTCTGCCGGCAGCTATGTCCAACGGAATGGGTTCTGAAATCCAAAAACCCTTAGCAATCATGATTGTAGGAGGATTAATCATTTGTATGCTGCTGTCATTTACAGTATTACCGATTGTATTTTATTATGCTTATCGCAAAAAGCATAAAGAAGCAATATAGTTTCTTTTTTATTTGTTCATTATTTGGTCGGGATCCGTGAGGAAGATCCCGACCTTTTATTTTTAGACTAGATAGCCTTTGTCGATTCCAGGATTTCAATATTTTTTACCACATCATTACTTTCGCATTTTTTTAATTCTTTGAGAAGGGCAGGAGTGAGGATTTTCGGATTCAAAATCTGTGAGGCTACTTTTGCCGCCGCATAATCTACAATATTGATAACAGATTCTCTCAGAAAATTAGGCGTGTTTGATGTGATAACAGCTGTTGCCCACGAAGTATCTCTTGCTTTTGAAATCGCAAAGTCAAGTACGGCATTATCCTTTCCATTAGAAAGCTGATCTATGAGTTCAACCGGATAGCATATCTTATTCAGAGAATCCTGAACCTTTTGATTGATAGAAGCGATAACATTATTAATATTTTCGAAATCCTTTTTCAATGGATTGATCTTTCGGTAAGGCATAATGGTTGCCGCTGAAATTCCCAGATCCAGATTAATATGGGCGTTCATCCCTAGGAAGATATGTTGCAGTATCAGAAAATCTTTATTTTTGGTTGCTTCAAAAGCAATATACCAAGAGTTACTACATTTTTTTCCTTTGCTGTAATTTTCCCAGGCTTCAAGATATCTTTGGGCAAAAGCAATATCAAGCAGGATCATTCTTAGATTATCCTCAAACTTTTTTTGTTGAATTCCCCTCAGAACCTGAGCTGTCATAATTCTGTAGGTACAGGCAAAATATCCTGCAGAGCTTTTATTTTCTTTACACCAGATGATTATTTCATCGAGCTTTTTCAGGACCTCTTCAATAGTTTTCATGGTATGGTTTCTTTACTTTAAAGATAATAAAAAAGTGAGCCGGAAAGCTCACCTATATTGTTTATCAGTTATGGAATAATTACAATCGGATCCGGAAAAGGTTCAAGAATCAACGGTTTACACATTGCAGCTGGTACACATTGGTCTCCCATGCATATAAAATTAGTCATAGTGGTTGAGCCGTCAGGACATTGGATCATGGCTTCTCCAGGACATCCTCCGGGGCATGGTGCCGGATATAAATAACCACCGAATACTTCTTTCAGATCTGTTCTCGAAAGCGGAGATAAGTTTAATTTTTTCATGTGATTCATTTTTAATATGAGTTTATTTTGTAATAGTCTTATAATGAATGGTCTATGTTTTTTTTAATAATGTTAAATTAATAAAAATAAATCATTTGATAAAGAAATATTTATGAGGAATTTTAATTTTATTTAATATAATCATTTGAAATATAGTATTTTGATAATTATATTGTATATTTAATTCATTTTAAAGAGAAATAAATAAGAGGTATCCGAAAATCTTAAAGAGTAGGAAATTAACACTAAACTAAATAACTATGAAAAACGTAAAAGCTTTAAACAGGAAAGAATTAAAGTCTATCAATGGTGGTGAATATACCAACTGCGAGGTTCCATTAGAATATGGAGTTTGTAAACCTGGGTATACTTTCTGCAGCAATCCATATTGCTGTGTACAGCCCAATAGACCATATATGTGTATAGATTATTAAAAAATGAGAGGCTTTCAAAAATGAAAGCCTCTATTATTTATGGATGAGATATTAAGGATTTTCCTGTGTTATTTCATCATGATGTTTAAGATATAAAGGTAATGCTGCTGAACCATACCATGGGAAGATTTCATAACTGAAAACACCAGCCTGAACTGCCGGGTCAGTTTTCACCCATTGTTCCGCTTCCTCCTTAGATTTTGTATTGAATATAAACATGCCACGGTAGTTTTCTTTATTCATTTCCAAAAAAGGTCCTGCAACTACTATTTTACCCTCGCCGGCAAGCTTTTGAATATTCCCCATGTGCCCTTTCATCAGTTCTCCCATCTTGGCTTTGTCCTCAATCTTTGCTGTGCCTGTGGTAAGCATAACAATCGTGTAGGCTTTCATACCATATTTATCAGCACCTAATGAAGTTGCGAGTTCCTGATTAAACTTCGGTTTTTCCTTTTTTTGCTGGGCAAAAGTGAAGCCTATGACAAAAATAAAAAAGGAAAGGAATATTCTCAGTCTCATATTTTTTAGTTTTTTATTCTTAAAAATTCTTTGGCAAGTTCAATCATTTTAGGGTCTCCCGTATATTTACCATGCTCATCAGAAAGTTTTACCGTAGGAATCCATTCCTTGTTGGGTGCCTGAACACCGATAAGTTTCATAACAATATTCATTGGTTTCAGTCCTACATCATTCGTAAGATTGGTTCCTATGCCAAAAGAAATACCTATTTTTCCACGGCAGTAATTGGTGATTTCCTCTACTTTTTCAAGATTTAAAGCATCAGAGAAGATGATATATTTAAACATCGGGTTGATGCCGTTTTTCTGATAATGAGCAATGGTTTTATCTGCAAATTCCAACGCGTCGCCGCTATCATGACGTACACCATCAAAAAGTTTTGCAAATTTTTTATCAAACTGCTGGAAGAAAACATCTGTAGTATAAGTATCTGAAAGGGCAACTCCCAGATCCCCTCTGTATACATCTACCCAGTGTTCCAAAGCCAGTTCATTCGCCATTTTGAAGCCATATTCCGCAGCGTGGAACATAAACCATTCATGAGCATGCGTTCCGATTGGCTTTACACCATATTTCATTGCAAAATGTACATTAGAACTTCCGATAAAAGTAGACTCTTTTTTCTTGGTCAATGCTTCCATAACCAGATTTTGTACCTTATAAGAATGTCTTCTTCTGGTCCCGAATTCGGCAAAGGTAACGCCTAATCTTGCCAGAGAATCTGCCTTTTCGATTGTTTTGCTCATTACGACATCATTAGAATCTCTTTCCATATGATTCATTTCGTAATGAAGTTCGCTGATTAAAGCCAATAAAGGGACTTCCCAAAGAATTGTTCTGTACCAGAGACCTTCAACGATCACGGAAAGATCACCTCCTTCCTGATGAATTTTTACTTCAGATGGGTCATAATGATAACCTTCAAGGAAATCAAGGTAAGGTAAATCAATATAAGGGCAGGTTCTTGCCATGAATTTCTTTTCATCTTTGGTAAGCTTCAGTTCAGCCATTTTATTCACTGCTTCTTTTAAAGCTTGATCAAACCCCGGCGGAAAGTGGTGTTTACCCCTGTTGATAAATTCATATTTTACAATAGAATTAGGAAATAGTTTCACCACAGCATTCTGCATGGTTATTTTATAGAAATCGTTATCTAGGATAGAGTTTAGTCTTACGTCGTTCATAATATGTGTAATTTTAACGCAAATATAGAGAATTAAAATAAAAATCGCCTAAATGTAAGGCGATTTTTTTGAAATATTTCGAGGATATTCATTAACTTATTTTCCCAGATAGGAATTGTACATCCAAACTTCTTTCTCCTGCTCTGTAATATAGTCGCTCATCTGAGAATTGGTTCCTTCATCTCCCGCTTGGTCAGTTATGTCCAAAAGCTCTCTTTGAAGATCAATAACTACTTTGAAAGAACTTAAGATTTGCTCAACACTTTTAGTGCCATCGGATACTTCTTTACTTTCCTTAATCGTTGCTACTTTTAAGTAATCCGAATAGTTGTGAGCCGGAGTTGCTCCTAATGTTAAGATTCTTTCAGCAATTTCATCAATTTTTAAAACAAGACTGTTATATAGTTCCTCGAACTTTGGATGAAGAGTAAAGAACTGATCACCTTTGATGTTCCAGTGAGAACCTCTTGTATTCTGATAAAACACGGAATAGTTGGCTAAAAGGATATTTAATTTTTCTGAAATGTTTTTGCAGTCGGCTTCTTTAAGTCCGATAATACTAGCGTTTTTCATATGTATATATTTATTTTTTAGAGTCGTATTTAATCAATAATATATTGATTGGTAAGAAAAGTATTGTGATACTGAATGATTGTTTTTCTCATCTATCCCAAATTTACGAAATATCGTGCCGAACTACCAGGTTTATCAATAGAAGATAACTATCATAAAGTTTTTTAAAATAGTTTGGATGTATTGTAGAGTCTCAAAGAAGGTGTCTTTATGAATAATTATTTAGGATTGTGGGTTTACAGCAGATGATGCTTATCTTTGAAGCTTATATTTATCATTAATCATGAAAGCACTCCAAAACGTAGGATTACGCAGTTTTTTATGGTCTTTAATTCTTTTTTTCTCCGTTTGTCTGTTTTACTATATCAGTTCAGCGATGAAAACAGATGGACATTACACTTATCTTTTGGATGATGCTTATATTCATCTTGCTATTGCGAAGAACTTTGCGCTCTATGATATTTGGGGAATGACGAAATACCAGTTTTCCTCTACATCCTCATCGCCATTATTTACTTATATCCTCAGTGTGCTGATTACTGCTTTTGGAAATAATGATCAGATTCCATTGTATTTCAATAGTATTTTCAGTGCCGGCATTATATATATCCTTTCTATATACTACGCTGAGGTTCTCAAGGGAGTAAAAGAAACGGTTCTTGCTGTTCTTTTCACGGTATTTTTTATTGTTCTTCAGATCAATCTTCTTTCAGGAATGGAGCATGTTTTCCAGGTATTTTTATTTGTTATTAATATCTTTTGCTTTTATCACCTAAAACAGAGCAAAACAGTAATGTTTGGTTTCTATCTCAGTATTTTGCTGATGGGATTGGTGCGCTTTGAAAGTATGTTCTATTTTGTGATTCTGGCATTTATGTTTGCTCTTGTCAGGAAATGGAAAGATGCAGTATTGGTTTTGTTGCTAGGATTTATACCTATCATAGCTTTCTGTGCTTATAATTACCAGCAGGATGGTTATTTTTTTCCAAATTCTGTTGTGGTGAAAGGCACCAGACTGAGTTTTGATTCCAATATAATACAGCAGCTTAAAGTAATTCTACTGGATAATCTTCTGCTGAATATCAGTTTTTATAAAGTAGGTATTTTTCCTGTTTTACTTTGTTCCATTTTGGTTTATAGAGATTTCGGGGTAAAGAAGTTACAGGACACCCTGAAGGATAATTTTTTATTGATCGTGTTTTCCTTACTGATGATCTGTCACTGCATGTTTGCTGATCTGAAAGGGCATTTGCGTTATGAAGCTTATATCCTTACCGGATTTTGTATGACATTGATTCCAAAGTGTAAAGAACTGTTTTCGGATTTCAATAATTATATTAAAAAAGAAAAGATAATCACCATACTGATTGCGGTCAATGCATTACTTCTTATATATAAAGGAGGAGTTGCTCACAGGATTATGATAGGTGGAGGGAAGAATATTTATGAGCAGCAGGTACAGTCTGCAAAATTTCTACATCAGTTTTATAATGATTCTAAAGTTGTAGCCAATGATATCGGGGCTGTATGTTATTATACCAATATTCATTTGCTTGATATTGCCGGTTTAGGTTCTGTGGAAACGATCAGCTTTAATGAAGGGAAAAAGAAGTTTGACGCAAAATTCGGAAACTTTCTTACTCAATACAGTACTGATCATAGATATGATATTGCTGTTGTATATGAAGGCTGGCTTCAGGGATATGTTCCTTCAGGATGGAAAAAAGCAGCTGTTCTGAAAATTGAAGAAAGAGTAACGGTGGCAAGACTGGAAGTTTCCATCTACGCTATCAATATAAAGAACCTTGAGCAGTTGAAACAAAATATTAAAAAATTTAATTGGAATAAAAACGTTACCGTCACAATCGTTGATTAAATGTAAGTCTCTGTTAATTAATTTTTAATAAAAAAGATTATTTGCACATAACTGCTTGTTAATTAAAAAAAAATTATTATTTTTGCACCCTAAAATAAAAAGCAATTAAATGCCTACTATTCAACAATTAGTAAGAAAAGGAAGAGCCACGCTTGCCAAGAAGAGCAAATCGGCTGCCCTTGATTCTTGTCCACAAAGACGTGGTGTATGTACGAGAGTATATACTACTACACCTAAGAAACCTAACTCTGCACTTAGAAAAGTAGCAAGGGTAAGACTTTCAAACGGTAAAGAAGTTAACGCCTATATCCCGGGCGAAGGACACAATCTTCAAGAGCACTCGATAGTATTGGTTAGAGGCGGAAGGGTGAAAGACCTACCGGGAGTACGTTACCACATCGTAAGAGGTGCATTAGACACAGCTGGTGTAAATGGAAGAACTCAGAGAAGATCTAAGTACGGAGCTAAGAGACCTAAACCAGGACAAGCTGCTGCAGCTCCTGCAAAAGGTAAGAAAAAATAATCATTAAATAAGGTACAGAAGCAATGAGAAAGACAAAAGCGAAAAAAAGACCGTTGTTACCAGATCCGAAGTTTAATGATCAATTGGTAACGAGATTCGTAAACAACTTAATGCTAGACGGTAAGAAGTCTATCGCATTCAAAATTTTCTATGATGCATTAGATATCGTAGAAACTAAAAAAGGAGAAACTGAAAAAACTGCACTTGAAATCTGGAAAGATGCATTAACTAACGTTATGCCTCACGTAGAAGTACGTTCTAGAAGAGTAGGTGGAGCTAACTTCCAGATCCCTATGCCAATCAGAGCTGATAGAAAAATTTCTATGGCAATGAAATGGTTAATTAGCTACTCTAAAAAGAGAAATGATAAGTCTATGGCTTTGAAATTAGCTAACGAAGTTGTAGCTGCTTCAAGAGAAGAAGGTGCAGCTTTCAAAAAGAAAACTGATACTCACAAAATGGCGGAAGCTAACAAAGCGTTTTCACACTTTAAATTCTAATCTGAAATGGGTAGAGATCTTAAATTTACAAGAAATATTGGTATTGCTGCTCACATTGATGCGGGTAAGACTACCACTACAGAAAGGATTTTATTCTATACAGGTGTAAACCACAAAATTGGAGAAGTTCACGACGGTGCTTCTACAATGGACTGGATGGAGCAGGAAGCAGAAAGAGGTATTACTATTACTTCTGCTGCAACTACTTGTTCTTGGAACTTTCCAACAGACCAAGGAAAACCTTTAGCTGATACTAAAGCTTATCACTTCAACATCATCGATACACCGGGACACGTTGACTTCACTGTAGAAGTAAACAGATCTTTAAGAGTATTAGATGGATTGGTATTCTTATTCTCTGCAGTAGATGGAGTAGAGCCTCAGTCTGAAACAAACTGGAGACTTGCTGACAACTACAAAGTTGCTAGAATGGGATTCGTAAACAAAATGGACAGACAAGGTGCTGACTTCCTTAACGTGGTAAACCAGGTTAAAGATATGTTAGGATCTAACGCAGTTCCAATCGTTTTACCAATCGGTGCTGAAGAAGATTTCAAAGGTGTAGTTGACTTAATTAAAAACAGAGCGATCATCTGGGATGAAGCTGGACAAGGTGCTACTTTCGAGGTAGTTCCAATTCCTGAAGACATGAAAGATGAAGTTCTTGAATATAGAGAGAAATTAGTAGAAGCTGTTTCTGAATATGACGAGACTTTAATGGAGAAATTCTTTGAAGATCCGGATTCAATTACAGAAGAAGAAATCAATGCTGCATTGAGAGCTGCTACTATCGATTTATCTATTATCCCAATGACTTGTGGTTCTTCATTCAAGAATAAAGGAGTACAGTTTATGTTGGATGCAGTATGTAAATACTTGCCTTCTCCATTGGATAAAGATGATATCAAAGGTACTGACCCAAGAACAGATGCTGAAATTACAAGAAAGCCATCTGTAGATGAGCCTTTCTCTGCTTTGGCATTTAAGATTGCTACTGACCCGTTCGTGGGAAGATTAGCATTCTTCAGAGCATATTCTGGAAGACTAGATGCTGGTTCTTATATCTTGAACACTCGTTCAGGAGATAAAGAAAGAATCTCTAGAATCTATCAGATGCACGCTAACAAGCAAAACCCAGTAGAATATATTGAAGCTGGTGATATTGGTGCAGCGGTAGGATTCAAGTCTATCAAAACTGGTGATACGATGTGTGACGAGAAAAACCCAATCATTCTTGAATCGATGGTTTTCCCTGATCCGGTAATCGGTATCGCTGTTGAGCCTAAAACTAAAGCTGACCAGGATAAAATGGGTAACGCTTTAGCTAAATTGGCTGAAGAAGATCCAACGTTTACTGTAAGAACTGACGAGGCTTCTGGACAAACGATCATCTCTGGTATGGGTGAGCTTCACTTAGATATCATTGTTGACCGTATGAAGAGAGAATTCAAGGTTGAAGTAAACCAAGGACAACCTCAGGTAGAGTACAAAGAAAACTTAACAAAAGTTGCTCAACACAGAGAAGTTTACAAAAAACAATCTGGTGGTAAAGGTAAATTTGCTGACATTGTATTTGAACTAGGACCTGCAGACGAAGGTAAAGTTGGTTTAGAATTCATCAATGAGATCAAAGGTGGTAACGTTCCTAGAGAATTCGTTCCTGCAATTGAAAAAGGATTTAAAGCTGCAATGAAGAACGGTCCATTGGCTGGTTTCGAAGTTGAAGGTATTAAAGTTACTCTTAAAGATGGATCTTTCCACGCAGTGGATTCTGATGCACTTTCTTTCGAAATGGCTGCTAAATTAGGATTTAAAGAAGCGGGACGTGCTGCTAAGCCAGTAATTATGGAGCCTATTATGAAACTGGAAGTTGTAACTCCAGAAGAATATATGGGTAACATCATTGGTGACCTTAACAAGAGAAGAGGTACAATCAGTGGTCAGGAAGAGAAAAATGGAGCTGTTGTAATCAAAGGTTCTGTTCCACTTTCTGAAATGTTTGGATACGTAACTACTCTAAGAACACTTTCATCAGGAAGAGCTACTTCTTCTATGGAATTAGAGAAGTACCAAGCTACTCCACAAAACGTTGCTGAAGAAATCATAGCTAAAGCAAAAGGTTAATTTTTAAATTAAAGAAATGTCACAAAGAATCAGAATAAAACTAAAATCTTACGATTACAACTTGGTAGACAAGTCTGCTGAGAAAATCGTAAAAACGGTAAAGGCTACTGGTGCTGTTGTAAACGGTCCAATTCCATTACCAACGAATAAGAGAATCTTCACAGTGTTGAGATCTCCGCACGTAAACAAGAAAGCAAGAGAGCAGTTCCAATTATCAGCTCACAAGAGACTAATGGATATCTACTCTTCTTCTTCTAAAACTGTTGATGCTCTAATGAAATTAGAACTTCCTTCAGGTGTAGACGTTGAAATTAAAGTGTGATAACTGCATACTTTGCAATGATTATAGAATCCGTTCCTTTTTAGGAACGGATTTTTTATTTTTGAAGCCAATTGTATTTTAGTATTACAAACATTCTTGATACTTTTGATTTAAATTAATACCATGAAAAAACTATTACTACTGCTATTCCCCTTGCTGTTTAGTGCACAGACCCATCGTTTCATTTACCAGTTTCAGTATAAAACAGATTCATTGACAAAAGAACTGAGTAAAGACAATATGATTTTGGATATTAATCCTGATAATGTTAAGTTTTATCCTTACTCTTACGCTGAAACCGACTCTTTAAATATTATTCGTGGTCAGAGAAGATCGAGATGGGATGATCACCTTCCTGCTGTTATCAGAAAAAAAGATTCTTTTGAAAATACTTCATTGATTTTACTGAATGATCTTTATTCTTTAAAATCAATAGACAAAATGAACTGGAAACTTCTGAATGATACAAAAGTGGACGGACAGTATACCTTGCAGAAAGCAACCACCACTTTCGGAGGCAGAAAATGGGAAGCCTGGTTTTGTAAAGATATTAATTTAAGTGAAGGACCCTATAAGTTCCGTGGACTTCCGGGGCTGATCTTTGAGGTAGAAGACACTCAGAAGAATTATATTTTCAAACTTGCTAAAAGCATGAAACTTCCCAAAACCTATGAAACACCATTCCTGTAAATGATAAGATCATCGCAAAAAAACAATTGGAACTCTACAATGATCCACTACATGATATTGCAGAAGCATTTAAGTCCAATACCAATCCAGACAATACATTTTATGTTTTAGGAGTACAGGTAAAAAGCATAGACCAGCTGAAAGGAATGTCTGATGAAAGAAGAAAAATGATCCTCAAAGAAAACAATCCTATCGAAATTGATAAAGCGGTGAAATATCCTTTAAATTGATTAAATAAATACCTGTTTATCCCTTCATCATTTATCTCTTTTTATTTCAAAGTGATAAAGCCAATAACATAAAACAAAGACGATATATATGAGCAGAGAAGTTGAGCGAGTTGCAGAATCATATGGTATCAGCAAAGACAGTTACTACTACGAATCCAATAGTTCAGGAGAAGTTATTTCCTTAGAATTATATGAGCCGGAATATGATGAGCTTAGCGATGCTGACAGAGAAAGCCATTTAAAATTTGCAGGAACATTAAATAAACTTGAGAGACTTGAAATTTCATTCTATGATTATGAACTTTCTGATCTGAGTTTTCTTTCGAATTTAATAAACCTGAAAGAATTGTCATTAGATTGTAATTCACAATTCTCAAGCCTTGACGGATTCCTTCATTTAAAAGAACTTGAAGCCCTTTACATTCAGGGATCAAAAATGGAATCGATTGATGAAATACATATCTTTCATAAACTTGAATATTTAAATATTGGTTCTGGTAAGATTAAAGAGATAAGCTCTCTTGAGAAGCTTTCTAGTACTTTAAAAGGACTTTATTTAAGCGATAATGAGATTGAAGATATAACATGTATTACCTCATTATATCAACTGGAATATTTTCATGCATCCAAGAATCAGATTACCAATATTCCTGATGTAACAGCTCTAAAAGACCTTAAGGAAATAACATTAAATGATAATAAGATTAAATCTTTTGATGGCGTAAGTAATCTGAAAAACTTAAAGAAACTTGAAGCAAGTGATAACAAGGTTGAGAATATTGATATGCTTGGTAACCTTAGCGGAATAGAAGAACTTTATGTAAGGAATAATGTGATCTCAGATATCTCATGTCTTCCAAAGTTGACCCATCTTCTCAATCTCGATATTTCAGATAATAAAATTGTCTCTTTATCACCTTTAAATCATTTGAAAAAGTTATCTTTTTTAAGTTGTAATAACAATTCGGTCAAAGATTTCGATCAGGTGAAACTGAGCTCTCAGTTGAAGTTTCTCTATTTGAGTAATTGTGGGATTAAGGATCTCCAGTTTTTAAATAATCAGACTCAATTAAGTACTTTGTACCTGAATGATAATCATATTTCAGAATTCAATTCATTTAAAAATACGAAAGAGCTAAGACATTTATCTTTGGTAAATAATGATATTGAAAAGCCATTTTCCATTGAGTCATATCCTAATATTCATGTAGTAGATCTTTCCGGTAATAAGTTTGGTAATAAGAAGTTCATTCAAACTTCCGAAGCCGGTGCAGTAGGTACTATTAAAGAACTTACCAATTTGTACAGGAAACTTACTTCTGGAGAACTAAAGTCCGAGCCTCATAACACGGAACCGGATTTTGTATTTAGAAAATTAGAAAAAGATCATCAGCCTTTAGTGTCGGGTATTAGAATAATATTGATTGTGTTTCTCCTGATCATGGCGCTGCTAATGATTAAAATGCTGCTTGATCGAATTTAATAATCATCAATCAATAGAAAATCAAATTTACAAAGCTGTGAATTTGATTTTTTATTTTACTAGCTATTTTTTAATACAAAATGATAATGCTCAATACTAATATGAATATTTAGTAATATTTTAATCATAATTGTATTGATATTGATGATTTTGTATTTCATACAAGGACTAAGGTGACATATGTCACCTTACTTTATTTATTTAGAATTATTAAAAATAATAATTTTGTAAAAAATTATCAGATGAATAAAGTAGTATCCTTTTCTCTGCTTGTATTGGGTGGGGTTTTTGTAAATGCACAGAAAGCAAATGATTCAATTAAACATAAAAAAATTGATGAAGTAGAACTTTTTGGTGAAAGAAAAAAACAACCAGAAGGTCTTGAAGCAATAACAAGACTTCCCTTGAAAACCAGAGACCAAATCCAGAGTATTTCTGTAATTTCTTATAAGGTAATCGAAGATTTGGGAGGGCTTACTGTAACTGATGTTGCTAAGAACGTGCCGGGTGTTACTCAGTTTGGAAGTTATGGTGGTATTAGAGAAAGTATGTCTATAAGAGGGTACAGAGGAGTTCCTGTTTTAAAAAACGGAGTTCAGATGGATTCGGATTTCCGTACAGGTGCAATGCTTACGGATATGCAGGGGGTAGAAAGTATTCAGGTAATTAAAGGTTCTGCCGCAGTTACGCAGGGAATCGGAGATGGATTAGGTTCTGCAGGAGGTGTAATTAACGTTGTAACTAAGGTTCCTAAGTTTATCAATCAGACCAATGTAGGTTTCAGATATGGTAGCTGGGATTTTTACCGTCCTACTGTAGATTTTCAAAGAGTTCTGGATTCACAGGGAAAAGTAGCTGTAAGATTAAATGCGGCTTACCAAAACAATAATAGCTTCAGAAGGTTTGTGAATACAGATCGTATTTATGTAAACCCGTCTATTGCTATTCGTCCGGATGATAAAACGGAAATCGTAGTAGAAATGGATTACATGCATAATAATACTACACCGGACAGAGGAACTGTGAATCTTGCCAAAGGAAATGTAGAAGCTATTTATAATATGCCCGGAAGAAAGTTTCTTGGATTTTCTACAGATAATGCAAAGATTGAAACATTTAACTTCTCTACGACAGCAACAAGAAAACTTACTGAAAAGCTGAAATTAAGAGCCGCTTTTATGAGCTCTACATATCAGTCTGAAATAGTAGGAGCTGCCCTGGCTCCTTTGAAAAGAGATAATCCTACAGAATTCCGTAACAGAACATTAACAAGATCTGACAGAGAAGATTTAAATAAAGTATTCCAATTTGACTTTATCGGAAGCGATGTAATGACAGGATTTATGAAGCATACCTTCCAGGTTGGTTTTGATTGGAAAGAATCTAATGTTACTACCACTTCATATAAAGCAAAAGAGGTTGACCAGATCAACGTTTTAAACGAAATCAATAATATTCTTCCTAATGGAATCAATATAGACCCATCTACAGCTAATCCTGTGAATGCAGTAGCTCCTACAATGGGACTAATGGCTCAGGATGTTATTACTTTTAATAAATATGTAAAAGCACATTTAGGAGTTCGTTACAGCAGATTAATCGGTTCAGATAAGGAAAGAGATTTTGCCTGGAATCCTTCATTAGGTATTATGATCTCTCCGATTGAAAACATGAACATTTTTGGATCTTATACCAGCACAACTGCATTAAGAAACGCTAATAATCCGTTGGTAACAGGAGGCACCGTAGGAGCATCTACTACCAGACAGTGGGAAGCAGGAATCAAGTCAGACTGGCTTAATGAAAGATTGAGATTCAATGTTACATTCTTTGATATCAATACGGATAACTTATCATACGAAGTTTTGGGTAATAATGGTCAGGGAATCGGAAAATATGCTTTAGCCGGTGAATTGAAGAGAAAAGGAATGGAAGTGGAATTAATCGGTAAAATTCTTCCGAACCTTCAGGTGATGACAGGATGGGCGTATGTGGATGCTCAATACCAGGATAGCCCGTCATTTGTAAACGGTTCTGCTCCGATAAATACCCCAAAAAATTCAGCAAATGCATGGTTGAATTATAAATTTAATTCAGGTATTTTGGAAGGATTGGATGTGGGTGCCGGTATTTATCACGTAGGAACAAGACCGGTAGATGACCATAAACTGGATGTTATAATAGACAACGGACACGTAAACGGGACACAACCTGGTGAGAAACCATTTAAGATGCCTGATTATACTACTGTTGATGCACAGATTGGATATTCTTTCAAAAATGGAGTAGGGCTAAGAGGATTCTTCAATAATATTTTCAATGCTGTAGGTTATAATTCTTATTTCAGAGGAGGATACATTGATCAGATCCAACCAAGAAACTTTGCCGTACAGGTAAACTATAAATTCTAATCAGCAAAATCATCAGATATGAAAAGTGTAAAAACATTATTCTTAGCATTAGCTCTTGGAGCAGTTGTAATGTCATGTTCAGGAGACAAGAAGAAAGGAGTAGATTACAATCAGTTTAAAACCGAAGTAAAACTTACCCCTGAACAGGAAAAAAGTTTTGATGAGATCACTGCAAAATATCAGCAGTTACAGGAACAAAATTACCAGGCTGCCAAAGCACAGGGTGGGAATATGGACCGTGTTGCTTTAGGAATCAAAGGCGAAGAACTGAGAGCTCAGCAGGCTCTTGAAATGGCTAAAGTGCTTGATGCTCCGCAAATGGAGAAATTCAACAAATTTGTTGATGAAAACTCAAGAAAAAGACCAAGATACAATAACGAGCTGTTAGAAAGGATCAAAGCGGAAGCTCAACTTTCTGAAGACGAATTCAAAGTGGTAAACGCAGCAAACGATGCCTTCGAAAAAGCATTCAGCGATGCTCACGATGTATATCACGGGAATAATGATCTTGCAAAAGAATACTGGGAAAAATTTGATGCCCAAAGAAAAGCTGCTATTCAAAAAGCGTTAACACCTGAACATTATACAATCTTTGAAGAAATTGTAAAAGATGTTCAGTTCAAAGGACGTAAATAATCGATATTAATACCGGTGAAGGCAGAGAAGTATGTGGCAGATTGACACTTACTTTTTACCTGAATTCGTATTGACTTTTTTTAATTTATTCATATCAATTTAAAAACATTAAGACGGCAAAACTGTCTTAATGTTTTTTGCTGTTTATCCCAAAAATGAAAACATTGTTTAAAAGCCTTTACAGAAAAAAACGAAAGAATGAATCATTCATTAAATACATAATGTGGATTATTCATCTTTGGCTGGGACTTTTATCAAGCATCGTTGTTTTCGTGATGTGTCTTTCCGGATGTCTTTATTCATTCAAAAATCAGATTATTGATTTTAGTAATAGAGATAAAGTCTATATCAGTTCAGCATCTAACCATGTTAAAACTCCGGATCAGATTCAGGCAGAATTATTACAGCAGAATAAAGTAGTAACCTCCTTATTAATTCCGGATGATGCAGGAAGAAGCTATGTAATCGGTTACAAAGAAAATAATGTAGACCAAAGCACATATTATAATCAGTATACGGGACAAGTTCTTGGGCAGGCAGATGTAAGGTCAGGTAAATTTTTTGATGTTGTTCTTGATATTCACAGAAATCTGATGATGGGGACTGCAGGACGCCAGATTCTAGGGGCAGGAGTGCTGATGTTTTGTGTACTTTTGATTTCCGGGTTGATTCTTTGGTTGCCTAAAAAGCTGAAGTTTCTAAAACAGGGGCTAACAGTGATGCTTAAAGCAAAATTTCAGCGAGTGAATTATGATCTTCACAACACCCTTGGTTTTTATACTTTCATCATGCTGTTCTTCATTGCGGTTACCGGTTTATATGTTACCTATCCCTGGGTAAAGAATGGGCTGATCATGACTCTCGGAGGATCATCTATTGATAATATTTCAAAAGTTACTGATAACGGAGATGATGCATTTGGCGGACTTTTAGAAGATATGTTGGAGAAACAGGACGAAAAGAAAAATCTTAAAGACTCGGAATCTGCTTCCATTGATAAGATTTTAAAATTAGCAGACCAACATCTGCCTTATCGAGCCGTTACAAACATTGAACTGCCTAATAAAGACAACCCAAGATATGTTGTCATTAAAACCAATACTCAAAACTTTTTGGGAATGATGCTTCCCGATGAAGTAACTTTTGATAAAACAGGAATCTTTAAAACCAAAGAGCTTTTTTCAGATAAACCGCTGAACAAGCAATTCACATCTCTGGCAAAACCTTTGCATACGGGAGAAATCATGGGGTTACCCAGTATAATCCTTTATTTTATGGTTTCGCTTATTGGTTGTTCCTTGCCCATTACAGGCTTTCTGATCTGGTGGCACAGGTTTAGAAAGATGAAGTAGAAAATAAGATAGGAAGAGGAGAGAGGTTTATAACTAAAGCTTTCATCGCCCTTCCAGGCAGTGTCTTTGATCTTACTTTCTTTATATTCAATATTCTTACATTTTGTTCATGTTAATTTTATAAATTTATTATATCAAATCACGTGAACTATGGATCATAAGAATAAAAACCTATTTGAAAAATTTTCAAATTGGGCTGTAAAATTTACAGGAAGTCCTCATGCTTTTTTGGGAGCAATGGCAGTAGTAGTCATCTGGGCTGTATCCGGTCCTTTTTTTAATTACTCTGAAACCTGGCAGCTCGTTATCAATACCGGTACAACCATTATTACTTTTCTCATGGTTTTCCTCATCCAAAAAGCACAGAATAAAGATTCAAAGGCGATACAGATCAAGCTTAACGAAATCATTGCGGCTCATGAGAAGGCAAGCAACAGAATCGTGGATATTGAAGACCTTACAGAAGCAGAATTGGATCAACTTCATTGTTATTATGAAAACCTTGCGCAGTTTGCCAAAAAAGATGCAGATATACATACTTCCCACTCTATAGATGTCGCTCAGAGAAATCAGGATTATAAATATGAGTTCTTCAAAAGAAAGCATGAAGAATGGTTGCAAAAACAGGAACAACAAAAAAAGGAATCATTATGATTCCTTTTTATTGTATATAATATCATTCATTATCTCTTCATGAAATAGCTAAAGTAGCTGCAGCTTCCCATCAGGCTTTTCGTGATTTCAGCATCTGAATATTGATTTTTCAGTTGTGCAAAATAAGTTCTGTATTTCTGATTTTTCAGATCGTCCATCTGCTTTTGGCGGGCATCTTCTTTTTCAGACCATTTCGGATCAGAATAGTCAAAATCTTTTGGCGCTTTTGCTTCGTATTGATAATACTTTCCTTGCTCAGCACTTGCCATCTGGAACAGGATTCTTGCTTTTTCCTCCTTATTGGCTGAAAGTTTAAGAGCCTTTTGATAATAATTGATTGCGAGATCAAAATTATCAGGTTCAATATAAGAAGTATCTAGGAAGTTCTTATAATAATATTTGTAAGGGTTGCCCCTATCATTATTCCAGAAGTAATATTTTCCACCGTTGCTGTTGTCAATATCCATCACAAAAACATGTCGGTAATATCCCAGAATAGAAGTGTTGTATAGCAGGTTTCCGATCAGCTGATTGGCTCTTGCTGCCTTTTCATCATTGCCATTTCCAATCTTTTTAAGCTGGATCAGAATATTGGTCAATTCCAGTTTGTTCATTTTATCCTTGATGAAAGGGAAGTCGGTGTATCCTTCAGATTTCATAGATTCCGAATCAGGACTTTGGTAGCTTTCCCATACATTATGCCCGAATATGAGCCCAGGAATATTATTAAATCCATTGTATTCGGTAGAAGTATAATTCTTTGGAGTTACCACTTGCCCGTCTTTTTCAGTCCAATCATAATTTTCTCTTGGCACTCCGCCAAACTGCTGAGCCTTTTCGTAATATAATTTTGCCTTTTCAAAATCTGCAAGTCTCATTGCTCTGTCTCCGTAAATAGTATTGAAGAAAGCTTCAATATTAGTTACGCTCTTCATGTTTTTAGCAATGATCTGCTGTTCAAACTGAGTTTTATTCGGTTTTCTGTAGAAGTCTTCAACACTTTTTACAAGAGTTGAGTTAGGATTGTATTGCAGATCTGAAAGCTCATTGTTCATCAGAAAAGATTTCCCATCTTCACCCTGAAGGAGATAACGATTTGCCATAACGTCCTTAAGGAAGTCTGCTGTAGAAGGAGCATCCCCGTAATAGTCGTATTCACTATTAACATTTGCCGTATCTTTTTTTACCTCTTTTTCCACAAAATATTCAGCATAGTCTTTCATCATATGATCTTCAAAAGCAGCATCAATTTTCGGTTGAGAAACAATATCATTCAGAACTTTCATTCTTTTGATTTCTTCCAGATATTCGGGATTGGTTGTCTTGATCTCATTTAAGATTTCTGTACTTTCCTTATAATCTTTCTTTAAAAATTTAAGATAAGCATCTGCAATCTGCCAATATTCATCTTTAGATTTTTCTTTTGTTTTTGAAGTGAATTTTTCAAGAGCATCAAGATAATCTTTGGTATTATCATCATATCCGGCATATCCCGTCGTGTAGAATGGTATTCTGTTCGGGTTATTTAATAATTCATCATCACTCTGATCCGCTTTATTCTCGTTTCCGGATGCGTCAGATTTAGAACCGCCGAAAAGATTTTTAAAGAACCTTACAATTTTTTGCCAGAAAGAAACTTTTTCCTCCTTTACTTCTTTTACTTCTGTAGGTTTTTTATCTGTAGTGGTTTCCTTTGAAGCTTTGGTTTCAGTATTTCCTCTGTAGACAGACACTTTTCCATATGCATCCGAAGTATAATAATAAGTCGGAAGATAACTTCTTTCCAGCTCATTGATACTTCTTACCGCCATTACTTTTAATATTTCAGAATCAGGATTAATGTCGAACATCTTTTCCATAATAGGAATCGGGTTATTAAACTCTTCATATCCCAGAAGGAAATAAGCCATATTCTTTTCCTCATTCGTATGGGCTCTTTTCATGATATTACTGAAAGACGCCGTGTCTGAAAGCTTCATGGAAACAAAAGAAGATTCCTTTTTATCCTTTCTGTTCATGAATACCTGAAAGAAGTTCCAGTTGGCATCAGCATTCATTTCAAGCCCTCTCTGAGCACCCGCAAGCTGATCCAGAGCCATATAATATACGGTGCCTTTTAATTTAACAGGTTCAATATAAGTTTGGAAAGCCTGTAATGCGGCATCATAATTTCTGGTATAATGGTTCAGACGCACAAGCTGATATCCGTAACGTTGCTTGATTTCAGGATTTCTGGCAGCATTGTATAAAGACGTCAGTGCAGCAATAGTTTTATTATAATCAAGAGCTGTAGCATTTTTTCTGTTTTCATCTCTTCCATAGGAATAAAATGAATTCTCAGTTTCTACATAATTGATGCTCATATAAGGTTCTAAGTACTTAGCCTCAATTAAGTAATCAATTCCTTCCTTATACTTCTGATAAAAACCCGTACCCAGCTTTTGTAATAGAGGATGTGTAGGAGTTCCGTTTTTAAGAGCATTAAGATCATTCATGCTTAGCTTATACACCAGATTCTGAGTCTCCGAATAGTTAAGCTGATTATTGAAATATTTTTTCCATGCTTCAATATTATCATCAGGAATCAATGACGGATTGTAATTGTCATAGAACCTTGTAGAATAAGTGTGTAAAAAAGGAAGATAAGATTTATCCTTAATGATGCTCTGCGTAAAAAGATTGAAGTATTCATAATCCGGGTCAGACCACGCACAGGCGTCGGACTTTGTATAGAAAAGAGATACAACCGCAAGTGAAAGAATATACTTTTTCATAGGGTTTGTAGTGTTTTTTTAATTTTTTTATAATAGTTTGTCATTCGGGTGTGGATAGCAAGGTTTCAGTATACCAATGCTTTATGATCTGTTTTTATCTTTAAAATTTTCTATCTAACACAAATTTACTATCTAATTGATAATAAATAATATTAAAATGTGGTATTTTTTTCTGAAGGAATTGTACTACATCTTCCAGTTGTTCTTCGGAGATTTCTTCTACCTTTATTTTGAATCCTTTATTCAGGTAATTTCCAAAATAAAAACCATCTTTCAGGATCTGAACTTCGTGATCTGAGAGCTTTCTGAAGTTAGGGTTTTCAAGATCTTTTTTAGATAAAGCATTGATCAGTTTGTGCTTACCAAGATGATTCGTTATAATTCCCCATGAATAAATTGGCAAAGCAACCTCAATCTTTTTGACAGGATAGTCTTCCATTTTTGAAAGATAGCTTTTCAGGGTATTGACATCCAGAATAGAATTCTTGTCTGATTTTTCCAAAGGAGAAGAAGTGGAGTAGCACATCAGATATACCTTTTCAACCGGAGGAATTCCGGTTTGTTTTTTGTCTTTTACCTGATGAAGCCTCAAAGTACACGTGATGTTTTTTCCTGAAACCTTCTTGAGCTCTTTTAAAAACCTGAAATAATCATCGCGGGTTCCCGCTGTCCAGTCACAGTCAATTTGAATTTCATTATTGATTTTTAAATGATACTCTTCTGCTTTCTTTTGAACTAAATGATGAATACTTTCCGCCAGAAAACTGATTTCCTTCTGAGAAATGCCAAGCATTGTTTGATTGGTAATGAAAACAGTAGGTACAATCTGCTTCTCCGTTTGAAAGCTCTGATCTTTTGTAATTACGGCAACAGGCTGAAATTTTCCGCCTGCTTTATCAACATCAAAAAATCTTGTATACAAATAAGGAACAGGCGCCTGATCTAATATTTTTTTTTCATTCTGATCAAGCTTTAAATTCGTTTTCCAATAATAAAATGAGTAAGGATGATTCTCTTTCTTATTGCATGAAATAATAAAAAGCAAAACCCATAAAATCTTTAGTATTTTCATCCCTGTGTGGTGCATAATTGATTCTTCAAAGGTAAAGATATCTTTTGAACTCATAAATGGTGGAATCCCGGTAATTTTAGACAAATAAAAAACCACTCCCAAAAGAAGTGGCTTATCTATAATTTAGTTTAGAATTTGAATTAAAAAACTGTTGCAGCCAATTGAATTCTGGCATACTTATTAGACGGATTCCACATTGCCATCATAGAAACCGGTAAACTGTAATGCTCGGTAATCTTAATAGTTTTTACCGCTTTTACTCCTATATTAACGATATCAAAATTGTTTTTTCCGTTTCCATACAGGAAAGTATTCCCGTTCAATGAAAAGCCGGCACCTACAAAAGCATCCAGATTTACTTTCTGTCCGCTGATTACGGGATAGCTTGCCTGAACGTAAGTAGAATACCTGTTTTTCTTATAGCTTCCATCCGGTTCCAGAATAACTTCTCCAGCATTGGCTCCGCCATATAACATGATATCTGCCTCAATATTGATCGGAAAGGAGGGACCGAACGTATAATTGGTTCTTAAGTCGATAATATGTGCCGTTCTTCTCTGTGAATAACTGAAAATGTCATCCGCAGCAACCGCAGTATTGATGTTTCTTGAATTATAAAGATCCCATAACCCAATATAAAGACGTCCGTCAGAATACTGAACATAATAATTGATCTCCTTATAATGTGTATTGTCTTTGTCATCTGCCAGAGCAGAAGCACCCCAGATTCCTACTTTCCATTTCTTTTCTGCATCCAGAGCATAAGATAAATTTCCCATGACAACAGGTTTATCAGTAATGATCAATCCTCTCCATAAGTGGTTGTTCTGGATATTGGCTGTAAAATCCAGACGACTTTCTTTGGATTCCTTTTCTTTGCTTTCCTGAGAAAATAATCTTCCTGTGCTCAGAGCGATCAGGAAGATTCCTTTTAGTATTTTCATCATTTGTGCTTCTATTTTAATATCATGAATAGCCCTGCTGCAATTACAGCTCCTGTAATAGGTCCTATCACAGGAATCCATGCGTAGCTCCAGTCACTGCTGCCTTTTATGGGAAGAATAGCGTGCATAATTCTTGGTGCAAGATCCCTTGCAGGATTAATAGCATAGCCAGTAGTTCCACCTAAAGAAAGTCCTATTACCCAGACCAAAAATGCAACGGGTATAGCTCCTACAGTACCTAATCCTACTTTTGCGTTAGGGTCAGCCTGTAACGTGATGCTGGGATCCGAAATATAAAATATGACGAATACCAGAACAAAAGTTCCAATAATCTCACTGATAAGATTTGAAGAAACTTTCCTGATAGCCGGCGTTGTACTGAAACAGGCAAGCTTTGCTCCTTCATCATCCGTAATAGCGAAGTGGTCTTTATGAAATAACCAAACTAAAAACGCTCCTAACATTCCTCCAATCATCTGAGCTGCGATATAAGACGGAACCAAATCCCAGGAAAATTTTCCTGCAGCAGCTAAACCTATGGTTACTGCGGGATTCAGATGTGCTCCACTTATTGGTCCTGCAACGGTAACCCCAACAAATACGGCTAATGCCCAAGCGGTAGTAATAACGATCCATCCGGAATTGTTTCCTTTGGTATCCTTTAAGACAACATTGGCTACAACACCGTTGCCTAACAAAATTAGAAGCATCGTTCCGATCACTTCTGCGATAAATGGAGTCATATGTGTATTTTTAAGGTCAGTAATTAATCTTCTATCCAGCTTTGAGCACGAGATACTGCTTTGTTCCAGAAGTGAACCATGCTATCTACCTTTTCTCTTTCCAGTTTAGGGTGGAAATCTTTATCTACAATCCATTGAGCCTGGATCTCATCAATGTTTTTCCAGTATCCTACTGCCAGTCCTGCAAGATATGCAGCTCCCAATGCTGTAGTCTCAAGTGTTTTGGGTCTTGTAATTTTAAATCCGAATAGATCGGACTGTATCTGCATTAGAAGATCACTTGCCGAAGCTCCGCCATCTACTCTTAATTCAAGACTTGCTCTTCCGGAGTCTGCTTCCATAGATTTTACAATATCATAAACCTGGAAGGCAATTCCTTCAAGAGTAGCTCTTGCAATGTGTCCATCCGTAGTTCCGCGTGTAATTCCTACAATAGTTCCACGAGCATATTGATCCCAGTGAGGAGCTCCCAGCCCTGTAAGAGCAGGTACGAAATACACTCCGCCATTATCTTCAACAGATGCTGCAAGATCATTCACTTCATCAGAAGAATGAATCAGTTTAAGCCCGTCTCTCAACCATTGAATTGCTGCGCCTCCTACGAAAACACTTCCTTCCAATGCATAATTAACCTCTCCGTTGATTTTCCAGGCAACTGTAGTTAATAGGTTGTTTTTAGATGAAACAGCTTCTTTTCCAGTATTCATCAATAAGAAACATCCTGTTCCATAAGTGTTTTTCACCATTCCCGGTTCTATACACATTTGTCCAAAAAGAGCAGCCTGCTGATCACCTGCAATTCCAGCAATCGGAATTTTGGTAGAGAATAGGGTAGTAGCTGTTTCTCCGTATACCTCACTGCTTTGCTTCACTTCAGGAAGAATAGCTTTTGGAATATTAAATAATTCAAGAAGATTATTGTCCCACTCCAATGTGTGAATGTTTAGTAACATGGTTCTGCTTGCATTGGAAACATCTGTGATAAACATTTTTCCACGGGTTAATTTCCATACAAGCCATGTATCCACGGTTCCGAAACATAGTTTTCCAGCCTCTGCTTTTTCTCTGGCACCATTTACATTGTCAAGAATCCATTTTAATTTAGTTGCTGAAAAATAAGCATCCAATATCAGACCTGTTTTTTCTTTGATCATATCAGCATGTCCCTGTTCTCTCAGTTCATCACAATATTTAGATGTTCTGCGGTCCTGCCAAACGATAGCATTATAAATAGGTTCTCCGGTTTCTTTATCCCAAACAATAGTGGTTTCACGCTGGTTGGTAATTCCGATAGCTGCCACTTCTAATCCTGAAATCCCTGCTTTGGCAATAATTTCTGCGGCAACGGAGATCTGTGATGACCATATTTCGTTCGGGTCATGTTCTACCCAGCCCGGAGTAGGAAATATTTGTCTGAAATCTTTTTGAGATACATATTTTATTTCTCCGCTATGATTGAATAGGATCGCTCTTGAGGAAGTTGTCCCCTGATCTAAAGCGAGTATTAATTTTTCATTCATATATCGTGTATTAATTTAGGTTAATAACTTTAGGTGAATAAGGCGTTAATAAATATCCTTTTGCCAATTCTATAAATTCTTTTTCCTGCTGTTGAGCCCATTCCTCAGATTGTCCCTTTTCTTCAGCAATGATTCTTGCCACATTGTGCGCGCTGTCTATAGCAGCCCTTGCATCTAAGAATAACATACGTGCTCTTCTTGCAAGAACATCTTCAATGGTTTCTGCCATTTCATTTCGTACAGCCCATACTACTTCTGCTACAGTAAACGGATGATCAGGGTGTATTTTTTGAGCAAAACGTGGGTTGCTTTGCTGTAAAGCTTTTATAGCAGGAATATCAGATCCGTACACATATAAATGGTTTGTTCTGTCTACCTGCTCCGGTTTTATATTTCCGTGAATAGAAAGATGTTCAGTTTTAGAACTTGTATTCCCAAGATTATGAACCTGCATGGCTTTATCAATAGTATCTTCAGCCATTTTACGGTAAGTAGTCCATTTTCCTCCGATGATAGAAATTAATCCTGTGTTAGAAGCGATTACTTTGTGGCTTCGGGAAACTTCTTTTGTACTTTTGCTTCCATCTTTTGGAGCGGCAAGAGGACGAAGTCCGGCAAATACAGATTTTACATCCTCGCGGGTTGGTTTTTTAGATAGATATTGTCTTGCAGTATTTAAAACAAAATTGATTTCTTCTTCCAAAGCACGGGGCTCGAAACTTTCATCTTTTAAAAGAGTATCTGTAGTTCCTACCAAAGCTCTGTCATGCCAAGGCACAACGAATAAAACCCTTCCGTCTGAAGTTTTAGGAATCATAATGGCATCATCACTTTTCAGGAATGATTTATCCAATACAAGGTGAATTCCCTGGCTTGGAACCACAAGCTTACCATGCTTAGGATTATTCATATTAAGGATATCATTCGTGAAAACACCTGTTGCATTGATTACAACTTTTGCATAAAGCTGATATTGTTGTTTCGAAAACTGATCTTCTGCAACAACACCAATTACTTTATCCTTATCATCCTTTAGTAGATTAACTACTTTTACGTAGTTAACGGCACTTCCTCCTTTCTCAATAATCGTTTGGGTCAAATTGATCGCAAGTCTGGAATCGTCAAACTGACCGTCCTGGTAAACAACACCACTTGCTAAATGATTTTGTTCAATAGTAGGTAGTTTTTCAATAGTTTTTGCTTTGCTGATATATCTTGTTTTCCCTAAACTTAATTTTCCGGCAAGGAAATCATACACCGATAAGCCTATTTTATAATAGATTCCTCCCCACCAGGTATAATTAGGAATAATGAAAGACTGGTTTTTCACTATATGTGCGGCATTTTTTGCCAATAAACCTCTTTCCTTTAAAGCTTCTTTTACTAATCCTACATCTCCTTGTGCTAAATATCTTACTCCCCCATGTACCAATTTGGTACTTCTGCTGGAAGTAGCTTTCGCAAAATCATGAGATTCAATCAATAAAGTCTTGAATCCTCTGCTTACTGCGTCTAATGCTGAACCTAAACCACTGGCTCCTCCTCCTATGACAATAAAGTCCCATTCTTTTACATTGGTTAATTTACTTAGTTCTTCGTTTCGTTTCATAAATATTTCGTTTATGTTTCGTTTTCAAATATATAAATTAAAAATGAAAGCAAAAAGAAAATAAATGAAATTTTAATTTCTGAAAAAAAAACGGTAATTTTGAAGAAACGAATAAAATGGAGAAGCTAATACCAAGGCATGATGAAATATTAAAAGAGCTGGACGAAAAAGGACATGTTCTTGTTCAGGATTTATGCGAAAAACTGAATGTTTCTTCAGTTACGATTCGAAAGGATTTGAACTATCTCGAAAGTCTCGGGCTTCTTTTTAGAAATCATGGAGGGGCAAGTAAGCAGGTAAGATATGCTTATGAAAAAAATGTAGGAGAAAAAGAAAGTATCAATGTAGAGGCAAAACAGGCTATTGCCAAAGCTGCACTCCCTTTAATTCAGGAAAATGATTGTATCATTCTGGCGTCGGGAACTACCATGCATTATCTTGCAAGGATGCTGATGAATTTCGGTCCGCTTACCGTTTTGACATCTTCATTAAGGGTTGCTATAGAACTTTGCAATAATCCGAACATTAATGTCATACAGTTAGGAGGAGAGGTAAGGAAGAGTTCAACTTCTATTGTAGGCTCCATTTCAGAAGGAATTCTTAAGCAGTTTTCATGTAATACGCTTTTTCTGGGAGTAGATGGAATTGATCTGGAATTTGGCATCAGTACTTCTAATGCAGCAGAAGCTCATCTTAATCAGGTAATGATTGATTGTGCAGACAAAACAGTAGTTCTTGCGGACTCTTCTAAATTAAATAAAAAGGGGTTCGGCAAAATTGCTTCTCTCGATCAGGTAGATTATTTGATTACTGATAATGGCATTGCTACAGAAGATGAAGCTAAACTTGAAGAAATAGGAGTGAATGTGATGAAATAATTTTTTTACGTATGAATATAAAACCTGTGAGCGATCATAGGTTTTTGTTTTTTATGATCAATCGTTATCATCTTTCATTTGATCATCTATGTGAAGATTCTGTTTTCTCGTTAAAACATCGAAATGTTTCATTATCGTATAGTTATGGCACTTGTTTTGCTTCTTGCTGGTGGCTCTGAATTATTAAAATTAATGATTGGAGAAAAAAGTGCAGTTTTTATGATTGATTCATTTTAGTAAATCCCATTTTGTTTCCGAAAATGATCTAAATGATTAAAAATCAAAATATTTTAGTGTAAATATTTGTCAGTTACAAAATTATTCATAAATTTGCACACTCATTTTAGGAGCGTAGTGTGCCTATATCAAAAGTAGAAATCACTTCAGACTTCCGAAAAATGGGAGAAAATAAAGGATAAATTTTATTATAATATAAACAATGTCAGGTATTATTGGTAAAAAAATCGGTATGACATCTTTGTTTAACGAAGAAGGGAAAAACATTCCTTGTACAGTTATTCAAGCTGGTCCATGCTCGGTTTTACAGGTCAGAACCTTAGAAAAAGACGGTTATAAAGCTGTTCAATTAGGTTTCGATGACAAGAGTGAGAAGAACGTTGGTAAAGCGTTAGCTGGTCATTTTAAAAAGGCTGGTTCTGCTCCTAAAGCTAAATTAGTAGAATTCTACAGAGAATTCGTTGATGAAGTAAAAGTAGGAGAAGAAGTAAAAGTTGATTTATTCCTAGAAGGTGAATATGTTGACGTAACAGGAACTTCAAAAGGTAAAGGCTTCCAGGGTGTTGTTAAGAGACACGGATTTGGAGGTGTAATGCAGGCAACTCATGGTCAGCACAACAGACTTAGAGCTCCAGGTTCTATCGGTGCTGGTTCAGACCCTTCAAGAGTATTCAAAGGGATGAGAATGGCTGGAAGAATGGGAGGTAAGCAGGTAACTGTTCAAAACCTTCAAGTGTTAAAAGTTGATCAAGAACAAAATCTTTTAGTAGTAAAAGGTGCTGTTCCGGGAGCTAAAAATTCTTATGTAATTATCAGAAAATGGAACTAGTAGTATTAAATACATCAGGAAAAGAGACCGGAAGAAAAGTAACTCTAGACGAAACAGTATTCGGAATTGAGCCAAATCAGCACGCGGTTTACTTAGAAGTTAAACAGTACCTTGCTGCACAAAGACAAGGAACTCATAAAGCAAAAGAAAGAAGCGAAATTACTGCTTCTACTAAAAAGCTTAAGAAGCAAAAAGGATCAGGATCTGCTAGATATGGTGATATTAAATCTCCAACTTTCAGAGGTGGAGGTAGAGTATTCGGACCAAAACCAAGAGACTACAGATTCAAATTGAACAAAGCTCTTAAGAGATTAGCTAAAAAATCTGTTTTATCTCAAAAAATGAGAGACAACAGCATTAAAGTTTTAGAAGATGTGAGCTTTGACGCTCCTAAGACTAAAGATTTCATCAATGTATTAAACGCATTGGAACTTAACGGTAAAAAATCTTTATTCGTTCTTCCTGAAGCTAACAAGAATGTGTATTTATCTTCAAGAAACTTACCTAAAACTAAAGTAATGAACTTCAACGAGATCAGTTCTTACGATTTAGTGAACGCTGGTGAGATCATTTTCTTCGAAGGTGCAGTTGAAAAATTCCAGGAAAATTTAAAGAAATAAGTCATGTCAGTTATTATTAAACCAGTTATTTCAGAAAAGGCTAACTATCTTACAGATTTAAGAGGTACTTATTCTTTCTTAGTTAACCCTAAGGCGAATAAGATCGAGATCAAAAAGGCTGTTGAAGCAGCTTACGGTGTAAAAGTAGCAGACGTTAACACAATGATTTATGCTCCGAAGGTTTCTTCAAAATACACTAAAAAAGGTCTTCAAGTAGGAAAGACAAATAAATTGAAAAAAGCGGTAATCAAACTTGCTGAAGGTGAGGTTATCGATATTTTTGCTGTAAATTAATTATTAATTATAAATAATAGTAATGTCTGTTAGAAAATTAAAACCTATCACCCCGGGACAGAGATTCAGAATTGTAAACAATTTTGAGGAAATTACTACTAACAAGCCAGAGAAATCTCTAGTAGTTGGTATTAAAAAGTCAGGTGGACGTAACAATACAGGTAAAATGACCATGCGTTACACCGGAGGTGGACACAAAAAGAAATACAGAATTATTGACTTCAAAAGAAACAAAGCAAACGTTGAAGCAACTGTAAAATCTGTAGAATACGATCCAAACAGAACTGCATTTATCGCTTTATTAGAGTACGCAGACGGAGAGAAGAGATATATCATCGCTCCAAACGGTATCAAAGTTGATCAGAAAGTAGTTTCAGGTGAAAGCGTTGAACCAAATGTAGGGAACGCAATGAAGTTGAAAAACATTCCTTTAGGTACTGTTATTTCTTGTGTTGAAATGAAGCCTGGTCAAGGTGCAATTTTAGCAAGAAGTGCTGGTTCTTCAGCTCAATTAACTTCTAGAGATGGTAAATATGCAATCATCAAATTACCTTCAGGAGAATCAAGAATGATCCTTACTGAATGTATGGCAATGATTGGATCAGTTTCCAACTCAGATCACCAATTAACTGTATCAGGTAAGGCTGGTAGAAGCAGATGGTTAGGTAGAAGACCAAGAACAAGAGCGGTTGTAATGAACCCGGTTGATCACCCAATGGGAGGTGGTGAAGGACGTTCTTCAGGAGGTCACCCAAGATCTAGAAACGGTAAACCAGCTAAAGGTTACAAAACTAGAAAGAAAAACAAAGTGTCTAACCGTTACATCGTATCTAAAAGAAAATAATTATGGCAAGATCACTTAAGAAAGGACCGTTCATTCATCATACTTTAGATAAGAAGGTTCAGGCAAATATAGAGTCTGGTAAGAAGACAGTTATCAAAACTTGGTCTAGAGCATCTATGATCTCTCCGGACTTCGTAGGACAAACTATTGCTGTACACAATGGGAAATCTTTTATCCCAGTTTATGTTACAGAAAACATGGTTGGTCACAAGTTAGGCGAATTTTCTCCAACAAGATCTTTCAGAGGTCATGGTGGTAACAAAAACAAAGGAAGCAGATAATCATGGGATCAAGAAAACAAGATAGTTCAATCGCAAGAAAAGAAGCTAACAAAGACGTTGTAAAAGCTTCATTAAATAATTGCCCGTCTTCTCCAAGAAAAATGAGATTAGTTGCTGATATCATTAGAGGAGAGCAGGTAGACAAAGCACTTTACATCCTTAAATATTCTAAGAAAGAAGCTTCTAACAAGTTAGAGAAATTACTTCTTTCAGCTATTGCTAACTGGCAAGTGAAAAACGAAGGAGCTGACATCGAGGAAGCAAACCTTATCGTTAAAGAAATATTCGTGGATAGTGCAAGACAATTAAAGAGACTAAGACCAGCTCCACAAGGTAGAGGGTATAGAATCAGAAAGAGATCTAACCACGTTACATTAATCTTAGGTAATAAAGAAAATTAATCAAGGTATGGGACAGAAGACAAATCCAATTGGTAATAGATTAGGTATCATCAGAGGATGGGATTCTAACTGGTTTGGTGGAAACGATTATGGAGACAGAATCGCTGAAGACTACAAAATCAGAAGATACCTTGAGGCTAGATTATCTAAAGGTGGTATTTCAAAAATCTATATTGAAAGAACACTTAAATTAGTAACAGTTACAATCACTACTGCTAGACCGGGATTAATCATCGGTAAAGGAGGTCAGGAAGTTGATAAATTGAAAGAAGAATTGAAGAAACTTACAGGTAAGGATATTCAAATCAACATCTTCGAAATCAAAAGACCTGAATTAGATGCTGTATTAGTTGCTGATAGTATTTCTAAGCAAATTGAAAACAGAATTTCTTACAGAAGAGCTGTTAAAATGGCAATGGCAAGTACTATGAGAATGGGTGCTGAAGGTATCAAAGTTCAAATCTCTGGTAGATTGAACGGAGCTGAAATGGCAAGATCAGAATCTTTCAAAGAAGGAAGAATTCCATTGTCAACTTTCAGAGCTGATATCGATTATCACTGGGCAGAAGCTCACACTACTTACGGTAGACTAGGAGTAAAAGTTTGGATCATGAAAGGTGAAGTTTACGGTAAAAGAGAACTTTCTCCACTAGTGGGACAACAGAAAAAAGGAGGTCAGTCAGACAGAGGAAACAGAGGAGGAGACAGAGACAACAGAAGACCTAGAAAAAACAACAACAATAACAATAATAATTAAAATTTTAGATTAGAAATTTTGAATTTTAAATTACCGTTACTTTTTTAAAATTAAAAAAAATCTAAAATCTAAAATCTAAAATCTAAAATTTAGAGATTATGTTACAACCAAAAAGAACCAAATTCCGTAGAGTTCACAAGATGAAGATGAAGGGGAATGCCCAAAGAGGTAGTCAACTTGCTTACGGAACTTTTGGGATCAAAGCAACAGAAGGTGCTTGGATCACTGCAAGACAAATTGAAGCTGCTCGTATTGCTGCGACAAGATATATGAAGAGAGAAGGTCAACTATGGATCAAAATCTTCCCAGATAAGCCAATTACTAAGAAACCAGCGGAAGTACGTATGGGTAAAGGTAAAGGTGCTGTTGAATACTGGGTAGCTGTAGTAAAGCCAGGTAAAATTATGTTCGAAGTAGGTGGAGTTCCTTACGAAGTTGCGAAAGAAGCTCTTAGACTTGCTGCACAAAAATTACCAGTAGTTACTAAATTCATCGTTGCTAACGATTTTGTTAAACCTCTTTAATCTTTGAATACAATGAAAAAAGCTGATATTAAAAATTTAAGCGCGGGTGATATTCAAGCTCAATTAACTGAAGCAAAAGCTCAATATTCTAAATTGAAATTGGCTCATGCAATCAGCCCAATTGAAAACCCGATTCAAATCAGAGATTTGAGAAAAACAATCGCTAGACTAAATACTGAGTTAACTAACAAACAATAATTTCATTTTACAATGGATAGAAATTTAAGAAAAGAAAGAATCGGAGTGGTTTCCAGCAATAAAATGGAAAAAACTATTGTTGTTAGCGAAACTACAAGAGTAAAGCACCCGATGTACGGTAAATTCGTTCTAAAAACGAAAAAATATACTGCACACGACGAGAACAACGAATGCACAGAAGGTGATACAGTTCTTATCCAAGAAACTAGACCTATGAGCAAGAGCAAGAGATGGAGATTAGTAAGAATCATTGAAAAAGCTAAGTAATAATGTTACAAACAGAATCAAGATTAAAAGTTGCTGATAACACAGGTGCTAAAGAAGTACTAGTTATTAGAGTTCTGGGAGGAACCAGAAGAAGATATGCTTCAGTTGGTGATAAAATCGTTGTTACGATCAAAGATTCTACACCATCAGGAAACGCTAAAAAAGGTCAGGTATCTAAAGCTGTAGTAGTAAGAACTAAAAAGGCAGTAAGAAGAAAAGATGGTTCATACATCAAATTCGACGATAATGCTTGTGTATTACTAAACGCAGCGGGAGAAATGAGAGGAACTCGTGTTTTCGGACCAGTTGCTCGTGAGTTGAGAGACAAAGAATATATGAAAATCATTTCATTAGCTCCTGAAGTACTTTAATATTTAAAATTTTAAAAAAAATGTCAAAGTTAAAAATAAAAAGAGGAGATAACGTAATCATTACTACTGGAAAGAAAGAAATTAAAGGTAAGACTGGTGAAGTTATTGAAGTGATCAAGAAAGAAGGAAGAGACCCTAGAGTAATTGTTGCGGGACTTAACATCATCAAAAAGCACGTTAAGCCTTCAGCTTCTAACCCTCAAGGAGGAATCGTTGAAAAAGAAGCTTCTATTCATATCTCAAACGTAGCTTTAGTTGGTAAAGACGGAAAAGCTATCAAAATCGGTTACAAAATCGAAGGAGATAAGAAAGTAAGAATCAACAAAAAAACGGGTGAAACTTTATAATTTTAAATAACACATGGAATATATAGCAAGACCCAAAAAAGCATATAAAGAGACAATTGTTCCTGCAATGATGGAAGAATTCGGGTACAAGTCAGTAATGCAAGTACCTAAATTAGAGAAAATCGTTGTATCACAAGGTTTAGGTGATGCTACTGCAGACAAAAAAATCATTGATTATGCTGTAGAAGAGCTTACAAATATCACTGGTCAAAAGGCTGTTGGTACGATCTCTAAGAAAGACGAAGCTGCTTTCAAATTGAGAAAAGGTATGCCTGTAGGTGCTAAAGTTACTTTAAGAGGAAATCAAATGTATGAATTCTTAGACAGACTTACTGCTTCTGCTTTACCACGTATCAGAGATTTCTCTGGAATCAAAGCTGATGGTTTCGACGGTAGAGGTAACTATAACTTAGGTATTACTGAGCAGATTATCTTCCCTGAAATCGTAATCGACAAAGTGAAAAAAATCCAAGGGATGGACATCACTTTCGTTACAACTGCGAAGACAGATAAAGAAGCTAAAGCATTATTAACTCACTTCGGTTTACCATTTAAAAAGAACTAAGAAATGGCTAAAGAATCAATGAAAGCGCGTGAGCGCAAAAGAGAAGCACTAGTTGCTAAATACGCTGCTAAAAGACAAGCTCTTAAAGAAGCTGGTGATTACGAAGGACTTCAAAAATTGCCTAAAAATGCTTCTCCTGTAAGATTACACAACAGATGTAAACTAACAGGTAGACCAAGAGGATACATGAGAACGTTTGGTATTTCCAGAGTAACTTTCAGAGAAATGGCTAACAACGGTCTTATCCCAGGTGTAAGAAAAGCTAGTTGGTAATAATTACTAATTAAAAATCGGAACAATTAAGTTGTTCAGATACTAAAGATAAAAATATCAGACCGAAGATTTCTGACGTCTGATATTTTACTCTTCAAGTCTTTGCAAAACTGATTGTTCTTTAACCAATAATTTATAAAAGAAAAATGGTAACAGATCCAATTTCAGATTTCCTAACAAGAGTAAGGAACGCACAAAGCGCAGGCCACAAAGTGGTGGAAATTCCTGCATCGAAAATCAAAAAGGAGATTACTAAGATCTTATTTGATCAAGGGTATATCTTAAACTACAAGTTTGAAGATAACGCTGTTCAAGGAGTGATCAAAATCGCTTTAAAGTACGATAAGCAAACTAACAAACCTGCTATTAAGTCTATTCAAAGAGCTTCAAGACCAGGTTTAAGACAGTACAAAGGTTCAGCTGAGCTTCCAAGAGTACTAAACGGTTTGGGTATTTCTATCATCTCTACTTCTAAAGGAGTAATGACTGACAAGAAAGCTAGAGAAGAAAAAGTAGGCGGTGAAGTAATCTGCTATGTTTATTAATTTTTAATCAGAGGAAAATGTCAAGAATTGGTAAAGCAATTATAACAATTCCAGCTGGAGTTACAATCACTGAAAACGAAGGTGTAGTAACTGTAAAAGGAGCAAAAGGAGAACTTTCTCAAGAGCTTACAGCAGGAATTACTATAGAACAAAAAGATGGTGAACTTAACGTAAACAGACCATCTGATTCTAAGCAACACAAAGCGCTTCACGGTTTATACAGAGCGTTAATCAACAACATGATTGTTGGTGTAAGTGCAGGTTTCGAAAAGAAACTTGAACTAGTAGGGGTAGGATATAGAGCTTCACACGCAGGTCAAAAACTTGAGTTAGCTTTAGGATTCTCTCACGGTATCGTATTAGAACTTCCAAACGAAGTAAAAGTAGATACATTGACTGAAAAAGGTAAAAACCCAATTATTACTTTAACGTCTCACGACAACCAACTTCTAGGGATGGTAGCTGCAAAGATCCGTTCTTTCAGAAAACCTGAGCCTTACAAAGGAAAAGGTGTAAGATTCGTAGGAGAAATTGTTAGACGTAAAGCTGGTAAATCTGCTTAATAAATTATAAGTATTATGGCATTAAGTAAATTAGAAAAAAGAATAAGAATCAAAAGAAGAGTAAGAGGGAAAATCTCTGGATCTTCTGAATTGCCAAGATTATCTGTATACAAAAGTAATAAGGAAATTTACGCTCAGTTAATCGACGATAAAAGTGGTAAAACTTTAGCATCAGCTTCTTCTAGAGAGAAAGGTGTAGACGCTAAAGGTACTAAGACTGAAATTTCTGCTGCTGTTGGTAAAGCTATCGCTGCTAAAGCTGTTGCTGCAGGAATCGAAAATATTGTATTTGACAGAAACGGTTTCGTATATCACGGTAGAGTAAAAGCTCTAGCTGATGGTGCGAGAGAAGGTGGACTTAAATTCTAATCATTAAATTTCGGAAAATATGTTAGGACTAGATAATATAGAAAGAGTAAAACCGGGAGGATTAGAATTAAAAGATCGTCTCGTAGCTGTTAACAGAGTAACAAAAGTAACTAAAGGAGGTAGAGCTTTCGGATTTTCTGCTATTGTTGTAGTAGGTAACGAAGAAGGTGTTATCGGTTTTGGTTTAGGAAAATCTAAAGAGGTTGCTTCTGCAATTGCTAAAGCAGTTGAAGACGCTAAGAAAAACCTTGTTAAAGTTCCGGTAATGAACCACACTATTCCTCACCAAACTACTGCTAGATACGGTGGTGCAGATATCTTCTTAAGACCTGCTTCTCACGGTACAGGACTTATCGCAGGTGGTGCGGTAAGAGCAGTATTGGAATCAGCTGGTATTCACGATATCCTTTCAAAATCTAAAGGATCTTCTAACCCTCACAACGTGGTGAAAGCTACTTTCAAAGCGTTATTAGATATCAGAAGACCTGAAGAGATTGCTAGAATGAGAGGAGTTTCTCTAAGTAAAGTGTTTAACGGTTAATAATAAAACAATGGCAACAATTAAAGTAAAGCAAGTAAGAAGCGCTATTGGTAGAACAAAAACCCAAAAGAGAACGCTTGAAGCATTAGGATTAAAAAAACTTCACCAAGTTGTAGAACACGAAGCTACTCCTTCCATCTTAGGAATGATAGCTGCTGTAGGTCACTTACTAGAAGTTCAAAAATAATTTTATAAAAGAGAAATTAAAATGAATTTAAATAACATACAACCAGCTGCAGGATCTACTTTCAACTCAAAGAGAATTGGTAGAGGTCAAGGTACTGGAAAAGGAGGTACTTCAACAAAAGGGCACAAAGGTCAGAAAGCTAGAGCTGGTTATTCTCAGAAGATCGGTTTCGAAGGTGGACAGATGCCTTTACAAAGAAGACTACCTAAATTCGGATTCAAAAACGTAAACAGAAAAGAGTTTAGAGGAGTGAACCTTGATACTATCCAAACTTTAATCGAGAACAAATCCATCACTGGAGATATCACGAAAGAAGTTTTAGTAGCAAACGGTATCGTTTCTAAAAACGAATTAGTGAAAATTATGGGTAGAGGAGAATTGAAATCTGCGGTTTCAATCTCTGCTGACAAATTCACTAAATCTGCTGAAGAGCTTATTGCTAAAGCAGGTGGAAAAGCAATTACCTTATAATACTTACTAATGAAAGAATTTATACAAACACTTAAAAATATTTGGAGTCTTAAAGAGCTTAGAGATAAAATTCTCTTTACTTTAGGAATTATCCTTGTGTATAGATTCGCATCTTATATCTCACTTCCGGCAATTAATCTTGCAGAGGTGGGAGATCTCTTAGAGCATTATAAAAATCAAGGCGGTAACAAGCAAGGAGCAGGTCTCCTTGGCTTGCTTTCGTCGTTTACGGGGGGAGCTTTCAGCCACGCTTCCGTAATGGCGTTAGGAATCATGCCTTATATTTCTGCTTCTATTATTGTTCAGTTGATGGGGATGGCTATTCCTTATCTTCAGAAGCTTCAGAAAGATGGAGAGTCAGGTAGAAATACATTGAACCAAATTACAAGATGGTTAACGATCGGGGTTTGTCTGGTACAGGCACCTTCTTACTTAACTTCTATTACTCAATTATTCTTACCGTATGCTCAGTTCCAGTCTGCATATTATGTAGAGCCAAATTCAATCATGTTCTGGTTACCAAGTATTGTTATTCTTGTTGCCGGTTCAGTATTTGCAATGTGGCTTGGTGAAAAGATTACCGATAAAGGAATCGGAAATGGTATCTCTATCCTTATTATGGTGGGGATCCTTTCAAGATTACCTGAGGCATTCGTACAGGAGATGGCCGTGCAGAACGGAAAAGGAGGAATGGGATCTATCATGATCCTTATTGAAGTATTATTCTGGATGTTGGTAGTTCTTTTAGCAGTAATCCTATCGGTAGCTGTTAGAAAAATTCCAATTCAGTATGTAAGCAGAGCTCAAGCGAGAGGAGGTGTAAACAAAAATCTTATGCAGGGCGCAAGACAATGGATTCCATTGAAAGTAAATGCTGCTGGTGTAATGCCGATTATCTTTGCTCAAGCATTGATGTTCGTACCAGGATTATTAACAAAATTCGATGAGTCTAACACTTTTCTTGCAGGTTTCAAGAACGTTTTTAGCTGGCAGTACAATGTATTGTTTGCACTATTAATTATTATCTTCTCATTTTTCTATACTGCAATTACAATTCCGGTAAACCAGATGGCTGATGATTTAAAGAGAAATGGAGGTTTAGTACCGAAAGTAAGACCCGGAAAAGAGACAGCAGATTATTTAGATGATATTTTATCAAAAATTACCTTGCCAGGTGCAATTTTTTTATCTATCTTTGCAGTCCTTCCAGCAATTGTGCATGGAAGCTTTGTTCAGACAGATGCGTTCGCCCTATTTTTCGGGGGAACGTCACTATTAATTATGGTGGGTGTAATTTTAGATACAGTTCAACAGATTAATACATATCTGCTGAACCATCATTATGATGGCTTAATGCAGTCTAAACTGTCTAGAACGACTGGATATTAATTTATGGCAAAACAAAAACATATTGAACAAGACGGCGTTATAACGGAAGCACTTTCGAACGCTCAGTTCCGCGTAGAACTTGAAAATGGGCATATTCTTATTGCTCATATTTCTGGTAAAATGCGAATGCACTATATTAAACTTTTACCTGGTGATAAGGTAAAACTAGAAATGTCTCCCTATGATTTAACAAAAGGGAGGATCACATTTAGATATTAAAACAATTAGCCAAATGGGATACTCATTCCATTTGGCATTTGTAAAAAATAAATACTATCAAAATGAAAGTAAGAGCATCAATTAAAAAAAGAAGCGCTGATTGCAAAATCGTACGCAGAAAAGGTGTACTATTCGTAATCAACAAGAAGAACCCAAAATTTAAACAAAGACAAGGTTAACATTAAATTATGGCGAGAATTGCAGGTATTGATTTACCAAAAAACAAAAGAGGTGTTATCGGTTTAACTTACATCTATGGAGTAGGAAGAAGTACTTCTTCTGAAATCCTTAAAGCTGCCGGTATCAGCGAAGACAAGAAAGTCAACGAATGGAATGACGATGAATTGGCTGCAATCAGAACATATATCTCTGAAAACGTAAAAGTAGAAGGAGAATTGAGATCTGAAGTGCAATTGAACATCAAGAGATTGATGGACATAGGATGCCAACGAGGAATACGTCACAGACTTGGATTACCTTTAAGAGGCCAGAGAACGAAAAACAACTCTAGAACACGTAAAGGGAAGAGAAAAACTGTTGCTAACAAGAAAAAAGCTAGTAAATAATCGTTAGGAATTATGGCAAAACAAACTAAAGTAGTTAAGAAAAGAAAAGTAAAAGTTGAAGCTATTGGTGAAGCTCATATTCAGGCTTCTTTCAATAACATCATCATTTCTTTAACAAATAAAAACGGAGAGGTTATCTCTTGGGCTTCTGCCGGTAAAATGGGATTCAGAGGTTCTAAAAAGAATACTCCATTTGCTGCTCAGATGGCAGCTGAAAATTGCTCTGCTGTAGCTCACGAAGCTGGTTTAAGAAGAGTAAAGGTGTTTGTGAAAGGTCCAGGTGCAGGTAGAGAATCTGCGATCAGATCTATCCACAATTCAGGAATTGAAGTTTCAGAAATCGTTGACGTGACTCCTATGCCACACAACGGATGTAGACCACCAAAAAGAAGAAGAGTTTAATTTTTAGAATTTACCCATTATGGCAAGATATATTGGACCTAAAACTAAGATTGCTAGAAAGTTTGGTGCTGCAATCTACGGAGATGATAAAAACTTCGAAAAAAGAAAGAACCAACCGCCAGGACAACACGGTCCTAACAAAAGAAGAGGTGCTAAAAAATCAGAATACGCAGTTCAGTTAGCTGAAAAACAAAAAGCTAAATATACTTACGGTATTTTAGAAAGACAGTTTGCAAACTTATTTGAAAAAGCACACAGAAGTAAAGGTGTAACAGGTGAAGTTCTATTACAACTTTGTGAATCAAGATTGGATAACGTAGTTTACAGATTAGGTTTTGCTAAAACTAGATCTGGAGCTAGACAATTAGTTTCTCACAGACACATCACTGTGAACGGAGAAATTCTTAATATCCCTTCTTACTTGGTAAAAGCTGGTGATGTAATCGCTGTAAGAGAAAAGTCTAAGTCTCTTGAAGTTGTTACCAATGCATTGGCTTCTAAGTCAAACTATGAGTGGTTACAATTCAACGATGAGAAGAAAGAAGGTACCTTCATTTCTGCTCCTGAAAGAATCCAAATTCCGGAAGACATCAAGGAGAACCTTATCGTCGAACTTTACTCTAAATAATTTTTTAATCAAATTTTTGCTCAACCCAATAATATGGCAATTTTACAATTCATAAAACCCGATAAAGTAATTTTACTTAACTCTGATGAATTTAAAGGTCAATTCGAATTCAGACCTTTAGAACCAGGTTTCGGGCTTACAATCGGTAATGCTTTGAGAAGAGTGTTGCTTTCTTCTCTTGAAGGATACGCTATTTCATCTATCAAAATAGAAGGTGTAGAGCACGAATTTTCAACTATTCCAGGAGTAATCGAAGACGTTACCGAAATTATTCTTAACCTAAAGCAGGTAAGATTAAAAGCTGCAGCAGAAGGACAGGCTAATGAGCAGGTTGTTGCTAAAGTTTCAGGTCAAACGATTATTACTGCTGGAGATTTAGGAAAGTCGATCAACGGATTTGAGGTGTTAAACCCGGATTTAGTGATTTGTAACCTAAACAGTGATGTAACTTTCGAAATTACTTTCAATATTGAAAAAGGTAGAGGATATGTTCCTTCAGAACAGAATAAGTCAAACAATGCACCTGTAGGTACTATTGCTATTGACTCTATTTTCACGCCGATCAAGAAAGTACAATACAGCATTGAAAATTATCGTGTAGAGCAAAAAACAGACTACGAAAAACTTGTATTAGATATAGAAACTGACGGGTCTATCAGCCCTCAGAATGCTTTAACAGAAGCTTCTAAGATATTAATTTATCACTTCATGTTGTTCTCTGATGAGAGAATCACTCTTGAAACTGAAGCTGTAAAAGCATCTATCCAATATGATGAAGAAACTCTTCATACAAGACAATTACTTAAGTCTAAATTAGCAGATATGGATCTTTCTGTAAGAGCCCTTAACTGTCTAAAAGCAGCTGAAGTAGAAACTCTTGGAGAATTAGTTTCTTACAGTAAGTCTGATTTGATGAAATTCAGAAATTTTGGTAAAAAATCTTTGACAGAACTAGAAGAATTAGTGCATTCAAAAGGTCTTAACTTCGGTTTCGACGTTGCAAAATATAAGTTAGACGCTGATAAATAATTAATAATGAGACACGGTAAAAAATTCAATCACTTAGGAAGAACAGCTTCTCACAGAAGTGCTTTACTTTCTAATATGGCTTGTTCTCTAATTGAGCATAAAAGAATCAACACTACTGTAGCTAAAGCTAAAGCTTTAAGAGTATATGTTGAGCCTCTATTAACAAAAGCAAAAGAAGATACTACACACAATAGAAGAGTAGTATTCTCTTACCTTCAAAATAAATTTGCGGTTGCTGAATTATTCAGAACTGTAGCTCCTAAAATCGCTGAAAGAAACGGTGGTTATACAAGAATCATCAAGACAGGATTCAGACCAGGTGATGCTGCTGATACTGCTCTTATCGAATTAGTAGATTTCAACGAGCTTTACAACCCTAATGCTGAAGAGAAAAAGACTACAAGAAGAAGCAGAAGATCAACTGCTGCACCTAAAAAAGCTGAAGCAGTAGTTGCTGATGCTCCTGCAGTAGAAGAGAAAGTAGAAGAAGCTAAAGCTGATACTACTGAAGAAAAAACTGAAGAATAATATTCATTCAGATATAAATAGAAAACCATCCGGAATCCGGATGGTTTTTTTATGTCTTTTTATTACGTTTTTTTGGAAATTAACGCCATCAAGCATTCAATCGTAAATATCCTTCAGCTTATCTTGAATTCACAAATGTTATAAAAAAACGTCCAAATCATTGGACGTTTTTTATTCTATATTTTTGTTCTTTTCAGTTCAATAATATTATTACCCTGCTCGAGATGTAAGCTGTCTCCTTTTACTCTTGCTGTCATATCATCCTTCTTATAGATGGTTTCTTCTCCTTTGGTTTCAGTTTTAGGAAGAGTAAATGTTTTCTTGTTGCTGGTAATAGCTACTGTACTTTCTTTCGGATCATTCTTAAATATTACTTTTACTAATGTTCCGTCAGTTGCTTTATATACAAAATCCGTTTTTTCAGTTTTTTGTCCGTTCACATCTATTGTTGATGAACTTTGCGTTACTGAATCAATTTTTCCATTGTTATCTGTAACTAATGTTTCTGAACTGTCTGTTTTGATTACGCTTTTGTTTCCGCTTTCACTTTTCTTGCAGCTTGTAAGAAGTAATGCAGATGCCGAAACTGCTATTAAAAGTCCTTTTTTCATAATGGTTATTTTTTATGTGTAGAATATATTCTTTTCTTCCGCTAATGAAGATCTTAATGATTTTAATCCAATCAAAAAGCAAACCAATAGCTTCGATTTTAACTCTGAAAATTACGTAAAAGTATGCGAACTCTGTTTTTTTTTATTTCAAATTTTAAACCAGCTAGAATTTATAAAATTAACTAAAATTTAACTCAGATTTTGTGGTAAAAGATCGTCCCGAAATACCACCCAAAAGTTTATTTTTGATTAAATTTGTCTAAACTAAAAAAAATAAAAAATGAGTGCAATTTCTTACATAGAAGCAAGACAAATTTTAGATTCCAGAGGTAATCCTACCATTGAAGTGGATGTATTTACAGAAAACGGTGCTATGGGTCGTGCAGCTGTTCCTTCAGGAGCATCTACAGGAGAACATGAGGCTGTAGAATTACGTGACGGAGGTTCAGAATACCAGGGAAAAGGAGTTTTGAAAGCTGTTGAAAATGTAAAAGAAGTAATTGCAGAGAATTTAGTTGGACAGCCGGTTTTTGAACAAAACTATATCGATCAGATCATGATTGATCTTGATGGAACTCCTAACAAAGGAAATCTAGGTGCTAATGCAATTCTTGGTGTTTCTTTAGCAGTAGCAAGAGCTGCAGCTGCAGAATTGGGAATGCCTCTATATAAATATGTAGGTGGTGTAAATGCAAATACTCTTCCTGTTCCAATGATGAATGTAATCAACGGTGGTTCACACTCTGATGCGCCTATCGCATTCCAGGAATTTATGATCATGCCGGTAAAAGCAGATTCTTTCTCTCATGCATTAAGAAAAGGAACTGAAATTTTCCACAACCTGAAATCTATCCTTAAAGGAAGAGGTCTTTCTACAGCTGTAGGGGATGAAGGTGGTTTTGCTCCAACTTTCAACGGAACTGAAGATGCTTTGGATACTCTACTTCAGGCTATCGAAAAAGCAGGATATAAGCCTGGTGATGACATCATGTTGGCATTAGACTGTGCGGCTTCAGAATTCTACAAAGACGGAACTTACGATTATAGAAAATTCGAAGGTGATAAAGGAGCTCACAGATCAAGAGAAGAGCAGGTTTCTTACCTTGCTGAATTAGCTGCTAAATATCCAATCATTTCTATCGAAGACGGTATGCAGGAAGATGACTGGGAAGGATGGAAAATGCTGACTGATAAAATCGGTGACAGAGTACAGTTGGTGGGTGATGATTTATTTGTAACAAATGTGGACAGATTATCAAGAGGAGTAAAAGAAGGTATTGCCAACTCAATCCTTGTAAAAGTAAACCAAATTGGTTCTCTTTCTGAAACAATGGCTGCTGTACAAATGGCTCAGAACAACAAGTTCACTTCAGTAATGTCTCACAGATCAGGAGAAACAGAAGATTCTACTATTGCTGATTTAGCAGTAGCAATGAACTGCGGACAAATCAAAACTGGTTCTGCTTCAAGATCAGACAGAATGGCGAAATATAACCAACTATTGAGAATTGAAGAAGCACTTGGTGAAACTGCAATTTTCCCTGGATTAGAAGCATTCAAAATTAAAAGATAATCGAATTTATAAATAACGGCAAGCGATAATTTTTGTTTGCCGTATTTTATGGAAAGTAGTATATTTAAAAAAAAATAAATAATGTCAGACAACAAAGTAATATTGAATTACGACGGTAATTCATATGAATATCCAATCGTGGATAGTACTATCGGAGACAGAGGGATTGATATTTCAAAATTAAGAGACCAGACAGGTTTGATCACTCTGGATTTAGGTTACAAAAATACAGGAGCTACTATTAGCGACATCACTTACTTAGACGGAGATAAAGGAGAATTATTCTACAGAGGTTATCCTATCGAGCAAATTGCTGAGAAATCTAACTTCACAGAAGTAATGTATCTTTTATTACATGGAGAATTACCTACTCAGGATCAATTTACTTCTTTCGACAACAACATTAAAAAATATAACTTCATCGCAGACGAAATGAAAAAGATCATTGATGTTTTTCCTCGTTCTGCTCACCCTATGGGAGTTCTTTCTTCTATGACTTCTGCTTTGACAGCTTTCAACCCGAAAGCCGTTAACGTAAACTCTAAAGAAGAAATGGATCACGCTGCTGAGCTAATGATCGCTAAGTTCTCTCACCTTTGTGCTTGGACTTACAGAAAAACTCAAGGTTTACCATTAAACCACGGGGATAACAACCTAAACTATGTAGAGAACTTCTATAAAATGGCATTCAGATTACCAAATGCTGATTTCGAAATCGATCCGGTAGTTGTAAATGCATTAGATAAATTATTAATCCTTCATGCTGACCACGAACAAAACTGTTCTACTTCTACTGTAAGAATGGTAGGTTCTGCTCATACAGGTCTTTTTGCTTCTATCTCTGCTGGGGTATCTGCACTTTGGGGACCACTTCACGGTGGTGCTAACCAGGCTGTAATCGAAATGCTTGAGCTTATCGAGAAAGATGGTGGTGATGTATCTAAATATGTGGCTAAAGCTAAAGACAAAGGAGATAGCTTCCGTCTAATGGGATTCGGACACAGAGTATACAAAAACTTCGATCCAAGAGCAAAAATCATCAAGAAAGCTGCTGATGATATCCTTAAAGCATTAGGTATCCAGGATAAAGCTCTTGATATTGCAATGCAGTTAGAAAGAGTAGCACTTGAAGATGAGTACTTCGTAGAAAGAAAACTATATCCAAATGTAGATTTCTATTCAGGTATCATCTACAGAGCTCTGGGAATTCCTACTGAAATGTTTACAGTAATGTTTGCATTAGGAAGACTTCCAGGATGGATTTCTCAGTGGAAAGAAATGAGATTGAAAGGAGATCCAATCGGAAGACCAAGACAGGTTTACCAAGGTGCTCAGGAAAGAAACTATATCGATATTGCAAGCAGATAATATTTGCTTTTACCATATCAAAATCCCAAAGCTTGCTTTGGGATTTTTTATTTTTACAGTATTATAAAATAAAACCTGCTTAAAAAGCAGGTTATTGTTTTTATGGACACTGGCATCTATCACATGTCCAGATATAGCATTTTCCATTTTGGTCCCATTCACAACATCTTCTTGCTGTTGAAATAGGAGCACCGCCCATTACAGACTTCTGTTGATCTCTTCCAAGTTTTTGTGCGTTTTTCAGCACTGAATTGTTTTTAGTCATGATTTTGATTTTTGATGTTAATAGTTAAGTTTTAAAGATATAATTTCGCGAAAATTATATCACTAAGATAGGAATTTAAATTATAAAAATATCTGTTTTGTTGTACTTATATAGATGAAATATAGTAGGTTGTAGTTATTTGTATATACTCAGTACTGTAGATGGCGTGATAAAGGGGAAAATTTTCTAACGAAGGTCTACTAAAGCCATTAAAATTAATATATAAAACAAAGCAAAAGTTTTATAGGTAGAGACCTTTACTTATATTTGTAGTATTGCATAAATCTTTATGAGACTAAACATTAAAAACGAAACGGGTAGGCTGAAGTCTGTAGTACTAGGTCAGCCTAATTCATTGGGACCGGTTCCCACACTAGAGGAAAGTTATGACGCAAAGTCATATTACTCAATCGAACATAATATTTATCCCAAAGAAGAGGATATCGTTAATGAAATGAACGCTTTTGAAGCTGTTTTAAAAAAGTATGACGTTGAAGTGTTGCGTCCAAGTATCATTGAGGATTATAATCAGGTATTCTCAAGAGATGTAGCGTTTGTAATTGATGATAAGATGATCATTTCAAATGTGATCGCAGACAGAGCAGATGAGCAGGAAGCGTACAAAAGCGTTTTTGAAAAAGTAGCATGGAGAAAAATTATTAACCTTCCGGAAACAGCACATATCGAAGGTGGAGATGTTATCGTATGGAATGATTTTATTTTCATCGGAACCTGCTTCAGTGAAGATTACAGAAACTATAAGACGGCAAGAACCAATGAGTATGCCATCGAAATCTTAAAAGAATACTTTCCCAAGAAAAGAATTATTGATCTTGAACTGAAAAAAAATGATAAAGTTCCGTTTGAAGGAATTCTTCATTTAGATTGTACATTCAATCCAGTAGGAGAAGACAAATGTATTATTTACAAAAACGGATTTGTAGACGAAAGTGATTACCGTTTAATTATTGATATTTTCGGAGAAGAAAATTGTTTCCACATCAATGATGAAGAAATGTTTGAAATGTTCCCGAATATCTTCTCTATATCTCCTGATATAGTAGTCTCGGACAAAGCATTTACCAGAATGAACAATTACTTAAGAAACGAATGGGGAATGACTGTTGAAGAAATTCCTTACAGAGAGATCTCTAAAATGGGAGGCTTGCTGAGATGTTCTACAATGCCGCTTGTAAGAGAGTGATAGGGTTGTAGAGTGGTAGTGTAGGAGAGGTTTAAATCTTTAATTTTTAATTCAAAAAAATGCAAACAACAGATACAGTATTAATGATAGAACCGATTGCATTCGGTTATAATGCAGAAACTGCAAAAAATAATTATTTTCAGGTAGAACAGACAGGTTCTGATATTCAGTCAAAAGCATTAGCTGAATTCAATACTTTCGTTGGAAAACTTAGAGAAAAAGGAGTTAATGTAATCACTATTAAAGATACATTAGATCCTCATACTCCGGATTCAATTTTTCCAAATAACTGGGTAAGCTTCCATAAAGACGGAAAAGTAGTTTTATATCCTATGTTCGCTTCCAACAGAAGAGTGGAAAGAAGAGACGATATTCTTGAAAGCATCAAAGCTCAGGGATTTGATATTACTGAAATAGATGACTGGTCTTTCCCGGAAACACAGGGACATTTCCTTGAAGGAACCGGAAGTATGATTTTCGACCACGATAATAAGATTGCTTATGGTTCTGTTTCTTTAAGGCTTGACGAGAATTTATTCAGAGAATTCTGTGAGAAATATGGTTTTACACCTATCGTTTTCCATTCTTATCAGACAGTAGGTACGGAGAGGCTTCCAATTTATCATACCAACGTAATGATGTGTGTCGCTGATCAATTTGTAGTTATTTGTCTTGACTGTATCGATGATGAACTGGAAAGAGAAAAAGTAATAGAAACGATTAAAAATTCAGGTAAGGAAATCGTTGAAATCTCAGAAGAACAAATGCAGCAGTTCGCAGGAAATATGCTTCAGGTTCAAAATAAAGAAGGTAAAAAGTTTCTGGTAATGAGCCAAACTGCTTATCAGTCTTTAACATCAGAACAGGTTTCAGCTATTGAAAAATACTGCGAAATTATTTATTCAGACCTTAATACTATTGAAGTAAATGGAGGTGGAAGTGCAAGATGTATGCTTGCCGAAGTATTTCTTCCGAAAAAATAATATATTTACGAAAAAATTAATTGAACCCATTATCAAATAAAGGTTTACATATTCTTCTGACTTTGGAAACGGAGTCAGAAGATTTGTTAATAGACAGCAACAGTTTCCTTGCATTTACAGAGAAGATGCTGGAAACTAAAGAAGTGGAAATCGTAGGGATTACCAATCATATTTTTGAGAATCAAAGTTTTACTTCGGCGGTTTGCCTTAAAGAATCACATCTTTGCATCCATACATGGCCGGAGTTTAAAGAGCTTACCTTTGATGTATTTCTTTGTAATTATACTCAAGACAATACAGCAAAAGTAGAGCAGATTGCTGATGAAGTAGTTCAATATTTTAAAGCTAATACCATTCAGAAACACAAAATTTACAGATAAAATGGATCACATTTGTCCCATTTGTAAAACCAATAACAATCAGATGGCAATTAATTTTGCCATTGAAGAATTTATCTGCAGTCATTGTAAAAATCTCATTTCATCAGAAGGAATCTCTGTTAAGAAAAAGAAGATCAAAGAACCTGTAGAAAATGTTGTATTGGAAATAGGGCGTAAAGGCATACTTTACGGTACAGAATATTGGGTGATCAATATTGTCATCAAAAAATACGGTTTAGATACCTTTTGGCGGGAATATACCTTGAAAGATCGTACGGGTAATAATATTTATCTAAGCGAAAGTGACGGGCATTGGATTCTTCTTCGTGAGGGAGACTTTAAATTGACAGAATATCAATATTATGTTGAAGTTGGAGGAAAAAACTATAGATGGTACGAAACAACTCCATGTACCGTTCATGCTGCATCCGGCTTTTTTGAAGATAAGCTTTCGCTTGGATTAGCTACCTATAAAGAATATGTAAACGGGACAGAAATGGTTTCCTGTGAGCAATACGGAAATGAATTTCAGTTTTTCAAAGGAAATCATATTTCAAAATCTGTAATAAAAAGAGCTTTTGGAATTACAGGTATGCCGTTCTATACAGGAATAGGGATTGTACAGCCTTTTTATTATAATGTCAAGCAATGCATCAATATCATGGCAATTACAGCTTTATTGATATGCTTACTTCAGCTTTATACCGTTACATCCAGAACTAACCAGACCGTATTTGAGCAGACAATAGCTTTTGAAGATGTGAATGACAAAGAACTGGTGAGCAAAAGCTTTAATCTCTCAGGAGGTTCTGCTCCGCTAAAAGTAAATCTTTTCTCTGATGTGGATAATTCTTGGGCAAATGTAGGACTTGGGCTAGTGAATGAAAAAACCAATGAAGTGATTTATGCTACCAAAGATATTGAACGTTACTCAGGTTTTGAAGATGGAGAAAGCTGGAGCGAGGGAAGCCAGAACGAAAATTTCAATATGTGTGGTATTCCTCAGGGAACCTATCATTTTATTGTATCAGCAGAAAAGGAAGGCGGAAGTAAAAATCCGTTCCAGTCGGGATACAGACCTGAAAATGGAGATTTCTCTGTTATTCAAAATACAACAGGAACTTTCTTTCTTAAAAATGATAAAGATAAAAGTGTTGAAACTTTTACAGATAAAGAGTCTTTGAAAAATGAAATCATATCGAGAACAGGGCTTCAGAATACTGAAAAAGAAATGAGTAAAATGGATTCCATACTTGTGAATATGCCTCTTAGTTATGATTATACAGCCAATGGTGAGAAAAACTTAAGTGTTAATATAAAAGCTACCTGGTTACCGGTTTCCTTTTGGAATTTTGGTATCGTGATCTTCATTCTGGCTTTGTTTACCGTAGCAAGTTATATCGCTAAAAGTATTTTTGAAAGCAGTAAATGGAACAATAGTTCAAATTCACCTTATTCTACTAATTAAAGCGATGGAAAGATTAATTAATTACATCAGAGACAACTGGATGCTCTTTGCCATCGGAGGATTTTTCTTAGGATGGTTCGTTTATCTGACATTTACAGGAAATCAATTCTGTGATTGTGCAAAAACAGAAAACTATCGGGACGGTACCACAAGAAGCCATTCCAGAGCAGGATTTTACAGATACTATCATAAATAAAAAAATTAAAACTATGGACAATATTAATCTAATACCTATATTCAATTCAGTTTTGTACTCATTCTTAGGAATTGCTATTTTACTGATCTGTTATTTCATCATTGAAAAATTAACGCCGGAAAAAACATGGCATGAGATCGCTCAGAATAAAAATATTGCTTTGGCTATCGTTTTCGGGGCATTTATCATCGGTATTTCAATGATTATAAGCGCTGCAATTCATGGATAAGAAGAGGATTCCTCTTGAGCTACTTTTACTGTTTTCTGTTTTTGTCATTGCGACATGTGGATTGATCTATGAACTGGTGGCGGGTGCATTGGCAAGTTATCTTTTGGGAGACTCTGTCAAACAGTTTTCCTTTATCATTGGCGTTTACCTGTTTTCTATGGGAGTAGGTTCCTACCTGGCAAAATTCATCAAGGGAAACCTTATTGATAAGTTCGTGGAAATTGAAATTCTGGTAGGAATTGTAGGTGGAATAAGTTCCGTGGTATTATTTATATTATTCAATACGCTGGCTCATTTTGAGGCAGTTCTTTATCTCTTTGTCTTCTTTACCGGATGCTTGGTGGGAGTGGAAATTCCTTTATTGATGAACATTCTTAAAGACAGAATCGGATTCAAAGATCTGGTATCAAATGTTTTTGCTTTTGACTATATCGGGGCACTTTTAGCTTCAATCTTATTTCCATTGGTGCTTATTCCACATCTTGGAATTGTAAAAACACCTTTATTCTTTGGATTGATCAATGTTTCAATTGCAATCTTTCTGTGTTTTTATCTTAAAAAGGAATTGTCAAAGCCAATATTTTTAAAGATAAAATCTATCGGAGCCTTTGTTTTTCTTCTCGTTCTGTTTATCTTTTCGGATACCATACTTTCTTATTCTGAGGAAAAGCTATATGGCGAAAATATTGTTTACACGAAGAGCTCTCCTTATCAAAGAATTGTTTTGACGAGAAATAACAGGGAATTCAGATTATATTTAAATAACAACTTACAGTTTTCTTCTACCGATGAATACCGTTATCATGAAGCATTGGTACATCCTGCGATGTCAATGGCTAAGAATATTGATAATGTTCTGATCTTGGGCGGCGGCGATGGTTTTGCCGTTCGTGAAGTTTTGAAGTATAAAGAAGTAAAAAAAATAAAGCTCGTAGATCTTGACGGAGAAATGACAGATTTTTTTAAAACAAATGAAACAATGCGAAAGCTGAATCAAAGTTCATTATCAAACTCCAAGGTGGACGTTATCAACAAAGATGCTTATATCTGGGTCAAGGAGAACAAGAAAAAATATGATGTCATTATTATAGACTTTCCGGATCCTTCCAACTACAGCTTAGGAAAACTATACTCATTACAATTTTACAAAGAACTTGAAAGACTGACAACTCCGGAAACTAAAATTGTAGTTCAAACGACATCGCCTTACTTTGCTCCAAAATCTTTTTGGTGTATAGAAAAAACAATGAACCAGATTTTCCCTTTTACATCAGCATACCATACCTATGTACCATCATTTGGAGAATGGGGATTTTCAATGGCTTCATTTGAGCCTGCCAATAATAAGATTTACAGGAGAATTCCTAATCTAAAGTATTATGACTACGATTTCTCACAATTATCTTACTTTAATAAAGATATGAAAGTCAATGATGTTGAAGTTAATCGTCTGGATAATCAGATATTAGTTCGTTATTTCGATGAAGAGTGGGGAAAAGTACAGTAGGAAAGATTTCCTGAAAACATTACTATTAGGTGGCATGATACTTCCTTTTCTGCAATACTGCGGAAAGAAGGTGAAGTCTCTGTTGCTGAAAATAACCGGAACCGATCATGTTTTGGGGCATAAACTATGGGCTAAGGATTTTCCACAATTTTCAGAAGTTATCCACACAAAGTATCTTATTGTAGGTGGTGGAATCTCCGGACTTTCTGCATGCAGGTTTTTTAATCAGAATAATGAGAAAGATTATCTTCTGCTGGAAATGGAAAACCATATAGGAGGAAATTCCTCAAACGGACAAAATAAGTTTTCAAAATTTCCTTTGGGAGCTCATTATTTACCTTTACCCAATAAAGAAAATACGGAAATCATCGAATTTCTAACAGAATGCGGAATCTGCCAGGGAACCGATGAGACCGAAGAACCTATTCTGGATGAATATCAGATGACTTTTCCACAGCAGGAAAGACTTTTTTATAAAAACTCGTGGCAGAACGACATCGTTCCTCAGAAAGGAATTACAGCTGAAATTCAGAAAGAGTTTAATCGTTTCTTTAAATTGATGGACGAAATGCGTCAGAAGAAAGATGTTCTTGGAAATTATTGGTTTGCGATTCCTGTTCATGATTCCAGTAAGGAAGATGAAGCAATAAAGCTGGAAAAGATTCTTTTTAAAAACTGGTTGAAAGAACACGATTATAAGTCTGAGGAGCTGCTTTGGCTGCTGGACTATTCCTGTAGAGATGATTACGGATTAGGAATTGATTACGTTTCAGCTTGGGCTGGGATTCATTATTTTGCAGGAAGGAAAAACAACTGGAGTAAGAAATATAAAGATCAGGTTTTCACTTGGGCGGAAGGAAACGCAAGATTAACAAAGCATTTCGAAAAATATACGGAAGACAAGAAATTATCCGGACATTTGGTGTTTGATGTAAAGATTAATGATAAAGTTGAGGTATTAAGTTTTGATAATACCGCGAAGAAGACAAAGAAAATCATTGCAGAGAAGGTTTTACTTGCAACGCCACAATTTGTGAATGAACGAATTTTAAATCATAAAAAAGCAGCTTCTTTTCAATATGTTCCGTGGCTTTTAACAACTGTAACCTTAAAGAATGAATTTGGCGGAGATGAAGAACTGGCGTGGGATAATGTCATTTATGGATCGTCAGGTTTAGGGTATATTTATGATCAGCATCAAAACCTTAACCAGATTATGGGTGAGAAAGTAATTACTTATTACAGAAGCTTTTCTACCAGTGATTGTAGAAAGGCAAGGAAGAAGTTGTATTCCATGAAAGAAGCAGAACTGAAAACTTTAGTTTTGGATGATCTGAAAAAAGCGCATCCACTGATTGAAGACTTTATTCTTGAAATGCAGTTCCATAAGATAGGACACGCGATGATTGCTCCCATTCCTGATCAGATTTTTGGAGAAAAAACGAAAGGTGCTAAAGAATCTATTGAAGGAAAAATTTTCTTTGCTCACTCAGATCTTTCAGGAATTTCTATTTTTGAAGAAGCTTTTTATCAGGGGCTCAGAACAGCCCGAGAAATGATGTAAAACGTATATGAAACAACCTTGGATACATAATGCAAAAACAGATTGGTGGTTTATTCTATCTCCTCCATTTTTGGTATTGCTGATTATTTTTTTGTTTCAGAAACAGATTCAGGGATTGGAAGATCATTATTCCTTTTATACATGGCTGCTGCTCATTGTTTTTGTAGATGTAGCTCATGTATATTCCACTTTGTTTAAGACTTATTTTGTGAAGGCAGAAGTGCAGAAACGAAAGTTATTATACTTTGGAATTCCTGTTATAAGTTGGGTATTGGGAATTGCTTTATTTCAGTTTGGAAGCCTGACGTTTTGGTCTGTCCTGGCTTTGATTGCTGTTTTTCATTTTATACGTCAACAGTACGGTTTTATGAGAATTTATGCACGTTTTGAACCTAATAATTGGAGCAAGAGAATAGATGAGGTTGCCGTTTATGCTGCTACCATTTATCCGATGTTATATTGGTTTAAAACCCCGCGAGCTTTTACCTGGTTTGTGGATAATGAATTTGAATGGTTTAAAAACCTTCCGGATTATGTTAGTTTTATTACTGTTCTGTATGTGATTATTCTTGCGGCTTGGGTTACTAAGACAATTGTAGGAACTTTTAAGACCAAGTCATTTAATATTCCTAAAACAGCTCTCATTTCAGGAACATTCCTTTCCTGGTATTTTGGAATTATATATTTTAATAATGACCTGCTTTTCACTTTCCTGAATGTTGTTTCCCACGGAATTCCTTATATAGCCTTAGTCTATATCCGTGAAATAGAACAGAAAGGCAATCATCAATTAAATTGGATGAAAATCTTTAAATCCTTTTCAGGAATCTTCCTGTTTGTAGGTATTATTTTATGCTTTGCCCTTTTGGAAGAATTTTTATGGGAAACCCTTGTCTGGAATGAACACTTTTCACTAGATTTTACTGTCTCAGAGCATTTATTACAGTTTTTAGTCCCTTTACTGGTAGTTCCACAGCTTACTCATTATCTTTTGGATGGATTTATCTGGAGAAAACCTCACTGAAAGGATCTTTTATTGATCAATTCTCTTTAGAAATGACTCAATTTTATTCATAAGAAAAATATTATTTGGCTTTTTATCCCAATCCAAATGACCTCCGTTAAATTCATAAGATTCATGGATAATATTATTTTTAGTAAATACCGAATCTAAAATTTTATTCTGGCTTAGAGGAATTACATTATCTGACGTCCCGTAGTAGGAAAGCGTAGGAGATGATTTTGTTGTAATCCAATGAACTGGACTTGCAAATTCAATTGTTGATGTACCGATAGGTAATATTTTAGGATCAATCAAATGTTTTTCTACAAAAGAATATTCATTATATTTTTTAAATCCAGAATCGGAAAGATCTGCCGGACCTACAATATTAATAACAGCTTTTACATTTTTATCATGATCAAAATGATGAGAGTAAAGCATCGACAAATGCCCACCGGCACTATTTCCTAAAAGAATCAGTTTGGGAGTGTAAGTAAGCTTTTTCTTCAATAGAGAAATTACTTCTTGTATATCATTTGTTTGATTGGGAATACCATATTGCCGGGTAGAAGCTAGTCTGTAATTCATATTGACAAAAATATGATCAGGAAATTTTTCCATCATAGAAAGTGTGAAGAATGTAAGTTGAGACTTATTTCCACCATGCCAGCCTCCACCATGAATAATAATGAAGACATCTCTTTGTTTTTGAGATTTTACATCCGGAACATACAAATCAAGCGTTTGATCTTCATTGCTTCCGTAAGAAATATTTTCCTCTTTATTAAAGTTGATACTATTGCCAATCGTTATTTTCTTCTTTTTACATGCTGTGAAAAGAAAAATGAGCATGACGGTTATAATGTGGACTAAACTTTTTTTCATACAATTAAAGATAAAAAACCTGCCAATAAATCAACAGGTTTGGATACAAAATAATTTGAATATGAAGAAAGATAGTTTCTATCTTGTTCTGCTTTTGATAGAATCAGAAGCACCTTCGATGTCCCTTACTTTTTTAAGTTTTTTATTCCCGAAGGTATAAGTAAGACTTAAAGTCACGTTTCTTTGATATCGGTTCTGGTGGATATAATTGTAATTTCCATTGGTCTGATAATCATCGATTTCTACAATATTGGTTTTTAAAATATCATTGGCATTCAGAGCAAAGGTCCAGTCGTTCCAGTTTTTCTTAATGCTTATATCAAGACTTGCTAAACTACGGATCTGACCCAGTTCTACCTGTTGCTTATCGATGTAAAAGAAATTCACTCCTAGGAACCATGATTTTGCTTTATCAAGACGGATGGTATTGTTCGTCTGAATCAAAAGACTGGTAGAATTTATCGTATTATTGTAAATAAGAGGCTTTCCTTCCTCATCTACAAATCGATCACCTGTAGTAGGGTCCATATCCAGGCTTCCGTTATTTCTGTTATGTTGAGCTCCAATGCTGAAATTGGTAGTCCAGTACTGTTTGAAGAATGATTTTTGGATTCCAATCATTGCAGACATTTCCTGCTTATCTCCAAAATTCGTTCTGATATATCGTAAAGCAAGATTTTTTCCTACCTCTCCATTAGGGTGTTTAGGATATCCCTGCAAAGGAACCTGAGTAATAACATCCTTAATATATGAATGATTTAAAACCACAAAATATGAATTCTTATACATGTACATCAACTCTTGATTATAATTTGTAGAAGCCTTTACAAAGGGATTGTTCTGAGTATAATTATTATCTGTAAGCTTATTCTTTACAGGGTTGATCTCCCAGAAACTTGGTCTTCTCATTCTGCTTGAAAAAGAGTAGGAGATATTGTTTTTATCATTAATAGAATAATTAAGACTCAAATAAGGAAGAAAATTATTGTAGTTTCTTTCAATTCTTTTAAGATCTTCTACCCCTGCAGGCGGGTTGTCCGAAGTTCCTAAACTGTTGGTAATCTCATATCTTGCACCCACTTTTCCGGAAAATTTATCTGAAAACTTCTTTTCAGCGGTCAGATAAAATCCATAAATGTTCTCATCATAGATAAAATGGTTAGGCTTACGCTCAATTGTCGTTATAGAATCATAAAAATAGGTGGTATTTTTGGTATCATTATCAGTTTTAGTTTTATTATAGTTTCCTCCCACAGAAATTGTAAGGTCATTTTTAAATTTCTGAATATAATCTACCATTCCTGAAAAATTGTTGATAACCTGAGGGAGTTCCTGAAACAGCTGAATAGATTTATCTTTTACAGTTCGGTTGACATCAGACTCAAAAGTATTGTTGTCTGTAAACTGAAATCTTTTATAATTCAGATAAGCTGCATTTACGTTCAATTTACTGCCTAAAGAATCTGTTTTTAGCTCATAATTCAAATTCAGGGAATTATTATAAGATCTGGAATCCTCTTTATTTTTAGACCAATTGTAAAAAGTTCCTTCTTTATTGACGATTGTATTAAATAGATTTACAGTAGAGTTGTAGCTTTTATTTGCCCAGGTGTTCCAAGATAATGCTAAGTTGCTGTTATCATTTAGCTGGTAATCAATATTCAGATAACCACCAATATTTTTATTAGGATCATCAATATCACCGGTTGATTCATTGGATGCTTTGTCGCTGCTGTTTTTCAGAGTGTAAGTTTGAGCCTCAATATTCTCACCACCACTAAGGCTGGCACTTATTCCCAGCTTGTCCTTTCTGTAATTAGCTGAAAAGCTTGCCTGGCTCCCGTTGTATTTAGCTTGGGTATTTGAAAACCTCATATTTCCGTTAAGACCATCACTCATCTTTTTCTTTAAAACGATATTGATGATTCCGTCTGAAGATTCCACTTGATATTCACTTCCGGGAACTGTGATCACTTCAATTTTCTGAATATTCTCTGCCGGAGTGTTTTTCAGGAATTGTGCCAAAGATTCAGCATCCATATTGGATTTTCTTCCGTTGATAAAAATGAGAACATTGTTTTTCCCCGCAATTTTCAATGTTTTATCATCTGTTGAAGATAATAACGGAGTCTGTTTCAATAGATCAAACGTAGTATTTCCTTTCGCAACAGGAGAAGCCGAAACATCATAAACCAGACGGTCACTTTGTTTTTTGAATACCTGTTTGGTGATCGTAATACCCTCAATATTTTTGGTTTTTGTCGTGTCAGATTTCTTTTCCTGAGCAAAAGCGCAGGTTCCGAAGATGACAGCTATTGACAAAAGAATACGTTTCATGTTGTTTGCTTTAAGAGTGGTTAAGTGAAGTAAGTTTTATAGATTAGGTTCTTGATTTTACAGCATCGTTCGCTGATTTCATTTCCCTTGCTTTTTTAAGTTTCTGATTTCCGAAATTATAAGTAACGCCAATGCTTATTAATCTTGGATAATTGAAATTCGTAATATTATTATACTTTCCGTTGGGCTGTATTCCGTTTACTCTGTAATACCCTTGGTTGAACAGGTCATTAGCTTCCGCAAGAATCGTCCAGTCACCTATAATTTTCTTCAGACTGATATCTACACTCTGTCTTACACCAATTGTTCCGCCTTCCATTGCTACCTTACTTCCGAAGAAATAATTTACCCCCAGGAACCAATCCTTTTTCGAAGAAAGACGAATAGTGTTGTTGATGGTAGCAGACATATTATAGTTTTTAACATCAACAATATAAGGTTCAAGTTCCTCGGTTTCATATTCTCCCAGCTGAGAAGTCGGATCTTCCCAAACTCCTCCGGAGTAAGTAACATATCCAAGATTGACAGAATAGTTGGTAGTCCAGATATCTTTGAACCATGATTTGTTCATTCCAAGCGTTAAGCTAAGCTCTCTGTTTTTACCATAATTAGTTCTGATGTATCTTAAAAACCTTGTTGTCTCCATGATCATATTTCCCAGCTCATCATACATGATCTTTCCGTTCTCATCTCTTTTAGGCTTCGTTAAAGTCCCTTGTAAAGGAAGCAGATCAGAAGCTGCGGCATCTTCCACCATATTAAAACTCAGGTTGGCATAAAATGCATTTTTATACATATAATTAAGCTCCTGATTATAGAACTTGGCAGCCAATACAAAAGGATTATTCTGAGTATAATTGCTTGGTGTAAAATAAGTTCTGGAAGGATTCAGTTCCCAGAATCTTGGTCTTCTCACTCTGCTGGAGAAAGTATAGCTTAGATTATGATCCGAATTGATCGCGTAATTTAAATTCAGGTAAGGAAGAATATTATTGTAATTTCTTTCAAAAGATGTTTTTCCAAGGATATCCCCGTTACTTCTTGTCATTTCATATCTGGCACCTACCTTTCCGGATAACTTTTCAGTCAGCTTTCTTTCATAGTTGATGTAAAGACCTAAAATATTTTCTTTATAAATGAAATGATTGGTCTGTTTTGTATCCATTACAAACTCATCATTCTCCAGTCTGTCCTGTCTTGTATCATTATCGGTATTCGTATGATTATAGCTTATTCCCATTAACCATGTAGCACCTTTAGATGTTTTTTTCAGATAATCTATGTTCGCTGCATAGTTATTGATGATTTGCGGAACAGATTGTCGCAAAGCAGAATATTTTGGTTGCTCCTCTTCCTTCTTATTTTTATCTATATACAAAGGAAAGCTCTCATTGAAACTTACTTTGTCTCTGTTAAACCATAGATAAGAAACATTCGATGTAAGCTTGCTTCCTAATGAATCCGTTTTTAATTCATAATTTAAATTAAAAGAGTGATTTCTGGTTTGTGCATCTTCATTATTAACCGTTCTATCCATCAATATTCCGTTTTGATAATTAGTCATATCCAGAATAGAATTGAAACTCTTGTTATATCTCATATTGTATGAAAGCCCGAGACTTTGATTTTTACTGATCTCGTAATCAACATTAAACCCGCCGCCAAAATTTTTATTCGGATCATCATTATATCCATAAGACTCATTTCTGAAAGTAGAGTCCCCGTTGGAAAGAGTATACTTCTGTCTGTCTGTCCAGCTTCCCATTCTGAAATTAGAATTTCCGGACCATTTTCCCTGTCTGAAATTGAAAGAAGCTCCTGCAGAAGGATTGTTATAATAAGCCTGCTCATTCTGCATTTTCATCGTCCCATTATACCCATTATTTTTATTCTTTTTCATCACAATGTTAATGACTCCTTCTTTAGATTCTACCTGAAACTCACTGCCCGGAACAGTAATTACCTCAATCTTCTGGATATCTTCTGATGGAGTAGACTTCAGCATTTCAATTAATGCCTCAGAATCCATATTCGTCTTTTTATTATTGATATAAATTACCGCATCAGACTTCCCAAGAATCTTTAGTGTTTTTCCATCAATACTGGAAATCATTGGTGTTTGCTTCAGAAGATTAAAAGTATTTGTTCCTTTAGCAATGGGAGAGGCGGCAACATCATATACAAGACGATCACCTTGTTTTTTGAAAACCTGCTTCTTGATATTGACAGTCTCAATGGAATTTACCTTCAAACTATCTTTTTTCTGCTGTGCAGTTACAAGTCCTGTGAAAAATAGAGCTGCAATGAGAATTTGAGTTTTCATGATTATTATATTTTAGTTAATAGTTGGTATGGTTTGTTATTTAACATTACAAAGATATATAATAAATATAGTATCATGCAATACAAAGTACTTAAAAATATTTTTAATTAATTGTAATTAGTTGATTTTCAATTACTAAAAATTTACATTAAAATATTGATTGCTTGACCTTTCTGTATAATAAGACAACTGTAACAATAATTTTGTTACAGCAAAAGTTGAAATTTTATGAAAAAAATAAATTATTCTCTATCGAATTGAGCCAGTTTTTTATCTACCCATACCGTAGCAAAAGGGAAAAACGCAGCTAATAAAGCAAAAACAAAATCTTCATCATCCCAATTGTAAATTTTTCTTGCAGGAATGCAAAGTAAAAGATAAAGTGTAAAAAATAACCCGTGTAAACTACCAATGACACTAATGAAAATAATGGAATAAAGATTTTCATCATAACGAATCCAGATCATTGCAACACAATACAATAAAACACATGAAATGGCTTCCGCAAGACAAATCTGTTTAAACCATTTGATGAGTTTTTCCTGAGAGTATTTTGAAAAGAATTTTTCGATGAAGTTCATTTTTATAGAAATAAGTTGAGAATCAGAAAGTAAGAGTCTTTCTCTAACTTTCAGTTTTTAATCTCTATTTTTGGTTTTGCAAAATTACTTATAAAAGTTACTTCCATCCAAATATTCAAAAACTTCAGGCGGTAACATGGGTCTTACATTTTTACCATCCCTGATCATATTTCGGATTTCCGTAGCCGAAAGTTCTATTACCGGAGCTTTAATCATAGAAATATTCTCATGTTGCAAATACTCAGAATCTTTCTTTTCACCTTCAAATACCCGTGGGTAGACAATGATATGATGATTTTTAATCAGAGTTTCAAAATTTTTCCATTTGTGAAGGCTATCCAGATTATCCTCACCCATGATCAGACTGAATGAATAGTCAGGATATTTTTCATGAAGATAAGTGAGCGTATCAATCGTGTAGCTCGGCTTAGGAAGGGAAAATTCTACATTGGAAGCTCTCATATTCGGATAATTCTTTACAGCAAGCTGCACCATATCAAGCCGGTTATGATCTTTCAAAAGCGATTTTTTATCCTTAAAAGGGTTTTGTGGACTTACCACAAACCACAATTCATCCATATCCGAATTTTCAAGAATATAATTTGCTAAAATAAGATGTCCAATATGTATTGGATTAAAAGATCCGAAAAAGAGACCGATTTTTTTCATTTTGTAAAGTAGAAGCTAATAACTTATCGCAGGTAAAAGTTAGATGATTTCAGGCTTGCAGGAAATTAAGATTTTTGGTTTTTACCTGTAATCTATTAATCTCTAAATTGTACATCCTTTATATTAAGATAATGAGTAACATTGCCTTTCCAATGATTTTCTTCAAGGGTAAAAGCAAGATCAAAGTTTTTATTTTTAAAATCCTCTACAAACTGCCCAAGTTTGAACCCTACACATTCAATGTTTCGTCCTGTAGATTCCTGCTTAATATAAAACTTAAGATGGTTATTGTCCTTTCCCATAGTCTTTACATATCCTGAAAGCTTTTGATTGGTCAATGTAAAAATAGGCTTCATATTATGCGGACCAAATGGTGCAAGTTTTCTGTGAAAATTGATAAACTCTCTGTTGATATCATCAATTTTAATTTCAGAATCAATCGTGATAGAAGGTTCTTTTTGATGCTCCTTAATTTTTTCAGAAACAATTCTTTCAAACTTTTCTTTGAAAGCAGCAAACTTTTCTTTTTCCATTGATAGTCCGGCAGCAGCATGATGTCCACCGAATTTCAGGAAGTATTCAGAACATAAATCAAGCGCTTCGTGAACGTCAAAATCAGAAACCGATCTTGCAGAAGCTACCATTTCTCCATTATTTCCATCAGTGAAAACCAGAGTAGGCTTATAATAAGTTTCAATAAGTCTTGAAGCTACAATCCCGATTACTCCTTTATTCCATTCAGGATGATAGACAATTGTAGTATGCTTGGTTTCCTGTTGAGATTCTATAATTTGATTCAATGCGGAAAGAGTAGAGTTCATATCCAGCTCACGTCTTTCATCGTTGAGGTTCATGATGTCGTCTACAATCTGATGGGCATGTTTCAGATTATCAGAAACCATAAGCTCTACCGCAGCTTTACCATGAGAGATTCGTCCAGCAGCATTTATTTTGGGTGCAATTTCAAAAACAATATTAGAAATTTCAAAATGAGAAAGTTTATCCTCAGGGATCAATAATCTTAACCCAAGATTTCTTGTCTTTCTAAGCGTTTTCAATCCCATTTTTGCCAGCACTCTGTTTTCTCCGGTCATTGAAACAATATCCGCAGCAATAGAAATAGCAAGAAGATCCGTCAGTTCAAATAATTCTGCTTCCGGAAGTTTATAAATTGTATTAAGACCCTGGCAAAGCTTAAAGCCTACACCACAGCCGGAAAGTTCTTTGAAAGGATATCTGCAGTCACTTCTTTTAGGATCCAGAACTGCAGCAGCATTTGGAATTTCCTCACCCGGAAGGTGATGATCACAGATAATAAAATCTATTCCCAGATTACTTGCATAGTTAATCATATCCAAAGCCTTGATTCCACAATCTAAAGCAATGATTAATGAAAAACCATTCTCTTTGGCAAAATCAATTCCCTCTGTAGAAATTCCATATCCTTCAGAATTTCTGTCCGGAATATAATAATCAAGGTATTTTTTCTCAACAATTTTGCTGAGGTAAAGGTACATTAAGGCAACTGCTGTGGTTCCGTCCACATCATAGTCTCCATATACCAATATTTTTTCTCCATTTTCAATTGCAGTCGCAATACGCTCTACAGCTTTTTGCATATCTGCCATTAAAAACGGACTGTGTATATCGTTAAGGTTTGGTTTGAAAAATTCTCTCGCCTTCTGATAATTGTCAATTCCCCTTAGAACGAGAAGTTTAGATTCAAAAGTACCAAAACCAAGTGACGAACTTAGTCCGTCCACAACTTCCTCATCGGGTTCGGGCTTGTAAATCCATTTTTGACTCATGTTCACAAAAATAAGGAAAAAAAATAGCATTTGGAACGGATCGAGAATGAAGTTTTGACTTAATAATTGTTAAAAAATGGCTATCTTCGTGCTCCAAATTTAAATGACTATGAAAAAAATTATCGTATGCCTGGCATTTTTAGGCGCAATGAATTCTATCAGTGCACAGAAAATTAATCTCGGTAAAGCTGTAGGAATAGTTTCTAATGGTGCAAAAGCTTTAACTTTTACAAACGAAGATGCTATTAAATTATCCAAAGAATCAGTAGATTGGATGGATAAAAATAATCCTGTAGCAGGACCGAAAGATCCTTATACCGTAAGATTGAACAAACTGTTTGGAAAGCACAAATCACAAGACGGGCTGAATTTAAACTACAAGGTTTATAAAGTGAAAGATATCAATGCTTTTGCTTGTGCAGACGGAAGTGTACGTGTATTTTCTTCTCTGATGGATATCATGACAGATAATGAATTACTTGCTGTAATTGGTCACGAGATTGGTCACGTTAAAAATGAAGATACGAAAGATGCTATGAAATCTGCTTATCTTAAAGCAGCAGCTTTGGATGCAGCATCATCTGCTTCTAACGCGGTAGCTACTCTTAATGACAGTCAGGTTGGGAAGATGGCTAATGCATTCTTAGACGCTTCTCACAGCAAAAAACAGGAATCTGAAGCTGATACATACTCATATGATTTTATGAAAGCTAATAAATATGATGTAGTAGGAGCTTATACAGCTTTTAAGAAATTAGCTTTATTGTCACAGGGAAGTACGCAAACAGGTTTTGAAAAAATGTTTAATTCTCACCCTGATAGCGAAAAAAGAGCTCAGGCAATTAAGAAGAAAGCTGAGAAAGATGGGTTATGGAAAGACCCGGGAACCGTAGCTATTCCGACAACGAAACTTACAAAATAATTATTTTATTTATTGTTTAAACGAAAATACCTCAAAGCATCGCTTTGAGGTATTTTTATATGATCATGTAATCAGATTAAGAATACATTTTTTCTCTTAATTCCTTTACTTTTTTGTCAGCAAGGTATTCGTCATAAGTCATTTCTCTGTCGATGATTCCGTTTGGAGTCAACTCGATGATTCTGTTACAGACTGTTGACAACATTTCGTGGTCATGAGACGCCAGTAAAAGATTACCTTTAAAGTTAGACAATGAGTTGTTCAATGTCGTGATACTTTCAAGGTCTAGGTGGTTAGTAGGTTCGTCTAATAATAGAACGTTTGCTTTCTGAAGCATCATTCTACTGAACATACATCTCATTTTTTCACCCCCAGAAAGTACTTTACAAGATTTTAACGCTTCATCACCTGAGAATAGCATTCTTCCTAAGAATCCTCTTACGAATTCCTCGTGACGCTCTTCATCATTCTTCGTAAACTGTCTTAGCCAGTCAACAAGGCTTAGATCTTCCTGGAAGAAATTAGTATTGTCTAAAGGCATATGAGACTGGTTTGTAGTAACTCCCCAAGCAACTGTTCCTTTGTCAGCTTCAACATTTCCAGCCAAAATTTCAAAAAATTCAGTAATAGCTAAAGAGTTTTTTGAAAGTACTGCTACTTTATCTCCTTTTTTAAGATTTAAGTCAATATTAGAGAATAATAATTCTCCATCTTTAGTCTTCTCAAGACCTTTTACATCAAGAATCTGATCTCCCGCTTCTCTTTCCATTTCGAAAATGATTGCTGGATATCTTCTTGAAGAAGGTTTAATATCGTCAATGTTTAATTTGTCGATCATTTTCTTTCTTGCAGTAGCCTGTTTAGCCTTAGCAACGTTAGAACTGAATCGAGCAATGAAGTCCTGAAGTTCTTTTTTCTTTTCTTCAGCTTTCTTGTTAGCCTGAGCTCTTTGTCTTGTAGCTAATTGAGATGCCTGGTACCAGAAAGAGTAGTTCCCTGTATAAAGGTTAAGCTTAGAATAATCTAAGTCACCAATGTGCGTACAAACCGTATCTAAGAAGTGACGGTCGTGAGATACCACGATTACTGTATTTTCATAATCAGCAAGGAAATCCTCTAACCAAGAGATTGTATCAATATCAAGGTCGTTGGTAGGCTCATCCAGAATCAAAACATCAGGATTACCGAAAAGTGCCTGAGCCAAAAGAACCTTTACTTTGTCTTTGTTCTCAAGTTCACTCATCATCTGCCAGTGCATATCATCACTGATTCCTACGTTAGAAAGCATGGTTTGTGCATCGGACTCAGCAGTCCATCCACCCATTTCATCATAGATTACACCCAGCTCTCCTGCTTTAATTCCATCTTCATCGGAGAAATCTTCTTTTGCGTATAACGCATCCATTTCCTCCTTTATTTCAAATAATTTTTTGTTACCTCTTAATACAGCTTCAAGAACAGTATACTGATCATATGCAAAGTGATCCTGCTCCAAAACTGACATTCTTTTTCCTGGTTCCAAAGATACGTGTCCAGTTGTAGGATCCTGCTTTCCTGTTAATATTTTAAGGAATGTAGACTTTCCCGCACCGTTTGCTCCGATAATCCCGTAGCAGTTTCCTTTGGTAAACATAATATTTACCTCGTCAAAAAGAACTCTTTTCCCGAATTGTAAAGATAAGTTAGATACTGTTAACATATAGTTTTGTAAATTTGGCGCAAAAATACAAAAAGAATTTGGGTATTTCGTAATATTATAATAGTCAAGTTTTTAAATGTATCGTATTTTTTATATATTTCATTAACGAAATTTTAAAATGATGAAGATTGAAAAAACAGTTAATATATTAAATAAAAGAGCTCGCTTTGAGTATGAAATTCTTGAAGAGTATGAAGCGGGAATGGTTTTGACGGGTACAGAAATAAAATCTTTACGATCTTCCAAAGCATCTATCACTGAATCCTTCTGTCAGTTTATTGATGGGGAATTATACATCATTAATATGATGATTGATGAGTATAAATTGGGAACTTTTTACAACCATAAAACAAAAAGGGAACGGAAATTGCTCTTGCACAAAAAAGAATTGCAAAAACTTGAAAAAAAGTTAAAAGATGCAGGGAACACGATTATACCTTTAAAATTATATATCACTGATCGAGGTAAAGCAAAGGTGCTGATAGCGCTTGGTAGAGGGAAAAAGCTTTTCGATAAAAGAGAGGCGATAAAAGATAGAGAAAATAAACGGAACCTGGACAGAATATTAAAGAAAAGTTAAAAATCATTTGAAAAACTTTGTATATAAAGAAAAATTATATTTATTTTGCATTATCAATTATTTAATCATTTAATTCTATGAAAAATCTAAAATTAGGAATTTCAGCATTGGCGCTTACTGTTGCCTCTACTGTTTTCGCTCAGACTACCAACAATCCGTGGTTAATCGGAGTTGGTGCTCATGCAGAAAACCACGTAGCAGCAAGATCTAAGTTCAGTAATACGTTCTCTGCTAACAATTTGACTAAGAATGTGTTCAATGTGAACAACTATTCTATTACACCTCCATTATCTAAGTTAACAGTTGCTAGAAACATTGGTAAAGGTTTAGTTATTGACTGGCAGACTTCTGTTGGAAATGTTGAAAACAAAAGATTCAACATGGGGAAAGAATTTTTCCTAATGACAGGTATTGGTTTCCAGGCTAAAGCAGCAGGTCTTTTATGGAACGAAGAATCTTGGTTTGATCCATATTTAAGAGTTGGTGCTAACTATTTAAGACATGACTACACAGGACAATCTTTCCCTGCAAACGGGCTAGATGCTAATGGTAATGTATTAGATTATAGCGTTGCTAACGGAAAAGATGGTAACGAGGCTGGAAAAGCTAACCACTTTGCAGTATCTACAGGTGCTGGTGCTAACTTCTGGGTAACTAAAAACTTCGGTCTTGGTATTCAAGGAGATTATGTATCAACTCCAGGGGATCATTCTACTGTTGCTAACTTCTGGCAAGCTTCTGCATCTATCTTATTCAGATTCGGAAACAGAGATAGAGATAAGGATGGTATCTTAGATAAAGATGACCTTTGTCCTGATACTCCAGGATTACCAGAATTCCAAGGATGTCCAGATACTGACGGAGATGGAGTTCCAGATAAAGACGATCAATGTCCAGACGTAGCTGGTCCAGTTGAAAACAACGGTTGTCCTTGGCCAGATACAGATGGTGATGGTGTTATCGACAAAGATGATGCTTGTCCTACAGTAGCAGGTCCTGCTGAAAACAACGGTTGTCCTTGGCCAGATACAGACGGTGACGGTATCTTAGATAAAGATGATGCTTGTCCTACTGTTCCAGGTCTTCCAGAATACAACGGATGTCCTAAGCCAAAAGAAGTTACAGCTACTGATGTTGAAAAGAACCTTAAGAGTGTATACTTTGATTTCAACAAAGCTACAATCAAGCCTGAATCTAAAGGAGCTCTAGATACTGCTTCTGAAATCATTAAGAAAGATGGTGGTAGATTCTTATTAGTTGGAGAAACTGATAAAAAAGGAAGTGATGCTTACAACTTGAAATTATCTAAAGAAAGAGCTGCTTCTGTAGTTGCTGCTTTAGACGCTAGAGGTGTAGATGTTAACGCATTAAAATCAGTAGGTATTGGTGAGCAAAATGCTAAAGTTGCAGAATCTGCATCTGATGCTGAAAGACAAGCTGATAGAAAAGTAACTGTTAGATACATTGGTGATGACAGTGAATGGAACAAATATCAAAAATCTGATGTTGCTCCAGCAAAAAAAGCTACTAAAAAAGCTACTAAAAAAGCTCCAGCTAAGAAAAAAGCTGCTGCTAAAAAGAAAAAATAATTAATTTTTCTAAATAATGAATACCTCCAATTTTTTGGAGGTATTTTTTTTTTGTTGACTTTTAAGTAATTTTGTCGAAAATTAAAAAAATAAAATGGGAAGAGCATTTGAATATAGAAAAGCTTCTAAAATGGCCAGATGGGATAAAATGGCTAAAACATTTTCTAAAATAGGTAAAGATATCGCGTTAGCGGTAAAAGCCGGTGGAACAGATCCTGAATCTAATCCAGCATTGAGAAGATGTATCCAGAATGCAAAAGGGGCAAACATGCCTAAGGATAACGTAGAAAGAGCAATTAAAAAAGCTAGTGGGGCAGACGCGGAAAACTATGAAGAAGTTACTTATGAAGGGTACGGACAAGGTGGTGTTGCTTTTTTTGTAGAATGTACTACAAATAATACTACAAGAACTGTAGCCAATGTAAGAGCTGTTTTCAATAAGTTTGATGGTAACCTTGGTAAAAATGGTGAACTGGCATTTATCTTTGACAGAAAAGGAATTTTCACGATTGATTTGACTCAGGTAAAAATGGATTGGGACGATTTTGAAATGGAAATGATCGAGGGGGGAGCAGAAGATGTGGAAAAAGATGAGGAAGAAGTAATGATTACTACAGCATTTGAAGACTTTGGTTCTTTATCCCATAAGTTGGATGAACTTGGAATTGAAGCAAAAAGTGCAGAATTACAAAGAATTCCGAACAATACAAAAGAAGTTACTGAAGAGCAATTCAAAGCAAATATGAAAATGCTTGAACGTTTTGAGGACGATGATGATGTTCAGAATGTTTACCACAATATGGAAATCACAGAAGAGCTGATGAACTCTTTATAAAAAATAATATAGCATTCATATACAGTTAACTTTCAATTAGTTTCTTTGTAAAAATGTAAGAAATGTAAGAAATGTAAGAAATGTTTTAATATTATTCTTTATTAGGAAAAATATTCAGGCATTTTGTCCGAAAAATTTTAAATCGGAAATATACGCATGAAAAGAAACGTTGAATTAGTTGTCATATCGGATGTTCATTTGGGAACTTATGGATGTAAGGCTAAGGAATTGCTGAGATACCTCAATTCCATCCAACCTAAAACATTAGTGTTGAATGGTGATATTATTGATATCTGGCAATTCAAAAAGTCTTACTTCCCTAAACCTCATTTGAAGGTGATTAGAAAAATCCTTTCATTTGCTACAAAAAATACAGACGTTTATTATATTACAGGTAACCATGACGAGATGTTCCGGAAATTTACGGACTTTGAATTGGGAAAGCTTAAAGTCTGTAATAAAATCTGTCTGACGATTGATGAAAAGAAGACCTGGATCTTTCATGGTGATGTTTTCGATGCCTCGGTTCAGCATTCTAAATGGATTGCCAAGCTTGGTGGTAAAGGTTATGACCTCTTAATCATCATTAATAATGTTGTTAATTGGTTTTTGGAGAAAATGGGTAAAGAAAAATATTCATTTTCAAAGAAAATTAAAAACAATGTGAAGAAGGCAGTAAAATATATCGGCGATTTCGAACTTACTGCTTCAGAACTGGCTATAGACAATCAATATGATTATGTCATCTGTGGACATATTCATCAGCCACAAATTCGGGAGGTTATCAACAAAAAGGGATCATGTACTTATCTTAATTCCGGAGACTGGATAGAAAACTTATCTGCATTGGAATACAATAATAAGGAATGGAAAATTTTTTACTATGATGATCATAAACATTTACTAAACGACGATGAGTCAGAGGAAATTCATGAAATGGATAATTCTGCACTGTTGAAAATCGTAACTAATTTTTCCTAATGAAAATTTTGTATGCATTTCAGGGAACTGGTAACGGACATGTAGCCCGTGCACAGGAGATTATACCTCTACTTAAAAAGTATGCTTCAGTTGATACATTAATTAGTGGACATCAGTCGCAATTAAAGGCTGATTTTGACGTTAACTTTCAATATAAAGGAATTTCTCTTCTCTACAATAAAACAGGCGGTTTATCCTATCGTAAAACATTTACAGAAAACAGTTTTATTGATGCTGCAAAAACAATAAGGAATCTGGAACTTTCACAATATGATCTTATCATCAATGATTATGAGCCATTAACGGGCTGGGCATCGAAGTTGAAAAAGTTACCAATGATTGAGCTTAGCCATCAGGCATCAATGAGTTTTCCCGAAACGCCTAAACCAGAAAAGAAAGATTTTCTGGGAGAATTAATATTAAAATATTATGTTCCGAGTGAAAGAAAAATAGGATTTCATTTTGAAAATTACCATCCTCAGATTAAGAAGCCGGTTATTCGTAGAAAAATCAGGAATTTAAATCCTTATAAAAAAGGGTATTATCTTGTTTATCTTCCAAGTTTTGCGGATGAAAATATTATTAAGATTTTAAGAAAGATTCCTGTAGAATGGAAAGTGTTTTCAAAATACAGTAAGGTTCAGGTTAAAGTAAAAAATGTAGAAGTATTTCCAATCGACGAAATTCAGTATCTAAAATACTTTGAAGGCTGCGAGGGTATTTTGTGTAATGCAGGTTTTGAAAGTCCGGCTGAAGCTCTTTTTTTAGGAAAAAAATTATTTGTAATTCCAATCCATAACCAATATGAGCAGGAATGCAATGCTTGTGCTTTGGATAAGATGGGGATTCCCAATTCCAAAGTTTTAAATTTACAGGAAATTATGGAATGGGTAGCGTCTGATCATCACCTGGATGTGGATTACCCTGATGATATTGAAAATATTCTGGTGAATGAAGTTTTAATTCTTTAAGAAAATATCTTCCACATCATTCATTCTCATCATGACAGCTCTTGCATAGGAACAATGAGGGTAAACCTTCCAATTGTTTTCTCTGGCAAATTTTATAGCTTCTTCTACTAAATATTTTCCCATTCCTCTGCCTTCAAATTCAGGGTGAACAAGGACAAAGGAAATAATCAGTTTGTGATCTTCGGGAAAAATAGTATAGGTAAGTCTTCCTACTTCTTTTACTTCGTTATTAAGGGTAAGAACGCCTCCGTTTCCGGATTTATTATTTTCAAATTTCATAATTCAGACTTTAATGTTAAATGTACAAAAATTACACCGGTGGCAGCCCACTTTCTCCTAATTATCTTTTCCTGTGTAATAGTTGTAATCCTTAATAATGACATTGATAAACTGTTTTTCAGTCATTTTGGTAGGATCTATTTCCAGTTTAAGGATGCTTTTGATCTTATTGGATAATTTGTTGATGATCTGTCGGTCATCTGCTCTTACAGCCTTTGTATAATTATCCTTAATAATTCTCATATCATTGTCACTAAGGGCTATAACTTGTGGAAATGACGGAATATAATCTTCATGAATGTTTTCAAGAATAGTATGGGAAATGTTAATATTGTTTTTTAGAGAAATCACTGCTGTACCGGAAGCGATGTCTCCTAAACGTTGATTGTTTTTGGAAACGATCATTGAAATTAAACCTACGGCTCCGGCAAAAGACACATCAACCAGTCTGAATACCCATCGTATCAAATAATCCCCGAAGCTTGCCTGATAGCCGTCAATCTTTACAACACGTATTTTCAGCAGTTTTTTACCGGGAGTCTGTCCTTCCATTAAGCTTTCCAGCACTACTGAGTAAATATAAGCGGGAAAGGTAAGAATTAAATAAACTGCCATTACAGACCAGGTATCCAGCCCGTTCATAATATATCCCAAATCCAGAATATTGAAAAACATATAAAGAACAATCACCACGTAAGCAACCCTTATCAGAAGATCAATAATAAATGCAAGCATTCTTTCTCCTACACTGGCAATAGTAAAGTTAATATTTACATTTTGTGAAGTATTTATCGCAATTTGAGACATAATTTTTATTATTTTAGCCTTTACAATTATGAGAGAAGTTTATTTCATTAAACAAAATAAAGAAAAATGGTTGGGAATAGAACAGGTTATCGATGGGAAAATTAAAAAAAATCCTGACGACCTGTCTTCGTTGTATATTAACCTGATCAATGATCTTTCTTTTGCTCAAACTTACTATCCTAAAAGTAATACTACGGTTTATCTGAATCACCTATCTTCCCAGATTTTCCAGAAGATCTATAAAACGAAACGAGTAGAAGAGAACAGACTGGTTTATTTCTTTAAAACAGAGGTCCCTTTACTGGTGTATCAGTACCGAAGATATTTGTTGTATGCTTTTCTTTTCTTTATCCTGTTCACATCCATAGGTGTGATTTCTGCAGTTTATGATAAGGATTTTGCCAATATTATTCTGGGTGAAAGCTATGTAAATGAAACTATTGAGAATATAAAAAACAACAATGCCGTTGGTGTTTATCAAAGCGGGACAACCTGGGGAACGACTATAGGAATTATTTTCAATAATATTAAGGTGGGGGCAAAGCTCTATATTTACGGAATTGCTGGTGGGGTAGGAACTTTGTTTGCTTTATTATCAAATAGTGTAATGTTGGGATCTTTCCAATATTTTTTCTACGATTACGGAGCACTGAAAGATAGTGCAAGAGGTATTTGGCTTCATGGAGTCTTTGAAATTTTTGCAATGGTAGTAGAAGCAATGTGCGGATTGATTCTAGGTGCTTCTATTTTATTTCCGAGAACTTTTTCAAGATTTAATTCCTTTAAAAAAGGATTTCAGGATTCCTTTAAAATATTTTTAAGTACCATTCCATTTACAATATGTGCCGGAATTATTGAAGGATATGTAACAAGACATGCTTTGAAAATGCCTTTGTTTCTTAATCTGTTGATTATTTTCGGTTCACTTGCAGTGATCGGATTCTACTACTTTGTGTATCCGTCTATTGTCAACAAAAAAACTAATAAACAGATCAATGATACAATTTTATAAAAAAAGAGAATTTGGGACTTTCATTAGTGACAGTTTCAACTTCTTCAAGTTATACGGAAAGAATTATTTAACGAATTATGCCTTGATCAATGGTTTGCTATTGATTTTAATGATAACAATTTTCATATTTGGGTACAAAGAGTTTTTTGTATATTTTTTTGGAGGAAATATTGATGGCGGCAGTTTTTATTTTGAAGAATACTTTTCAAATAATGCAGGATTACTGATTGGAGTAGGGGTTCTGGGGCTATTGCTTTTTATTGTTTTGGCGATTGTGAATTACCTTTATCCTGTGTTTTATATGAAAAGAATTGCTCAGGGTGCCAGGAAAGTAAAGGCTGATGAGATTCTGACAGATTTTAAGCAGAATGCCGGAAGAATTGCAAAGCTTTGTTTGGGGATGATATTTATAGTGACCCCTATAGCATTATTTGTCATAGGCTTTTCCTATGCTCTTATCTTGATTTTCATCGGGATTTTTCTTATCCTGCTTCTATATCCTACTATATTCAATGTCACGACATTCCTGATGTATGATTATTTCAATTCAAAAAGAGGATTCTTAGAAAGTTTAAGTTATTCCATAAGAGCACAGTTTTCGTACCCCAACGGAAGTGAAAAATCTCCGTATTGGAAATACTGGGGCGCAGCATTTGTAATGTTTATCATTATGTATATTGCAACGTCCATTTTTACGATTGTTCCGATGTTTTTCATGTATGGATCACTTCTTACTTCTCCTTCAGACCGAGGATTTGAAGAAAACCCTTTTACAGGGATGTTTGGAATCATATTTTCAATATTTTACGGAATATCAATTCTTATTTCGTTTTTCCTTTCAAATCTGATGTACATCAATGGAGGGTTAATGTATTATGACAGCCGAACAGATCTTCATCAGAAAGTAGAATTAGAAGAAATAGATACTATTGGCATTAATGAATAAAATTCTTTTTTTCATACTATTTTTATTGTCATTTGGCTTTGCGCAGGGTCAGGATGTTGCTCCTGTGGATGATTATCTGGGAGACTCATTGAGTACTGAGCATTATCACAATATGCTGCGGGCAGATTCTGTACTGATGAAGAAGCCGGTAACCGAAAACACTGCTTATCCAAAGCATTTTAAAGAAAATGTTCCGTCAAGATATAAAGGAAATGAATTTGATTATTCTGTATCAAAACCCAGAGAATCCTTTTGGCAAAAGCTGATGAGGAAAGTAGATAAGATTCTGAGAAGTATTTTTGGCGAGACGGTTTTTGCTAAATCTTCAGAATTTACAGTAGCGCTTGTCCGTTTATTTGCTATTATTCTGGTAGGATTTCTTCTTTATTTTATCATTAAATATATCCTTGGAAAAGACGGGAACTTTATCTTCGGTAAAAAGAATAAAAAGCTGGATCTTAATGTAGAAGAATTGCATGAAAATATCCACGAAATTAATTTTCCTGAAAGCATTGCCAAGTTTGAACATGCTGGAGATTATCGTTCGGCAGTGCGGTACCAGTTCTTATTTGCTCTAAAAAAGTTAAGCGATAAAAAACTAATTAACTGGAATCCCGAAAAAACAAATAAAGATTATGTAGCTGAGCTGAAAGTTCAGGATCTTAAAAAAGGATTTTCAGAATTGTCTTATATCTTTGAATATGTCTGGTATGGAGAATTCAGTATTGATGAGCAGAGCTATCAGAAATTTAAAAACCAATATCAGGCATTTAAACCATAACGAAATTAACCATGAATAAAACTTTCAAAATATATGCTGTAATTTTCATCATTGTGATGGTTATTTTGGCGTTGCTTGAAGTTAACAAAAAAGAAACTACAGACTGGCGTAAGAATTTTGATATTAATGCGAAGTCACCATTCGGGTTATTTGTTTTTAATAACGAAGCGAACGATCTTTTCAAGAATAATCTGAAAAAAATCGATCAGGCTCCCTACGAATATTATAATCAGCACAAAAAAGGAAATCATAACATTCTTGTTATTGAGAAAGAGATAGACGGGGAATCATGGAAGAAAATAATGGATGAGGTGTCCAAGGGTTCAGATGCCATGCTGATTATAAGCCGAATACCAAGAAATATTTCAGATAGTATAGGTTTCTATGCTTCAGATATATCTTTTGAAGAACAGAATGTATTGAAGTTTACTGATAAGAAATACCTGAATGATTTTATTAAATTAGATAAATTCCCTTCAGGAAGAGGTTTTTCATTCATCAAGCCGGGGGTAGAGATTCTTGGAAAAACGGTGGAAAAACAGAATGTAGATCAGGCAAACTTTATCAAGATAAAATTCGGAAAAGGGACAATTTATGTGCATAGCGAGCCTCTTTTTCTTACTAATTATTACCTTTTAAAACCTGGGAATGTAAAATATGCTCAGGATATTTTTTCTTATCTTCAGGATAGAGAAACGCTTTGGTTTATCGAAAATAAATCCAATACATCAAGCTTTTTTATGAGGTTTATATTGGGGAATCCAGCCTTGAAATATGCATGGTGGCTATTCTTAGGCGGTCTTCTTCTTTTTATTTTCTTTAATGCTAAAAGAAAGCAGAGAATCGTTCCTGTGATAGAGCCTTTACGAAATACCTCACTGGATTTTGTGAAAAGTATAGGAAATCTTTATCTTCAGGAAGGAGATTTTCATGATATGATGGCGAAGAAGGCACAATACTTCCTGAATAAGGTAAGAATAGACCTGTTGATTGATACGAAAAATTTAGATGAAGAATTTGCCAAAAAACTTCAGTTAAAGACAGGAAAAACAATAGAAATGATCAATGAAGCAATCAGTCTTATTAATAAAGCTCAGGATCCTTATGCCAGTGTGATGAAGGAAGATCTGTCAAGAATTAATAAGCTTCTTGATGAAATACTTAAATAATATAACAATATTATAATGTAACAGTTTACCAATGATAATCAAATACTATTCTTAATGAATATAATTGTTACATTGCTATATTGTTAGATGATAAATTAAATTTTATTATGGAAAACCTTGATAACCCAAACACAGAAAATCAAACTTCTATAAACTTAAATAAAAACGAAGATCAGTTTCAGTCGAGAATTGATATGATTGAGCTTCGTGCAAGCCTTGATAAAGTAAAAACAGAAATAGGTAAAGTAATCGTAGGACAGGAAAGCATGATCGAGCATCTTCTTGCAGCCTTACTTTCCAATGGACACGTTCTTATTGAAGGAGTTCCCGGAGTAGCAAAAACGATTACGGCAAAATTATTGGCAAAAACAATAGATGTAGGATTCAGCAGAATTCAGTTTACGCCGGATCTTATGCCTTCCGATATCTTGGGAACGTCAGTATTCAGCATGAAGAATTCAGAATTTGAATTTAAAAAAGGACCTATTTTCTCCAATTTTATATTGATTGACGAGATCAACAGATCACCGGCAAAAACTCAGGCAGCGTTATTTGAGGTAATGGAGGAAAGACAGATTACTATGGATGGCAACCGTTATATCATGGAAGAACCTTTCCTGGTAGTGGCTACACAAAACCCGATTGAACACGAAGGAACTTACAGACTTCCGGAAGCTCAGCTGGATCGTTTTCTTTTCAAAATCAATGTAGGATATCCTAATCTTGAGCAGGAAATAGCAATTATTAAAAACCAGCACGAAAGCAAAAAAGAAGATAAAACAGAAGTTGTCAACAAGGTAATCACAGCAGAACAGTTGAAAAATTATCAGCATTTGGTAAAGGAAATCATTGTGGAAGCACAATTGATGGAATATATCGCTAAGATTATTATCAACACAAGAGAAAACCAATTCTTATATCTGGGAGCTTCACCAAGAGCATCATTAGCGCTTCTTACTGCTTCCAAGGCATTTGCAGCATTAAGAGGTAGAGATTTTGTAACTCCTGAAGATATAAAAGAAGCTAGTTATGCTGTACTAAGACACAGAGTCATTGTTTCTCCGGAAAGAGAGATGGAAGGGCTTACAGCAGATGAAATTATCCGTCAAATATTAGAAGGAATTGAAATACCAAGATAGGTTGCAGATAATAGATAGGAGGCAGTAGATAGAGTATAAAGTTTAATTGACGTACGAAATACTATCTACAATTTTTAAAATATCAAGAGGAAATTGTGCAGAACTGGAAATACAATTTATAATTTCAAAAAATAAGACCCTTCAGAAACTAAAACCTATAATCTGCAACCTGCAACTTAAATAATGAAAAACTTATACATCAATACCCGCTTTTTCTTTACACTTATCGGAGTGGGAATACTCTATGTTCTTGCATTTTTCTTTCCCGGATTAATGTGGTTGGCTCATATTGTGCTGTTGATCTGTTTTCTTGCTTTTATGGTAGATTATTTACTTGTTTTTAATCAAAAGAATGCTTTGCAGGCTCAAAGAATATTACCTGAAAAATTATCCAATGGTGATGAGAACTTTGTAAAGATTGATATTAAAAATAATTACAGTTTTAAGATTACCACTAAGGTTATTGATGAAATACCCTTTCAGTTTCAGAAAAGAGATTTCCTGATTGAAAAATTGATCCAGGCTGGGGCTAATACTTTCTTTCAGTATTCGTTGGAACCCAAAGAAAGAGGAGAATATCATTTTGGAAACTTAAATATTTACGCTTCATCTCCTTTAGGATTTGTTGCCAGAAGATTTACATTTCAGAAAGATGCGATGTTACCATCTTATCCGTCTTTTATTCATTTAAGAAAATATGAATTGATGGCATTGCAGAGTGAATTTATGCTTGGAGGAATCAAAAAGATCAGAAAACTAGGACACACGATGGAATTTGAGCAGATCAAAGACTATGTTCCGGGTGACGATATCAGAACCATCAATTGGAAAGCGACTTCCAAGACGAACCGATTAATGGTTAATCAGTTTCAGGATGAAAAATCACAGCGTATTTTTATGTTGATTGATAAAGGAAGAACGATGAAAATGCCTTTCAATGGATTAAGCCTTTTAGACTATTCCATTAATGCAACTATGGCATTATCTCACATTATTTTACGAAAAGGTGACAGAGCCGGGATGATGACATTCTCTAAGAAAGGAGAAAATAAAATTGCAGCAGACAATAAATCCGGGCAGCTTAAAAAAATATCGGAAGCACTTTATAATATCAAAACAGATTTCTTTGAAAGTGATTTTAACAGATTGTATCAGGATATAAAATATACAATCAATCAACGAAGCCTTATCCTGCTTTTTACCAATTTTGAAACATTGGACGGATTAAACCGTCAGTTGAAATATCTTCGGGGAATAGCCAAGAATCATCTGTTGGTTGTAGTATTCTTTAAAAACTCAGAATTACAGACTATGATCAACAAGAATCCTGAGAATATGCAGGAAATCTATGATGAAATTGTCGCAGAAAAATTCGAGTTTGAAAAGAAGCTTATCATTCAGGAACTCCGGAAATATGGAATTTATACCGTTTATACACTTCCCGAGAATTTGAATATTGACGTTATCAATAAATATTTGGAGATAAAAGCCAGAGGAATTTTATAATTTTGTATCAAGTAATAAGCAATAATGAAAATAACACTTAACAGAATAAACGACGATTTTTTATTTGAATGCACAAATTCCCAAGGGAACTCTATCCTTTTAGACAATACTTCTCAACCGGGTGCAAAAGGAGTTTCTCCTATGGAGAGCGTATTGATGGCAGTTGCAGGATGTAGCGGAATAGACGTGGTATCCATTTTAAAGAAACAACGTCAGGATATTAAAAGCTTTCAGGCAGAAGTAGAAGGAGAGAGAGTCCAGGTAGATGATGCAAAACCTTTTAAATCCATAAAAGTAAAATTTCTTTTAGAGGGAGAAATTGACCCTAAAAAAGCTTTAAAGGCAGCAGAATTATCTTTTGAAAAATACTGTTCCGTATCAAAAACATTAGAACCGAATGTAGAAATCGGATATGAAGTATTCGTTAACGGAGAAAAAATTTAAAACTATAGTGAGGCTTGAGAGCCTCATTTTTTTTGCCACGAATGCACGAAATTTTTATTAAAGCGCTGATTTAAACGGCAGAATACTATTAATATCCAAAAACTATGTCTATGTGAAGGATTATTAAACGCAGAGGGTTGATAGATTTTATTTGTGAAATTATGCAAGTATAATTTCATTAGTGCATTCGTGGCAAAAAAAAATATATAAAAAGAAAACCAGATGTTTCATCTGGTTTTTATTATTTATTAGCTATTATTCATTAGAAGGTAAGTCTGGGTTTTATCAATTTCGCCACAGTAGCCGTCCAACCCGTTTGGTGAGAAGCACCCACACCACGTCCGTTATCTCCATGGAAATATTCAAAGAAAGTAATATAATCTTTAAAATGTTCATCATAATTGAACTTTGGATTTCCTCCATTAAAGGCACGTTGTCCGTTTTCATCCCTTAAGAAGATCGAACAAAGTCGTTTGCTGATATTCTGTGCTACCTCATCCAGATTTTTCTTCTCTCCGCTTCCGGTTGGGAATTCTACTTTCAGACTATTTCCATAGTAATAATGGAAGCGCTGCAAACTTTCCACAATCAGAAAGTTGATGGGAAACCAAATGGGTCCACGCCAGTTGCTATTTCCACCAAACATTCGGCTGTCGCTTTCTGCAGGAGTATAATACACTACATTTTCATTGCCATGAACCGAGAATACAAACGGATTTTCTTCATAGACTTTAGACATTGCCCGAATTCCGTAAGAACTTAAAAACTCTTTTTCATCAAGCATTCTCGATAAAACTTTTGTGAGTCTGTTTTTACGAAGAATACTCATCAGGTGTTTTCTGCCCTGACCTTCCTCATCCCAGTGAGAAACCAATTTTGTCAGTTCAGGCTTATTTTTTAAGATCCAATCCATTCTGGTTTTGAAGTTTGGCATCTTTTCCAAAAGACGATGATCTACAATTTCAACAGCGAAAAGAGGAATCAATCCAACAATACTTCTTAATCGTAAAGAAACACTGTTTCCGTTTCCAAGCTGAAGAACATCATAGAAAAATCCATCTTCTTCATTCCATAAGCCTTTTGTTCCTTCGCCCAGATTTTCCATAGCCTCAGCGATGTACAGATAATGCTCGAAGAATTTGATCGCCATATCTTCATATACCTGATAATATTGTGCAAGTTCCATGGCAATTCTCATCATATTGAGAGCATACATTGCCATCCAGCTCGTTCCGTCAGCTTGTTCCAGGTGCTGCCCATCCTCTAAAACCATATTTCGGTCAAAAGCTCCGATATTATCCAGCCCAAGAAAGCCACCACCAAAGATATTCTTGCCATTTTTATCCTTTCTGTTTACCCACCATGTAAAATTTAAAAGAAGTTTCTGGAAAACTTTTTCAAGGAATAGCAAATCCGGTTTTCCATTATTTTTTTCATCAATCTTAAAAACTCTGAAGCAAGACCATGCATGGACAGGCGGATTTACATCGCTCATATTCCACTCATAGGCTGGCAGTTGTCCGTTAGGATGCATATACCATTCCTTGGTAAGAAGTAAAAGCTGTCCTTTAGCAAATTCTGCATCTATAATGGATAGAGGAACACAATGGAAAGCGAGATCCCAGGTTGCATACCATGGATATTCCCATTTATCAGGCATGGAAATAATATCTTTATTGTGAAGATGATTCCATTCCGTATTTCTCACATATTCATTAAAGTTTCTTGGAGCTTCAAAATTCGGATCACCTTTCAACCATTTTCCAATGTTGTAATGATAAAACTGTTTGTTCCAAAGAAGTCCAGCGAAAGCTTGTCTCTGAACGTTCTTTTCATCTTCATTCGTCGTATCATTTTGAACTTCATTGTAAAATTCTTCAGCCTCATCTTTTCTGGTATTAAAAATTTCATCAAAATTCTCAAAAGGTTCAGCAGTTGCTTCAGGGCAAAATCTGAATTCAAAAGTTTCAGATTGTCCGGCACCAATTACCTCATCAATTAAAAAAGAAGCTTTAGTTCCTCTTTTTTCTGGATTTACCGTATTACTACGATGGATGATAAAATTATTGATACCATCCTTAAAGTAAGTGTTTTCTGCCTGAGGGGCGCCATACAGCTTTGGAGTATTGGTTTCATTTTCACAAAATACCCTTTGATTATTATCTTTTCTTGAGTAAAACTTCTTGATAGAAATACTGTCGTGTTCGATATTAATACTTCCGTCATGTGAAGCAAACATTTCAGCTTTATAAGTATTGTAACCCCATTTCCAGTTATTTCTGAACCATGCCGTTGGTGCAACTACAATAGGTGCGTCCTGCTGACTTCGGTTACAAACCGTTACCCTTGCCAGAATATCATTGTGATCTGCTTTACAGTATTCTATGAAAATATCAAAATAAGCATCATTATCAAATATCCCTGTATCAAAAATTTCATATTCAGGTTCCTGCTTACTGCGTCTTCCGTTTTCCGCAACCAATTCATCATAAGGAAACGCATTGATCGGATATTTATAAACCATTTTCATATAGCTATGAGTAGGAGTGTTATCCAGATAATAGAATATTTCCTTGATATCTTCTCCATGATTTCCCTGAGGATTGCTCAATCCAAAGAAACGTTCCTTTACAATTCTATCCTTTTTGTTCCAAAACGAAAAAGCAAAACAAAAAAGTTGTTTTACGTCTGAGATTCCGGCAATACCTTCCTCGCCCCATCTGTACGTGTAGCTTTCCGCATTATTATGATTGGTATAGTTCCATGCATTTCCATCCGGACTGTAGTCTTCACGTACATTTCCCCATTGGCGGTTACTTACGTAAGGTCCCCAGTTTTTCCATTTGGTATCTTGTAATCTTTCCTTTTCGGCGATCATATGTCATCATTTTTCAATACGAAGTTAGTTTTTTTGTAAAATAATTCCAATTCCTTTTATCTGAATAATAATTAATATGCCTCTGAAATACTTGTATTTAAGGGCTTTTTTAAATATTAAATTAATTTTTTTTTGATTTTAAAAGAAAAGAACTACCTTTGCACCATTCGTTCATTCAAATATTGAAAATGTTATCAAGAAAGGTTGAGGGATTAGACCCTATGAAACCTTAGCAACCCTTTGCGCAAGCAAAGAAGGTGCTACGTTCTACCAAAGTAATTTTTGGACAGATAACTTACTGAAGTTCTTTTCAGCCATTTCCTGTGGCATTTTCAATTGTATTAAAATATAATAGAATTGAAAACAGAACTAAACTATATTAATCTTTCGTATCAAACCAATTCCCAAAAGGAATACAATATCTCGTTAAGCTATGAGCTTTTCGGGAAAGACCTGTTTACAGCTCCCATTATTTTGATCAATCATGCTTTAACCGGAAATTCAACAGTATCCGGTGACAAAGGTTGGTGGAAACAATTGGTAGGAGAAAACCAGATCGTTGATACAAATAAGTATACAGTTCTGTGTTTCAACATTCCCGGAAACGGATACGATCATTTTTTAATTGAAGACTATGAAAACTTCACCCCTTCAGATATAGCCAATCTATTTTTGAAAGGATTAGAAGATTTACATATTACAAACTTATACGCCATTATCGGAGGCTCACTTGGAGGAGGAATTGCTTGGGAAATGTTAGCAAAGCAACCTAAGCTGGCAGAAATTTTTATTCCCATTGCCTGTGATTACAGAACACATGACTGGCTGCATGCACAATGTCTGGTTCAGAAATTCTTATTAAATGATAAAGAACAGCCATTACAGAAAGCAAGAATTCATGCTATGCTCTGCTACAGAACCCCCGAATCTCTTAACGACAGATTTCAAAATAAATACAATAAGGAAAAACAACGCTTAGAATCAGAAGATTGGTTGATTTATCATGGTAACGCATTAAACGAAAGATTTAGTTTAGAATCTTATAAGCTAATGAATCATCTACTGATGAATATTAATACTGAAGAAGAGGCATTGGAGAAAATAGAGGCACGAATGCACATGATCTCCGTAGATACAGACCTTTTCTTTCCCGCTTCTGAAATCCGAATATGCTTTGAGAAATTAAAAGAGAAAAAGAAGGATGTTTCTTATCACGAGATCCAATCTATACACGGGCATGATGCCTTCCTAATGGAATATCAACAATTAAATAATATCATAAAAAACATTTTATAAAGTAATGAAAAATGCTAACGAAATAAAATTTTTGAAGAACAGATCAATCATCAAATTTGAAGGAGAAGATTTCCTGGGTGAAATCGGAATTGATGGACGAATTTTTAAAGCGCTTACTTTAGCGCGTATCAGTGTGGGAGTGATCTCTCAGCAGGCTATAGAAAACGGAATCTCTATTTTGGTTCACGAAAATGATGCTGAGAAAGCCGTAGCTTGTCTTATTGATGAATTTGAAGAAGAAAGAAAATCAGGGAAAGTATCTCAAATATTTAGTATCAACAATGTTTCTGTGATCGGTTTTGTTGCAGAAGATTCCAATAAAGTATTCGCAGAACTGGCGAGAAACAATGTTTTTCCATTGCTTTTAAATCAGGTGGCAGGAGAAAACAGAGTGAATATTGTAGTGACGTCTTCACAAGACGAGAAAACAAAAAATATCATTGAATCTGAAATTTTCAAAAAACCTAAAACCGTTCATCTTGCCATTATTGGGCACGGAAATGTAGGAAAAACACTGATCCAGCAGGTTCTTGAATCTTCTGAAGAGATCAAAAGACGTAAGAAGATAGACTTAAAAGTAGTTGCTGTAGCCAATTCAAAGAAAATTGCCTTCAACAAAAAAGGTTTTGATAATAACTGGACAGATGAGGTTTTAACAGCAGAACGTCCATCCAATGTACAGGAATTGATCAATTTTTCTAATGAAAATCAATTGGAGAACCTTATCGTTGTAGATAACACAGCAAGTAAGGACTTTGTTAAAAATTATCAGGCACTGGCAGAAAATGGTTTTGATCTGGTTTCTTCCAATAAAATATTCAATACTCTTCCAATCGAAGAATACCGAAAACTAAGATACACGTTGAATAAAAAAAACAGACGTTATCTGTATGAAACCAATGTAGGAGCTGGTCTTCCGTTAATTGATACCATCAAATTATTACACCTTTCAGGAGAAAATATTACAAGAATAAAAGGTGTTTTCTCAGGAACTTTAAGCTATGTTTTCAATAATTTTTCTTTGAGAGATGAAAAATTTTCAACAATCATCAATGAAGCTTTGGAGAAAGGATATACAGAACCGGATCCAAGAGAAGATTTATCAGGAAATGATGTAGCAAGAAAATTATTGATTTTAGCGAGAGAACTGGATCTTATCAATGAATTTGAAGATATCAATATTCAAAATCTTGTTCCGGAAAGCTTACTTGAAGTTTCAAAATCAGAATTCCTTACAAGACTTGAAGAATTAGACGAAGAATACCAAAAGATAAAAGAAAGTCAGGAACCAGGTAATGTATTGAGATACGTAGGTGATTTACATGGTGATTTGCAGAAAGACAAAGGTGAATTGGATGTAAAACTGATTTCTGTTCCTGCAACTTCAGCCTTAGGACAATTGAAGGGATCCGATTCCATCTTTGAAATCTATACAGAGAGCTATGGTGAAAACCCAATTGTTATTATGGGAGCCGGAGCCGGAGCACAAGTGACAGCAAGAGGAGTATTCGGTGATATTTTAAGAGTAAGTGAAACAAAATAAATTAATGTAACAATCTAACAATGTAGTAGTTTACCAATAGCTATCATTGTCATTCTAAGCTAAGCGAAGAATCTCATTGTTACACTGTTAGATTGATACATTGGTAATTGACAAATTAAAACTATATGGAAAATTTCGAAACATCAGCAATAAGAACCCAGACTGAAAGATCTCAGTTTGACGAGCATTCTACCCCTTTGTATCTTACCTCCAGCTTTATTTTTCAGGATGCTGAAGATATGAGAGCAAGCTTTGCTGAAGAAAAACCTAAAAACTTATACAGCCGTTTCTCCAACCCGAATGTATCTGAATTCACAGAAAAGATCGCTAAAATGGAAGGTGCAGAAGCCGGATATGCCTTTGCAACAGGAATGGCAGCCATCTATTCTACATTTGCAGCTTTGTTAAATGCCGGAGATCATATCGTAAGCTGCCAGTCAGTTTTTGGATCTACTCACACTTTATTCACAAAATATTTCCCGAAATGGAATATTGAAACAACTTATTTCAAAGCCGAAGACGCAGAGAATGTAGAACAATATATTAAACCCAATACAAAGATCTTATACCTTGAAACGCCTACCAATCCGGCAATCGAGATTCTTGACCTTGAGTTTTTCGGAAAGATTGCGAAGAAACATAACTTAATTTTTATTGTAGATAACTGTTTTGCAACACCTTATCTTCAACAGCCAATTAAATATGGTGCAGATGTTGTTGTACATTCCGCAACGAAGCTGATTGACGGACAGGGAAGAGTATTAGGTGGAATTGCAGTGGGAAGAGAAGACCTGATCAGAGAAATCTATCTTTTTGCAAGAAATACGGGACCTGCATTGTCTCCTTTTAATGCATGGGTATTATCAAAAAGTTTGGAAACATTAGCGATCCGCGTAGAAAAACATTGTGAAAATGCCTTGAAGGTAGCCGAATTTTTAGAAAGCCATCCTAATGTAGAACTTGTAAAATATCCGTTCCTGAAATCCCATCCGAACTATGAAGTAGCTAAAAAGCAGATGAAGCTTGGTGGAAATATTGTCGCTTTTGAAATAAAAGGAGGAATAGAAGGCGGAAGAAACTTCCTAGATAAGATACAAATGTGCTCACTTTCTGCAAATCTTGGTGATACAAGAACAATCGTAACACATCCGGCATCTACTACACACTCTAAACTATCAGATGAAGAAAGAAACGAAGTAGGAATTACAGCAGGATTAGTCCGTTGCTCAGTAGGTTTAGAAAATGTAGACGATATCATCGCAGACTTAAAGCAAGCCTTAGATTAATCACAAAGAGCCCAACGGGGCGATTTACCCCCAAGATAGAACGAAATCTTATCAAGTATCAGTCTCACTCAACAACTATAAAAGAGATGACAAATATAGAATCACTAAACAAAGCCCTCAAAGAACGCATCCTCGTCCTGGACGGCGCAATGGGAACTATGCTTCAGCGCTATAAGTTTGAAGAAGAAGATTATCGTGGCGAGCGTTTTAAAGACTGGGAACACCCGGTAAAAGGAAATAATGACCTTCTTTCCCTGACACAGCCTCAAGCCATTGAAGAAGTTCACAAAAAATACCTGGAAGCAGGAGCAGATATTATTGAAACCAATACATTTTCCGGAACTACCATTGCAATGGCAGATTATCACATGGAAGAACTGGTTTATGAACTGAACTATGAATCTGCAAAAATTGCGAGAAAAGCCTGTGATGAATACACAGCAAAGAATCCCGATAAACCAAGATTCGTAGCAGGATCAATAGGTCCCACAAACAGAACAGCAAGTTTAAGCCCAGATGTGAATGACCCCGGATACAGAGCCATTACTTTTGAAGAACTGAGAGTCGCTTATAAACAACAATGTGAGGCATTATTAGACGGAGGGTCAGATATCCTGTTGGTAGAAACCATCTTTGATACCCTGAATGCCAAAGCTGCTTTATTTGCCATTGATGAACTTCAGGAAGAAAGAGGAATTAAAATCCCGATCATGGTTTCAGGAACAATTACAGATGCATCAGGAAGAACACTAAGCGGACAAACTGCGGATGCTTTCCTGATCTCCGTTTCTCATTTGAACTTATTAAGTGTTGGATTCAACTGTGCATTGGGAGCAGACCAGCTAACACCCTATCTGGAAACCTTAGCTCATAATTCAGAATTCTATGTTTCAGCATATCCGAATGCCGGATTACCAAATGCTTTTGGTAAATATGATGAAACGCCGGAAGATATGGCAAGACAGATCAAGGAGTATGTAGAAAAAGGATTGATTAATATTATCGGAGGATGCTGTGGAACTACTCCGGAACATATTAAAGCCATTGCAGAACTGGTAGAAAAGTATGAGCCAAGAAAATTGAAAGAATTTGTCTGATTTGATAGATTTTTTTAATTAAAATCAATAATGAGGGCTGGGTTATAAATATTATCTTTAAGTAAACCACAAAATTTAATATAATGGAAAAGCCGAGTTACTTAAAAGATTCAGACGATACCAAGCTATTTAATGAATTGAGAAAGAGAGTAAACCAACGGGTAGAGACCCTTCCTGACAACAGGGATGTTTATATTAAGATTAAAGCGGTGATTTTACCGATGATCTATATCGGATTATATTTCTTTGCTCTTTTTAATGCTGAAAAACATTGGGTTTATATTCTGAGCTTTGTTTTTATGGGAATCTCTCTGGTTTTGATTTATTTGAATTTAATCCATGAGGCAGCCCATAATAACATTTACAAAAGTAAAAAGCTGAATAATCTTGTCTTACACATTTTTGATTTTATTGGAGCCAATTCCTATATCTGGAAGAAAAGACATATTGCAAGTCACCATGCCTATCCGAATGTAGATGGTTGGGACACCGATATTGAGCAGAGTGGTTTACTGCTAATAGTTCCATGGATCAAGGCAAAAGGAATACAGAAGTATCAGCACAGGTTTTTCTTTTTAGTATATCCGTTGTATTTGTTCAATTGGATGTTTATAAGAGATTTCAGAGACTTCTTTGATAAAGAAAGAGTGATCTTAAAGACGCAGGGAAAAATACCTGTTGTAGAGAAAGTAAAAATGGTAAGCTATAAACTGTTTTACTTTTTTTATCAGATTGCGGTTCCTGTTATGTTCTTTAAAGTATCAGTTGGTCTGGCATTGGGAGCATGGTTTTTACAGGTGATTTCAGCAAGCATTTTTGCTTTGTTTGTTTTATTGCCTTTACATCCGCTTCCTGATAATGCTTTTCCAAGATTGAATAAAGATAATGGGCTTCCATTCAGTTGGCTTCGTCACCAGTTGGAAGTAACAAATGATTTAAAAGAAAATAATTGGTTGGTAAGAAATGTATTAGGAAACTTTAATTTCCACGTGGCTCATCATCTTTTTCCCAATTACAGTTATATGTATTATAATGAGATCACAGAAGAAATAGAAGAATTTGCTAAAGAACATAACTTGGCATACAAACGATTTCCATTGTTAACTGCTTTAGGGAAACATAGGGATTTATTGAGGCAGAATGCAAATAATGCCTATTATATTTTAGAAGAATAAAATAGATGAAGTATTTAAGATTATCAGGTTTAGAACCTCTTATCATAACGCCGGAAAGTAATTTCATCAATGTTGGTGAAAGAACGAATGTTGCCGGGTCCAAAAAATTTTTAAGGCTAATCAAAGAGGAAAAATTCTCTGAAGCATTAGACATTGCCCGCCATCAGGTAGAAGGAGGTGCACAGATTCTGGATGTCAATTTTGATGACGGATTAATTGACGGTAAAGCATCCATGATCAAATTTCTGAACTTAATTGCATCAGAACCGGATATTGCAAGAATTCCAATCATGGTAGACTCTTCCAAATGGGAAATTCTGGAAGCAGGTCTTCAAGTGGCGCAGGGAAAATGTGTAGTAAACTCCATCAGTTTAAAAGAAGGCGAAGAAGAATTTATCAAACATGCTAAAGCTATCAAAAGATATGGAGCTGCAGTAATCGTAATGGCGTTTGATGAGGTAGGGCAGGCAGACAATCTTGAACGAAGAATAGAAATTTCAACACGATCATATAATATCTTGGTAAATCAGGTTGGTTTTCCGGCAGAAGATATCATTTTCGACTTAAATATTTTCCCGGTTGCTACAGGAATGGATGAGCACAGAAGAAATGCCATCGATTTTATTGAAGCAACACGCTGGGTAAGACAAAATCTCCCTTATGCATCCGTAAGTGGAGGAGTAAGTAATGTTTCATTCTCTTTCCGTGGAAATGATACGGTAAGAGAAGCAATGCATTCGGTATTCCTTTATCATGCAATTCAGGCAGGAATGAATATCGGAATTGTAAATCCGGCAATGCTGGAAGTTTATGATGAAATCAATAAGGAATTGCTGGAACTTGTAGAAGATGTAATCCTTGACAGGAGAGAAGATGCTACAGAAAGACTTCTTGATTATTCCGAAAAACATAAATCAGTCAAAAAAGAAAAGACTGAAGACCTTGAATGGAGAAATAATCCATTACAGGAAAGAATTACCTATGCATTGGTAAAAGGAATTGACCGTTTTATCGAGGAAGATGTAGAAGAAGCGAGACAATCAGCAGCAAGACCACTTCATGTCATTGAAATTAATCTAATGACAGGAATGGGAGTGGTAGGAGACTTATTCGGAAGCGGAAAAATGTTCTTACCACAAGTCGTAAAATCTGCAAGGGTAATGAAAAAAGCCGTAGCCTATTTACAACCTTATATTGAAGCCGAAAAAGACGGTACAAAACCTGCTAACGGAAAAATCCTGATGGCTACGGTAAAAGGTGACGTTCATGATATTGGTAAAAACATCGTAAGTGTAGTATTAGGCTGTAATAATTACGAAATTGTAGATCTTGGGGTAATGGTGCCTGCAGAAAAAATTATTCAGACTGCTATTGAAGAAAAAGTAGACGTAATCGGACTAAGCGGATTAATCACTCCGAGTTTGGATGAGATGGTGTATATCGCTTCAGAATTAGAAAGACAAAATTTAGATTTTCCTTTACTGATCGGTGGTGCAACGACTTCAAAAGCACATACCGCAGTGAAAATTGATTTAAAATACAAAAATGCCGTTGTCCACGTAAATGATGCTTCAAGAGCTGTAAATGTAGTAAGTTCCCTGTTGGGAGACAGAAATAAAGAATATGTTTCTGAACTGAAGAACGATTATTCAGATTTCAGAGAGAAATTCCTGAACAGACAAGTCGATAAAGACTATGTTTCTATTGAAGAAGCAAGAGAAAATAAGTTCAAAATAGATTGGGAGAACGAAGAAATTTTTACCCCGAATAATTTGGGAATTACCGTAATTGAAAATCAGGATTTAAGAGAATTATTACCTTTCATCGACTGGTCACCATTCTTCAGAAGCTGGGATCTTCACGGAAAATACCCGAATATTCTGGAAGATGAAGTCGTAGGTGTACAGGCTAAAGAACTGTTCAAAGATGCTCAGGTTATTCTCAATAGAATTCTGGATGAAAAATTATTAACAGCAAAAGCAATATTTGGGATATTCAAAGCTAATTCCAATGAAACGGATGATATTCTGATTTTTGATGAAAATAATAATGAACAGGCTAAATTCTTAACCCTAAGACAGCAGGCTCAAAGGTCAAAAGGAAAAGATTATTTCGCTCTAAGTGATTTCATCGCTCCAAAAAGCACTGGAAAAACAGATTATATGGGCGCTTTTTGTGTAACTACAGGTTTCGGAACAGACGAACTGTCAAGCGAATATGAAAAAGCTAACGATGATTACAATTCTATCATGGTAAAAGCCCTTGCAGACCGTTTTGCAGAAGCTTATGCAGAATTTTTACACAAAAAAGTAAGAACCGAATATTGGGGATATGCCGTTCAGGAAGAATTAAGTAATGAAGAACTGATTGCTGAAAAATATAAAGGAATACGTCCCGCTCCTGGTTATCCCGCATGCCCTGATCACCTGGAAAAGAAAACCATCTGGGATCTTTTAAAAGTAGAAGAGAATACAGGCGTTTTCCTTACAGAAAGCTTAGCGATGTTTCCTACAGCATCCGTTTCAGGATATTATTTCGGAAGCCCGCATGCCAAGTATTTCGGATTAGGGAAAATTACAGAAGACCAACTTAAAGATTATGCTGATAGGAGAAGTTGTAGCATCCAGGAAGCTAGAAAATGGTTGTCACCAAATTTAGCAGATTAAAAATAGACATGAAGATAATAACTAAACTATTGCCGATAATTCTCAATATTCTCAGTATTTGTATCCTGTTTGTATTGCTTTTTCAGAATGCGGCTTTTCTATTGAGCCCTTCTTTTGATAAATTTGTTTTTAATTCAGATTATTTTATCAACTATACTTCCGGATTTATAAAAAGAGGACTGGATGGGCAACTTATTTATGCTATTACAGCATGTACCGGGTTTTCTCCTATCAATATTCTACGTGTCCTTTACTTTATATTTTTTGTATCACTGTCGGGCATTGTTATTAATATTGTGTATAGATCTAAAATATCTTTATTTTATATTTTTTCTCCATTTTTGTTCTTATTCCCTTTTGTTTACTTCCAGCTATATCATATTTCAAAAGATACTGAGGTACTTCTAATAGCCTATATAGTGTTATATCTTTTTATAAATGGTAAGTCTAAATGGCTTTTGAATATTGTTTTATCTTTAGGTATACTGGCACATGAATCAATATTTATTTTCTTATTTTTTCCGCTTTTATTCATTCAGTTATTTTATGTGGGTAAGGGGAGTGTGGTACAGAAGCTTTTAAATTTTAGTCTATCCTTAGCACCTTCCATCATCTTATTTTTACTGATATTTCTGAAATTTAACGGCTTATCAAATAATATCCAGATTATTTATGATTCATGGAAGCCTTACAGTATCTATTTACAAGATGTACATTTTAATTCAGGTTTATTTGACGGTAAGCCAAGACTAATCTCAGAAATAATTAAAGAATCCTACAATATGATTGGTCTAGGGTTGCTTATTGGGATCAATTTTTTATTCATCACAGCAGGAACCTATCTGTATTCCCGTCAGAATTTTCTTGTATTGCTGGGTATGACATTACTTCAGATCATTCCGGTTGTTATCCTTTGTGCTATAGCTTCTGATTTTGGAAGATGGTTCTTTTTGTCTAACTCTATTTTGTTATTTTCTATGTTCTTACTTCAAGGAAAAGTACCTTCAGTGAATTTCTCCTTGGGGAAGGACCGTTTTATTATAAAAACCTATGAAATGCTGTCATTTCCAACGCTTTGTATCCTTTTTGTGTTGGGAGGAATGCCTTATTTAGGTTTTAATATCTATAGATATTTCTATCCAAACCCAATTAGGATCATTGTTGACTGGCTTTAATATTTAATGGAAGCATAGAAAATTAAAATTTAAAAATTTAATAAATGAAAATTACAGATCACATAAAAAACGCAAACGGAAAAACATTATTCTCTTTAGAAGTTGTTCCGCCACAAAAAGGAATTGGAATTGAAGATCTTTATACGAATATAGATCCCCTAATGGAATTCAAACCGCCATTCATTGATGTTACCACCTCAAGAGAAGAATACATCTATCTTGATAAAGGAAATGGATTGATGGAACGTCGTATTACGAGAATGCGCCCGGGAACCTTGGGAATTTGTGCTGCAATTCAGCATAAGTATAACGTAGATACCGTTCCTCACTTATTATGTGGAGGATTTACCAAAGAAGAAACAGAATATCTTTTGGTAGACTGTATGTATCTGGGTATCGATAATGTAATGGCATTGCGAGGAGATGCCATGAAAGGACATCAGTATTTCGAACCTACCCAGGGAGGACATGCCAGTGCAATGGATCTTGTGAATCAAATTAATGATCTGGGAAGAGGAAAGTATTTACATAATGAAGAACAGGTTTGTGATGAACTCAATAAATTCTGCATTGGAGTAGCGGGCTATCCTGAAAAGCACATGGAAGCGCCTTCTATGAATTATGATCTGAAGTGGCTGAAGCAAAAAGTAGATGCCGGAGCAGATTATATTGTAACTCAAATGTTCTTTGACAATAAAAAGTACATCGAATTCGTTAAGAAAGCAAGGGAAATGGGAATAACAGTTCCGATTATTCCGGGAATCAAACCGATTGCTACCAAGAAACATTTAAAAATATTACCACAGGTCTTTAAAATAGATCTTCCGGAAGAGCTGATCAATGAAGTAGAGAATGCAAAAAATAATGAAGCGGTAAAACAGATCGGAATAGAATGGGCTATTGCCCAATGCAGAGAACTTTTGGATTTTGGAGTTCCTGTTCTACATTTTTACTCAATGGGTAAAAGTGATAACATTAAAAAAGTAGCTGGAGAGCTATTCTAATAAAAGTACCAAAAATGAAGAAACCCTGCCTAAACGGCAGGGCTTTTATTTTATTGATTTAAAAAGTTGACCAGCTTAACCAGGTCTTCTTCTTTATTCAGTTTAATAGAATTAGATTTTAAAAACTGTTGGATTGATTCCTTTTTATCAGGGAAAAAGGCAAAGATATCTTTATCCTTTTTAGGCTTTCTGATAAAACCGTTTGGTGTTTTAATATAATAAACAGGATCTAATGTTTTGAAAAAGGCTGCTTTATCAGAAGCATAAGAATTAGCGGCAGGAACAGCATCATTAAATTTAGTTTTTACTTTCTTATAAAGCTTATTATTTCCATTAACAAGCTCGAAGAAATATCCACTTAATTCATCCTTTGTCTCTAATAAGACCATTGTAGTTTTAGGAGAAGCAACTTCAATTCTCGAAAATTGCTCTTCTTTTGGTAAAACAAGCGGCTTTCCGTCCTTTTGATATTCTACTTCATCGGTATAGCTATTATATCTTACAGTTACTTTATCATAATTATCTGCTACTTTGGCAAGGTGAAATTCTGTAGTGTGATAAGGTGATCCAATAATATCCTCATATTTCAGTGCTCTTCCTGCATTTTCTGATTTAACTCCAAATACCGGATGATCTCCTCCAAGATTATTTACAGATAGAGTACTTGAGTAATTTGCTTGAAATTTATCAGGTGTGTAATTTTGTGTATAAAACATACTGAAAGATATCACAAAGATAATTATAATTACTTTTCTCATTTATATGGTTTATTTTAGTTTTGTGCAATAATACAAATTATTATTTCAATAGGGATAATTGCGATAAAAAGGCGTCAAATTTACAAAAAAGGATGTCTTTCAAACTCTTTATTCCGATCAAATAAATATCTGTAAGTCGCTAGTTTTCTGGTGACTGTAGTGTCAAGTGTTTCTGCAATTTTGATCATTTTGGGGTTGAAATCGCCAATCCACTGAAGTTCAGTAAGTTTAAAATCCGTATGTTTTCTCAAGTGTAGCGTTCCTTCCCAGATCATATAGCCGTCTATACCTTTTCTTTGCCACTCAGGAACAACTCCGAAAACCAGTCCAACCATTTTCTCATTCTTTTTAAATCGTTTTAAAAATAAAAATTTAAGCTTTTCAATAATACCGAACTTTCCGTTGAAGTATTTGAACCACTGGTTGAGGTCCGGAAGATTGATCCACATAGCAATAGGCTTTTCATTTTCATAGACAAACCACGAAATATGTTCGTTAATGATAGGCTTCATTGTGTTGAACATCTTTAATACCTTAGCTTCCTCTAGCTGTTTTCCTTCTCCGTGGGCTGCCCATGCTTTATTATATACCTCTGTAAAATCCTTCGCAAACTTTGCCAGGTTGTTCTTTTTCATCGGTTGGGCAGAAATAGCAGGATTTCTTCTGTTTTTCTCGTGAGCAATTTTGAAAATACGGGAAACTTCTGCAAAAACAGGTCTTGTAAAACATAGCTGTTCAAAGTACACCTGAAAACCATAATTTTCAAAAAGGTCTTTATAATAAGGGAAATTATAATTCATTCCATATAATGGTTCTATAAAACCTTCCATCAACAGTCCCCAGAACTTATCTCGTTCACCGAAGTTTATAGGACCATCCATAGCTTCCATCCCTCTTTGCTGAAGCCAGTTTTTACAATGGTCAAAAATAAAATTAGCAGTTTCCTGGTCATTGATACAGTCAAAAAAGCCCAAACCTCCCGTAGGTTGCTTTTGCTCATAGCAAGTATTAATAAAAACCGCTACTTTCCCTACTATTTTATTATCCTTTTTAAATAAAAACCTTTGGCATTCACCATTCTTAAAGAACTTATTTTTTTCAGGATCAAAAATTTCCTCAATATGTTTATCTAATGGACGGATATAATTTTTGTCGTGTTGATAAAGTTGTGCAGGGAATTCCAGAAATTCCTTTCTATGTTCTTTGTTTTGTACTTCTTCAACAATAATCATATTTTTTAATCAGAGTAGGTTATAAAAGATAATGTTTTTCATTTAAATTGAATATAGATGAAACGATATTATCCGTATTTTTGCTGCAAATTAAATAAAAATGGTTGATTTTACTGATAACGACGATGATATTTTCACTGGAAAAGAACATACGCCTATAAGGGAAGATGCTTTTGATAAATCGCCACAGGAAAAAATTGAAAAAATTACTGAGCTTTTTGGAGAAATAATGGAAACACTAGGATTGGATATGACAGATGATTCCCTGAAAGATTCTCCAAAGCGTGTTGCCAAAATGTATGTGAACGAAATTTTCGGGGGACTTCTGCCGGAAAATAAACCAGGAATCTCTACATTTTCTAATAAATATAAATACCGCCAGATGCTGGTGGAAAAAGATATCACAGTATATTCTTTCTGTGAACACCACTTTTTACCGATTATAGGAAGAGCACACGTTGCTTATATTTCGAACGGAGAAGTGATTGGTCTTTCAAAAATTAACAGAATTGTAGACTATTATGCTAAAAGACCACAAGTTCAGGAAAGATTGACAATGCAGATTGTAGATGCCTTGAAAGAAGCTTTGGGAACAAAAGATGTTGCCTGTATTATCGATGCAAAACACCTTTGCGTCAATTGTAGAGGAATTAAAGATACGGCAAGTTCTACCATTACAGCAGAGTTAAGTGGTATTTTCAGAACAAACCCTATCACAAGGCAGGAATTCTTACATTATGTGGGAAGCCATGCGAAATTAGATTAATATTAAAATGAACTACCAAATCCTTAAAAATATTATTGATAATGAGCTTCAAAGATTTCAATCGATATCTGAAGAAGAGTGGGAACATAAAGTTAATCCACAGAAATGGTCAAAAAAAGAAATTATAGGACATCTTTGTGATAGCGCTTTTACAAATATCCGTAGATTTGTTATTACTCAATATAAAGAGAACGAGAATATCGTATATGATCAAAACCTTTGGGTAAAGGCTCAGAACTATCAAAATGTTTCGGTTTCCGAATTGATTAATCTTTGGAAAGCATTGAATTATCAGATTGTTCATGTTGTAGAAAATATTCCCGATGAACTATTGCAAAGGACTTGTGATACTACCAAGACAGAACTTCAAAGATTTACTCTTGAATTCATCATTAAGGATTACATTGATCATTTACAGCATCATTTAAAAGCGATTTAATTATGATAAAATTTAAAAAAGTTGCCAATAAAATTTTCATCACAACAATTATCTGTTGTGACAGAATTTTATTTTAACTAATTTTTGAATCTTAAAACTATTGAATCTTTTAACCAAAAAATAAATGCAATTAAAAATATATAACTCCCTTACAGCGGAGAAAGAAATATTCAAACCTATTTTAGAAGGAAATGTCGGAATGTATGTCTGCGGACCTACCGTGTATAGCAATGTACATTTAGGAAACGTCAGAACTTTTCTTTCCTTTGATTTTATTTACCGTACCTTAACGCATTTAGGGTATAAAGTAAGATATGTAAGAAATATTACAGACGCAGGACACCTTACCGATGACGGAAATGTAGACAATGACAGATTCGTAAAGCAAACCAGACTGGAAAAGCTGGAACCTATGGAAATCGTACAAAAATACACTGTAGATTTTCATAAAGTATTAGATATGTTCAATTTGCTTCCTCCCAATATTGAACCTACAGCTACTGGACATATCGTAGAACAGATTGAGCTGACTCAAAAATTAATAGATACAGGTTTCGCTTACGAAAGTAACGGTTCAGTATACTTCGATGTATTGGAATACAATAAAAGAGGATTGAACTATGGTGAACTTTCAAAACGCAATATAGAAGAACTTTTTGCCAATACCCGTGATCTTGATGGACAAGGAGAAAAGAAGAATCCACAGGATTTTGCTCTTTGGAAAAAAGCATCTCCAGCGCACATCATGAGATGGAATTCGCCTTGGGGAGAAGGTTTCCCAGGATGGCACCTTGAATGTACTGCTATGAGTACTAAATATTTAGGTGAAACTTTTGACATTCACGGCGGAGGAATGGACTTGAAATTCCCACATCACGAATGTGAAATTGCTCAAGGAAAAGCGTGCAATGGAGCAGCTCCGGTACATTACTGGATGCATGCTAATATGCTGACGATGAATTCTCAACGTATGAGTAAATCTACAGGGAACTATATTCTTCCAATGCAATTGGTAACAGGAGAGAATGATTTCTTTGAAAAGCCATTCCACCCATCAATTGTACGTTTCTGTTTCTTGCAGGCACACTACAGAAGTGTATTAGATATTTCTAATGACGCAATGATTGCAAGTGAAAAAGGGTTTATCAGATTAATGGAAGCCGTAAAAGTGCTTAATTCTATTACTCCTAACGATGAAAAACAGTCAGGTTTCAATCTTGAAGAATGGAAGACTAAATCTTATGATGCCTTAACGGATGATTTCAACTCCCCAATTTTGATCGCTCATTTATTTGAAGCTGTAAAATATATTTTCGCTTTAAATGATGGTAAAGAAACGATCTCAACACAGGATCTTGAAGATTTAAAATCTACATTGAATGCTTTCATATTTGACGTCTTAGGATTACAAACAGTAGAGGAAAATAATAATGAAAAGCTTGATCAGACCTTAAAAGTTTTAATTGAGCTTAGAAATCAGGCAAGAAAATCTAAAAACTTTGACCTTTCAGATCAAATCAGAGATAAACTGTTAGCAGAAGGCATAGAATTAAAGGATGGACGAGATGGAACATCATACGTTCTGAGCTAAAATATAAACATCAGTTTTACAAATATTCCGTAAGGTTTCCATATTTCAGGACCTTACGGATTTTTTTATCCAAATTCAAAAATACTTTATTTATAATATGGAGGAATCACAATTTTCACTTTTTCAGTTCCCTATATTTACATTTTACCCCCAAGTCATTATTTTTTGCCCCTTTAATTTCCTTTATTCTCTTAAAAGTATCTAGAAGCTAATCCCGCTATCCACTCATACTCCTCGCACCTTTACCTTCCAACGCTCACCCCTCGAACTTCCCATCTCCTGCTGTGGGGTAACCGTTTCTATCGGGGCTAGGGAAGAGGTTACTATAGGTAATAGGTAATAGGTAATAGGTAATAGGTAATAGGTAATAGGTAATAGTGTGCGCCACTTTTTGAACTTGTCTTCATTATACAATCTTTGTCATCCCGTAGGGATCTCAACAAAGCTTTCCACTTGTTATCTTTATATATTATATAAGGATAGCTACATATAAAAGGATAGCTATTCTATTTTATAATATAATCCAAGTTTATAATATAATCCAAGTTCTTCTACTTTCTAAATTTCCATATTCTATCTACCATTCACAAACATATTAATAGGAGTGGGCTTTAGCCCGCTCAAACAAATATTCTCCCTTCCCCCGGCTTTAGCCTAACCTTACTATTGACGTTTTTTGAGAATAAGACTTAAGAACGAGCAACCTGCAACTTAATACCCCGCAACCAAGAACCAGCAACTAAGCAACAAGATCCCAACATTGCTCTATCATATCTATTTTCCCTATAAAACTCTTCCACGCTCTCCAGCTCCCATCCCTCAAACAAATGTTTAAAATTTTTCCCACTACAAACCAGTTGTTTAAGGCTGAATATGAATTCAAGATGAAATTTATGTTAAATAAGTTTGTTTTGCTTTGTTAAAAGTTGTTATCTTTGCCCCACTGAAAACGAGAGTAGATCAGTAGCGCAGAAGAGCTTTTAGATAAGCAGAGACATTATTACTTCAAAAAGAGATAAGCGAAAAAAACTTTAAATTTTTTATCAAA